>CAJLEF010000023.1 GCA_905205665.1 uncultured Bacillota bacterium | reverse complement strand
ATTTGTTTTACCATTAGATGTAATCGTAGGTAGCACTTATGATAAAAATTATATTCAATATAAAAGAGTCGATAAAGTCGTAGACAATGAAGTTATTTTAGATATTGGGCATAAAACCTTAGAAAGATTTGCAAGTATTATAGGAAATAGTCAAACTATCTTTTTAAATGGTACGGTTGGCTTTTATGAAAATGAACGCTTTGCTAATGGTACAAAAGAATTATTTAATATCTTAGCTCAAAGTCGAAAAAATGTAATTATAGGTGGAGGAGATGCTTCTTCTAGTGTCAAAAAATTAGGTTATGGTAATTACTTTACCTATGTTTCTTCAGGCGGTGGCGCTACTTTAGAATATATTGCCAAAGGACATTTGGTTGCCTTAGATATTATAAAGGAAGAAGGTAGTAGTATTGAAACCCTTGATATTTAATTTAAAAATGAATCATTCTTTACAAGAAATGATAGCGTATAAAAAAGAATTAGAAAAAGAATCTTTAGCTAACTTAAGTATTGCTCCTGCTACATGTTATCTTCCTTTAATGCATAGTCCTCATTATGATTTAATTAGTCAATATGTAAGTCCTAGAGAAAAAAATAAAGTGACAGGTGGCACAAGTGCTGAAGCCTTAAAAAGTTTAGATGTCAAAGGTGTTTTGATTAACCATTTTGAAAGTAGAACAAGACCAGATGAAGTAGAAAGCCAAATAAAAGAATGCTTAGAAAATAATTTAAAAGTTTATCTTATTATTACAGGTACTTTAGAAGAGTATTATTATCAATATACAAGCGAAGTTTTAATGATGCATTTACAAGTGTTTTTAAAAGATGTATCACCTAAATACTATTCTAAAATTGTAGTGATATATGAACCTTCTTTTTTAATTGGTGAAGAAAAGGCTTTACCTATTAATGAACTTAATAATATTTTTAAAGAATTACGTTTAAAAATGAATGATTATTTTCATTATACATTTCCTTTATATTATGGAGGAGGTCTTTCTAGGAGTAATATGAAAAGCTACTTAGAAGACGAAAATATTGATGGTTTATTAATCGGTAGTTTTGCCAATAAAATATCAAATTTATGTCAACTTAAAGAAATTCGACACGATTAGACACAAGTAGACATAACAAGACAATACATTCCCTTTAAATTCGACGAAATCTTTGATACGATTATATTGTGTTAGTTGTAGTGGTGTATAAAGAGGGAGAAAAAAATGAAAAAAATTAATGCTTTAGTAGTAGATGATAGTAAAGAATTTACTGAAGAAGTACAAAATTATTTTGTAGAAAACACCGAAATCAGCATTCTAAATGTTATTCAAAATGGCAAAGATGTTATACCATATGTTAAAAGTCATGTAAGTGAAATTGATGTGATTTTAATGGATCTTATTTTACCAGGAAAAGATGGCTTAGCTATTTTAAGTGAATTAAAAGATTTAAAAATTAATAAACATGTTATTGTTTTATCGAGCTATGGTAAAGAATACACGATTAAAATGATTAATAAATATAATGTCGATTATTTAATGCTTAAGCCTTGTGAATTAAGCTCTTTAAAAGATCGTATTAAAGAAGTTGTCGTGGATGCTTCTAATGAATTATATGAAAACAAAAAAGCTAATCATGCCTTACAGTTAAAAGTGTCTGAATTACTACACGATTTAGGAATTCCATCTCAAATAAAAGGCTATCAATATTTAAGAGAAGGTATTCTTATGTTATATGAACAAGCTTCTTTAATTGGTGGTATCACGAAAGAAGTTTATCCTGAAATAGCAAGTCGTTATAATACAACGCCATCAAGGGTAGAAAGAGCTATTCGTCATGCTATAGAAGTAAGTTGGAATCGTGCTGACTATGATGTTATGAATAAAATATTTGGTCATAGTATTGATTATGACCGGGCTAAACCAACAAATTCAGAATTTATGGCTACCTTATCCGATAGTCTTCGCCTAAATCATAATCCCTTTGGTATCTATTTATAACTAGAGTAATCTAGTTTTTTTAAGCCT
>CAJLEF010000022.1 GCA_905205665.1 uncultured Bacillota bacterium | reverse complement strand
GGGCCTTATAGGCCTTAGCGAAAAACCACGTCTTTTAGGCGTGGATTTTTATTTTATATCATGGCTTATTTTGTTAATTTGTAATAGGTAGATAAAACATCTCCAGAAACATTCGAGATAAGTTCTGCTTTTGTAAAATCAGTATTGTTTAAAATATCGTCTTTAATTTTCTCAGTATCTAACCAATTTTTAATACATAAAATAGCTTCGTTATCTTGACTTACTTCTTTTAAAGCGTTTATTTGTTCTAAATCATTTTCATTAATGTCAATAATAAGATGTTTTTTATAAATTAAGAATTCAGGCATAGCATTTAAAAAGGTAAAATCGTTATCCACAACATAAATGATATTATCATCTTTGTGATTTTGGGCAATATCAAGTGACTCTTGATACTCTTCATATAAGTAAGTTGGACGTTCTAAAATCATTCCTGATACTCCTAGTAAAATACTGATTACTAATAATACCACTGGAAACTTTTTACTTTTAATAAAGCTTAAAATATAGAATATTAAAATAACAATAAGAGGGTAAAGTAGCATTATATATCGGAAGGTAAAACTATCTCCTAAAAAAGGTGAAATTTTGGAGATTACAAGTAAAGAAAGAATGAGAGGTAGTAAAAGTAAATGAAATTCTTTTTGCTTAAAAAGTTTCTTTTTAAAAGCTACATAAATAAGGCTAATACCTAAGATAATACTTAAAATAATATTTAAATTTAATTTTGTGAAAATATTTTGAATGAAGTAGGTGAGCATTTCTAAGTATGTTTTAGCAATATTTTCATGACCAACAATACCACGCGAAGAAAATAAAACTTGGTAAATCGCGACAGGATAAAGGATAAGTCCTAATAAGGCACCTTTAAAGTGAATCCAGAAGAGGTCTTTTATTTTCTTTTTATCAGGCCAATTTAAAATGACATAAGTTGCAAAAGAAGTAACGGCATAAATACAAAAATAATATTGAGTTAAAAAGCCACCTGTAATAATAAGACTAAAAATCTGTTTATCTTTTTTACGTAAATCTTCTTTTGTGAATTTCCATAAATAATAAAGGTACCACACTGCAAAGCACGTAAGCATCATATACATTCTTTGAAACATAACCGTACTAATAGCAGCCATGCTCATCCCATAAAAAATCACAGCTGGTAAAGAAAATTCATCTTTTCCTTCTAAAGCTAATATTTTTTTCATCCCAATAAGTGTTAAGATGAAAAAGAGAAGGTTTAAAGCAAAGCCAATGATTTTCGAAAAATGATTAAAAGAAAAGATAGAGAAGAAATGAAGACAAAAGTAAAACAAAGGAGGGTGAACATCAATCGCTTGATTAAGCCACACACTAAAATAGTTCCCAAGATCTTCTTTTTGAATACTTAAATATTCATTCGCGTCTTCTTTCGTTTTTAGAAGGGGCTCTTTCTTAGTTAAATCTTCACGGTAAGAAAATTCTTTTTTATCCATATTTAAAAGAAAATCTAAAGAATTACCAACACGGTTAAACAAATTACCTTTAAAAGTAACATTCCAAAAATAATCTAATTCCTTACTGGTATAACCATAACTTTTATAAATGTTATCATACTTATAGTTAGAAGAACCGTAAGAGTAAATCTCATCTTCATGAAAACCTTTCTTTTGATTAAAATAGAAAAGCATGATGAAAGAGAGAAAAACTAAAGTTAAAATAAAATATTTCTTTTTTTTCATAACATCACCACAAGGTTTATTATATAGAACTTTTTAAGTGTTTTGAAGATAAAGTTTTAAAATGATGTAAAGTTTACTTTATTTTCACAGTATTTACTTTACATTACTTTAAAAATCTAGTAATCTATATATGAACAGTGATAGAAGTGGTAGTAGAAAAGATAGACACGTTTAGTCCTTCTTTTAAACTTTCGCGATGTTTTAAGAAGTAAGTTTGTCTTCTAATACTATCTTTGCTTTTATACTTACTCTTTCAAAAGTTTAGCAAAGCATAGTTTTAAATACATTTTACCCTTTATATAAGAAAAGCAAAGATGTTTTTCTTATGCGCTGTTTTGGGACGGTGTTAGTCTAAAAAGAAGTTACTGTTCCCTTCTTTTGGACAACACCCCAACAATATTTAAAAATAATTTTTAATATATATGGATGTGAGAGTCTATGAAACATTATACGGTTTTAAAAGAAGAATCAATTGCAAATTTAAATATTTTAGAAGATGGCATCTACGTAGATGCTACTTTAGGTTATGCTGGAGATTCTAGTGAAATTTTAAAAAGAATAAAAAAGGGGCATTTATTCGCCTTTGATAGAGATAGTGAGGCTTGTTTATATAGTCAAGAAAAATTATCCCAAATTGGCGATAATTTTACCATTATTCATGATAAATATGTAAACATGAAAGAACGTTTACAAGAATATGGTATCACCAAAGTAGATGGTATTTTGTTTGACCTTGGAGTATCTTCCCCTCAGTTAGATGAAAAGCGTGGGTTTAGTTTCATGAGAGATGAAGACCTTGATATGCGGATGAACCAAGAAGATAAAATAACAGCTAAAGATATTGTAAATAATTATTCTTATGAAGAATTAAAAATGCTTTTTTATAAATATGGAGAAGAAAAGAAAAGTCCTTTTATTGCTAAAGAAATTGTGAATGAAAGAGAGAAAAAAGCAATTACAACAACAAAAGAATTAGTAGATTGTATCAAAAAAGCAGTTGGTGAAAACTATTTTTATAAAACACATCCTGAACGTAATATTTTTCAAGCCATTCGTATTGAAGTGAATGAAGAATTAACGGGATTAGAACAAGTTTTACCAGATGCCATTGATTTATTAAACGATAAAGGAAGATTAGTTGTCGTTACTTTTCACTCTTTAGAAGATCGCATAACCAAACAAACTTTTAAAAAATATAGTGAAGTAGATGATATGGTAAAAGGATTACCTAATGTTCCCAAAGAATATCTTCCTAAGATAAAAGTAATTACTAAGAAACCTATTTTACCAAGTAAAAAAGAACTAGAAGAAAATACTCGTAGTAAAAGTGCTAAGTTAAGAGTAGCAGAAAGGATAAATTATGAGTAAACAAAAAAAGAAAACAATAAGATTATTAAAAGGTGAAAAAATAATGACGATTTTACTTCTTTTAACGGTTTTGATGTTTCCTATTTCTACTGTTTTTACAAAAGCTATTTTATCAGAATCTAATATTGAATTAGAAAAATTAAAAAATCAAATCAGTGAACAAGAAGGCATTAATGAATCATTAAGTATGCAAGTCGATGAATTAGCTAGCTTAGATAAAATACAAGAGGTAGCCCAAGAAAAGGGCATGACTTATAATAATAATAACATCAAGAATATTAATGAATAGGAGGGGTATCTTGTGAAAAAAGGTGGCAAGTATAAACGAAAAACCAATTTAAATGTAAAGGTTACGATACTAGTTGTGAGCCTTTTTTTTCTTATTATCATTTTTAAACTTTCTTATGTTGTTTTAAGTCCTAAGGTAGATGGTATCAATTTAACCGAGTTTGCAAGTAATCGTAATACTGCCAAAGAAACTTTATATGCGAGTCGAGGTATTATTTATGATGTGGATGGAAAACCTTTAGCTAAAAACACAAACTCTTATAAAATCATTGCCATTTTATCTCCTTCTAGAACGACCGATATGGAAAATCCGATGCATGTGGTAGATAAAGAACAAACTGCAACTAAGATTTGTACTGTGGTTGCTTCTACCGATGAAAATAAAGCAAAATGTCAAAGTGATCTAGTAAGTTACTTTAGTCAAAATTTGTATCAAGTAGAATTAGGCATCTGGGGTAAGATTAGTGAAGATGAAAGACAAGCTTTATTAAAAGAAAATTTGCCAGGTATTATTTTTGAAACTTTAGCTAAAAGAAGACAATATATTAATTCCTCTTGGGCATCTTATATTCTTGGCTATGCGAGAAGTAATGATGATGGCGAAATTACTGGGGAAATGGGCATTGAAAGTTACTTTAATGATGAGTTAAAAGGTACTAATGGTTATATTGAATATGAAAAAGATGCCTATGGCTATAAAATGCCTACTAGTGAAGCTCAAGGAATTGAGGCCAAAAGTGGAAATGATGTTTATTTAACTTTGAATAGTGATGTTCAAAACATTTTAGAAAATGCGATTGCTAGTTTTTCAAAAGATACGACTTTAGATTGGGCAAGTTTCACCGTGATGAATGCCAAAACAGGTGCCATTGTCGGAAGTGCTTCTAATCCAAACTTTAACCCAAATACCTTAGAAGGGTTAAATAACTACATGAGTCCTTTGGTTGGCTATGCTTACGAGCCAGGTAGTACCATGAAAATATTTTCTTGGTTAGCTTCTTTAGAAAATGGTTTATACAATGGCGATGATAAATTTAGATCGGGTTCTATCACTTTAAGTGATGGTAAAACTAAGATTAAAGACTTTAACACCGTTGGATGGGGAGATATTACCTATGACACTGGTTTTGCGTATTCTTCTAATGTCGCCGCGACTAACTTAGGTCTTAAACTAGGGGCAGCTAAATTAAGTGATTTTTATGATACGTTAGGTTTTGGCCACAAAACGGGTATTACGCTTCCAGCTGAATCCGAAGGCTTAATCGATTTTACTTACGAATCAGAACTAGCTAACGCCTCTTTTGGCCAAGGTATTTTAGTAACACCTATTCAACTTCTTCGAGCTATGACTATTTTTGCTAATGATGGGGTTATGGTAAAACCTTATATTGTTGATAAAATTGTTGATGAAAATAAAAACACTGTTTATGAGGCCAAAAAAACAGAAGTAGGTAAAGTAGCAAGTACTGAGTCTATTAATAAAATGAAACAACTTATGTATAATGTTGTTTACAATGGTTTTGATTATAATAAAGGTTATGCCCCTTCTAATGTTACTTTAATTGGTAAAACCGGAACGGCCCAGATAGCCTCATCAACAGGAGGATATCAAACGGGTACATATGATTATATCAAATCTTTCTTAGGTTTATTCCCTTATGAAGATCCAGAGTATGTTGTTTATTTTGTAGCAAAAAAATCAACAGCTTCTTCGACTAAAATTACAAGTACCATTGCCAACGCTGTTAAAGATATCGCTAATATCCTAAGTGTTACCAATGAACAAAATGATGTGGATCATAAAAAAATTGTAACTGTTACTCAGTACTTAAGCAAAGAAACTAGTGTTGTTCAAGAAGAAATCAAAAAGCTAGGCTTAAATCCTATTACTTTAGGAAATGGTAAATATATTATTAATCAATATCCTTTAGCGAATACTAAAACAATTACAGGTTCTAAAGTATTCTTACTTACGAATGATAAAACTTATACTATGCCTGATGTAACAGGATGGAGTACAAATGAAATCATTTGCTTTTGTGAACTCATAAACTTACCTTATACATTAAATGGCTATGGCAAAGTAAAGAGCACTAATATACCTGTAAATACGGTGCTAGACATTTCAACTATGATTTTAGAAATCAATCTGGAAATTTAAAAAATTTCTAAAATCCTTTTTAATACTCGCGAGTATGTCTGTTATCATCATAGGAAAACTATGGTGATTTTTTATTGCGCAGCAAACGATAGTTAGCTGCTGTTAAAACCACGTGCTGTGCA
>CAJLEF010000021.1 GCA_905205665.1 uncultured Bacillota bacterium | reverse complement strand
TAATGAAAGAAAATGAAGATTTATTAAAAGACTTTGATGAAATGCTTTATTATGACCGAGACAAGATGTTTTTAAATGTCTGCTATGAAAAAGGATATGACAAGGGTAAACAAGAGGCAAGGCAAGAACGTAATATAGAAATTGCCAAAGAAATGTTAAACAAAGGAATGAAACTTAAGGATATCATAGATATTACAGGTTTAACAGAGAAAGAAATAAAAGAAATTGTTTAATGCATAGTATGACAAATAAAATGACTCAGAAATTTTTCTGAGTCATTTTTAACGAAAGTAAAATAGAACAAAAATGCCTAAACATAAACAATAAATTGAGAATTTCCATAGGCTACCTTTTTGGACCATATTAGATAGAATACGATAAGAAAAGAATGTAACAACACCTGCACAAATCATACCCACTAAATAATAAGACCATAAAGAAGCAATGGTACTGTCACCCATCATATCTAAAACGCCTAATCCCATAGAAGCAACTGATACAGGGAAATATAACATAAAAGTATATTTTAAAGAACTTTTACGTGATAAGCCACATAATAGGCAACCTACCAAAACAGTACCACTTCTACTAATACCTGGAAGTAGGGCTACCATTTGCATAAGACCAATAATAATCGCGTCTTTGTAAGTGATATCATAATCTTCTTTTTTTCCTTTACTATTCTTAACTAAGAAAAGCATTAAAGAAGTAATAAGAAAGGCAATACCTAAAAAAGTCATGTTACCAGATAATGTGTCAATTTTATCTTTAAACAATACACCGGCAATTCCTACAGGAACACTTCCTAAAATAATTAAAAGACAATATTTAAAATCTTTTTTATATTCATTTCTTTTCTTTTTGTTAAAAATAAAACCAAAGAACGCTGTTACAAGACGAACAATGTCTTTCCAAAAAATGAGTAAAATAGCAATAAAAGAGCCAAAATTTACAACAATTTCAAAATTAACATCAGTAAGCATATTTGTATTAAATAAGTTTTTAAATAATACTAAATGACCACTGGAAGAAATAGGTAAAGGTTCGGTTAATCCTTGTAAAATACCCAGTAAAATATATTTAATCCACTCCATAAAATCACCTTACAACATTATATACTAATTTTTTTAATAAAGAAATAAAATATTAAAAAAAGGGATGATTATGTGCGTTTTATCTTTCTATTATTAGGAATCTTATTTTGCTCTATCTTTTTGTTTTTTACACTTCTTTACATAAATCTTTTCTTTTTTGGGTATACTTTATTAGAATTTGTTTATTTTATTAGTAAAAGAGGAATCTTGATCTATTTAATTATAGGAGTTGGTTTAATTATTTGGTCTAGAAAAGAAAGGAAGAAATGATATGCCATACTATTATGATTTATTAGTTAATTTAGATGATGAACTATGGGAATACTACGAATGGGAAAAAAATGATAATTTACTATTGTTTAAAAAAGTACCTTTCGTAAGAGTAAATGAGCTTATTATGAAAGATTTTCTAGAATATCAAGTTTCTTTAGATAAAGAGTGGATAACTCCTTATATTAATAAAGCTATTTTAAAAAATAATAAGAAAATGACAGGAGTTCTATTTGCCAGTTTAAAAGAAGCTATCTTTTTTGAATTTGATGAAACCGGAAAAGTTTTAGGAAAAAGCAAGGTTTTAATTGAAGATTGGAATAACATTTATGAGTTAGTTGGTGAAAGGAAAAATGAATCTGTTTTGTATGAAAAATCAGAAAAAATAGCTCCTCGTTTGGAATTTCGTACGGCTATTAAAGACAAACATTTTTTAGAAATAGAAATTAATTCTCTTGTGGAAAAACAAGATAAAAGTAAGTGTGCTTACATTTATTATGAATTTTTTGGCAAAAACAAAGAGGATTTTAAGGAAATGATAAATGAACTTAAAGAAGAAATTCAAAGACCTTATACTTTAAAAATGCATGAAGTAGTGGAACTTATTAAAATGACTTATAAGGAACGCTTATGAGACTTTGTCTTCTTTTTTTCATTTTTCTTCTTTCAGGATGTGTTTCTAATGATGCGAAAACACCTGTTAAAGACTATTTAAATGCCTATCAAAACCATAGTGATAAAGTAACAGTTTCTTTAAATGAACTTATTAAGAATGAAAATTTAACTAAGGAACAACAAGATATCTATGAACTTATTATGAAAAAACAATATGTTGATTTAGCGTACCACATTGATAATGTTACTTATAATGGAAATAAAGCTATCGTCACTGCAACCATTGAGGTGTATGATTATAATCACTCGAAAGAAGAAGCTTTAAAAGAGTATGAAAATAACCCTGAGTTAAATTATAAAGATTTACAATTAACTTATATGAAAAGAGAAAATAAAAGAATAAAATATACCCTTAGTTTTTCTGCTTATTTAGATAATGATAAATGGGTACTGGAAAATCCTGATTATATCACTTTACAAAAAATCCATGGTGTCTTTAATGGTTAAGATGATTTGAATGACTAAAAAAGTCATTTTTTTCATACAATGAATTAAGGTGATTAGGTATGAAAATAATCTATTTTTTACTTATGCTATTTTTGTTTTTGTGTCCTATAAAAACGTGTGCTATGTCTGCCGAAAGTTATGTTGTTATGGATTATGATTCAAAAAGAGTTCTTTTATCAAAAGCCCTTGAAAAAGAAAAACTAATTGCTAGTACCACCAAAATTATGACTTGTCTTTTAGCTTTAGAAAATGGTGATTTAGAAAGTGAAAGAACCGTCGGAGAAGAAGTTTTAAGTGCCTTTGGAAGCGCTATTTACTTACAAATAGGTGAAAAAATGAAATTAAAAGACTTGCTTTATGGTCTAATGCTTCGTAGTGGTAATGACGCGGCCATTGAAATTTCTTATCATATTGCTGGTAATATGGATAATTTTGTGAATTTAATGAATGCTAAAGCTTTAGAAATCGGAATGAATCATACTCGTTTTATTAATCCTCATGGTCTTGAAAATGATGAGGGTGATGGTAACACTTCAACAGCGTACGATATGGCTCTTTTAATGCAATATGCCTTAAAAAATGAAACATTTAAAGAAATCATTCATACTAAAAATTACAAAACAAATACATTGGATAAGGTTTATGTTTGGCAAAATAAAAATAAACTTTTATCGACATATGAATATCAAATAGGAGGTAAAACTGGCTTTACTAAAAAAGCTAAAAGAACACTTGTTACAGCTTCTAGTAAAGATAATAAAACGTGTATAGTAGTTACTTTAAATGATGGAAATGATTTTGCTGATCATAAAAATGCTTGTGAAGAAGTTTTTGATAATTATGAACGAGTGCTTTTATTAGATAAAGATACGTTTATTGTTGATGAAGATAATCCTACTAAATATTATATTAAGGAAAACTTATATGCTCTTTTAAAACCAGAAGAAAAAGAAAAGGTCAAAATTAACTTAAATGTTGATAACAGTAGCAAAGAAGAAATTGTTGGTAAAGCTTCCGTTTATTTAAATGATTTTCTACTTGGTGAAACGGATATTTTTCTAAATAATGATGAAACCAAGCATAAAGAAAATTTCTTTGTAAGATTTTGGAGGTGGCTAACAAATTGGTAACATATATTTTTGTCTTTTTTATCGCAGTAGGAGCCTTATTTTCTATTGTTACAGGCAATATTGAAAGCCTTAATAGTCAAATTTTAAAAGGGGGCTTAGATGGCATAAATCTACTTTTAGATATGATGCCTTTGCTAGTTTTATGGACCGGTATTATGCAAATCGCGGAAGACTCGGGTATTTTAGAAAAATTTTCTCATTTGGTTTGTCCTTTACTTTCTAAATTATTTCCATCATTACCTAAAAATCATAAGGCATTATCTTATATAGCCAGTAATATCGCTGCAAATGCCTTAGGACTTGGTAGTGCTGCTACACCATTTGGGTTAAAAGCAATGGAGTGTATGCAAGAAGATAATCCAAAGAAAGACACCGCGACAGAAGCAATGATAACTTTCTTAGTTTTAAATACTGGGGGAGTTACTTTAGTACCGACTACTGTTATTGCCTTAAGAGCAATGTATAAAAGTGCTAATCCCTCAGAAATTATTTTGACGAGTATTTTGGCAACACTTTGTTCTAATATTTCAGGTCTTATTTATGACTATATAAAAAGGAGAAAAAATGCATCAAATATCTAATTATATTGTGCCTCTTTTTGTTTTAAGTATTATTTTATATGCCTTTAAAAGAAGGGTAAATGTTTATGAATCATTTTTAAAAGGAGCGAAAGAGGGGCTTATTACAACCTTTAATATTGCTCCAGCGGTTATTGCGATGGTTTTTTCCACTAATTTATTTTTGAATTCGCATTTTTTAGAATTTGTTTTTTCTTATTTTACTCCATTTCTAAATAAAATAGGGTTACCTATTCAAGTGTTACCAATGGCTTTAGTAAGGCCAATTTCAGGCACCGCATCTTTAGCTATTATGACAAATATTTTTGAACTTTATGGGCCTGATTCTTTTGTGGGAAGATTAGCTTCTAATTTACAAGGGTGTACTGATACGACAATTTATGTCTTAGCTCTTTACTTTGGTTCGGTTAAAATTACTAAAACAAAGCATGCTTTAAGTGCCGGATTATTTGCCGATGCGGTAGGCGTTATCATGGCTTTTTTGATCACATCTTTCTTTTTTTCGTAAAAATTTAAAATTTTTAAAGCCTTTATTCATCGTGCTTTATAGCCAAAATAAATACATATGTACGTTTTAAATGGCTAAAAAATTTGACAAATAGGAATAAGCTATTGTATAATGAATTCACTTTCTGGAAAGAAGAAGGATGGTTTAGAAATGAAAAAATTACCCTCGGTGAAAACCGTTTTACTTGCAATCACCGTAATATGTAGTATTGAAATTTTTACAAATCTAATAGAAGGAATTACAATTATTTCATTAGACAGTGCTTATACAACAGCTTCTAATGCGGTAATTGAATCTGTAATGTTAAAAAATCAAACAAAGAAATTACAAGAAAAAGAATTAAAATTTGATGAAAAAGAATTAAAACAAGAGATAGAAATTATAAGTTTAAAAGCTTCTACTCCTGCGATTGTATATGAGGGAATGACTCTAGATGAGTTAGCTCTAAAGTTAAATAATAGTTTAAGTAGTGATTTAAGTGGATATGGAATGAGTTTTGCAAAATATTCCACTCAATATGGTGTGGACCCTTATTTAGCTTTAGCTATAACTTTACTAGAAACTGGTTGTAAATGGGGATGTAGTTCTTTAGTTAAACAATGTAATAATGTAGGTGGTATGAAAGGAGCAGGCAGTTGCCTTGGTAGTTCTTATGCTACTTTTGCTTCTTTAGACGCTGGTATTGAAGCCATGATTAAGAATCTTTCTTACAACTATATTCAAAAGGGTTTAGTAACTCCAGAACAAATTAATACAAGATATGCAACGAGTAGTACTTGGGCTTATAAAGTAAATAATTATATGAGTACCATTAGAAATGCTTAAAAGGTTAGATAGAAATATCTAATTTTTTTTTGCAAAAAATCTTTAATACCATTTGGTATTAAAGATATGTTATAATAATAACGTAATAAATACGACAGTTTATTTTGTAGTATTTAGGACATATTATT
>CAJLEF010000020.1 GCA_905205665.1 uncultured Bacillota bacterium | reverse complement strand
TTGAACCGCTTATTTTTCAATAAAATAAATTTTCAAAACATATAAATTACAATTTATCGTTGAGATCAACTTTAATAGTTGATCTTTTTTACTTTTTATAAATAGGATGATTTCATATATAAATACTAGTATATGTGAAAAAGCAGGATAAGAAACTTGTGCAACTATACTAAACTTTTCCTTATTTCATAAGGGTTTAGTGTTACACAATACTGATTTCGTACTTACGAAATTCAACCTACGAGGTAGGTTGATATTAGGTTGATATGAAAGTTAAACCTTATAAAATAAAGCATTTAATATTTATAACATCATCCTATTTGGGTATTTTTTGTAAAATTTATAGGATGATTAAAGACTAACATAATTTTGGCTATGTTAGTCTTTCTTTTTCTAATTTATCAAATAGTTTCTTATAAATTTCTTTCCCATCTTTATCTTTAAACATAGATAAGTCTAAAGTAATAACGCCTAATTTAAAATCATCTTTTTTTCTCTTATCTCCAATACCAATTAATCTAATTATTTTTTCAACATCGTTATTTTGAGTATAATTAAATCTTTTTTCTTTTTCATCAATCTCACTTATATAATAGTTTAATTTATAATCTCCAACATATTTTTCTAATCTTTTAAAATAATCTTCTGCTTCTTTCATAGTTTTAAGTTCATGATTTAGTTTTAGTGGTATTCCATATTCATCTTCATACATATACACATTACAAGGTGTATTAAATTTATAGTGATTATATATCATATCCTCTAAATAATTTTTTCTAAATTCAATATTAGATATTTCAAATTTATTGTTTTTCTTTTCAATAGTTATATTATCAATATATTTACCAATTATTTTTTGTTTATCTTCTTTTGATTTATTAGACCAATTATTTAAAACATCTGGGTTAGTATAAAATTCTATTTCTTGTATATCTTGTATAATTAATAAATCATTAAGGGTGAAACTTAAATCCTCATATTGTTTTTGTCCTTTTTGCCTTTTTTCTAAATCAGATTTTTGATATTCGATATGTTTTATTTCTTTATCAAAATCTTCTAGTTTTACAACACCTTTAATATAAGCTGTTTTAATTCTATCTAGTTGTTTATCTAAATCTTTAATTTCTTTTTTATAATCTTCTGTTTTATCTTCTAATTTTGATTTAATAAATGGCGTATAGTAATTATTAATAAGGTCATCTTGTTTAGCAAGTTCTAGCATAAATGCTTTTAATTCTTTTTCAATATCTATTTCATTGAAATAAGTTTTACAAGTATTACATTTATAGTAATAGTATTTTTTACCATTAGTTTTTGTAGTAGCATGACCACCTAGAAAATTACCACATTTAGAACATTTTAACTTATTAGTAAATAAATAAGTTGCTGTTCTTTCATAATGTCTAGCATTTCTTAATTTTTGATACTGACAACTTTCCCATTTTTCTTTTGAAACAATAGGTTCAATAACATTTTCATAATAAGTTGGGTGTTTTGTTCTTTTGCCATTTACATAATCGCCTTTATAAAGTTCATTAGATAATATCTTTTGTATTGTAGAATCATACCAATTAGTTTTTCCTAATACTTTTTCTTTATTATAGATATTAGCAATTGCTTGATGACTTTTACCTTCTAAATATAAATCAAATATTCTAACTATTATATCTTTAGTTAGTGGATCAGGTACTAACTTTTTGTTTTCTCTTTTAAAACCTAATCCAGTTCTATTAGGAATATGACCGTTTTTAATTGCACCTGCCATACCAAATTTAGTTCTTTCAGAACACTTTTCAATTTCATTTTGAGAAACACTAGTCATTATTCTCATAACCATACGACCATTGGATGTAGTAGTGTTTGATTCATCAGCCATACAATCTATATCACATTCATAGTCATTAACAAATTTCATTAATTTTTCAATGTCATATACAGAACGAGTTAATCTGTCTAGTTTTAAAGCAACAATAACATTAATATTACCTTTTTTAACATCTTCGATCATTTCTTGATAAGCAGGTCTTTTGTCATTTTTAGCACTTATTCCTGCATCTTGATACACTTTATAAATATTATATCTTTTAAATTTACAAAACTCTTTTAATCTTTCTTCTTGTTCTCTCAAACTAAATCCTTCTCTTGCTTGGTCAAAAGTAGAAACTCTAATATATATACCAGCACTTTTGATTTTTTCATCCATATTCATATCAACTCCTTTTTTAATAAAAAAAGAAGCTAAAAACACTAGTTTAAACTAATATCTTTAACTTCCTATAAAATTCAATATAATATTTTGTTTGCTTTTTCATGTAGTACCTCACTTTCTAATAAAAGACTAGATACTGCTTCCTTTATTGGTTTTATATTGTATCATTTATTTTTAGTTTGTCAAACCATATTAGTTCATTTTTAAGTATTGTTCTAAATCTTTAAACTTAATTTTGTTATTATAACCGTTTATAAAGACATTTTCACTATCCTCAAATATTAAGTAGTCATTGCCTTTAACTTTCAAAATATGGGGTTTTACATAGGCTATATTAGTATTTTTAAGATTTATAATATATCCATTAGTAAAGGAATATTCCACATAAGCAAACTTACATATCATTTCAATCTTTCTTTTTAATTCTTCACTTATTACAAGTTTTTTAGTTTCTATTGTCATAACTCATCACTTTCCTTTCTTAAATAACAAAAAAACTAACTATTTCTAGTTAGCATTTATTACTTAAACTCGAAAAGTTCGAGTTTCCTATCAATCTGGAGCAAATGAGGAGAATCGAACTCCCGTCTCAACCTTGGCAAGGTCGCGTTCTAGCCACTGAACCACATCTGCATTGCATTAATAATATAGCAGATATTAAAAAAAATTGCAAGACAAAATTTACTATGCTATAATTATTATCATAAGGAAGAGTAGATACGTATGAAAAAAAAATATAAAAAAATTATTATAGTTTTAGTTATTCTTCTTCTTTTGGTATTTGGGGCCTTTGCTTATTGTAAATTTTTTAAATCGAGACCAGTTGATACTCCAATAAAAGAAGTAAAAGTAACAAACACGATTGAAAATTACGGTTATAATTTAGAAGATCGTGATACAAAACTTTATAAGGATAAATATGAAAAACTAAAGGAACTTTTAAGTAAAGATGATTATGATAAAGACGAATATATAAAACTTATCAGTGAATTATTTATTATAGACCTTTATACAATTGATAACAAAATTAGTCGTTATGATGTTGGGGGTACCGAATTTATGTACACTGGTGCTGTTTCTTCATTTAAAGCATCGGTGGAAAATTCTCTTTACAAAACTGTTGAAAATGATTTAGAAGATAATCGTAATCAAGCCCTTCCAGTTGTGAGTTCAATAGAAATCACAAATTATGAACCAACTACTTATGAGATGCCAGATCAAACAGTTATTGATGGTTATAAAGTAAATTTAAGTTGGCAATATGAAAAAGATTTAGGTTATGATGATACAGGTGTCCTTATTGTTATACCAGATGGAAATAAAATGGGTGTCGTTTTTTATAAAGCTAAGTAAACTTGTGAAAAAATAAAGTTTAAGATATAATAAAAAAGGTGAGGAAATATTATGAAGGAAAAAAACTCTACTAAAAATGTCATGTTTAATTCAGCTATACGAATCATTGTGTTTGTATTAGCCATTGTAATCTTTGGAGTAAGTACCAGTTATGCCTACTATGTAGCAAACATAAAAGGACAAGCAAATGTTGATGAGTCTAAAACTGCTACTTTAAATGTTATAACGACTTTAGAAAATGCCCCAGCTATTTCAGCTAGCAAAATGTCTATTATCAATGCAAGTGATTATTTAACAAAAGCTCAAAAGGTTGATTTTAGCATTACAAATGAAACAACAAGTAACGTAAAAGCAAAATATACTCTAAAATTAGTGGAAATGAGTATTACTAAAAATTTATCTAGTAAATATTTTAAATATGCCGTTATAGTAAATGCTGGAAAGAATAATGAAAAAACATTTACAGGTAATTTCTTAGACGAAGAAAATATAGCACCAGAAAACACAAGTGTTACTAAAGATAATCCTGAAACAGTAACCGGACTTACTAAGAATCTAATTGATGAAGATAATGCTCTTATTTTAGATATTGGTTCTACAGATACTTTAAGCTTTTATATTTGGGTAGAAAATGATGATAATGTTGATCAATTATATTTAACAAATGGTAATTTTTCAGCTAAATTATCTATTGACGCATACCCTACAAAATAGACCATAAGGTCTTTTTATTTTTGCTAATTTGTGTTATTCTTTTAAGAGGTGATTTGAGATGAATTTAACAGCATTATTATTAACATTATTAAGTGGACTCTTTTTTTCTTTAGGCTTTTTAATTGTGAAGTTTGTGAAAAATAAGAAGAGTTTAACTATTTTTGCCAATAGTATGGCTTTTGTTATTTTAATGGGAATGCTTTTTAAAGATTTACTTCCAGAAATTATTGAATTATCTGAAAATGTAAATGCTACTAAAAGTGGAAAAATTGGCCTTATTTTATTTTTTATTATCTTAGGTATGGGAATATTAAAAGTATTTGATTTATTTTTACCACATCATTCCCATCATCATAAAGATAATGAACATAATTTGAAAGAGCATAATAATCATAATGTACATATTGGTATCATTATGAGTTTATCACTTATTTTGCACAATATATTAGAAGGTATGAGTCTTTATATTATTGCCCAAGAGTCATGGACATCTGGTTTACTTATGGCCTTAGGTGTTGGTTTTCATAACTTACCTTTAGGTATTGAAATAGCTAGTAATTTAACAAATTTTAAAAATTCTAAACAATCAAAAATGATTTTACTATCATTAATCTTATCGTCTTTTGTAGGAGGCTTAATTCTTTTTGTTTTAAGTACACAGATTAGTGACCTTGTTTTATTATCATTAATATCTATTGCCTGTGGCATGATAATTTACTTAGCCTTATTTGAACTTTTAAAAGAAATATTTAATTATTTAAAAAACAAGTTCACTTATTTTGGGATAGGCGTAGGTATTGTTGTTTTGTTATTAATGACATTTATGGAATAATTAGATATAATATTACAGATTAGAGAAAAAGGAGATGTTTATTTATGGGAAGAGCTTACGAAGTTAGAAAAGCAAGTATCCAAAAAACAGGGGCTCAAAAAGCCAAATTATATACAAACTATGCTAAAGAAATCTATTTAACAGCCAAAAAAGGTTCTCCAGACATTGAAAGTAATGTAGCTTTAAAAAGATTAGTTGAAAAAGCAAAGAAAGAACAAGTACCAAGTGATATTATTAATCGAGCTATTGATAAGGCTAAAGGAATGGGTGGCGAAGACTATGAAGTTGTCACTTATGAAGGTTTTGGGCCTGGGGCTTCAACTTTAATTATTAGAACTCTTACAGACAATGTTAATCGTACTGTTGGCATGGTTCGGGCGGCTTTTAACAAAGTTCATAAAAGCTTGGGCGTTAATAACTCTGTATCTTATAATTATGATTATTTAGCGTTAATTGGTATTAAAGATGTAAATGAGGAAGAAGTCTTTAATGCTCTTTTAGAAGCAGGTATTGAACCAGTTGATTTTGAAACAGAAGATGGTATGACTTTAATTTCAGTAACGCCAAGTGAACATAATAAAGTAAAAGACGTTTTAGAAAAGTTATATCCTGATATCAATTATGAAATTGATGAAGAAGGAATGTATGCGAAAGAGAAAATAACATTAGAAGGAGAAGAATTAGAAACTTTTCAAAAACTATATCATATGTTAGATGAAATAGATGATGTAACCGATATTTATCATAATGTTATTTTATAAAATATAAACCATATTTCTTAGAGGTGTGGTTTTTTTGTGGTGATAATTTATAATAACAAGTGCAACACTTGAGGTTTTAATAAAAAAAGTTCAT
>CAJLEF010000019.1 GCA_905205665.1 uncultured Bacillota bacterium | reverse complement strand
AAGAAAATGAAGATTTATTAAAAGACTTTGATGAAATGCTTTATTATGACCGAGATAAAATGTTTGAGAATGCTTGTTATGAAAAAGGATATGACAAAGGCAAAAATGAAACTTATATCAGTGTCGCTAAAGAAATGTTAAATAAAGGAATGGAACTTCAAGATATCATAGATATTACAGGTTTAACAGAGAAAGAAATAAGAGAAATCGCTTAGCTTATATATTTATACGTTGTAAATAAAAATACAGGTCAATTATATGACCTGCATTTTTTTATAATAGTTCATCAATATATCTTTTTAATTGTTTAG
This sequence comes from uncultured Bacillota bacterium, assembly GCA_905205665.1. GTDB lineage: Bacteria > Bacillota_I > Bacilli_A > RF39 > UBA660 > Ventrenecus. Next base: position 7,978 of record CAJLEF010000019.1, on the reverse strand, counting down.
CGTCTTTGCCAAAAATTATTTTTAATTGATTATCAATTTCCACAATTCCTTTAGCTCCTAATTTGGTGATTCCATCTTTATCAACTTTGGAAATATCTTTTAAAACTACTTTAAATCGTGATAAATTACATTCGGCATTAATGATATTATCTTTTCCACCTAAATAGCCTAAAAGTTTGTTAGCCTCTAAATGGAAATCTTTTTTCATTAATTTGATAACAACTAAAGAAATAAATAATAGAACTAAAAGAATAATGCCATATACTAAATAATCGTTCATCTTATCAACTCCTCTAAAAATTATACACTATAAAGGAAAAAAATGCACTAAAAATAAAATTTAACATAAATTAATAGTGAGAATAGAGGAAAGGGGAATTTATATGAGTAACACTTCATCAAATTGCATTGCTGAAATACTAAATGTTATATTAGTCCTACAACAAAATGCTTGTCCAGACTCTTGCTTAGATTCATGTGATAGACCAGTTTTAGGTGGAGGACCTAATTGTCTAATCTGTAATACTAGACCAATCGAACTTTATACATGTGGTTCAAATGGTACACCATTTGCAATGCCAACAAGTAAAGATCCTGTTGCCGGTGGAACAACATCAACGGTTTTCAGAGTTGAAAAAGTTGATAACAATTGTTGTACTTGCCGTGTCTTAGATACTAATCCAGATACTTCAAGTTTAAATCCTTATATTGCAACAAATTCATTTTTTACCATGGACTTATCTTGTTGCTGCGCTATCCGTTGTTTATCTGATACCTATGTAGAATGTGTTTAAAAAGACTGTTGATTTTTCAACAGTTTTTGTGTGCCTAAATATACTTCTTTTGAAAGTCTTTTAAAAAAATATCATTTATGCTATAATTTTTTCAGAATAGGTAAGGGATTGTATGAATACTTTTAATGAAAAATATAATGAATTTGTCAAAATATGCCAAGATGGAGAACTTAGTGAAAAAAAATTAGCTCATCTTATGAATTTATTTAATGAATTTCCAACACCCGATTTTGAAAAAAAATTGGTTTTTGAAATGCTTAAAAATGTTTTTCAAGAATTAGAAATCGCCTATGATGGTAATGATTTAAAGGAATATCAAAAGCTATTAAATGCCATTATTACTTTTAATATTCATTATGAAAATATTATTAATGGAAAATTTGAAATTTCTGAAAAGAAAACTGTGGCTAAAGACGTGTTTAATTCTTTAAATAATGTTTTAGAAAATTTAAATCATTATTATCAAAAATTGTTTCAAACCACAAAAGAATTAACTAAGGAAAAACTTCCTGCTTTAAAAGATTTTGATGATACTCTCACGAAAGAGGAATACGTTTCCTATATTAGAGATTTAATGACACCTACTCATAACACTTTAGAAAATCCTTCCAAGGAAGATGATTTATTTAAAGAAATGTCTTTTGCTGAGGCCATTTCTTCTTATGCTATTAATAAAGAAGAAGTTAAGGAAGAGGAAAAAGAAATAGTAAAAGAGGAACCAGAAAGTATTAGTAATAATCTTTTAGAAGAACCACCTAAAGTCATGGCTTTAGAAACGAAAGAAGAGAGAATCAATAGGGAAATTAAAGATGAACGTCAAGCTAATTTTGAAGCTTATATTTTAAAACTTTATGAAGGTATTGATGAAAATCGTAAAAGAATTGGCAAGTTAAAATATAAAGTTTTGCAAGAAGAATTGCTTATTAGTAGTGAAGTTCATTACTATAATGAATGTGTTAAAAAAATAAAATGTTTTACTAAAGAAGCCACGCGATTAGAAAAAATATCTTCTAAGAATTTAAATGATGTTTATGAAAATTTGAATATTCCAAATAGAGACATGTCGATTGAAGAAATTTATGATTATTTGTCTCATGATGAAAAATATGCTTTTACAGATATGAAAGAAATAAGAAAACCCATTTTATCAATAGGTTATAATGAGATGTCAATCGAAAAACAAGAAGAACCAAAAGAGGAATTGAAAAAGGAACCAGAGGTAAGACCAGAGTCTCAATTTGTTCCCAATATCAATAGTTTATTTGTGCCTAAGATGAACACAAAAATGTATACCGATTATACCTTTGCAGAGGAAACACGTCCATTATTTGTAACAGAAGGCCCTTATTCTATTAAAGAAATAGATTTTAAAGATTCTGAAGGAAAAGTGTATTCAGCTTTTTCAGAATTAGACTCTTTGGAATATCAAAATAAAGGTTATAAAGCTTTTGCAATATCCAAAAATCCTTATGAATATTATCGTTTAGAAGATGTTTATTAAAAAAGAAAGTCAGTGATGACTTTCTAATTGTTATATAAACGATATAAATTTATTTCAGGAATATTATTAAATCTAGCACTGATTTTTTGCGTTCCAATTCCACCATTTACAATTAGGGTGGAATTTTTTTGTTTATAAATTCCTTTTTGGTAATTTCCTGTATTAGACTCTTTATATACACCATTAATAAAAGGTAGTCTTATTAAACCTCCTAAACTATGTCCTGATAAAACAAAATCTGTTTCATTTTGAACATCATCAAAGATAACTGGTTCATGAACTAAGAAAATTTGTAAGTTGTTAGTATTTTCTTTTTTAAAAGCATTGGTTAAGTCATATTTATTTTTAGTAATGGATGAAATACCACTTATATAAATAGGAGTATCACTTTCATAATAAATTGGCATATTTTCACTTTCTAAAATTTTAAAATTAGCTTTGGTAAAAATATCAGTAAAACAATTTTCATCTAAGTAATCTTCATCGCCCTTGACTGCTAGTTTGACAATATTAGCGTTTAATTTACTTAAAGCACTTGTTAAATATTCCATATCAGAAGTTGTCAAATTAATAGAATCGTCAAATAAATCTCCTGTAAATACTAAGATGTCTGGTTTTAAATAATTGATTTTATCAATAACTTGATTCATTTCTTTTTCACCGGTGGATACTCCAAAATGAATATCTGAAAATTGTACAATTTTAAGACCGTTAAAAGATTCAGGTAATTTCTCGTTAACAAGAGCGTATTCGGTAACTTTGAGTAGTTTAGGCTCTACTTTAAAAGCATATAAAAAGAAGATACCAATTAAAATAACAATACCAATAACAATTTTTAATAAAATTCTAGGCTTTTTAGGAGCTTCTTTTAATTCATCAGATACCATACATTGCACCTAAAATTGCTGCAAAAACAGCAAGACCATTATTAAACATATGCATTAATGTACTTGTAAAAATAGAGTCGGTATCAACATAGGATCTAGCAAGGAAATAACCCATGACACTGTAAGGGATAACAAAAAGAGTATTAATGCTAAAAAATGAAGAAGCAAAACTAGCGAAAGAAGAAAAATCAAGAGAAATCAAAATATGAGCACTACCAAAAATAAGAGCAGAAATGATTAAAAAATAATTTTTATTATTAAAAGCTTTTTTCATACTTTTACGGAAAACCATTTCTTCAATAAAAGGACCTATGAAGACCATTGTTAAAATAGAAAAAAGAGGATAAAGAGTAATGATGCTTCTATTGGCGCTTTCATTTTGGGCAATGTCACCCGTTAGACTAATTAGTAAAAGGTTACAAAGAGTTGAAAGAATTAAAGACTTTCCATAATTCGTTATTGCTACTTTAAAACAGTTTTTAAAATTATCTTTAAAATTTTTGAAATCATTTTTTAATGTTTTTCTATGATAGAACACTAAAAATGCTAAGGCTATTAAGTAAATACTCAAGTTGGCAAGTAAATAAAAACTTGTTTTAGTAAGGTCAAGATTTAAAATTTGAAACATTGCTGAGATAAAAATAGGTAAAATAACAAGGTAACTTACAATAATAAGTAATCCCTTCGCTAATTCTTTGAAATTTATTTTTTGCATATAATCATCTTTCTTTCTAATAAAAATATAACATAATAAAAATAATAATTCAATTTTGAAATCGATGCTTTACAATGAAAAGAATTTCTTTTAAAATCATTTTGTGATGTAAAATGAATGAAGAAGTAATATCTAAACTTTTGTTATGGTTTAACGAAAATAAAAGAGATTTGCCATGGCGCCATACGAGAGATGCTTATAAAATTTGGATTAGCGAAGTTATGCTTCAGCAAACAGGGGTCATAACCGTAATGGATTACTATACGAGATTTATTAAGGAATATCCTAATATCGAAAGTCTTTCTAGAGCACCTTTAGAAAGAGTTTTAAAATTATGGGAAGGTTTAGGGTATTATTCTCGGGCTAAGAATTTACATAAGTGTGCTCAAAAAGTAATAGAATTAGGATATGATAATCTACCTCAAGATAAAAAAGTGCTTCAATCACTTCCGGGATTAGGACCCTATACGGTAGGAGCTATTTTATCCATTGCTTATAACGAAAAAGAACCGGCTATTGATGGTAATGTTAAAAGAGTCTTATCAAGAGTTTATGAAGAAAAAGAAGATATTTCAAAACCAAAAGTTTTAAAAGATTATCAGGAAAAATTAGCACTACTAATGCCTGATAACAAAACAAGAGAATTCACAGAAGCCTTTATTGAACTAGGTGCTTTAATATGTACTTTTCATGCCACTCCTAAATGTGAAGAATGTCCATTAAAATCATGTTGTAAGGCTTATCTTCATAATGAGGTAGCGAGTTATCCACCTATTAAAATAAAGAAAGAGAAGAAAGAAATTAATAAAACGGTGTATGTTTTAGAATATGAAAATACATTTTCTATTTATAAAAATGAAGAAGGATTATTAAATGGTCTTTATGTTTTTCCGAATAAAGAAGAATGGTTAGATAAAGAAAAGCTAAAAGAAACACTACCATATGAAATAGATTCTATTATAGAAAAGGGAGTTGTAAAGCATACTTTTTCACATGTCATTTGGAATATGCAAATTTATTTGGTGAAATTAAAAGAAAAAAAATCTGATTATCTTTTTGTTTCAGAAAGTGAAATAGAATCGACATATTCTTTACCAACGGCATATAAAAAAGTCTTTACGAAACTTTTAAAATAGTGTATTCTTTTAGAAGAAAAAGGAGAATAGTTATGAATTATTTGATTAATGGAGTACGTGGTTTTTGTATGGCTCTTGCTGATAGTGTTCCTGGTGTCAGTGGAGGAACTATCGCGTTTATTTTAGGATTTTATGATCAATTCATAAATTCTTTAAACAACTTGGTTTTTGGAAATAAAAAAGAGAAAAAAGAAGCCCTTTTCTTTCTTCTAAAATTAGGTATTGGTTGGGTTATAGGCATGGTTTTAGCTATCTTAGTTTTAACTAGTTTATTTGCAAATCATATTTATGAAGTTAGTTCTGTATTTATTGGTTTCATTATCTTTTCTTTACCACTTATTATTTCAGAAGAAAAAGGTGTTTTAAAAGGAAAGTATAAAAATTTATTATTTTTGATTTTAGGTATCGTTATTGTTTCTTTAATTACTTATTTTAATCCAATGAATGGTAGTGAAAATGTTGTGGATATCACAAACTTATCATTTGGTTTAATTTTATATGTTTTTGTGGCAGCAATGATTGCGATATCTGCTATGGTTTTACCTGGTATTAGTGGTTCAACTTTATTGCTCATTTTTGGTCTTTATATTCCGATTACGACAGCTATTAAAGAATTTTTACATTTGAATTTTGGATATTTTCCTATTTTAGTTGTGTTTGGTTTAGGAGTATTAACAGGTATTGCTGTCGTTATTAAAGGAATAAAAGTTGCTTTAAGTAAATATCGTAGCCAAACGGTTTATTTGATTTTGGGTTTAATGCTTGGTTCTTTATATGCCATTGTTATGGGACCAACTACTTTAGAAGTTTATCATGAACCAATGACATTCCAAACATTTTCAATAGGCTTCTTTATTTTAGGAGGTCTTATCATAGGACTACTTCAATGGTTAAAAGGGTTTCTTGCAAAAAAAAATAAATAAAATTTTTGAATTCATCTTATATTTCGAGATGAGTTTTTTTATGGACTTAAATAAGAGAATTTGATAGAATTAAGAAGAGAAACGGTGGTGCAGTTATGGACGAAGAAAATGAAAATTTAGAAGAATTTGAAAATGAATCGACACCAAATAATGAAAATATTCCAGGAGAAATCGAAGCTGAACCACCTAAAAATCAACTTTTGGCAATAGGTGAAAAAAAAGTTATTAATTCACTTTTAAAGATAAATCCTTGGTGGTGGGTTTTTCTTGGCGGTTTTCTGGCTATTATTCTTTTTATTATCTTAATGGTTTCTATTAATCAGACATCTGGGGGAAATGATTTGTATTACAAAGAGGGAACTTGTACAACGGTAACGGTTAAATATGAACCTTATAATGAAGCTGAATCTTCTAGTTCATTACAAATGGATATGGAAACTTATGTTCAAAGTGCAGCTGTAGAATACATGAAAGATTTAATCGAACATGAAGATGAGACAGCTGTTATTCAAGTGTATTATGCTTTAACGATTGCTCTTCGTACGGAAGCAGTATCTAATAACTGTACGGTTACTTACCGTGATAAACAGTTATCTAAAAATCCGAGTACGAATGCTTATTTAGATGTTGTTCTAAAAGAGTCTAAAGGAGTTATTTTAGGTGACAGCAATCATAATGTCGTTTCCAGTGCCCATGTGTCTGATTTTTGCTGGTATAACGTCAATGAAAATCAAAACGAATATAAAATTTATCCAAAAGACACTTTAGAAATCACAAATGATTTTGTGGATAACTATGTTGACAATGAAATATATAAAAAATGTCCTTGTAATGATACTCAGGGAAGTTATGATGATCCTATGTGGGGTGAATGCTGGACCAGATGGCAAACGAATAAAGATAAAGAAAATGAAGAACCCGAATATGACTATGCCTGGCTTCATCAAGATGAAGAAACAGGGTTCAGTGTTGTTGGTGCCTATAATTTAATGAGGACACATGATTATGACTATAATCTAATTTTAAAATATTTTTATGGTCAAAATATTACTTATATGACCATGAATAAAGAAACACAAAAGAATTCTTCAAATTTTGATACAGGTGGTTTTACTTCTGGTTGTTCGACTTCTAGTTCTTCAGCTAATTTGACAACTTTTCTTAATGAATTTGAGGGTGGTGGAAATTATCTTTGTAGTAATAACTCAGGTTATCTTGCTAAAAATTTAGGAGATGGAACGATTACAATTGGCCATGGTGTTACTAATCATGATTTTGGTTCGGCTGTTACTGCTTCATTTATTAAGGAAAATGGTTGGGAACAATATTTTCATGCTAAAGGAACTGCTTTTTATTTGAATGCAGGCGATTGTGTACCAATTAGTATTGTTGATGAGATAGAACAAAATTCTTTGGCTAATCGTTATGCTGCTCCAATAGATGCCGCGGCAACTAAATATAATATTTCCTTAACTCAGTACCAAAAAGACGCTATTACATCTTTTAATTATAATGTTGGTGAGGGGCACACAGATGCTTTAATTAAGGCTTATGCAGAGGGTGGTCTTGATGGTTTGTGGGCTTTTATGAAACAATATCGAAAATCGAAAGGCAGTATTTTATCTGGTCTCATGAAGAGAAGAAAAGCTGAATTTGCTCTTTTTGTTACGGGAGATTACACTGATCAGGGCAAATTTTATTCACGAGAAATTGATGATTATGATAATTATGATTCGGAAGGAGTAGTAAGTCGTAAAGCAAGTTGTAGTCTTGGACAAAATCAGTCTGGATTTATGTTCCCTTTACCATCAGATGCTATTGTAACATGTACATCACCTTACGGATTCCGCGTAGCACCAACAGTAAAAGGTTCATCAAATCATGCTGGTTTAGATTTAGCAGTTGCCGGTGGGACAAACATTTATGCTGCAAAATCAGGAACTGTTATTGAAACAAGAAATGATGTACAGACAAATACTGCAAATGATGCATCAGTACCATCATCAGGCAATTATGTTAAAA
>CAJLEF010000018.1 GCA_905205665.1 uncultured Bacillota bacterium | reverse complement strand
ACGGGCCTTATAGGCCTTAGCGAAAAACCACGTCTTTTAGGCGTGGATTTTTATTGAAAGAAACCAAAAAATTATATTCCGACAATATCTTTCTTCTTCTTTATGTATAATTTTCTTAGGTGATAATATGGCAAAGAGATTTAAAGCAAAGAAAAAAAGAAATTTCTTTTTTCTTTCCCTAAGTGTATTTGTAATAAGTTTTGCTTTTTTCTTATCTTATTTTGCACATCTTTTTAATACAGACAAATTTTTAGATTTTATATTAAAAAGTATGTTTAAACCTTCTTCCGAAAATACTCTTCATAATAACGTTTTAGATTATCTTCTTAATTATACCATAGGACAAAGCGAAAACGTTGATGAAGTTTATAATGGAGAAGATAAAGCTCAGGAGTATTTAGCTGATCCAGCTCCTTTGGAAAATAAAACAAATCCTTTAGTTTACTTATATAACACTCATCAAGGAGAAGAATATAGTAGTAATGGATTAGCTAATCATGATGTTATTCCCACCGTCATGTTAGCCGGTTACAAACTAAGAGAAGAATTAAATAATTTAGATATCAAAACAATCATGGAAACAACACCTATTAAAGATGTATTAAAAATAAATAGTTGGAATTATGCCTCTAGTTATAAAGCTAGTAAATTCTTAATGCAAGATGCGTTAAGTAAGAATCAAACATTAAAATATTTTTTTGATATTCATCGTGATTCTATTTCTTATGAGGCTAGTACTGTTTCGTATCAAAATAAATCTTATGCCAAAGTCTTATTTGTAATTGGAACAGATTATGATAATTATAATGAAAATTTATCTTTAGCAGAAAAAATTAGTGAACGATTAAATAAAGAAGTTCCTCATTTAAGTAGAGGTATTTTAAAAAAAGGTGGGCAAGGAGTAAATGGAATATATAATCAAGATTTTTCGTCCCAAACACTTCTTTTTGAACTCGGAGGGCAATATAATAAAATAAGTGAAGTTAACAATACACTTTTAGTACTTGCCAAAGTCTTAAAGGAAGTGATATTAGAAAATGGAAAGTAAAAAGAAGGGTTCTATTTTCTTAAAAATTTTAGCCGTTCTATTTATTTTATATTTATCTTTAACAATTGCTATTTCATCAGGATACTATGAAGCTAAATTAAGTGAGAAAACGACTATTACAGATGAAGCTATGAAACAATTTGAAGAAGATGTGAAAGCTGGTAAAAATGTTGATATTAAAGATTATTTAACAGATATAAAAAAAGATTATTCTAATGGTGCGACTAAACTGGGGATTGACTTTTCTATGATTGTTGAAAAATTTATGTCTAAAGGCATTAATGAGATGGTTAATATTTTCAAAATTTTATTTACTTAATCTTAAAAAAATCACTTTTTAAAACGGTAATTTTTTTCTATTTTTTTCTGGTTAATTTTTATAAAATATGCTACCATATTTATGGTAAAAGGAGGTTATAAATATGAATAATCCTTATATTTTAATGTGTATAAGTGATATAAATAAAAGAAAAGAAACATTACAAGAAAAAAACAAGAAATGGACAAAAGAACTGCAAGATGGAAAAATGAATATTTTGGATCAATTAATTACAAAAAAAGATATTCATACGAATCAGAAGAAAATAGAAAAAATTGATAATTTAATCAAAAAAATACATCAATTTGAAAATGAAACTAAGAGTTTTACAGAGGATAAACTTTTTTCAAATTTAAAAGTGGAAATAGAAAATTTAACATCTTATTTAACACCTAAAGAAAGGGAAGAATTAACAAAAATAGTTTCCAGAGAAATATTAACTTTAAGGGGAGAAGAACAAAAGAAAGTATCCGTTTTAATCGAGGAAATAAAAAACTTATTAAATTCACTTAATTTGTCTTCAGTAGATTTTAAAATTGAAGGAACTTCATTATTTGTAAAATATGATCATTTTATGGAGGAAATAAAGAAAGCTACTTTAGAAAAAATTTCTACCGCCTCACCTTATTTTGGGGTAAAAGAAACTAAAAATACCGTTTTTGATCACACTTTTATAGATGAACTTGAAGAGATGTTAACTAATGGTAAAATAGAAATGACACCAGCAGTCAAGAAATTAAAAAATAATATTTCTCAAGTAAAATCATCTTGGCTTCTTAAAGAAAGAATAGAACTTGTTATTACATCTCTTGATAAGACTTTAGCTATTATTTCTAAAGATTTACAAGATGTAGATATGATAAGATTAGTTAAATATTTAGAGACTTTGAAGCAAAGATATTTAAAAGATTTGCAAAAATTAAATACCTATTTAAACAGTTTTAATTTAACTTCTTACAAAGAACAAATAGAAAAAGAAAAAAAAATAAAGATACTTCAGCAAGATCAAAAAATGGCTCTTTTGGAATATGAAAATCTTTTTTATGAATTAGAAAAGGTATTAATGGAAGAACCTAATAATTATGATAAAAAAATGGTCATCGAAGCCAAAATGAGAGTTTTAACAAGTACAGTAAAACTTAGTAATGACGCCTTACTAGATGCTAAGAGTAAAGGAAAGCAAAGATATTACTCTAAAAAGAATGAGAAACAATCTTTAAAAGAAGTGATGACAAAAAAAGTTAAAATTAAAAGAGATTACTTAGAAGAAGAAAATCGAATTTTTAGAGAAGAAGCAATGCGTCAACTAAAAGATGATGACTTTGAAGAAACTTATGAATTTAGAAATGGTGATGCTTATTTAGCTAATCTTGATAAAGAGGCTATTATCGCACATAAAACAGAAGAAATGAAAAGGTTTGCCAAAATGACCCCAGAAGAAAGAGGGCTTTCTATTTTAAAAGAAAAAGGTAAAATATCAAGAGATGCTACTCTTGGAAATTTAACACCCCAGCAACTTAGTGATATGAGATATGCTTATCGTGATTCTTCCTATCCTTATATTATGGAATATAAAAAATTAAAACAAGAAAGTAATGATAAAGAGGAAAGAAGAAAACCAAACACTCTTCATAAAGAATACTTACGTTATAGAGCTTCTTGTATTGATAAGACAAATTTTTTGACTTTTAGAGAGTTTGTCAATAAAAAATATAATTTAACCGCGGCCACCGCTTTAGAACCAGCTAAAGAAGCAAATAAAATAGGAGGACCTAAAATATAAATGAATGGATTAAATAAAACAGAAATAAAACGGGATGAACTTAATTTACAACTTAGAGAATTAATAACGATTATAGACTTTATTGATGGCAATAAAAAAGATTATAAAAATTATGTCGAAGGCACTTTGAATGAAGAAGCTTATTTAGATGAACAAATAAAATTAACGATAGAAGCTAAGAATAGATTATTAGCGATATTCAAAGACTAGTTTTTTAAAAGGAGTTTACTAAAGACTCCTTTTTTTGTATAATAACAAAAGGTGTTGATAAATGAAAAAAAAGCAAGAAAATATTCGAAATTTTTCCATTATTGCCCATATTGATCATGGGAAAAGTACTTTAGCCGACCGTATTTTAGAAATTACCGGAGCAGTAAGTGAAAGAGAAATGGTGAATCAAGTTCTTGATAGTATGGATTTAGAAAGAGAAAGAGGCATCACCATTAAATTGAATGCTGTAAGTTTAAATTATAAATTTGAGGGAGAAGAATATTATTTAAATTTAATAGATACTCCAGGTCATGTCGATTTTTCTTATGAAGTAAGCCGTAGTTTAGCAGCTTGTGAAGGAGCTATTTTAGTGGTGGATGCCGCTCAAGGAATTGAAGCTCAAACATTGGCTAATCTTTATTTAGCAATGAATGCTGACTTAACGATTATTCCTGTTATTAATAAAATTGATTTACCGAATGCTAATATTCCTAAAGTAAAAGAGGAGTTAAAAAGAGTTTTAGGCTTTAAAGATGAGGAAATTATTCTTTGTTCGGGTAAAACTGGAGAAGGGGTAAAAACACTTATTGAAGAAGTTATTAAAAGAGTACCGGCTCCTAAAATTTGTAATGATAAACCACTTAGAGCTTTAATCTTTGATAGTTATTTTGATTCTTATAAAGGTGTTGTTGGTTTAATTAAAGTAGAAGATGGCTCTTTAAAACTTAAAGACAACATGTATTTTATGGCAGGTAAAAAATCATTTGAGGTCACTGAACTAGGAATCCATTGTCCAAGAGAAAAACATGTAAACGAACTTTTAAGTGGTGAAGTAGGCTATTTTGCTGGCGCTATTAAAGACATCACTTCTGTTGAAGTTGGGGATACAATTACCAATTTAAATTGCCAAGCTTCTGAACCTATTCACGGTTATAAAAAAATGAAACCAATGGTTTATTCAGGAATTTTTCCAATTGAACCTAATAAGTATGAAGCTTTAAAAGAAGCTTTTGAAAAGTTAAAATTAAATGATGCTGCCCTAACAATTGAACCAGAAACATCCGATGCTTTAGGCTTTGGCTTTCGAGTTGGCTTTTTAGGCCTTTTACATATGGATATCATCACGACAAGATTAGAAAGAGAATTTGGTCTTGCGGTTATTGCTACTAGTCCTAGTGTTATTTATCATGTTACTTTAACAAATGGCGAAATGATCGAAGTAGATAGTCCTAATAAGATGCCCGAACAAGTTAAAATTTCTTATATTGAAGAACCTTATATTTATACCAATATTATTGTGCCAAGTGAATACATCGGGGCTATCATGGGTTTGTGTCAAGATAAAAGAGGTATTTATAAAGAAATGGAATATATCGATGATAAAAGGGTAAATATTCATTATGAAATTCCTTTATCTGAAGTGGTTTATGACTTTTTTGACAAATTAAAAAGTTATACTAAAGGTTATGCTTCTTTAGATTATGAACTTTGTGGCTATCGGACAAGTAAACTTGTTAAGATGAATATTTTGTTAAACGGAGAAATTGTTGATGCTTTATCGGTCATCGTTCATAAAGATTTTGCGTATCAAAGGGGAAGAAGCGTGGTAGAAAAACTAAAAGAAGTCATTCCAAGACAAATGTTTCAGATACCTATTCAAGCCCAGATTGGTTCAAAGGTAATTGCCAGAGAAAATATAAGTGCTATGCGTAAAAATGTTTTAGCTAAATGTTATGGTGGAGATATCACTCGTAAAAGAAAACTGCTAGAAAAACAAAAAGAGGGTAAAAAAAGAATGAAAATGATTGGTAGTGTTGAAATTCCAAGTGAAGCATTCTTAAGTATTTTAAGTGGAGAAGATAAATAAAATGTTATTTTTAAGGGGGAGAAAATGATGAATAACAAAGAGAAACTAAATCAAAATTCTAAAATTTATCAGTTATATTTAGAGGGAAAATCTTGTAAACAAATTGCTCGTAGTTTGGGTCTTGAAGAAAAGGCGGTAAAGTCGTTGGTACTTAAAGAAAAACAAAAAGATTCTCTTTATCAAAAATTTTACTATAAGAAAAATGATGAAATCAATTATAAAGCTGTTTTTGAGGAAGTAGAAAAAAATGAAGAAGCTTATTTCAGACATCTTCCATATTTTCTACAAACACGTTATCAAACTTATAAAAAAGTTAAAATGATTTTAAAAGAATACGTTCTTAACAAAGAAACTGTATCATTTGCATTTTTATGCAAAAAATATGAACTTACTTTTCCAGTGGTTCGAAAAGTTTTAGATGGTAACCATAGCTTTTTATCAGCAGATATGTTTTTAACTGTTGAAGAAATAAAAATAATACAAGAAAGCGTTATTCAAAAAAAGAAAGATCGTCGTAATAATTTAGGAGGATGTTCAAAATTATTTATTACTATAACAGATGAAGAAATTAGAATATTTAAAAATTTTCAAGAAAATATAGAATTTTGGATTCAACTAATTTTAGAATATCGTTTAGATTTAGAAAGTCTTAAGACATTATTAAATTTTAAGTATGGTAGTAAACTTCTAAATGATATTGATGTTTTTAAGGGTGGTTTTTATTCGGATCCTATTTACTTTTTATTTTCTTGTCAATTTAAAAGTGCTAGGATAAAAGAAAATGATTTAACTAGTGCTAAGAGAGTTTTAGAAAGCAAAAGTAAAAATGTTTTATTACAAAGTTTTTTACTTAAAGATGCGTATGCTCTTCATCTTATGAAAAAATCAACGCCATTATCTCTTTTAGAGGAGCAAATAGTATTTAGGTATAAATTAAAATATGTTTCTTTTGATTTAGCAAATGATGCAGATTTAAAACTTATTAAGAAATTCGGTGATAATTATTTAATGAAATCTTTGAAAAATTGGCAAATGAATGGGCAAGAGATTAAAACTTATTATGGCGCGAAAGTGGAATATATGAGTGATTTAAAAAGAAAACGGACAAAGAAAAAGGAAAATAAAAATGGAACTAATTAATGAAATTATCTCTTTATATCAAAAAGGAGAATCGATAGAAAAAATAAGTTCTACCCTTTATTTGACACCAGCTTTTATAAATTATATTATTGATTTATCTAAAGATTATAGTGCTGCAAAAATCATAGAAAAATTTAAAAATATGGCGGAAGAACGTCCTAAAGATGTTTCTATCCCAGAATTAAAAGAGCTTATTTATAAAGGTTTTATGCCACATATGATGGCTTATTTATTAAAAACAGATAAAAATGTAATAGATATGTATTTAAAGAAATTTGGTATTAAAAATAGTCTTCAAGATACAGCCGCTTATGAAAAAAGTATGGAAACAAAAAGAAAATATTTTAAAGAAGAACCATTGTACACGATAAAGGAACTCGCTTTTTTAAAACAATTTCCAGTTGAATTATATACCATTTGTAGTAGTATGTATTTTAGGGCCTTTCGTAAATATGAAAAGGCTTGTCAAGTTCTTTATGATTATATTGAACATGATGGAGAATATCTTTTACAAGATTTAGCCACCAAATATAAGTTATCTTCTCCTACAGTAGGGTCATACATAAACTTACGCGATAAAAGAAAATTAGCTTTACAAATCTTAAATGAAAAAGAGTTAAAAAAACTTTTGGAGATTAATAGAAAAAAAGCTCTTTTAGATGGAAGAGAAACCCAAAAATATCGTGAACGTCTTCGAATGATTAATATAGAGTACGCTATGATATGTCAAAAAGATCCATCAACTTTGACGGTGGAAGATAAGAAAAAAATAATAAGATATAAATTAAAATACGATTTATTATCTTTACAAGAAGATTTAAATTTATGGAAGGATTTATCCTTAGAAGAACAAGAACAATTGGGGTTAAAAAATTGTAGAAATAAATAGAAGAGGAGTTTTACGAAGTTGTTATGACAAGAGAAAATAATATTATTAATTTAATAAAAAAGGGATTTACTAAAGAACAAATCAAAGCAGAAGTACTTGATTGTTCTAAACAAGAAATAGAAGATTTTTTTTCTAAACTAATTCCTATTTCTCAAAAGATAATATCTCTTACTTTGGATGGTTTTTCTGAAGCGGAAATCAGTGAAGTTTTAGGAATTTCTAATACATGCGTTTCTAGATATTTAGGATGTTTTATTAATTCAAAAAGTAGTTTATACGATGAAAAAATAGCTAAAAAAATAAAAATATTTAGACAAAATAAATCAATTGAACATAAACAAGAATTATATAAAAAATTAATGAGACTAGAGGAAAATAACTATGATTTAAGTGCCATAGCTAACAGAGAGGAAATAATAGGATTTAGAAAATTTCAAAAAATAGTGATAATCTTGAAAAAAACTTTACAAGAAGGATGTTTAGATACGGTAGAAAAATTAGCCAAAAAATGTGGTTTGGCTAAACCTGATCTTTCTAAAATTTTAAGAAAAAAAGATGATTTACAAATTTTAAATAACTATTTTACTTTAGAAGAACAACAAAGGTTAGTTTCCTATTATGAAAGTAAAAAAACAAGTCAAAGAATAACTAATGATAAATTATTTGACAATAAGGAGCCAAAAGAGGATTATTCTAAACTTTATAGACGACTAGATTACTGGTGTCAGGTAGCTCTTACTTATCGTTTATCTCTTTATAATTTATGTGAAATTTTAAAATATCAAGATCGAGAAGGATTAAAAAAATTTATGCTGAGTAAAGCTTCCAATAAATATCAAATGGGTTTAAAATATCTTTTTGAAATTGAAAAAGCTCTTGTTGATTATTTAAGAGATAAAGCTCATTTAACTGTTCCAGAGCTTCAAGTACTTCTTGAAGATGACGCCTTAAGAAGACAATACATCGACGATATTAATCATATTGCCTATTGTCAAATGAGTGGTAATACAAACGATGAAAAATGTCAAAAAATAATGAATCGTTTAACTGATCGTGATTATAAGGAAACAATAAAAAAGCACTTAAAAGCTGGTGTTTCCTGGACAGAAGAAGAAATTTCTAATGTGGTTAAATATAAAATTAAGTACTGTTTAACATTTAGAAATATACCGGTTTGTCGAGATGTTATTACTAAACGTTGTCCTGAATATTTAAAAGAAGAATTGGCTAGTTGTAATACTTACCGGGATGAATTTTTTATTAGAAAGTTAAAACGGGAACATAAGGGAAAGAAATATGAGTAAAAGTGTTTATATTCATATTCCTTTTTGTAGAAATATTTGTTCTTATTGTGATTTTTGTAAGTTACTTTATAAGAAAGATTGGGCTGATCTTTATTTAAATAAATTAAATGAAGAAATTTTAGATCGTTATTTAGATGATGAAATTAAAACGATTTATATAGGTGGCGGAACTCCTTCTTGTTTATCTTTAAGTCAAATAAAAAAATTATTAGAAATTTGTCATAACTTTCATTTAAGTTCTCAAATTGAATTTACTTTTGAATGCAATTTGGATGATATTACAGAAGAAATACTTTATCTTTTAAAGTTAAATGGTGTTAATCGTTTAAGCATTGGAATTCAATCTTTTAATGAAGACAATCTTTATTTTTTAAATCGAAAACACACCTTAGAAGAAGCTGAAGAAAAAATGGCTTTAATTCGTAAACTAGGATTTAATAATGTGAATATTGATTTAATGTATGCTTTACCAACAGAAGATCTTTCTGTTTTAAAAAAAGATCTTACCATGTTTTTAAAATTAGAACCTGATCATATTAGTACTTATAGTTTAATGATTGAACCTCATACGATGCTTTACCAAAAAAGAATAAAACCTATCAGTGAAGATATGGATGCCTTAATGTATAAAACGATTATTAAAACACTTGAAAAGAAAGGCTACCATCATTATGAAGTATCTAATTTTGCTAAAGAAGGTTATGTGTCAAAGCATAATTTAACTTATTGGAATAACGAAGAATATTACGGTTTTGGCTTAGGAGCCAGTGGTTACATTGATGATATTCGTTATACGAATACTAAAAGTTTAAAAAATTATCTTGATGGTTTTTACCGTGGCGAGCAAGAAATACTATCTTTAAAAGATGTCATGGATAATGAACTTATGTTAGGGCTTCGAAAATGTGCAGGCGTATCTCTTGAAAAATTTAAACGAAAATTTGGTAAAAATATGGAAGATTGTTATCCTATTAAATCTCTTTTGAAAAATAAAGACTTAAAAGAAGAGGATGGATACATCTTCATACCTAAAGATAAATTTTATATTATGAATGAAATTTTATTAAAAATGATTTAAAAGGTATAGAATAAGAAAAAAAGGAAACCTTAAAAGTAGGTGACCTTAATGAAAAAAATCTTATTCTTTTTATTTTGCTTTTTCTTACCAACTGTAGTATTGGCAGAAAGTATCACAGATTTAGAAGTTTTAAACGGAACGCTTTCTATTCCTTTTAACAAAGATAATAATTTATACTCGGTTACTTTAAATGATAATGAAGAGGACTTACAACTTTCCTATGATTTAAAAGATAAAGAGGCAACTGTGGATATTTTAAAAGAAGATAATAAAAGTATTTTACATGTTTTAAATTCGGACCACAGTGAAGAAAATTACGTTTTTTATATAAATAAAAAAGAAGAGGCTACTCCTGTTTTTAAAGAAACATATGAAGAAGATAAAAATCCAAAAGAAATTCCTCATTTAAAACTATATGTTTCTCTCGCATGCTTTTTTATTATTGTGATCTTATTTAAATTTGTTGTTTTATAAAATCACTTTTTTCATATGATTTACTATGAATCATTTAATTGCCCATCGTGGTTTAAAAAAAGAAGCTTCCGAAAATACTTTAGAAGCTTTTGAAAAAAGTATTAACAATACTTTTTATAGTGGTTTCGAATGTGATGTACGAACTACTAAAGATCATATTTTTGTAATATGTCATAATCCGATTTATAAAGGCAAAATTATTTCTTTAACCAATTATAAAGAATTTAAAAAAGATAATCTGCCAACTTTAGAAAATGTTTTAAAATTGAAAACAAATAAAATTATGATACTAGAAATAAAAGAGATAAATTGTGATATTAATCGGTTAAGTATAATTCTTCAAAAATATGATTATCAAAATATTTATGTTATGAGTTTTTACAATAAGATTATAAATAATCTTTCTCTAAAAAATTTAAAAATAAAAGTTGGAGTTTTAAATTATGTATTAAATAGTGAAAATGATTATCAAAATTATGATTTTATATGTCTACTAGAGAGTATCATGACTTCTAATTTAGAAAGTTATTTTACTTGCCAAAATAAAGAAGTTTTTATTTATGGTATTCACAATTTAGAAAAATTAACGAAAGAATATAAAAAAAGTTATTTTATTACGGATGTGGTAGTAGAATAACTTTTTTCTTCGTCTGTTAATCCTAGGATATAGTCTGCGGAAACATCTAAATATTTGCATATTTTTATTAGATAACTTACCGGCATCATATTTACACCTTTTTCATAACGAGCATATTGCTGTTGCTTTAAACCAATGGCTTCAGCTATTTCTTTTTGACTTATATTTCGACAGTCTCTAATCCATTGTAATCTTTGGGTATAATACATAAAACCTCCTGATACGTTTATACTATGATTAACAACAGAAAAGTTGACTAGTGAACACATGTGTTGTAAAATTGTAGAAGAAAGTAGATGATAGGGATGAATAAAAAGAAATTGGGTATATTTATTATTTTATTAATCCTTGTAACATCTATTAGTCTTTCTTATGCTTATTGGCAATTTAATAAAGTTCAAAATGATTTAAATATAGCTGGAACAAACTGTTTTTCTTTAACTTATACAGATAATACAAATAGTCTAATTTTAGATAATATTGTGCCAACTGAAGATGAAGAAGGACTAAAAGAAAAAGGATATTCTTTTACGATTAAAAATACATGTAACACCATAGCTACTTATGAAGTAAATTTAGAAGATATTCTAGCCAGTAGTAATATTAAACATATGCCAAGTAAATACATCAAGGTATCTTTAAATAATAGCACTCCTAAAGTGTTAAATACTTATGAAGAAGTAAAAACAACTATTTCTAATGCTACTAATTCCTTTAAATTAACCAGTGGTTCCTTAAAACCACAAGAAGAAGCCACATATGAATTAAAGCTTTGGATGGACAGTGAAACTCCTGCGATTGATGAAGTTATGAGTGCTACTTTTGAAAGTAAGATAACCGTAAATA
>CAJLEF010000017.1 GCA_905205665.1 uncultured Bacillota bacterium | reverse complement strand
CAATGTTTCACGTGAAACATATGAATAAAGAATAAAGAAACCAATGTTTCACGTGAAACATATAAATAAGGAATAAAGAAAACAATGTTTCACGTGAAACATATGAATAAAGAATAAAGAAACCAATGTTTCACGTGGAACATATAAATAAGGAATAAAGAAACCAATGTTTCACGTGAAACATTGGAAATAAAGAACTTGCAATTAATAAATAGATTTGATATTATTTAATCGTGCAACAAATATAGTGTAACATGGTCAGGATCGGAAGATAGCAGCCACATCATTTCCTATTTGTGTGCACTTTTTTTATGAGGTGAAATAATGAACTATATTGATAAAACAATTGAAGAAGCTAAAAAAAGCTTATTAAGCGAAGATGTTCCTATTGGAGCTCTTATTGTATTGAATGATGAGATTATTTCATATGGGTATAACACTAGGGAAAAAGATTATTCTGTTTTGGGCCATGCTGAAATAAACGCCATAGAGCAGGCTACTCGTAAACTTAAACGTTGGAATCTAAGTGATTGTGAATTATATGTTTCTTTAGAACCATGTAGTATGTGTAAAGAAATAATTAAGCAAGCCAGGTTGAGTAAGGTTTACTATTTGCTATCAAAACCTGATTCCAAAAAAGAATATGATAAAACCAAATTTATTAAACTAAAGTCAAATAGCGAACAAATGTACGCGAACATATTGTCTGAATTTTTCAAAAAAAGAAGATAAATTGTGTTATAATTAAAGCATTCGAGGAGGCATCTTTATGAATTATAAAGTTTTATATCGTAAGTATCGTCCAGATAAATTTGAAAATATTATTGGGCAAGATTACTCCATACAAATGCTGAAGAATTCTATTATTCACAATAAAATATCGCATGCTTATTTGTTTACAGGGCCTAGAGGAACAGGAAAAACATCGACAGCTAAAGTATTTGCTAAAACAATAAATTGTTTAAATCCCATTAATGGCGAAGCATGTGGCAAGTGTGCTGCTTGTTTAGCTTTTTCAACAAGTCCTGATATAATAGAAATAGACGCAGCCTCAAATAATGGTGTTGATGATATAAGAGAACTTATCAACAATGTAAAAATTGCCCCTTCTGAGGGTAAATATAAAATCTATATTATAGATGAAGTACACATGATGACAACTAGTGCTTTTAATGCTTTGTTATTAACACTTGAAGAACCCCCTGCACATGCCGTTTTTATCATGGCTACGACAAATGTAGAAAACGTACCAATAACGATTTTGTCGCGTTGTCAAAGATTTAACTTTCAAAAGATATCTTTAGAAAATTTAAAAAAACAAATTAGGAAAATTTGTGATTTAGAGAAAATAAAAATAACAGATGAAGCCATCGAAGAAATTGCTTATTTATCCGAAGGAGGTTTAAGGGATGCTCTTAGTCTTTTAGACCAACTTTCTAGCAATGAAGAAGAAATCACTGCTGAAAAAATTTTAGAAAATTATGGATCTATTTCTTCTAAATTTGTTAAAGATTTATTAAAAGAATTATCAGAAGGAAATGTTTCTTCCGTTATTGATAAGATCCAAGAACTTGAAAATACATCAAGTGACTATAAAATTTTCATAAAAAAAGTTGTACAAGAGTTAGCACATATAGCTGTATTAATAAAAGTAAACAATTATCAAGGAAAATTTAGTTTTCAACAGGTAAAAAAATTAATCTTTGAATTAAATGATGTGCTTAACAAAATAAATATAAATGTTAATCCATATGAATTAATTGAAATTATTTTATTAAATGTTATTTCAAACGAAGAAAATGAAAGAGAGGCAACAGGAGAAAGTAAAATAATTAAAACTAATATTTTGAATGCTGAAAAATTAGTAAATAATAATCCTGAAAACATAGTTTTTGAAAAGAAGGAAGATAAAATAGCAGAAGAAGTTATTGAAAACAGCGATAATAACGGTAGTGCATACATTAATGAACTAAAGAAAATTCGTGTTAATAATTGTTTTACTGGCGCAAAAAAGGAAACTTTAATTTCAAATAAAGTTATATGGAATCAAAAAAAATCTGATTCAAATGTTGATAAACGCATTCTGGGGTTAATTGTAGACTCTCAATTAGTGGCTTCATCTTTAAAAAATGTTATTATAACTACAAAATTAGCAAGTATGGCAACACTTATTAATAGTCAACTGGAAGAAATAGAAAAAAATTTAAATTTAGGATTTCATATTATTGCTTTAAGTATGGAAGAGTGGACAAATGAAAAAAATAAATATATTCAGAATATAAAAAATAAATATGTTTATAATTATATTGAAGAAGAAACGATTGCAAATTTAAAGCCTAAAAAGGCAAGTAGTGATTTTGAAGAAATTACTACAAATATATTTAATAGTGATAAAATAGAAATTGTGTAAAGAAAGAAGGAAAGTAAAATGAATATGCAAAGTATAATGGCACAAGCTCAAAGAATGCAACGTGACATTCAAAAAAAGAAAGATGAAATAAATCAAAAATTATTTCCCGGGAAATATGAATTTGTAGAAGTTATCTTAAATGGTAAAAAAGAATTGACAAAAATAACAATAAATAAGGATAACTTAGATAAAGAAGATATTGAAATGTTAGAAGATTTTATTGTTCTAGCGCAAAAACAAGCTTTAGCAGATATTGATAAAGAAATTCAAAGTAAAATGGGCCAATATGCTGGGATGCTTGATGGTTTAATGTAATATGAATTCTGTATATCCTAATAGTTTAGAAAGTATCATTGAATTTTTTAAAAAGTTTCCAGGTATTGGTGAAAAAAGTGCAGAGAGAATGGCTTTATCTGTATTGAATATCCCTTTGGGTGAAATACAAATAGCAAGTGATGCTTTAGTTAAAGCACGAGAAACCCTTCATCCTTGTGATATCTGTGGTAATTTGACAGATTCTTTAAAATGTAATATTTGTGAAGATAAAACTAGAAATCAAAATTTAATATGCGTAGTTGAAGATTACAAAAGTATTTACGCTTTTGAAAAAGCTGGAAATTTTAAGGGTGTCTATCATGTATTAAATGGACTAATATCGCCTATAGATGATATTGGAGTGGACGATATTAATTTGTCATCACTCATAAGAAGAATTCAGAAATTAGAAAATCCAGAACTTATTTTAGCTTTAAAAGGAACCATAGAAGGTGAAACCACAACATTATATATCAAAAAGATATTTGAAAATCAAAATATAAAAATATCAAGGTTATCTTATGGATTACCGAGTGGAGCCGAGATTGATTATTTAGATATGTCAACAATAGAAAAAGCCTTAAAGGATAGAAAAATAATTTCAGAATAAAATCTGAAATTTTTTCATATTCTGTAACAAAGATAAAAGGAAAATGACAGATGAAAAAATTGATAAATATACTTCGAAAAGTAGTATGGGCATTTTTATTACTTTATGGTTTGAATTATTTTATATCGTCATTACATATTTATATACCTATTAATTTTATTACTGTCAGTATCGTTACATTACTAGGTTTGCCAGGGCTTTCTGCTTTAATTATTTTGTTTTTTATAGTAAAATAATTAAAGGTGATGTCTATGACGGAAACATCTGGAATACAGCAATTATATCAAGAATACATGAGTGAGCATCTTTCTCATGCTTTTTTGCTTGAAACAAATAATCAAGAAAAATGTTTGAAAGAATTATTACAATTTTTGAGCAAAATTAACGAAGTTGAAGATGAACAAGAAAATATTAAATTAAATAAACTTATTTTAAATGAAACATTACCTAGTTTGGTAGTTATAAGACCAGATGGTAATTCAATAAAAAAAGAACAAATTATAAATTTGAAAACATCTTTTCAAACAAAACCAATTTTTTCTAAGTATAATATGTATGTTATACTAAATGCTGAAGATTTAAATCCATCTAGTGCTAATACGATTTTAAAATTTTTAGAAGAACCAGAAGATTTTATATTAGGTTTTTTTATTACAGATAACAAAGAAAATATAATAGATACTATTCGCAGTCGGTGTGAGATTATCAGAGTGAATTATGAACAAAATCATGAAAATGACATACCTAAAGTTTGGGAAGATTTAGCGATAAATTATATTAGGGAGTATGAAATTACAGGTGATAATACTTTACTTTACAATAAACAAGTTATTTTGCCACTAATTCATGATAAAAAAGAATTAAAATACTTATTTCAAGCAATCTTTAATATTTATTATGGAATATATATTTGTAAATTAAAAAATCTAGAATTAAAAGAAAAGTATAGTAGTTTAAATTTTGTTATGAAAAAAGATAAAAATTATTTTTACAATCAAGTTAAGTATATTGCTAATTTGCTTGATAATCTTAATTTTAATTTAAACACGTCATTTGTTTTAGATTGTTTTGTATTGGAAAGTAGGTGATTAAATGAACATTTATGAAGTTATCTTTAAAGATAAGGGAAAAGGTTATTATTTTAAAATTGAAAATGTTTTTATTCCCAATAAAGTAACGGTTATTGTTGAAACCGAAAAAGGCTTGCAATTCGGAAGAGTTGTCAAAAAAATAACGGACACTTCTATTAAAGAAGAAGACATTAAAAATATAATTAGAATTGCTACAAAAAAAGATTATGAACAATATTTAAAAAATTTAAAAGAAGCTGAAATAGCTCTACAAACTGCTCGAGAAGAAGCCAAAAAGAGCAAATTAAATATGAACTTTATAGACGCTTCATTTACATTTGATAGAAAACAATTATTATTTAATTTTTATGCTGATCAAAGAGTAGATTTTAGAGAACTTGCTAAAATATTAGCAGCAAAGTATAAAACACGTATTGAACTACGACAAATTGGCGCTCGAGATAAAGCAAGTGAAGTAGGCGGTATTGGCATTTGCGGACGTAAATTATGTTGTGCAGGATGTTATAAAGTAAATGAATCAATTACTATGCAAATGGCTAAAAATCAAAATATTGCTTTAAATCCATCTAAAATAAATGGCGCATGTGGTAGATTACTTTGTTGCTTATCTTATGAAGATAAAGAATATGTGAGATGTTCTAAACAATTACCTAGTATTGGAGATACTATAAAAACACCTAATGGTGAAGGAAAAGTGGTAAGCATTGATATTTTAAATTTTAATTGCAAAGTTTTAGTAGGTGAAGAAATAGTTGAGGTTAAAATAAACGATGAAAAAGACGCTTAATTGGTTATTCGATTATCCTGCGCTTAAAGTTTATCAATACGAAGAAGCATTTAAATTTTCTTTAGATTCTATTCTTTTATTTGAATTTGCTCAGATAAAAAAGAATGATAACAAGATTATGGATTTTTGTACGGGTAACGCTGTAATCCCTATTTTAGTTTATAACAAATATAAAAAAGATGTTGTTGGAATAGAGTATCAAAAAGAAATATATGATCTAGCTGTTGAATCTGTAAAGCAAAATAAGATGGAAAAGCACATTTCTTTGCTTCATGATACTGTATTAAATGTTAAAAATTATTTCCCGGGAAATAATTTTGACATAATTTTGTGTAATCCACCTTATTTTAAATACGAACAAACGAGCCATATTAATAAAAATGAATTAAAAAGTGTTGCCAGACATGAGATTACCTTAAAATTAGAAGATATTTTTCTAATGGCAAAATACTTATTGAAAGATAATGGCAAAATATATATGGTTCATATTCCAAGTCGAATTGATGAACTTATTGTTTACGCTAATAAATATGGCTTTGCCGTAAAAGAATTACAATTTATTCAGGCTAAAGAAAATGCTAAGCCAGAAATAGTGTTGTTGACATGTGTAAAAAGTGGCAACTTTGGAACAAAAGTATATGCTCCTATTAATATACATAATTTAACAACGTATCAAAATATATTTAGGAGATGAAAAATATGAAAATGATAGTTGGTCTAGGTAATCCTGGAAAAGAATATGAAAATACAAGACATAATGTTGGTTTTATGATATTAGATTCTTTTATAAAAGATTTTAAACTAGAAAAAAAATTTGAAGCAATGATTAAAGTGTCGGATATAGCAGGGGAAAAATGTTTGTTTGTGAAACCTTTAACATTTATGAATGAAAGCGGTTTAAGTGTTGGTAAAATTGCTAAATACTATAATATATCATGTTCTGATATATTTGTAATTCAAGATGATATGGATTTACCATTTGGCAAAATTAAACTAAAAATAAATAGTAGTGCTGGTGGTCATAATGGAATTAAATCAATTATTAATGCTTTATCATCTAATTCTTTTGCCCGTTTAAAAGTAGGAATTGCTCATGACAAAGACAATGATGCTATAAAACATGTATTAGGGCATTTTACTAAAACGGAAATGGAATTTTTTGAAAAAAATTATGACCATTTTCAAGAAATAATTGTTTCATATATTAGAAATGGTATAGATGTAACAATGAATCGTTATAATACAAAGTAGGTGTTAACGTGAAAAAATTTGAAGAATTTACATACGAAAA
The DNA here is from genome assembly GCA_905205665.1 of uncultured Bacillota bacterium. Lineage (GTDB taxonomy): Bacteria > Bacillota_I > Bacilli_A > RF39 > UBA660 > Ventrenecus. The sequence goes on along the minus strand of CAJLEF010000017.1, from coordinate 9,746 downwards.
TGGTTCAATTATTGAAGGCTTAACTAAAGAGTTATCGTATCGTTATATTATTAATTATTTTGATACTCAAGAAAATTCTCTTTTAATTGTTACCTCTAATTTATATGATGCAAATAAAATTCAAAATTCTTTACAAACATACGAAGAAAATGTTTTCCTTTTTCCAATGGATGATTTTTTAACCTCACTTGCTTTGGCGGTCTCACCTGAATTAAAACTAAAACGTTTAGAGACTCTTGAGAAAATTCAAAATAACAAATGTATTGTGGTTACTAACATGATGGGATATTTAAAATTAAATACCTCTTTAAAAGAACAAAATTCACTATATCAAACTCTTAAAACTAATACAGATGTTAATCGTGATTCATTAGTAGAAATTTTTGAAAAACTAGGTTATCAAAGGGATTCTATGGTTACATCAACTGGAGAATATGCGGTAAGAGGATTTGTTTTAGATATTTTTTTGGTAGATGAAAAACATCCAATAAGGATTGAATTTTTTGGAGATACAATTGAAAGTATCCGTTATTTTGATGAAAATACACAACGTACCATTGAAAAAATAGATGAAATCGTTTGCAAACCTGTTGATGAAATCATTACCGAAAATACCAGTTCTTTATTAGATTATATGCCTAATAGTACAGTTTTTTACTATGATTATCCATTAATTATGACGGCATATACTAAATTATTAGAAGAAAAGAAAACATATTTAGAAGAACAAAATTTAGAAGATAAAAAATATTTTTATTCATTTGAAGAACTATTACCTACTAAAGAACTTTTTATTAACACCGTAGCTAATGAAATGCAAAAAAAGAAAGTTCATAGTTATAAAACGACTGATATTGAAAATTTTAAAGGAGATTTTAAAAAGTTAAAATCTTTTGTAGATAAAAATATAGCCTTGAAAAAAACAATTGTTTTTTTCCTTTCAACCAAAGAACAGATTGAAGAAATTAAAGATTTATTTAATGAAAATGTTGTATTAACAAACGAAAATGAACTTTTTTTAGAAAAAATAAATATTGTTCAAAGTAAAATTAACAAAGGGTTTATTTGGGATAATTTGGTAGTTATCTCAGAAAATGATATTGAAGAAACAAAAGAAAAAATAACTTATAAAAATAATTTACATATTGGTAAAAAAATTCGTAACCTAGACGCGATTGCAATTGGAGATTATGTTGTTCATAGAAATCATGGTATTGGTATTTATGCAGGTGTTGTTACTTTAACGGTTGGTGGACTTAAAAAAGATTATTTACAAATAGAGTATTTTGGAAATGACAAAGTCTATGTTCCTGTTGAAAAAATATCAAGTATTTATAAATACAGCGATAAAGATGGAATGAAGCCACAGATAAGCAAACTTAATTCAACGGCTTGGCAAAGAAAAAAACAAGCCTTACAAAAGAAAATTAAAGATATTTCAGGAGAACTTATCAAGCTTTATGCCGAAAGAAATAATATCGAAGGGGAAGCCTATAAAGATTTTGAAGAAGAAACTATTTTTGCCAGTGATTTTACATATGAGCCAACTAAAGACCAGCAATTTGCCATTGAAGATGTTTTAAAAGATTTGGATTCTAAAGTTCCTATGGATCGTTTACTATGTGGAGACGTTGGCTTTGGCAAAACAGAAGTTGCTTTTCGTGCCATGTTTAAGGCAGTATGTAATAATAAGCAAGTAATGTATCTTTGTCCAACAACAATTTTATCTAAACAACAATATGAATCTGCATTAGATAGATTTAAAAATTTTCCGGTTGAAATAAGATTATTTAATCGTTTTACTTCAAGTAAAGAAGCAACAGAAATTATTGAGGATTTAGCCAGTGGAAAAATAGATATTGTTTTTGGAACACATCGTTTATTATCTGATAAAATTAAACCTAAAAAACTAGGATTGCTGGTTATTGACGAAGAACAACGTTTTGGCGTTACTCATAAAGAGAAAATAAAAAATTTAAAAAAAGATGTTAACGTTTTAACCTTATCTGCAACACCGATACCTCGTACTTTAAAGATGAGTTTATCAGGTTTAAGAGATTTATCAATTATAGATACACCACCGGTTAACAGATATCCTATTCAAACATATGTTATTCCAGAAAGTGATATGATTGTGAAAGATGCGATTTATAAAGAATTAGGACGAGATGGCCAATGCTTTATTTTATATAATCGTGTTGAAACTATTGAAAAAGCTGTCAAGAAAATACATGATCTGGTGCCAGAAGCGAGAATACAGTATGCCCATGGTAGATTAAATAAAATCGAGTTAGATAATATTATGTCTGATTTTATTAATCATAAATTTGATATACTTGTTAGTACAACAATTATTGAAACCGGTATTGATATTCCTAATGCTAACACTTTAATTATTTATGATGCGGACCGTTTTGGGTTGAGTCAGCTTTATCAGTTAAGAGGAAGAGTTGGTAGAAGCAATAAAATTGCCTATGCTTACTTACTTTATAGTAAAGCCAAAATGCTTAATGATATTGCAATAAAAAGACTTCAAGCAATTCGTGATTTTACAGAATTAGGAAGTGGTTATAAAATTGCTATGCGTGATTTATCTATTCGTGGCGCCGGTGATTTATTGGGAAGTGAACAAGCAGGTTTTGTTGATACCGTAGGAATCAGTCTTTATATGAAAATGATAGAAGAGGAAATGAGACGCCTCAAAGGTGAAATTGTTGAAACTGATGAGGAAAATGATTCATTAGTTAAGGTAGAAACTCATATTTCTGATCAATATGTTTCCGATGAAGAAGTAAAAATCGAAATCCACAAAATGATTAACGAGATAGATTCTTATCAGAAATTAGAAGATGTTCGTAAAAATTTAGAAGATCGTTTTGGGAAAATAACCAAAGAAATGGAAATTTATATGTATGAAGAATGGTTTGAAAAATTAGCAGAACGCTTGAAAATTACCAAAGTTATTCAAAATAATCTTTATGTTTTGCTTTGGTTACCAGAAGAAACTTCTAATAAAGTAAAAGGAGATAAATTATTTTTACAGGCTTTCAATATTAATCAAAAATTTGAAATAAAATATGAAAATAATCAAATTGGTATCAAATTAAATATTGTAAATAATGAAAAACATTTTCTTTATTATATTGTACCTTTACTTCAAAAAATCGCGGATGATTTATCCGTATAAAAAAAAGGTCATCTCTCCAAACTAATGAAGTAGAATGGAGTGAATATCTTGAAGGAAACAGGTATTATTCGAAAAGTTGATGAATTAGGCAGAATTGTTTTACCTAAAGAAATCCGTAAAACTTTAGGAATAAAAGATGGTGAAGATTTAGAAATATATATTAAGGATAAAGCCATTTATTTACAAAAGTACTCTCGTTTATGGGCATTAAAAGATATTTCTGAAATATTAATTCAATATGCTTTAGAAGAAATGAATTTAAATATTATTATTACAGATAAAGAACAGATATTAGCAAGTTTTAATAGGGAACTAATTTATCAAAAATTGGATACCAAATTTGAAAATCTCTTAAACTCATTTGAGGTTTATGAGTCAATTACTGAAGAACAATTTTTTTCTTTAAATGGTTTTTGGTTTGTAAAGCCTATTAACGTACATGGGGATATTATAGGTTTTCTAATTCTTCATTCCTTGAATAAAATAGAAGAATATATGAAGAATTTTCTATCATTTTTAGAAAAAATAATAATAAATAAAATTGACATTGTTTAATTTTGTGCTAGAATTATGTTAATCAACGGCGAAGGAAAGAGTAAATAATAGAACTTTGAAGAGAGTTTATGGTCGGTGCAAATAAATATTGTCTTATTATTGAAGATGGCTCTGGAGTTGAATCGTATTTCTAGCGTTAAAAGAAAAAGAGCATGGTTATAATCATGAATTAAGGTGGTACCACGGGGTAAACTCGTCCTTTAGTTCATGATTTTTTTTATTAAATTATTTCCCGGGAAATAATTTTTAGGAAAGGAAAAGGAAAAATGAAACCAAAATACTATATTGCAACAGCGATAGCCTATGCTTCTGCTAAGCCTCATATTGGTAATACTTATGAAATTGTTTTAGCAGATTCTATAGCACGCTATAAAAGAAGTCGAGGATTTGACGTTTATTTTCAAACGGGAACTGATGAACACGGGGAAAAAATTGAACAAAAAGCTATTTCCGCAGGAATATCTCCAAAAGAATATGTCGATAATATTTCCCGGGAAATAAAAAATATATGGGATATCATGAATACAAGCTATGATAAGTTTGTCAGAACGACTGATGAACACCATAAAAAAGTTGTTCAACATATTTTTGAATACTTATATCAAAAAGGTGATATTTATTTAGGACAATATAATGGTATGTATTGTACACCTTGTGAATCTTTTTGGACAGAATCACAACTGGTAGAGGGAAAATGTCCTGACTGTGGTCGTGATGTAGAACCAAGATGTGAAGAAGCCTATTTCTTTAAAATGAGTAAATATCAAGATAAATTAATAGAATATATTGAAACACATCCAGAATTTATTCAACCAGTTTCCAGAAAAAATGAAATGGTTAATAACTTTTTAAAGCCTGGACTACAAGATTTATGCGTATCGCGTACTACTTTTGACTGGGGAATAAGAGTTCCATTCAATAACAAACATGTTGTTTATGTCTGGATTGACGCCTTAACAAATTATATAACTAATATCGGATATGATGTTAATAATGAGTCCGAGGAATTTAAGAAATGGTGGCCTTGTGATTTACATCTAATAGGTAAAGATATTATTCGTTTTCATACTATTTATTGGCCAATTTTATTAATGGCCCTAGACTTGCCATTACCTAAGCAGGTATTTGGACATCCATGGCTTCTTATGAATAACGATAAAATGAGTAAAAGTAAAGGAAACATTCTATATGCTGATGATTTAGTAAATCTTTTTGGTGTTGATGCTATCCGTTATTATCTTCTTCATGAAATTCCATTTCAAAATGATGGCACGATAAGTTATGAACTTATTATTGAAAGAATAAATAGTGATTTAGCTAATATTTTGGGAAACTTAGTAAATAGAACTATTTCTATGTCTCAAAAATATTTTGATGGGGAGATAACTAATAAGAATATTAATGAAACTTTAGATGAAGAATTTATCGAATCTATTAAAAATTTACCATCTGAAGTTGATAAAACTATGGAAAAATTAGAAATAGGTAACGCGATTGATAAAATATTTGATGTTTTAAGAAAATCAAATAAATATATTGACGACACTACTCCTTGGAGTTTAGCTAAAGATGATACGAAAAAAGAAAGGTTAGAAACTGTTTTATATAATTTACTTGAAAGTATCAAAGTTTGTGGTAGTGAATTAATGCCATTTTTACCGGATACATCCAAAGAAATATTAAGACAAATTAATACAGAGTTATCTAATAATTTTGAAACTTCTAATAAATATAATGTTTTAACTCCAGAACCAATTTTTATGAGAATTGATACAGCTAAAAAACTAGAAGAAATAAATGCCAAAAGGTCGTAAAGGCCTTTTTTTGGTCTCTAGACAACTAATTATACTTTTGATAAAATTAATTTAGGTAAGGTGAAGCATAAATGTTTGGAAAAATTTTATATATAAGCGATAATATGGCATACATTGAAAATAAAATGAAAGATGATGTTAGTAGCGATTTATTAAATTTACATTTAATTTTTGAAAAAGATGACCATAAAATTTTAAGTGAAATTACAGAAGTAAAAAGTGATGAAATCAGAGTTAAATTTTTGGGTGAATTTGTAAATGGTAAATATTTTAATGGTATTTTAAGAAAAGCTAGTTTAGATAGTCACATTAGAATTATAAACGACGACGAATTAAAAGAATTATTTGGCGTTGAATCAAAGCAGAACTTTATATTAGGGATGAGTGCAACCTATAAAGATCATTTAGTCTGTCCAAACATTAATGATTTATTAGCTAGTCATTTATGTATTTTTGGTAATACCGGTTCAGGAAAAAGTTGTGGAGTTGCTAGAATTGTGCAAAACTTATTAAGTAATCAGTACGCTGCTGCGTATAATGCTAATTTATTATTTTTTGATTCTTTTGGCGAATATAAAAATGCTTTTAAAAGTATTTCTAATATAAATTCTTATTATAATTATAAGTTTATTACTTCGCAAAGAAAAGAAGATTCAGACATTTTAATGCAAATACCAATGAATTTATTAAAAACAGATGATATGGCTATTTTACTTCAAGCTGACAAACATTCCCAATTAACGATTATTGAAAGAGCCATGAAAATTGCTAAAATATTTGCCATTGATGACGACCGTGCCACTAAATATAAAAATCATATTATTGCCCAAGCCTTAATAACAGTTTTATATAGTTCATCAAGTATTGATAGAAAAAAGGATGACGTATTTAGTATTATTAATACTTGTCATACTAAAGAATTTAACTTAGATACGCAAATTCCTGGTATTGGTTATACAAGAAGTTTTTCGGAATGCTTTCAAATTGATTCTCGGGGAAAATTTGGTGAAGAAGTTTTAATAACCGATTATATTTTAAAGTATATTGATGAAGATTTAGATATAGATGAGTCCTTAGCTAATGTAACATATGATTTAAAAGCCTTTTCGAAAGCCCTTGATTTTACTTTGATTAGTGAAGGTTTTCAAAATAATCGTAATTTACAAGATGATGCCCAATTGCTGAAAGTACGTCTTTATGCCTTGATTCATGGTCCGGTTGGTAAGTTATTTCAAGGACTTAAGTATGTAACTTATGAGGAATTTATTTCTGGTTTATTAAATAATGGAAACAAAAAATCGCAAATCATTAATATTAATTTAGAAGGTCTTGATGATAATATTTCCAAGGCTATTGTTAAGATTTATACACGTATGATATTTGACTTTGCCAAAGAAAATGCGAGTCGTGGTACCATCCCATTCCATTTATTTTTAGAAGAAGCCCATCGCTATATTCAAAAAGACAATGATGTGTTTCTAATTGGATATAATATTTTTGAGAGAATTGCCAAAGAAGGCCGTAAATATGGTGTTTTATTAGATATAATAAGTCAAAGACCAATGGAAATTAGTGATACCGTTGTTTCGCAATGTTCTAATTTCTTAATTTTTAAAATGACTCATCCTAAAGACATTAAGTATATTGAAGAAATGCTTCCAAATATCAGTCAGGATGTTATTGAAAAAATGAAAATATTACAACCAGGAACATGTGTAGCTTTTGGTAGTGCTTTTAAAATTCCAATGATAGTCAAAATGGATATGCCAAATCCAAGACCATATTCATCAAGTTGTGACGTATCAGGTTATTGGGAAACTAATCCTAATATGTCATCTTTAAATCATCCTCAGTTTTCTCATCCTGAAACAATGCCACGTTTTTCTTCTCAAATAGATACATTATAGGTGTAATATGTTTACAGATACACATTGTCATTTATATAAAGAATATTATGAAAACTTAGAAGAAATTTTAAACCATGCTTATGAAAACAAAGTGAATCGTTTTGTTGTCGCAGGCTGCGATGATGCCTCTAATAAAGAAGTTTTTAATCTTGTGCAAGAATATAAAAATATTTATGGATGTGTGGGTATACATCCTGAAGAGGCTTTAACATATAAGATTAATGATTTAGAAGAAATGGAAAAGGCGTTAAATTCTGATAAAATCGTGGCTATAGGAGAAATTGGATTAGATTATCATTATGACAAAGATAATAAAGAACTTCAAAAAAAATTATTTATCAAACAATTAGAAATGGCTAAAAAATATAAGAAACCAGTTGTTATTCATAGTAGAGACGCCACTCAAGATACTATTGATATTTTAAAGGAATATCCTATGATTAAAGGCGTTATTCATTCCTTTTCTGGAAGTTTGGAAGTGGCTAAAATATATATTAACATGGGATATAAATTAGGTATTAATGGGGTTGTTACTTTTAAAAACAGTCATTTAAAAGAATTATTACCTGAAATTAAAAATAATATCGTTTTAGAAACAGATAGTCCTTATTTAACTCCTCATCCTTACAGAGGAACACCGAACGAGCCAAAATATATTTTCAATATTGCCTCTTTTGTGAGTGATTATTTAGATATTTCTTTAGAAGAATTGGCAAGGATTACCAATAAAAATATAATGTCGATTTTTGACATTTAGTAAATGGTATGTTATCATTTAGCCATAAAGGTGATGCCATGAAAAAAATTGTAATTGGATTTAAAACAACTATTCAATTAGCTATTTTGATCGTTGTTGTTTTAATAGCCAATATCAGTACAACCCGTGATGTAAATAGCGTTTCGTCTTTAGCTCAAAACAGAGTGATTAATTTAACAACAATGGCTATGAAATTGGAAAATGATATTAAAAATGATCTATACAGTGCCAAGGATACCTTCACAGGAGACGTAACAGGATATGGAGCTGATTGTCCTTTATGTAGTGGCAAACTTTCATGTGTCCCATCCTATAATGTAAGAAATGGTACCACCATTTATCCGGATGTCACTTATGGAAATGTAAGGATTGTCGCTTCAAGTAAAAACTTACCTTGTGGTTCTATTGTAAGATTTAATTTATCTAAATTATCAAATGAGCCAATTGTTGCTATTGTGCTAGATAGAGGAGTTCTAGGTACGGATTTAGACTTACTTATGCCAAGTGAAAATGATGCTTCTATGTATGTAGGACGTAATACATTAAGCTATGATGTTTTAAGAGTTGGTTATTAGCCAGCCTCTTTTTTTTGTTTCTTTTTTATGGTATTCTTTTCTAAGAGGTGAAAAACTTATGCCAAAAATTCCTGCTAAAAAAAGTTTAGGACAAAATTTTTTGAAAGATGAAAATATTTTAAAGAAAATAGCTAATACTATTGAAACAAATGAAAATGATATTATTATTGAAATTGGACCTGGTAAAGGGGCTCTAACAAAATATTTAGTTCAGAAAAAAGGTAAACTTATTTGCTATGAAATAGATGAAAGAATGAAAGATATTTTACAAAAATATGAAAATGAAAATACTAAAGTTATTTTTCAGGATTTCTTACAAAGAAATATCAAAGAAGATTTACCAGCTAACTATGAAAATATTTATATTATTGCCAATATTCCTTATTATATAACTACACCCATTATTGAACATATCATCAAGTGTGATATAAAAGAAAAAGCAATGACTTTATTAGTTCAAAAAGAAGTTGGTTACCGCTTTAGTGCTCAGCCTGGATCTAAGGATTATGGCTTTTTTACGGTTTTTCTTAATCATTATTATTATGTTAATTATTTATTTGATGTTTCAAGAAAGGCGTTTGATCCCTCTCCAAATGTTGATAGTGCTGTGATTTCTTTTGAACGGAAAGCTTGCATTCCATCACTGGATATGATAAATTTTCAAAAATTTTTAAAACAATGTTTTTTACAAAAAAGAAAAAAGCTGAAGAATAATTTATCAAAAGACGATTGGCAAGATACTTTAGAGATATTAAAAGACAATGGTTATGACGAAAATGTTCGAGCCGAAGATATATCTTATGAAACATTTGTAAAAATTTTTAATAAGTTAGATAGCAATATCTAATTTTTTTACATTCTAAATTTGGTATCAAAATGATATCAAATTATGATACAATAATAACGTAATAAATACGACAGTTTATTTTGTAGTATTTAGGACATATTATT
>CAJLEF010000016.1 GCA_905205665.1 uncultured Bacillota bacterium | reverse complement strand
TTTTAAAAATACTTCTTTAAATGTTCTGTCGTAACGACAACTGTAAAATTTTTTTACTTCTTCTAATTCTCTTATCATGCATTTATCCTCTTCTAAGAAAGATAATTTTGCTAGCTTTAAATTATCCTTCTACTTATATATACAAGAAAAATCTTCAATTTCCTTTTTTTTCGGCATAATTTGTTAATTTTTTGTCTAATTTGTGTTTTATTCTCATAAAATACATTAGAAAGGACGTATGAATATGTTTCCAAATCCTGTAAGAAGTGGTCTTACCCTTACAAAAGTTATCGGTGGAATGAGTAAAACTTTAAATGTTGTTAACCAATTAATTCCCTTATATAAAGAAGCAAAACCTATGCTTTCAAATGCTCAAAATGCCTTTAAAATTGCTAAAGAATTTATGACACCGGATAATAATACTGTTTCTGTAAAGACAAAAAGTAAGACATACTCTTCACCCCAAACAAAAAACGAGACATCTTTGCCATCATCAAATCGTCCCGTTTTCTTTGTATAAATAGTTTAATACTAATTTTAACTTTCTTTTGATTTCTTCATTTTGACTTTGTTTTAAAATCGTACTATAAGTTTCTTTTAAAAAGTTGTAATAATTTTTATTATGAGGATTATAAAGGCCTAGTAAAAGTTCTTCTTCACTAAGTTTCTGCAATCCTTTTTGATATACCATAATGGCATAATAATGTCCTTTTTCTTCTAATATTTTTTCTTCTTTTAAAGTAAAATTTTGTTTCATCATCGTTTGTCTTAATTTTTCTAAATCATTATTAGACTGAATGATAATCTTCTTTATCGGTTCTAATTTTTCTTTATTATCTAAAATAGATAAAATCGTACTCGCACCCATACCAGCTAAAACTAAAGTATCATAATTTTTAGTATCTACTTTATCTAGCCCATCACTTAAAAGAGTTTCGATTGTATTTTCTAAATAGTTTTTTTGGATATTTTCTTTAGCTACATTTAAAGCATTTTCATGGATATCTGTTGCCAAAATATGAGTAGCACCCTTTTTAGCCATATAAATTGGCACATAAGCATGATCACAACCAATATCAATAATTTTATCTTCTGTGGTAAGAAAAGAACAAATGGCTTCTAATCGTTTTTGTTTCATTAGTCAGTCATAAAATCTTTCAATTTTTTAGCTCTAGAAGGATGTCTTAATTTGCGTAAAGCTTTCGCTTCAATTTGTCTTATTCTTTCTCTTGTGACATTAAACTTTTTACCAACTTCTTCTAAAGTATGACTAGTACCATCAATAAGTCCAAAACGAAGTTCCAATACTTCTTGTTCTCTTTCTTGTAAAGTTTCTAAAACAGCTTTAATTTCTTCTTTTAAAATCTCATTTGTAGCATACTCTTCAGGAGTCATGGTATTAATATCTTTAACAAAATCTCCTAAATGAGAATCATCTTCTTCACCAATTGGGGTTTCTAGTGAAACAGGATCTTGACTAATCTTAATGACATCACGAACTTTTTCAACGGAAATACCCATTTTTTTAGCTAATTCTTCTTCGGAAGGTTCTCTATTAAGTTCAAGTGTTAATTGTCTTTGAATACGTGCCATCTTATTAATAGTTTCAACCATATGAACTGGAACACGAATAGTTCTTGCTTGGTCAGCTAAAGCTCTCGTGATAGCTTGACGAATCCACCATGTAGCATAAGTTGAGAATTTATAACCTTTATCATAATCAAATTTATCAACAGCTTTCATAAGACCAATATTACCTTCTTGAATAAGATCTAGAAATAAAAGTCCTCGACCAACATATCTTTTAGCAATGGAAACGACTAAACGAAGGTTAGATTCTGCTAATTTATTTTTGGCTTCTTCTTCTCCATTAGCAACCCTTTTAGATAGTTCTAGCTCTTCTTCTGGTGTTAATAAAGAAATACGGCCAATTTCTTTTAAATACATTCTAACCGGGTCATTGATATTAATATCTTTTGTAATTTCGGCATCATTTAAAATAATGGGTTCTTCCTCTATTTTAGCTCCATTTTTAGAGCTTGCTTCATCTTCTTCGCCAATGATAGCAATGTCATTTTCCATTAAAGCATTATATAAATCATCTAAAGAATCATTATCTACTTCAAGGCCTTTTAAAGCAGAAGCAAGTTCTTCATAAGTGACATGGCCTTTTTCTTTTCCTTTTTTAATTAATTCACTTTTTCTTTCATCAAAAGATTTAATTTCATGAACTTTAATGCTAATATTTTTCTTTTTAGCTGGAGCTTTTTCTAATAAATCAATTTTTTCTTGTTCAATTTCTTTTCGAAAAGCCATTACTTCCGCTTTACTTGCTTTACATTCTTTAGCAATTTCTACTACTTCACTAACAAGAAGATATCCTTCTTGTTTTCCTTTTTCTAATAATTCATTTTTTTTCATTTCAAATTTAGTCATTCTCAACACTTCTTTCTTTTTTTAAATTTTCTGCTTCAATTTTATTTTCAATTATTTTTTTCCCTATTAATTCTTTTTGATAAATATCCACAGTCTTTTTTTGTTCTTCTTTCAAAGATTTAATTTTGTTTTGCAAATTTTTTTGCTTAACACCATAGATATAATCTCTTAATTTATTTTCTGTCAATTCTTCATCTTTTATACTGGAAATAAGTTCGTATATTTCATCTTTTAATAAAGAGGTTTCGATAAAAGATAAAAAATCAGCAAAAACCATTTTCTTTTTGGTCATATAATAACCTAGTATTTCAGAAGCAATCTCTCTATACAAGGTTTCTTCAAAATAACCTAACTCATCTTCATAAATTTGAATATATTTTTCATCATTCATCATGTAATAAAGAATATTTTTAATACAAGTCAAATATTGTCCATCTTTTTTCTTTGGTTTAACTGGCTCTTTAGGGATTATTATTTCTTCTTTTTTAGGGATACTATTTTGTAAAGTCTCTAAAGGAATATGGTATTCATTAGAAATTTGATTCAAAATAATGCCTGTGGTAATCTCATCTTCATCTTTTAAAATTTGAAGAACTTCTTTAATATATAAAGATAATTCACTTGCGTCATTTAAGTTTCGATCTTGTTTTAAATAATTCAATTTAAATTCTAGAAAGGATAAAGGTCGTTCAATATTTTCTTTCATAGCTTCGGCGCCGAAAGATAAAATATATTCATCCGGGTCTTTTTTACCACTTAATCTGATAACAAAAACTTCGATACCACTTTTAATTAATTCTTCACCGACCGTATAAGTAGCCGTAAGACCGGCTTCGTCATTATCTAGCATAAGGATGACTTTAGAACGAAGATTTTTTAAAATTCTTACTTGCTCTTCAGTTAGACTCGTTCCCATTAACGCTAAGGTGTTTTTAAAGTCATTAATATACATCCTTATCGCATCCATGTTGCCTTCCACTAAAATAACTTCTTTTTGAAGTTGAATATATTTTTTAGCTCGATGATAATTAAATAAAATTTGACCCTTTCGAAACAAAGGGGTTTCTCTACTATTAAGGTATTTAGGTCCGTTGTTATCTTTATAAATACGACCTGTAAAACCAACGACATGGCCTTCTAAATCATGAATAGGAAATAAAATACGATTTTTAAAAACATCGGTGTATTCTAAGTTCTTCTGATTTACTAAGCCTAAAGATAATGCTTGTTCCAAGGACATCTTTTTTTTCTCTAAAAATTTGGCTAAGTTATTATCATTTAATGAAAGACCAAGATTAAATTCTTTAATATCATTATCATTTAATCCTCTTTGGTGTAAGTAATTTCTTGCTTCACTTCCGTTATCAGTTTGAATATTATTTTCAAAAAAGAGATTGGTTAAGTCCATGATTTCATAAAGACTTTTGTATTTTTCATTTACTTTCGATGTTTTTTCAATATTTAAATTAATTCCAACTTTACTACCAACTTTACTAACAGCTTCAATATAACTTATATTTTCATAATCACTAACGAATTTAAAGACGTTTCCACCGGCACCGCAAGAAAAGCATTTAAATAACTGTCTTTCTTTAGAAACACTCATACTTGGCGAATGGTCTTGATGAAAAGGACATACCCCAAAGTAATTCTTTCCTTTTTGGATAAGAGGAATATATTCTTTGATAATATCCACGATATCTGCTTTATTTCTTATTTCATCAATCGTCTCTTGCGATATTTTTGGCATATAAATATAACTCCTCCCCTAATAATATATATTACAGGTAAACTCGTCATTTCCTTTTTTTTCTGACAAAAAAAATGCAAATTTTTGCATTTTTTGCATTTCTTTACATAAACTTTACGCTTTATATTTTATTTTTTGATAAAAAAGATAACCTAGCATAACTATGCTAAAAACAATGAAAACTCCTTCTCTAAATCCAAAAAGATTTAAAATAAAGGAAATAACGCCAATAAAAATTCCACAAATCATTTTGCCTTTACGTGTCACAGGGGTTATAAAATTATTCCTAGAAAAATAAATAGCTGCAAAAATTAAAGAACTATTTAAAAGAAAATCACTTTGCCAAACAGGTGTCTTTACAATAGAATACAAAAGACTACTTATCAGATAACTAATAATGATGGTAATGGGAATATCTTTTTTATAATAAAAATCTGTACTTAAAAATAAATAAAGGAATAAACTTAAAATAATAGAAGTAATCCCAAACGAACCCACTGAAATTCCTAATAAAATATCTAACGTTTGATAAGAATAAGAATATAGCTTTTCCATCTCATTTTGAAGTCCTATGTTTTCTATTAAACAAAAGATAATCAATAGTGTCTTAAATAACAAAACATTTTCTAATTTAATATTTTTCATCTTGCAAATAAATTGCCAAAAATTAAAGATACTTAGAAATAAAAGACCCCATTTCAAAGAAAATGCTGGCGGAAATAAAAGAGTAAACAAAAGACTACAATTGATTAAAGAAAGTTTGTTTTCTTTTTTCGTCAAAAGTGAAATAAGGACACCTTCTCCTAAGGAAATTAAAGGTAAAATAAGGACCTTTAAGGAAGATAAAAATGTCATTTTATCCATGAAGACATAAGTTAAACCATTTTTGTACCAACCAAAAAGAGTAAACAAAATAAGAAAGACAAATACGCCTCTTTCATAAAAAAGAGCTTTGTCTTTATAATGAAGATATGTTTTCATGCTTGTTCCTCCTTTGAAAGATATTTAGAGATATCAATATGACTTGGACAAATAAAAGTACATAAGCCACAATTATCGCAATTTAAAGGTTTTATACGTCCTTTTGTTTTGACACATTCATATACACGGCATTTTAAAGGACATACTTCATTACATTTGCCACAGTTAATACACTCTCTCATTTTTTCTTTTTTCTTTTTCATAAAAAAGACCGCTTTAACATCTAAAGTTAAATAAATATTTTCTAGCTTTGCTTCGGTTCCTTTCATGAGTCCATTTACTAAGATATCACAATCTTTGTCTTGTAAAATCTTAGTATTATCGATAATTTCTTTTAAATAAGTACCTACTTTCGCCCGACAAACAAATGATTTAGATATGGCGTCTCCTAAAATAGTTACGAAAGTAAAATCTTTTTGCTTTCCTTTTACAATTTCATAATAGACATCGTAAATTTTATCGGTAGAAAGCATGACACAATTATCTGTCCAATTTAAATATTTTTTAACGTTTTTTTCGTCCTCGATAGGATACTCGTCTTTGACATAAAAAAGCGAAACATTAGGGTAAGTAGAAATATTTTTTTCAAAACTCAAAATACTTTTATAATCAGTTTCTTTTAAAAGAAGACAAGATGATTCAATATTTAAAGCATCACATAATAAATCAATCATAAGTAAGATTTCATTGGCATAGTTTTCATGAAGTTTTTGCTTATTAAAAATAAGTGGTTCGTCTTCTAAACCATTAACATAAAGCATTTTTTTATTTTGAAGCTTTCTAAAATCATATTCTTTATAATTTAATATTTGCCCCTTTAAATTAGGAGAAATAATCGTTGTTGTTCCATCTACTCCTTTATAATTAGAAAGTTCTTGATAATCATTTTGAATTTGCATAAAAGATACTTCTTTTAAAGCGTAATCTTTTCTTTTGACAATATTTTTGATATAACCACTGACAGGACTATAGAAATCCTTTTGCAAGTAAGTATATAATAGTTCTCCTTTTAAAACAGTTTTACTTTTTATTTTTAAAGTCGCGGTTTCATCTATCGGTAAAAAAACTTTGCTCGGATTCATGATTTCTTTAATATCATTTTCCATTTTAATATTTATATTTTGCGCTAAAGATAAAATTTTTTTCACACTACCACCAACTATCTATCATTGTAACAAAAATTAAAAAAAGAGTAAATTGGCTTTACCCTAAAAAATTATAAATGTTTTTTAAATTCTTTAAAAATACTATCATTATCAAGTCCTGTTTCATCTAAGGCATCTAATAACTTCTTTTGTTCTCTTGTAATCTTTGTAGGCGTAATAACTTTAACAATAACAAATTCATCACCCTTACGTAGAGAACCAGGAACTTTTAAACCTTTTCCTTTTAGTTTATATTTTGTTCCACTTTGACAACCTGGTTTAATTTCCATGATGACATTACCATAAATGGTTGGAACTTCTTTTTTACATCCTAAAATAGCTTCGGTAATAGTAATAGGCAGTTCGATGGTTAAATTTTCGGCATCCCTTTCATAGAATGAACTTTCAGCAACATGAATTTCTAAATAAATATCGCCATTTGGACCACCGTTTATACCAGCTTCTCCTTTACCACTAATCCGTAGTTGATGACCCGTCTCGACACCTTCAGGAATTTTGATTTCAATTTCTTTTTTCTTTTTAACTTGTCCTGTACCTTTGCAACTATTACATACTGTTTTGAATGTTTTACCAGTACCTTCACATTTTGGGCAGGCGCTTCTACTTTGCATCATACCAAATAGGCTTCTTTGTTCAGTTACAACATAACCATTACCATGGCAATAACTACAAACTTCTTCATCAAATCCACCTTTGCCATGACATTCTGAGCAAGTATCATTTAAAGTAAGTTCGATGTCTTTTTGAACGCCAAAGCAAGCTTCTTCAAAAGTTAAATCAACACGAACTAAAGTATCTCTACCTTTACGAGCTCTTTGGCTAGTTCTACTAGTACTTCCGCCTCCAAAAAAGTCAGAAAAATCAGAGAATCCCCCACCGCCAAAGCCACCACCGAAGACTTGTCTTAAAATATCGTTTAAATCTACGTCACTTGCATCAAAGCCAGCACCACCTGAAGCACCATCAAAGGCTGCATGACCAAATTGATCATATTGCCGTCTTTTATTTTCATCGGATAGTACCGCGTATGCTTCACCTATTTCTTTAAATTTTTCCTCATCACCCGTTTGTTTGTTATCGGGATGATATTTTTTAGCTAATTTTCTAAAAGCAGATTTTATTTCATCAGCCGTAGCTGTTTTAGATACACCTAATACTTCATAGTAATCTTTTTTATTCATTATTCTTCACCACTTTCTAGTAATTTTTTTAACTCTTGTACTTTTTCCTCTATAAAATGAAAGACCTTTTCATAAGTTTCTTTTGCAGTTAAATCAATATCGACTTCTTTTAAAATATCTAAGACATTTTTAGATGAACCACTTTTTAAGAAATTTAAATATTTTGGAACAAAATTATCTTTATCTTCATAAATGTCATTCACAATACTAATGGCACTAATAAGACCAGTGGCATATTGATAAACGTAAAAAGGACTATAAAAATGACTTATGCGCATCCATTCATAACGAATATCTGAATCAATAATCACAGAATCTTGAAAATATTCTTTATTTAAATCATAATATACATCACTAAAGCTTTCTTCTGTTAAAGATTCTTTATTTTGACATTTTTTACTCATTATACTTTCAAATTCAGCAAACATCGTTTGTCTAAAAATAGTTGCTTTCACTTTATTTAAAAATTCACATAAATAATATATTTTTTCTTCTTTTTCTTTCGCGTGATCTAACATATAAAAGGAAAGTAAGGTTTCATTTACCGTAGAAGCAATCTCTGCTAAAAAGATTTCATAACTATAATAAGGGTAGCTATTATTTTCTTTGGAATACATAGAATGCACGGCATGGCCAAGTTCATGAGCAAGAGTACTTACGGAAGAAAAAGTGCCATTAAAGTTTAATAGAACATAAGAATCAGTGTCATAACCACCCCATTGATACGCGCCATTGTGTTTTCCTTCATTTGGATAAAAATCAACATCATGATTTAAAAACATACTATTAAAATGTTCGAGATAATCTTTTCCTAATGGTTTTAAGGCTTTATTAACAAGGGCGATAGCTTCTTCTTTAGTGTATCTTTTGTTACTTTCTTTGACAATAGGAACATAAGTATCATATAAATGATATTCTTTTAAGCCAAGTTTTTTAGCTTTTAATTTTTGAAATAAAATGTTTAAATGATTATATTCATGAACCATTGCTATTAAATTTTCATAAACTTTCTTGTCAACTTCAACACTATCTAAAGCCATTTCTAAGGCTGTATCATACTTTCTTAATTTTCTTACAAATTCTAATTCTTGATAGTTTCCTTTTAAAAGAGACGCAAAGGTATTTTTATGTTCAGCATAATATTTATGATAGTTTTTAAAAGCTGCTTCTCGTACCTTTTGGGAAGGATGTTCTAATAATTCGCCATAGTTGTAATGACTAAGGAAAACTTTTTTACCTTCAAAAGAAATTGGTTCAAAAAAAGCATCCGCGACATCTAAAGAAGTAAAAGCTTCATCAGGTGTGCCAAAAGCACTCATCGCTGCGCTTATAATTTCTTCTTCTTTTTCACTTAAAACACGTTTTTTTTGCTTATAAAGGCGTTTAAAATATAAGACATATTTATCATCATCTAAAAGTTTTAAGACATCTTCTAAATCTTTTTTCATTAATTCTGAAGTTACAAAAGATTCACTTTCTGATAAAACATTTGCTAAGTTTTCTATTTCTAACATTTTATTTTTAGCTTCATTATTTCTCGTATCTTCATCGTATAAAAATCTAGTATATAATAATAATTTAGCATAACTACGTTCTTCGTTTTCATTGGCTTTTAAATACTCTTTTAAAGAATATTTAGAATCTAAAATATGACCACGCATAGAAACTATTTTTTGATTTTCTTTTTTTACGGCAGTTACTAAATCTTGATATTCTTTTTCATCTTTGATTATCTTAGAAATATCCCAGCAATCATTTTTATCCAATTCGCATCTTTTTCTTAAATCTTCCATAATAAATCCTTTCTAAAATCGGAAAAGAAAGTCCTAGAAACACCTAGAACTTTCTAAGAACATTATTTTTCTTCGTAAGAAGCTTCTTCTACACCATCATCTGTTTTTTTACTTTCAGTATTATTAGGTGTTTCTGTTTGAGTTGCTTGATTATTTTTAGCAGCTTCTTCATATGCTTTGGTAGCAAGTTTCATCGCTACTTCATTTAAACTTTCGGTTTTCTTTTTGATATCTTCGATATCATTTTTTTCAATAGCTTCTTTTAATTCTTTAATTTTTCCTTCAGCTTCTTCTTTATCTTTGCTATCTACTTTATCACCTAAATCTTTGATAGCTTTTTCAGTTTGGAAGATTAAAGCATCAGCGTCATTTTTAGCATCTACTTCTTGTTTACGTTTTTCATCAGCCTCTTTATTAGCTTCAGCGTCTTTCATCATTTTATCGATTTCTTCATCACTTAAGTTAGTACTAGAAGTAATCGTAATAGATTGTTCTTTGTTAGTTCCTAAGTCTTTAGCTGTTACATGAACGATACCATTGGCATCAATATCAAATTTAACTTCGATTTGAGGAACTCCTCTTGGAGCTGGTGGAATATTACCTAATTGGAAATTACCAAGGGTTTTATTATCACTAGCCATTTTTCTTTCACCTTGTAAAACGTGAATGTCAACAGCAGGTTGATTATCAGCAGCTGTACTAAATACTTGACTCTTGCTTGTTGGAATAGTTGTATTTCTTGGAATTAAGACAGTCATAACACCACCTAATGTTTCAAGACCAAGTGATAATGGAGTAACATCTAGTAAAACTAAATCGTCCATTTCACCCGTTAACACACCACCTTGAATAGCAGCACCCATAGCTACTACTTCGTCTGGGTTAACTCCTTTATGTGGTTCACGTCCAAGTTCTTTTTTAACTAATTCTTGAATGTAAGGAATACGTGTAGAACCACCTACTAAAATAACTTCATCAATATCGCTGTTTGATAATTTGGCATCAGATAAAGCTTTATGAACTGGATCTAGAGTACTATCAAATAAATCACGGTTTAAATCTTCAAATTTAGCTTTTGATAATTCAATATCCATATGAATTGGTCCATCCGCATTTTGAGAAATGAATGGTAAATTAATTTGGGTAACACTCATACCAGATAAATCTTTTTTAGCTTTTTCAGCGGCATCTTTAATACGCTGCATAGCCATTGCATCATTTGTTAAATCAACACCATGTTCTTTTTTCATCGTATCAACTAAATAGTCCATAACACGTTTATCGAAATCATCACCACCTAAATGGTTATTACCAGCAGTAGCTTTTACTTCGAAAACACCATCACCAATTTCAAGGATAGAAACATCGAATGTTCCACCACCTAAATCGTAAACTAAAATAGTTTGGGTTTTTTCTTGTTTGTCTAAACCATACGCTAAAGCGGCAGCTGTTGGTTCATTAATAATACGTTTAACATCTAAGCCTGCAATTTTACCAGCATCTTTAGTAGCTTGTCTTTGGGCATCATTGAAGTAAGCTGGAACAGTAATAACTGCTTCTTTAACAGTTTCACCTAAATAACTTTCAGCATCTTTTTTTAATTTTCCTAAAATCTTAGCTGAAATTTCTTGTGGAGTCCATTTTTTACCATTGGCACTCACTTTTTCACTTGTTCCCATTAATCTTTTAATAGAAGCAATTGTATTTTTAGGGTTGGTTACAGCTTGACGTTTGGCACGATCACCAACTAAAACTTCATCCCCTTTAAAAGCTACGACAGATGGTGTAGTTCTTCCCCCTTCATCATTTGGAATAACAACTGGGCTTCCGCCTTCAATAACAGAAACACAACTGTTAGTTGTTCCTAAATCTATACCTATAATTTTACTCATATTTATCTATCCTTTCTTATTTTATAAATTTCTTTGAACATCTTGTTCCATTTGCTGTCTATATTTATGAACAGCATCTTTTAATTCTTCATAAGTTGTTTCTTTACCATATTTTTGTTTAAATAATTCTAATAGTTGCGTTTTAGATTTGGCAAATTGTTCCGTTAATAATTGATAATTATCTTTGAAATTACCCATCATAGCCCACATTTGATATAGGCCCATATCTAATTCTATTTTTTCAGTATCCACTAATTTTTCAACTAAAAGACTATCATTTGCAAAAATATTACTATAAAATGTAAAATCCATTATTCTTCACCCCTTTGATTTACTTTAACCATGGCTGGTCTAATAACTTTATCCTTATACATATATCCTTTTTGTAAAACGTCTAAAACGATATTATTTTCAAATTCTTCATCATTATCGACTAAGACAGCATTCATACTTTTCTCATCAAAAGGATTATGTAAGGCTTCCACTTCTCTAACATCAAATGTTTTTAATATTTCAATCATATTAGCATAAATCATTTTGAAGCCGCTTAAGAATTTGCTGATTTCATCCGATAAATTATTATCATCCATTTTAATGGCATGTTCAAAATTGTCTAAAATAGGAAGTATTTTTTCAACAAGTTCTTCACCATCATATTTTAAAAGACGACTTTTTTCTTCTTCAAAGCGACGACGCATATTTTGCATTTCTGCCGATAATCTTAATATTTTTTCATCTTTTAATTTAGATTCTTCTCTTAATTTTTCCATCTCAGCATGATGTTTACATTCTTTATTTTCTTCATGTTTCTTTTTCTTTGCTGTTTCTTTTTTTTCTATTTTCTTTTCTTCTTTATCCATTAATATCCTCCTCATTGAGTTCTTTATTTATAAAGGAAAGTAAGCCAACAACTCGGTCGTACTCCATTCTTTTAGGTCCAATGATAGCAATGGTTCCTTCTTCACCATCTTTTTTATATGTTGTTTTGATGACGGTGACATTTGGATCAAATTCACTATCTTTACCAATATAAATGTTAACGCCTGCTTTATCTTCAGTTGCATCAATCTTTTCGATGAAAGCTCGATCTTCAAATTTATCTAAAATATTTTTGATTTTGCCGACATCATTATATTCTGGTTCTTGAAGTAAATAATTTTTGCCTCGAACTCGAATGGTTTCATCTTTTTTAGAAGCAATATCATGAAATGTCTGAGAGAAAATGGAGAAGATCGTTTCATATTGTCTTATTTTTTCGGCAATAATTGGTTTGATTTCATACTCTAATCTAGTCGACACTTCTTTAATAGGTGTTCCTACTAACATTTTATTGATAATTTCACAAGTCTTTACTACCTCATTAATATCAATCGTACTAGCTAGTTGAAATTGTTTATTTTGCACAATTCCTTTATCCGTACAAACAAGGGCAACAATTTTGCCATTGGTAAGAGGAATGATATTTACTTGCTGTAAAGCATTTTCATCACTATTTTTTCCTAAAACAACACTCGTATAACTGGTCATCTCGCTAATGATTTCAACACAGGCTTCAATGGTATCTGATAAAGCCAGTTCTTGATTTTTGAAAATTACTTGTAACTTATGAGCATCTGCCTCGGTAAGTTCCTTTGGTTTCATCAAATTTTCAACATAATATTTATATCCATCTTCAGAAGGAATTCTTCCCGATGAAATATGATTTTTTTCAAGTAAGCCGATTTCTTCTAAATGAGCCATCTCATTACGAATTGTCGCGGACGAGCATCTGAGTTTTTTACATAAAGATTTACTGCCAACTGGTTTAGCTGTCTTTATATAAGACTCGACAATCTCTTTTAGGAGTCGTTGTTGTCTTTCACTCATTTTTTCACTTCCTTTTAGGGCATTCCTTACAAATGCTATTAACATTATAGCACTATTTTTAGCACTGTCAATACTACTCTGCTAATTTTATGCTAAATTGCATAAAAAAAGAAGAACTTTTTTAGTTCTTACTTGTGCTTCCAAAACCGCCAGTACGTTCTCCTGTCGCATCATCATTATCAACCGTTAAATATTTTTGAAAAATACATTGAGCAATTTTTTCACCTTTTTGGATGTGTACTTCTTCCTCTTTAACATTGTAAAAAGCAACCATGATATGGCCATCATTATCGACATTGCCATAGTAGTCTTTATCAATAACACCTACAGAGTTAGCTAAAACAAGACCTTTCTTTTTAGGATTAGAACTTCTATTATAAAGATATAGAACCTCATCATCCATCATATAAGCTTTAATACCCGTTTTAACAAGGGTTGGCACTTTTTCTTCTTTAAAAGGATGGATCACAGTATCTTCAGCAGCCTCGATATCGTATCCTGCTGAAAAAGCTGTACTTCTTTTTGGAAGACGAATATTCTTTTCTTCCCATCCTTTAGCAATTTCAAAACCACGTGTTCTCATTTTATACCTCTTTCTAATAACTTTTTCTCGTCACCTTGACTATAGTAAAATATAGGTTTATTTAAAAATTCAGCATGTCTTATTTGGTCTTTAGTAGAAGAACCAATATATCCTTTTTCATCTACCACTAAAACAATATGGCTGTAATTAATTTTAGCTTTTTGGACTTCATCTAACACTTTTTTATTTTGCACACCACATAAAGGTGGCTCCCCAGACTGAGTATAAACAAGTGGTGAAAAAACTAAATAACCGGCTAAAGAAAGCTCTTCTTCTAGCTTTCTAAAAGTACTTTCAAATTTAGTACTCCCTATTAAACAAACAATTGTAAACATTTTTAACCCTTTCTATAATTTTTGAAAAGTCTTATCATTGACAGGAATTAAAACAATACTCTTTTCTTGTAAAGTTTTTGGAACATCAATAATTCTTTGATTAGCGCTTCCTCTAAAAGCAAGACCTTTATGGGCTTTGGAAATATCAAAACGGCCATCTACTAATACATCAATATAAGATAATACTTCTTTGGTGAAAGGATATTTGTCATACATGTCATCCATGATTTCTTTATCAAATAAATATCCCGAATAACACCAAATATCCTTATCCTTATATGTTTCTTTAACCTTTTTTAATAAAGGTAATAAGGCTTCCTGGTTAGGAGGATACATTGGTTCTCCTCCTAATAACGTTAAGCCTTTAATATAAGATGGTTTTAAAAGTTCAATAATTTCATCAATTTCTTTATCGGTAAATTTTTTGCCGTAATTGTAATCCCAAGCAATTTCATTAAAACATCCTTTACAATGATGAGGGCAGCCACTAACAAACAAAGAAACACGAACTCCAAAACCATTAGCAATATCAAAATTTTTTATTTCTGCATAATGCATAAGAAACCTCTATAAGTGAGTGACACGAGCTTTAATTTCTTTCGTTTTACCAACATTCCAGAAATTTTCGCCTAAGTATCCACATGTTCTTCTTGCAACATTCATTTTTGTTTTGTCTTTATTATGACAGTTTGGGCATTCCCAGTCTAAGTCATCATTTATCATAATTTCTCCTGTATAACCACAAACATGGCAATAATCTGATTTAGTATTAAATTCAGCATATTGAATATTGTCATATATAAATTTAACAACTTCTTCCATGGCTTCTAAGTTGTGTTCCATATTAGGAACTTCTACATAAGAAATACATCCTCCAGAACTAATTGGTTGGAATTGACTTTCAAATTTAAATTTAGAGAAAGCATCAATATGTTGTCTTACATCCACGTGATAACTATTGGTGTAATATCCTTTATCTGTAACATCTTTAATCGTTCCAAAACGTTCTTTATCAATTCTTGCAAAACGATAGCATAAACTTTCAGCCGGAGTGCCGTATAAAGCAAATCCTAAACCAGAAGCTGCTTTCCATTCATCTACTTTAGCTCTTAAGTGACGAATCAATTTTAAAGCAAATTCTTCACCTTCTTTTGTAGTATGAGGAACTCCTCTCATTAGCATTGTTGTTTCATAAATACCAATATAGCCTAAAGAAAGGGTTGAATAACAAGTATTTAAATATTTATCAATTTTTTCACCTTTTTTTAATCTAGCAATGGCACCATATTGCCAGTGAATTGGGGAAATATCACTCGTTGTACCAAGTAAGGCTTCATGACGACACATTAAGGCTTCCCGACATAATTCTAGTCTTTCATCTAGTAAACTCCAGAATTTTTCCTCGTCTTTCTCAGCCACAATAGCAACTTGTGGTAAGTTAATAGAGACAACACCTTGGTTGAAACGTCCTTCAAACTTATAATTACCATTTTCATCTTTAAATGGTGATAAGAAACTACGACATCCCATAGGACTAAAGACATTACCTTCATAATTTTTACGCATTTCTTTAGCACTGATATAATCAGGATACATTCTCTTAGCAGAACATTTAACTGCCAAATGTGTTAAATAATCGTATTTACCACCTTTTAAGCAATTGTTTTCATCAAGAACATACACTAGTTTTGGGAAAGCTGGCGTAACATACACACCTTTTTCGTTTTTAATACCCTCTAATCTTTGTTTTAAAACTTCTTCAAAAATCATAGCATTTTCTTCAATGTATTCATCACCATCTCTTAAATACATGAAAAGTGTTACAAAAGGTGATTGACCATTTGTTGTCATAAGGGTATTAATTTGATATTGAATGGTTTGAACACCGGCTTTAATTTCTGTTTTTAAACGGTCCATAACCATTTCATCAACATCTTTTTTCGTAAGTTTTTTCTTGATGTCTGGCTCTATTTGATCATAAAATTTTTCTTTTGTTTTACGAACATATTTACCAAGATGAGAAATATCAACAGATTGGCCACCATATTGATTAGAAGCCACTGCAGCGATGATTTGTGTCATAACAGTACAAGCTACTTGGAAGCTTTTTGGAGACTCGATCATTTTACCATTCATAACCGTGCCATTATCTAACATATCTTCAATATTGATAAGACAACAATTAAAAATTGGTTGAACAAAGTAATCCGCATCATGAAAATGTAAAATACCTTCTTCATGAGCTTTACTTATTTTTTCAGGAAGTAAAATTCTTCTGGTTAAATCTCTTGATACTTCACCGGCAATATAATCTCTTTGGGTGCTAGCTAAAGATGTACTTTTATTTGAGTTTTCTTCTGCTAATTCTTTATTAGAATTTTTAATAAGACTTAAAATAGATTCATCTGTTGTATTTGATTTTCTTACTAAAGCTCTCGTATAACGATAAGTAATGTATTCTTTAGCAAGAGCAAATTTACGAAGACTCATTAATTTTTCTTCAATGATATCTTGAATATCCTCTACTAAAATTCTTTTTTTATTTAATTTTTGAATATATTTAATAATATTTTCTATTTGAGTATCACTAGCCCCCTCATCTTCATCTACTTGGGCATTGGCTTTACCAATAGCTATTCTTATTTTTTCTGGGTCAAAGTCCACACTTTTTCCGTCTCTTTTAATAACTTTCATATTTTCCACTCCTTTAACCTAACACAAAAATCATATAGCTCATTTCTATTATTGTCTGTTGCAATTGCAACATTTTTACATTATAATTTTTTTATTAGAAACGAGGATTTAAAATGGCTTTAAAATACGATATTTTTGCAAATTTTAGTGAAAAAGAAAAGCGTAAAGTTATGTCAATCATTGGTGCAAAAGACCTTTTTTATAAAAAAGGTCAAACGATAACTTACGCTTTAAAAAATCGTTATTTAATCGGGGTAATTGTTTCTGGAGAAGCAAATATGATTCGTTATGACTACACCGGTGAAAGAACTATTGTTGAAGAAATGGTGGCTGGTGATATTTTTTCAGATATGTTTGTCTCTAACCATGCTAGCGAGCTAGCTGTTATAGCCACTAAAGATGCCAACGTTATTTTCATTTCTTATGATGAACTCATTAAAAAATGTGAAACAAGTCAATATGCTTTAATGATTTTAGATAACCTTTTTAATGTTATGAGTAAAAAAATAATTAAAAGAAATGAAAGAATCGAACTTTTAACAGCGCGGAGTATTCGAAATAAACTGCTTGCCTATTTTGAACTTGAAGCCAAAAAAAATAATTCAAAATCATTTAATTTGAATTATTCTTATACTGATCTAGCGGATTATCTTGCCATAGATCGAAGCGCTATGATGCGCGAATTAAAAAACTTAAAAGAAGACCGTCTTATTAAAGACGTCAACAAAAAGATTACTCTTTTATTTTAATTTAGCACCACAGTTAGAGCAGAAATTGCTGCCATTTGTTTTTGTTCCACAGTTTGGACAGAAATTTAAAGCAACACCTTCAGCTACAGCTACTGTATTATTACTATTTGTATTAACATTTTGATTAACAGAATTTAATAGTCCTGCTCCTGCTTGTGAAGCCATATTCATACCAGCAAAGCCCATCATAGCGCCATTTTCATTAGAAGAAGCATTTTTTAAAGCTTCTGCAGAGGCATTAGCCATTAAACCAGATTGCATTTTAGCGTCAGAGAAAATAGTCGCATCATCAATTTTATTAATTCTTTGCATACTACTTTCAGTGATATTAATGTCTCCCATCGCCACATCAGTAATTAAAATGCCATATTTATCTTTCCACGTTGAACTTAAACACTCGTTCATTTCATTAGAAATATCACTACCATAAAGGCCCATATCACCAAAAGAAACTTTTTTCTCCCGCATAACTACGGAAATAGCTCTCGTAATTTGTTCTACGAATTCACTTTTTAATTGACTACCCATTAATTCTTCAAAAGTCACTTCGTCTTTTTGATTACTTCCTAAAAGAGTTCCTACTAACAAAATAGGGTCTTCAATTTTATAAGCATATTCTCCAAAGAAAGTAACTTCTAACATGCCATATTTTTCATCAGTAATTTTCTTAGGTTGAGGAGATCCAAATTTATTTCCCGTTACAGTTAATAAATTGACGTAATAAACACGTTGATCTCTGGCAGGTTGTCCTCCATAAGTAAATCTTTGACCTATCGTTTTAAAAGTATTTACAATACCTTGGCCAAGTCCACCTGTAAAAATACTTGGTTCACTTGAATTATCATAGGTATATTCTCCTGGTTCAGCACAGAACTCGACAACCTTTCCATTATCAACAATCATCATAGCATAAGATGATGGTACAACAATTTTACTGCCATTAGAAATAACTCCTTCACTTGGATTTCTATTACCATCACCATGGCGAACCACTCCACGAACCATAACGACATTTTTTTCTGTATTTGGACAAACAACGTATTCTTTAAATTGATCACCAAACGCACTTCCCACACTGCTTGTTAAAGCTTTAATTAATCCCATTTTTTCCTCCTAATATCTTTCTATTTCTGTTAATATCCAGTCGTAATCTTCTTCATTATATAATGAATTACAATATAAACAAGTACCACTTGTATTAACACTTATGGGTGCCCCACAAGAAGGACACCGCCGAATCGTCTTATTTTCTAAAGTGTTTTTCTTTTTTATAAATGTTAATAAATAATTAACAAGTATTCTTCTTGTATCATCTCCAGAAACTTTAAGACCACTCTCTAAATCTATTATATAGTCCATATATCTAGATTGCAAGAGAACTTTTATTTGATAAGTATCTTCCATCTCTTCGATACTTATAATCTTACTATCCTTGACGTTTAATTCATCATACATTTGTCTTTTATTTTGACTTTTCATACTTGTAATTTTTTCTTCAGCTAAACTTCTTACCGAAGGTGCTAAGAAATGAGCGACATCTTTCGTATCTTGTCTCATAACACTTGTCAAAAGCTTAACAAAAATATTAGCAACTTTTGTTAAAAACATGCTTTCATCAAAATTTTTATCTTTTTGGCGAAGTTCTTCAATAGACATATTTCTCTCTCCTATCTATTTATATTTGTTTTTTTACTTAAAACTAATTCATCTGCTTCTTTTATGATAGTTGAACCACAATATTCACAAATGCCACTTGCATTATGTTCAAACGGTGCTCCACAACTTGGACAATTTTTAATAGATTTAGCATCACCTTTTTTAATAACAAATGTCATTAAATAATGGTTTGTCATCAAACGGTCTTTAGATCCTCTTGTCACTTCGTTTGTCTTAGCATTGATAACATAATCATGGAAACGAATTTCAGCATAAACAGTTAAAGAAACGACGTTGTTTTCACTAGTGATATTAGTAATTTTCATATCAAGATTTTGATAATCACTCATAATATTTTGACCATTTTTAAGTTTTAAGGTTTCTAATTGAGAAACATAAGTATTATAAAGTTCATCCGTACAACACTCTCTTAAAGCGTCATAATCAAAATTCATCCAAGCATCTTGAATATTTACAAACCGAGCAAAGACATCTTTTTTCACTTGTTCTAAAGTTTTACCAGGTAAATACTTTTGTAAATCTTCCAAAGATATATCATTATAGTGATAACTATTAGTTGATGTTTTGGTGCCTTTACTTCCAAAAGCAATGATGATGATAGCAAATATAAAAATAGCTAACACGATAAAAATAATATCGCCGGCATCTGCTTCTCCACTATATGAGGAAGAATAGTCAGAACTACTGCTCCATGAGCTACTACTGCTACTCCATGAGGAACCCCCACTATCATACGAAGAATCCCATCCAGAATCTGCTTTAACATTTAAGGTTGTCACCACTGCAAAAATGCACAATAAAATACATATTAATGATTTAAATTTCTTTTTCATACCCTACTCCTTATATATTTAGTTTAGCAAAGTACATAAAAAAAAGCTACTTTTATTGTTTAATTTACACTTTATTTTTAGTTATCTTTATTGTAAAATACGGGTATGTCCTCATAGTAAAATGGATATTACAAGATCCTCCTAAGATTTAGTTGTAGGTTCGATTCCTACTGGGGACACCACGCAAGAATGGCGGAATGGTAGACGCGCTACTTTGAGGGGGTAGTGAATTATATTCGTGGGAGTTCAAATCTCCTTTCTTGCACCAACTAAATAACGATTAGTAAAAAGAAGATTTAGAAGGAAATATCAATGAAATATAATAAAAATAACAATATATATCCTATTATATGTAGTTCATATGCAAATTTAGATATGACACTTGATATATGGATAAAATTCACAAGTCATTTAAAACCAGAGGAAAAAGAAATTTTAGAAAAGTTTAAGTCAAAGTCAATCGGGACTATTAACTCCGTAGATTTTGAACAATACCTACAAATAAAAAAACGTCTTTGGAAAACTTGTTTATTTAAGAAATACCAAAACAAAAAATGTTCAAAGGAAGAAATACATGAGGTCATCTCTTTCATGCATTCTCCTTTAGAAGATTTTATGATAGAAAGATTAACCGAAAGTGAAAAACAAGAGGCTGATTTTTATCTTTTGCAAATGAATACATTAGAAGAATTGAAAGAATATCAAGAAAAAAAACAAAAAGATTATATTAATTTAAGTATTAGTGAGGCTTACGTTTTATTTAAAGTAAAAGAAAAAATTTATGATTTAGAACAAGATTTTTGTCAAAAAAGGCAATCACGATAACTACAAAAAGGGGGCTGAGTGGAAATGAATAATTTCTACTTAGCTTCTTTTTTTAACATTA
>CAJLEF010000015.1 GCA_905205665.1 uncultured Bacillota bacterium | reverse complement strand
TGCTGGTCGCTGTGGTATGGATAGAGATTTCTTTTTCGTATTCATCAGTCAAAGTCCCTAAATCAACCACAAGGTTATTTCTTGATACCACGATTTCAAAAGGTGGGATAAGCTCAAAACCCTTGTTGCTTTCAGAGCGTAATTCTTCAATGATGTAAGTATCATAAGGTAACGCCCCCTTGCTGTCGTCTGGTTCAGAAGTTCCAAACCACACACCGTCCTCACTGGTCTTTCCTGCGTTTGTATTGTGCTTATGAGAAGCCCATTCAGCAGAAGTGGAGAATTGCCCGTTATCATCAGTTACCACAACATGATTTTCGCCCGTCGTCTTGCTTGTGATCCTAAAGGGAACATCAGCAAGACGCTTGTGTGTACCTGCACCGATTTTTACACCCTCAATATCTCCACGCTTAATCTGATTATAGATAGAATGGGCTTCGTCGGTTAAGTCCACGATTTTTCCATTTTCTGTGATTGTAAAATCAATCGGTTTTGCACCGTCAGTTAAGTAACCGTCGGGAGCTTCACTTTCAACGATACGGAATTTTCCATAAGGTAAAAGGTCAGAAGAAGTAGAAGCGACACCCTCAATATCGGTATGGATTGTTTTTACCACTTCATTTTTCTTGTATAATTTGCCCTCAACCAATACCGCATTATCATTTAAGGAAATGATGTCAAAGGCAGTATCTTTCAAAGTGGCACTTCCTTGTGGTTTTGTATCGCCCGTTTCTAAATCTCGTTTCTGAATTTTCACACCGCCACGGATAACCTTATCTGATACGGAAAACTGGTTACTTCCAGATAATACGGCAAGGTCGCCGTCCTCGGTAATCTGTGTTACATATAAGCCTTTTATCTGTTCGGACTTATCGCCAGCCTGCATATATGCACCGTCTAACAAGTAGCCGTTTGGAGCTTTCGTTTCCTCAACGGTTAGCGTTCCAAGTGGAAGAACCGCCTTGCCGTCCTGCATATAGAAGCTATCGCCAGATACCTTGTATGCGTCCGCTAATTTTGTGATGTAGTGGGTTGTCCCGTCGCTGTCTGTTTCAGCGATTGTCTTTGTAACCCATGTACGAGTAGCTTCGGCAGGGAGATTGTCTTTATTATAGAAGCCTGCATAATACTTCCATGTAAATTCCGCACCTGCTAGAGAAGCGTTCCCCTGCGGATTGTCTTTCTGTGTTTCCATATCAATCTTGAAAAGCTCAATCAAAGTGTCCGTTACTTTTGGTGTATCAGATACTTTCAATGTTGCTGTCTTTCCAGCTTCAACCTTTAAGGAATATACAGTTTTATCTACTTTATATCCTGCTGGTGCGGATAATTCCTTGATATAGACTGTGCCTGCTTTTACCTCTACAACATCTGTATTTCCGTTTTCATCAGTCGTAAGGGTGGCAAGCTGTTTCGTGCAGTCCTTATCAGAAAAGACACCATAGGTTGCACCAGCGACAGAGTAATTCCCGTTACCGTCTGTAATACTGGTATTACTGGAAGTCTTTTGCAGTTTCGCATTTCCGACATTTAATTTCGCCCAGAATTGTCCCAATTCCTGCCCCTCGCCAGAGTAGATATAACCGCCACATTCATAGCGTCCTTTATTCTCTTTGACAAAGGCTTTTGCACCAGCGAAAACTTCGTCCTGCGTTGCCTTTGGAATTTCATCATAAGAAGCTCGCACGTTATCACATTGCCAGCCAAGATGTACGCTCAATCTCTGCCAGACTACACATTGTTCCAACAGATAGACTTGCTTGTAGTTCAGTTCCTTGTGAGCTTCGCCATACTGTTTGACATACTCTAAGGATAACGCCACATCTGAAATCTGGTCGGCACTCATGCGTGAGCTTGCGTCAGCTCTGGTCTTGTAGCCATTCTTAAAATCTGTATTGATGTCGATACAATAGGCAGTTTCGCCCTCGACTTTCATATAGCCCTCATTGAATGTCGAACCGATAGAACCGTCATTCATTACTTTTTCAATGATACCGACACGCTCTGCACTTTCCGTCCAGTATTGCTTACTTTCTGCATGAACGGGTGTAGTCGGTAAAGCAGTAACGACAGTTGCAAGAGCTAAGAAGCCCGTACACAATCGTTTTAACATCTTTTTCATAAATCTAATGCTCCTTTCATTTTGGGTAATAAAATAGCCGTCCAATAAGAACGGCTGGAAATAGAAAAGGAACGTCATTTTAGGCGTTCCATAGTCTATAAAATATTCAATTTTTTTCTTGTTTCAATACTGATGTGCTGTACCATATCTTTGCATATCTAGGAAAACTTGCGTATCAAGGCTCATTCAATGGTAGTAAATAAGTAGTAAATTGATGTGTTTGTTTCCTTGAAAATGCTGATAGATACTGTGTTTTAGCGGATAATCAGATTTTTATTGTGTTTTTAGCATCAAAATTTTTATTATTTTCTCTAATTTTTTTAATATAAAAATCTTCAATAACTTTGTAATTTTCATTTAAAGATAATGCGATGTGTAAAGTTCTTTCATAAGTATCTAATCCCATTTGCTTTATATATTCTTTTAACTCTTTTGATGCATTATTCTGATATAATATAAAAAAATCACGATAATAATCAAAATCACTTTCAATAAAGAAATATTTTCCATAATTTTCTGGGACGTATCCTTCTTTGTATGCACTATAAAATAAGCCAAAGATAAGTTCAACGCGTTTATCATAATATATCTTCATTTATTTTTTCCTCATATCTTCTTTTCTTTTTTGTTCAATATACATAAAAGCATAATTTAAAATGGTGTCTTCACCCATTAAATAATCCTCTTCTTTTTCATTAATTTCTATATCTGGTTTAAAATAAACAGGTTTTAAAACATCTGGCGTAGCAAGTTTTTTATATTCCTCTTTAGAACGGATACTAACGCCAAGAAATGGATGAAAATAACGAGATGAAACAGAAAAATTATGGCCATCGATATCAACTTTACTACTATTCCCATAGCAATTTATAGGTGTGGAGATTTCTTCTCCTATTGTTATGGCCCCAAGGTTTATTAAATCACGTAGAGCAAATCTTCCTGCCGAAAAAACACGGTAATCAGTCAAACAAATTAAATTTTTATGTGATTGTTTCAAAAATGCCATCAAAGCATCATTAAAAGCTGAATTACCACCTGTATTTCCTCTTAAATCAACAATGATAGTGTCAATATTCGAAATATCAAGTTGATATAAAGAGGCTACTGCTTCATTTATTTTATCTTTGTAACTTGGCTGACAAGAACTATGATGATAAATTAAGCAATTATTTTTTATTTCAAAAGTAGCATTATCTCCATATAAATATTTTTTATAATCAAACATCTCATTTTGATAATCTTTTTTTGCTTCATATGTTTTCGTAACTAATTTATTATCGCGTGTAAGAATTTGAAACGTAAGTTCTTTACTTCCTTTTAAACTTGGTAATCCCCAGATAAGGCAGCGATTATATAAAGCTCTTTCCATTTCAACTCTTTTTTTACCCAAAGTGCCATAGGTCAGTATTTCATCTAATTCTTTTAAAATTTGCTTTATATCCACATTATTTATAGAAACTAATTTTGAACCTCTTAAATCACTTGGATAATTAACTAAAACATCTTCACCAAATATTTTGAAATTCATGGGAATTGGAGCGTTAGGTTTATAGATAGTATGAGCATCGCTGGTTCCACTTAACCTCTTAATAATATAATTTATAAAATAACAAAAAGAATAACCACCTGTCACATCGTATCTTTGAAGTAAATCATTAGTTATTTTTTCTAATTCTTTTTCGTCTATTTCATGCCAAGGATTGACATGTATTTTTTTATAATTTTCTAAAAATTCTTCATATATTTTTTTATATTTTAAATCTATCATTTTTTCCTCCATAATATTTAGATTATATCATAAAAAAGAGCTCGTGCTCTTTTAACCTTTATACATATCGTAACGTGAATAGAAACGCCAACCATAACTATTTGGGAAACCTGGAGGAATAATGACATTACTTCTACTCACAGAGTAACCGTTATAAAAACCATTGGCTACTCCAAAGTGAAGATGGGCTCCTGTTGTACAAGTATCATATCCACCATAACTGGCAGAGGTTTGTCTGCCACCACCAACATATCCAATAATAGTATTTTGTGTTACAGAATCACCAATATTTACATTAAAACTTAATAAGTGATAATAATAAGTGGTATAGGCTTTACCATTTACTAAGACATCTATATATAACATATTACCACCACAATAATAACGTGATATTTTGCCAGAAACAACACCGGCTGCAGCAGCATAAACTGGAGTCCCTTCGGCATTGCCACCGATATCTAATGCATTATGATAACTTCCCCAGCGATAACCAACTTCACTTGTTATCATGCCGTATGTAAGAGGCTTTAACCATTCACCATTTTCTACATAGGTAATACCACCATTTGGTTTTGGAGGATCTGGTGGTTTTACACAATCCACACTGATAACGGCTTTATCACCTTTAGAAGGAGCATATAAAGCACATTTTTTTTCAGCATCTGCTACTTTCGTTTGCAAACTCTTAATTTGGTTATCAATATCTAAAGCATATTTATCATAACTTTTTATATCACCATAACGGGCTTCAATGACTTTTTTATATTCAATCGCTTTATTATTTAATTCTTGCTGTTTTTTCTTTTCTTCTTCTTTTAAGGCTTCATTTTTCTTAATCTCATCACGCATATTTTGCATAACATCTTCAATAGCCTTTGAAGTTTGTTCCACCGCAGCAACACGCATAAGCATATCAGTTACGGTTTTAGCCCCCGTCACATATTCTAAATAAGCATTGGAACTTTTCATTTGTTGTAAATAGGCAAGAGTTTTATTTACTTCAACCGTAAGACGTTCTATTTCTTTATTAGAATCAGCAATTTCTGCCGTTAATTTTTCGACTTCACTTTCTGATTCATGAATTTCTTGTTCTACTTGTTTAACCGCAGCTTCCTTTTTAGCAATTTCGGCTTTGGCCTCAGCTGTTTTACTTTCTGTTTCTTTTTTTTCATTTAGTTTGTCTTGTAAAGATTGTTTAAGTTCTCCTAAAGTGGGCATATCAGAAGTCGCATAAACATTCATACTAAAGGTGAAAAAAAGGACAAAAAGAAGAAAAATAATTTTTCTTCTCATTATATTTTTAAATGCTTTCTTACTGCCCACCAAGAACCAAGCATACCAACAACAGAACCAATTCCTAGTAAAATCAAGGAAACATATAAAACAAATGGGAATGGCTTAACAAGCGTAATAATTTTTGTAAAAACATAACCACCTGTCTGATTATATAAAATTGTATAACCATAAATACTTAAAGCAATCGGAATAAGACTACCTAACACACCCAAGATAAAGCCTTCAAAAACAAAAGGTAATTTAATAGCGGTATTAGAAGCACCCACAAGGCGCATAATTTCAATTTCTGTTTTACGAGAAAAAATAGTAAGTTTAATGGTATTGGCTATTAAAAATGCCGTAACACAAACAAGAGCAACAACCATAATAATAGTGCCATAACTAATTGCATCAAAGATACCAATAATGTTTTCGACCATGCCTTCTCCGTATTCAGCACTACTTACATAATCATAGTTACGAAGACGTTCAGCCGTTGCTTTTAAATCTTTGACATCTTTAACCGTTACAATAACGGAGTCCAAAAGAGGATTTTCTTCCAAATAATCTAAAGTGGTATTTAAAGTATCACTTTCTTTTTTCATTTCTGCTTTCCATTCTTCTTTGGTCTTTAATTTGTAGTTATCCACATTATCCATTGTTTTCAAATCATTTTGAATCTCTATTTTTTCTTCTTCCGTTACTTCTTTTTTTAAATAAACAACAATGGTAAGTTCATGTTCTAATGTTGTCGTTACCTCTCTTACATTATAAGAAAGGAAAATAGCAATAGCGACTAAAATTAAAGTGATTGTCGTACAAAGGATACTCGCCATAGATAAAGGAAGATTACGAAAAACACTTTTAAATGAATCTCTGATACTTCTACTAAGAATTCTTAATGCTTTCATGTACTTTATAACTTCCTTTCTTTGTATCACTGGCTAACACACCATTTTCAATAACTAAAACTCGTTTTTTCATACGATTAACAAGTTCTTTATCATGGGTAGCCATAATAATAGTCGTTCCAAGAGTTTGATTAATATTTTCCAAAATTTTCATAATTTCTTTACTTGTTTCTGGGTCCAAGTTTCCGGTTGGTTCATCACAAATAAGTAATTTAGGATCATTAACAATGGCCCTTGCAATCGCGACACGTTGCTGTTCTCCACCAGATAATTCGTTTGGTAAGTTTCTGGCTTTATCTTTTAAACCAACGGCATCAATAGCTTTTAACACTTTTGGTCTTATTTCACTTCCAGGTATTCCTAACATTTCAAGAGCAAAAGCCACATTTTCATAAACAGTCAATTTAGGCAATAATTTAAAATCTTGGAAAACAACACCTAATTTTCTTCTTAATTTATAAACTTTAGAATTTCTTAATTTTGCCACATCAATACCACCAACAATAACACTTCCTTTTGTTGGTTTTTCTTCACGATATAAAAGTTTAATAAAGGTACTTTTACCCGAACCGGTTGTTCCAATAACAAATACAAATTCTCCTTTATCTATTGACACGCTTAAATCAGCAACTGCAGTCGTACCATTTTTATATATCTTATAGGCATGTTCTACTTTAATTAACTTCATTTTACACCTCTATTTTCTCATTTATTATAGCACATTTTACTTATGGGGTAAATTTCTTCTTTGACCACCTTGAACCTCATAACAATCATTAATAACAAAAAAAGCATCAGGATCAATTTCTAAAACAATTTCTTTAAATAAATAATAATCTCGATTAGGAACGACACACATTAAGACACGATTCTTTTTTTTGCTAAACCCTCCCTGCCCATGTAAAAGGGTAACTCCCGTATGTAACTCTTCTAAAATATAATCTTTTACTTTATCTACTTTATTTGTATAAATAAAGAAGAGTTTAGAGTTAGATATACCAATCAATATTTTATCAACTAAAGATGAATAAATAATAAGAATGATTAAAGCATAAATCATTTTATTAATTCCAAATGTAAAGCCACCTAATAATATCACAATAGTTTGAATAAAAATATTACTATTTCCTTCGGATATATGACCATATTTATTTAGTAAATAAGTCATTGTATCCAAACCACCTGTTGTAAAACCGTATTTAAATATTATCCCGATGGCAAAACCTTGAATAAGTCCAGCAACAAGTATAATTAATAATTCATTATCTATAATGATATCGTTTTTTAATATTTCCGTAAGAGGAAGAGTTAAACTAATCATAAGAGGATATAAAATGCCCCCGATAATAGTACCTTTTGTTTTTTCTTTACCTAAAAAAATAAAGCTTAATAATATCATTAAAAAAGTTCCGACATAAATAAAAATTTGAATGTTCCAATGCCAAAGTTGTTCAAAAATAAGAGCTAAACCGGATAAACCGCCAACAACTAAATTATTAGGAGCTAAAAACAAGTTATAGTTAACACCTAATAAAAAAGTTCCCAACATAAGAAAAAATATTCTTTCTACCATTTCTCTTTGTAAAATTTTTTCACTTAAATTTATTTTTTTCATGCTCCCACCTTACAATCATTATAAAGGACTTCTATTTAAAAAGCAATAAACATAAAATGAGGTGAGGTGATAAATTTGAACGGAAGTTATTTTAGTAATCCTACATTTCCACAAGCCGGAACAAATGATAATTTTATTACACCACCTGGAAATGTAAATTCAACAAGTATTTTATCTTTAGAACAAAGTCTTATTGAAAATATTTTAAGACTTAATAAAGGTAAAAAAGTAAAAGTATATGCATCTTATCCTGATTCTAATGAATGGAGAGATCGTATTTATAATGGTATTATTGAGGAAAGTGGACGAGATCATTTAATTTTATCTGATCCTTCCACAGGAAATTGGTATTTAATTCGAATGCTTTATGTTAACTTTGTCGAATTCGCCGAGAAAATAAATTATAGTCCTGATTATTCAGATACTTTTGATTAAACTAGATTTCTTCTAGTTTTTTTCATAAAAAAAATACCCTTTTATTTGGATATTTACTAAAGATATTTAGAAGATGCCTCGATAATAAAGCCAAGAAGAATAACTATCCCAAATATCATATAAGCATAAATTTCATTAACATTAGCCATATATAAGATAACTTCTAAAAAGCACAAACAAAGACACATCAAAATACTTAATAAAATATTTAAACAAATCATTTTTTTACGATTTTTTTTCATGTTATTAATAATCGTTTTATCAGCACTTGTTATTTTTTCTTCCGTATTCATTCTTTTTGCCATTAATAACTCATTCACTGAAATATTAAAAAGTTCCGCTAAACGAATCATTCCATCAATATTAGGAAGACCTCTGCCATTCTCCCACTTAGATACAGCTTTACTTGTGACATAGACTTTAGAAGCTAATTCCTCTTGAGTCATACCTAAATTCTTTCGTTCTTCTTGAATAAATTTTCCGATTTCTTTTTGTTGTTCATTATTCATAATCTTTCCACCACCTTAATTCAATTATAAATTTCTTTGTGAAATTTAACAATCTACTTTAAGTAGAATTAAAAAAGACAGAACATTAAATTCTATCTTTCATCAAATTTTATATTTTATTTATCTCTTAATTCGGCTTTAAACTCAAGTTTAACCTTATCAATAATTTTATAGAAAATATCCATAACTTCTTCATCGGTTAAAGTTCTATTTTCAGCTTGGAAAGTAAGTTTAAAGGCAATTGATTTTTCATTTGGAGAAACATTTTCACCTTCGTAAACATCAAAGACAGTAACCTCTTTAAGTAAATGTCCGCCTTGTTTTTTGATAATATCAATAATATTCGCCGCAGGAATATCTTTAGCTAATATGAACGCCATATCTTTTTCAATACTTGGATATTTATAGGCTTCTTTATATTTAATTGGTTTAACTTCTTTCATGAGTTTATTTAAGGATAATTCAAAAACATAAATTTCATCTTTAGAAATACTTGGATGAACACGACCAATGATACCGATTTCTTCTCTATCTAAAAGAATAGACGCACTTATACCTGGATGTAAACCTGGTAACACTTTAGGAATAAAAGTATAACGATTTTTAAAGCCTAAAGAATCTAAGACATTTTCAACAATTCCTTTTGTAAGATAAAAGTCTACTGGTGTTTTACGTGCCCAAGAAGATTCAATATAATTTCCTTTTAATAAACCACTAATTTTTGATTCTTCATGATAATTAATATCGTATGTTTTACTTATTTCATAAAGCATAATATCATTTACTTTATGAGCTTTATTATAGTTGTAAACATTTAATAAAGATGGAATAAGAGTGGTTCTTACAATAGACTTATCCACACTCATAGGATTAGGTAAAACTACATTTAATTTTCCTTCGTAATTAAACTCTTTAGCCATTTCAGGAGAAACTAAAGTATACGTTTTTGTTTCATTAAGTCCTAAAGCTCGTAGTCTTTTAGAAATAAATTTACGATAATAAACATCACCAATATATTCTCCTCTTTTAACGGGTACTTTTGGAAGTGTTTCCGTTAAGTTATGATATCCGTATAATCTACCGATTTCTTCCGCGATATCATTAATATTAGGGTCAATATCTAAACGTCTATTTGGAATTGTTACATGAAATTCATCCCCATTTAATGTATAAGGAAAGGATAGTCTTGAAAGTTCTACTTCCATATCTTTAGTACTAATGGTAATACCTAATAAAGAATTGACATCTTCTGCTTTAAAGGTTACTTCTTTTGGTGTTTTATCAACATTATCATAAGAAACAACTTCACTTAAAATTTCTGCTCCGGCATATTTTTGTAAAAGATAACAGGCTCTTTCTAAAGCCATCTTAGTATATTCATAGTCAAGACCTTTACCATATCTAATAGATGCTTCACTTCTTAAATTATGACGAGCCGCGGTATTTCTAATACTTACAGCATCAAAAATGGCACTTTCAATTAAAATATTTTTAGTTTTTTCGGTAACCTCGGTATTTTCACCACCCATAACACCGGCAAGACAAACAGGACGATTCGTATCCGTGATGACAATATCTTTTTCTGATAAAATTCTTTCTTGACCGTCTAAAGTAGTTAAGTGTTCATTTTCTTTCGCGTTACGAACAAGAATTTTATCACCTAAGACATCTTTATCAAAAAAATGAAGAGGTTGCCCAAATTCGAGCATAACATAATTTGATATATCAACAACGTTATTAATAGAACGCATGCCAGCTTCTTTAAGTCTTTTTTGCATAAATAAAGGTGATGGTCCAATTTTAACATTTTTAACTTCTTTAGCTAAATAATAAGAACATTTAGGTGTTTCTACTTGAACACTAAAATGGTCTTTTATAGAATCTTTGATTTCTTTAAATTGTAATTCAGGAAGAGTTACTTTTTTATTTAAAATAGCCGCGATTTCATATGCAAAGCCAATATGATAATAACAGTCATTGTTACGATGTTTATGAATATCTAGTTCATAAACACAAGAATCTAAGTTTAAGGCTTTTAAAGCGTCTTTACCAATTGGAATTTCATCACTTACTTCATAAATTCCTTTCGCGTGATTCTCTTCTGTTTTTTCTTCAAGACCAAGTTCATATAAAGCGCACAACATACCATTTGATTTAACGCCTCTTATTTCACTTTCTTTAATTACAAAATCATGGGGTAAAACAGCACCTGGTAAAGCAACAATAACTTTCAAGCCAGTGCGAACATTCGGAGCTCCACAAACAATCTGGCATATTTCACTTCCGACATCAACTTGACAAACATGAAGATGGTCACTATCAGGGTGATTCACACATTCCAAAACTTTACCGATTACTAAATGATCAATATGATTATCCATAACTTTTTCAATGTTAATACCAGCTTCGGTAATTTTAGTAGCTAGTTCATGAGGATTTAATCCTTTAATATCAATGTAATCACTTACCCATTCTAAACTAATCATTTAATGACTCCTTTCTATCAAATGTTTTATTTTCTCTTAAATCTGTCATATAAAATGTTCTAATATCTTTAATATCATACTTTAACATAGCAAGTCTTTCGGCTCCAAAACCAAAAGCAAAGCCAGACCAAATACTTGGATCATAACCACAATTTCTTAAGACATTGGGATGAACCATACCAGCACCAGCCACCGTAATGAAGCCTGTATTTTTACAAATAGGACAACCTTTTCCTTTACAGTTAAAACAACTAATATCAAGTTCAACAGATGGTTCAGTAAATTGATAATAACTTGGTCTTAAACGAACGGTCGTGTCTTTGCCAAATAATTCTTTGGCAACAACAGCCATTGTTCCTTTTAAATCGGTTAAATGAATATCTTTATCCACAAGTAAACCTTCAATTTGCATAAATTGATGAGAGTGAGTTGCATCATCATCATCACGACGATAAGTTTTACCAGGGCATATCATTCTAACTGGCTTTTCTCCATGATTTTTTAACATTGTTCTAATTTGAACAGGAGATGTTTGACTACGTAGTAAAATTTCATCATTTTGAATGTAAAAAGTATCTTGAGCATCTCTAGCCGGATGTCCTTTTGGAATATTTAATAATTCAAAATTATATTTATCTTCTTCAATTTCAGGACCATCAACGACATCATAACCCATACTCATAAATATTTCTTCCACGTTTTCAACAAGTTTCTCTAAAATATTAGGACTACCAATACTTACTTTTGTAGCCGGTAAAGTCACATCAATAGCCTCTGAAACAAGTTTCTTATTTAATTCTTCTTGTTCAAACATTGTCTTTTTTTCTTCAAAAATATCATTGAATATTTTTTTTAATTCATTCATCTTAAGACCATATTCTTTTTTTTCTTCATTGGGTACTTCTTTGATTTTAGAAGCAAGTTCCGTGATAATACCTTTTTTACCTAAATATTTTACTTTAAGTTCATTTAACTCATTTAAATTTTTAGCACTGTTTAATTGAGTTTTTATATTATTTTCTATATCTAGCATAACAATTCCTCCATTTTCTTTTTAAAATATAAAAAAACTATAAACATAAGGACGAGTTTAACCCGTGGTACCACCTTATTTTATAGTTTTGCTATACACTTTATTCTTTAACGCAGAATTACGTTGAAAACTCCCATATTGAAATTCATCACTTATTTTTCTTAAGAATATTTGCAGCTATTATATCCTCTCTCTAAAAGATGTTTTAAGTAACTACTTATTATGTTCATCGCTTTCTATGCGTTTATTTTAACACTTGAATTTTTAAAATTCAACTTATTCTTCTTCAAATGTTTCAACTTTTAAAGATTCCAACTTAGATAATTTATAACCTTCATTATCTTTTGTATAAATATAACGATAAGTTGTACTCTTATCAAGTAAATCACTTAACGCATCATCACTATATTCGCCAAGCAAAGTCCCTTCTAAAGAATAAACTTGATTATTTTCTTTTTTAGCCACTTTAACATCTACAATAGCGCCATCTTCAGAATCTGTATAGCCAAATAATTTTGTATAGTGATTTTCTTTTTGACAATGACTTTTAAAATCATCTTCTGTAACATCAATACTAGAACCTGGAGCCACATCAAAAACTAAAGCGCCTTCACAATCTTTCGTTATTTCTCCATATAAATCGGTTACCATTTCATATGTGATATTACTGTCATTTAAACCAGTATCATTGGCGTTATTATCTTTTTTCTTACCAAAGAAAACAACTCCTAAAATAATAGCAATAATAACAACAACTAAAATGATTGTGCCAATTACTATTTGTTTCTTACTTAATTTTTTCAAATCAATTTTTTTCATTTTTCAATTCTCCTTTTTATTAAATACTTTAATGTGAATAATAGCTTCTTTTGTAACCAACTTAATTGATACTTACTAGAACAGAAGTTCACCATAATGTCTTTATCAATACCCTCGTATTTATATCCAGAGTTTGTTTCAAA
The DNA here is from genome assembly GCA_905205665.1 of uncultured Bacillota bacterium. Taxonomy (GTDB): domain Bacteria; phylum Bacillota_I; class Bacilli_A; order RF39; family UBA660; genus Ventrenecus. Next base: position 9,540 of record CAJLEF010000015.1, on the reverse strand, counting down.
CACAATCAAATACTCTGGATACATCCTTTTAATAAACTTATATCGATTAATACGACTCATTTACTATCACCAAGACTTTGTCCAAACTTCTCTTTGTTTGAGAAGTTTGGACTTGAACTGAAGCTTTATCTTACGTCTAAAGTCTTCCTGATTGTTCTTTTATTTCATCGGGCTCTTTCACGCTACCCAACCTCGTATGGATTTTCAAGGGTTCCTTCACCGCCTAAAATCGACGTTTTCGATATCAGATATACCGAAGGCCGCACCGCAGACCAAATGTACGCACCGTCGTAGTAGACACGGCCGCTTTTGCCGACAATGAACACATAGTACGCACCCGAAGAACTAGCCCTAGGAGATAAAGTCCATTGATAAGCACCATTATTAAGCCAATCATTATTATAGCAATCACTTGCATTAGCCCAGTTATATAATTCTGTATTTAAACAACTTGTTCGATTACTTGTACTTTCTCCACTCGTGGCGTAACCGTAATCACTTGGATACATTAAACCTATTTTGCCATTCCATGTCGTTGTTCTTGTTACCGTATCATTACAATAACTACCTGACGTACATATTTTTCCATTATTGCTACTTCTTTCGTAACTATAAAAATGACTTGCTAATCCATTACTTGCCGATGTAGAATCATTTGGGCCATTTGTTCCTGTATTCCATAATGTGTTTCCGACTAAATTTTTTAAATTTGTTTTTAATCCACTACTTGTAAAATCACATGCTGTTGTTGAATTGTTCGAATTGTTATAACAGTTTCCTGAACCACCATTGTAGTACAATGAGCCTCCAACACTTTCACTTTCATAGCCTGGATTTAAAAGTTTCATTAAATCGGCTTGACTCCATTCATTGACACCATAACCTCTATTTATAGATGATTTTGAAGAGTCCCATGAATATTTTCCTATTGACTCATTTCTTATCAATTTTATTCTTGTTTCTTTTTTGCCTGTGCCATCATCGATATTATTCATAACACCTATAATACGCCAGATTTCGTTATCTACTTTGACATAGTTACAAGGATTAGCACCAACATATCTTAAATTGTTATCTGTTGTTCCATCATAGGCTAATGTATAAGTACAGCTATCACTTGTTTTATTTGGAACAGTATATACATCTGTTGAACTTGAAGACGCATTTTTTTTAACATAAGTTAACACATCTTTCCCTGCCACTGGCTTTTCTTTAAAATATAAGGTACATTTTGTTCTGGTCGTACTATTTGCCGTGTAAGTACTATAATCTAAGATGGCATGCCAATTATCATCATCCCACGAAACTGTTACGCCACTGTTACAGCTTGATTTTGTTGTATCTAAGGTAAGTCCGGAATCTTTGGTTGGAACATCTTTGGAAATTGTTCCATTTACATAATAGGCAAAATATAAATCTCCTGGTTCTTCTACTTGGCCATTGATAACATTAAAGTCTTTTTTCTCTTCATATAAGGCATAACTTTTATAAAGGAAGATAGCACCAAAAGCGACTAATAAAATACATGTCATCACATATATTATTTTTTGGGTTTGCTTATTTGGTTTATATTTTTCTAACTTTATCATATCACACCAATCCTCTTTCCTATTTTATATAAACATTATATCTTAATTTATTTATAAATAATAGATATAAATTAATCTTCAGAAAGTTTTTTGTAATAGTTAAATCTTTTTTGACTCGCTTCGGCATTTTCTTGAAGAAGAATTTCCGCTTGTTCTTTATTTTTTATTTTTAAGGCTTTATAACGAACTTCATTTTCTAAAAATTCATGGTATTTGGTAAAATCAGGGGTTTTATAATCTAAGTAAAGCTTTTCTTCTATTGGATTATAACGCATAAGAAGACTATAACCTACTTTAACAGCTAATTTTTCTTCCTCTAAAGAACAAGCCATACCCCCTTTAATCCCATGTTCAATACAAGGAGCATAGCACAAAATCAAGCTTGGACCATCATGTTCCATGGCTTCTTTCATAGCTTTAATAGCCTGCATTGGATTAGCGCCTAAACAAATAGAAGCCACATAACAATTTGGATAGCACATAGCTATTTTAAATAAATCTTTTTTATAAACTTTTTTACCTTCATCCGCAAATTCACATACAGCTCCAATGTGACTTGATTTACTCATTTGGCCACCTGTATTGGAATAGACCTCGGTATCTAAAACCATAATCTTAACGTTTTCGTTAGAGGATAAAACATGATCAATACCATCAAAACCAATATCATAAGCCCAGCCATCACCACCTAAAGCAACAACCGTGCGATAAGGAACATAATCAATAAATTCTTTTAATTCTTCGGAAATATCTTCTTTTAGAAAAGCTTCTTTTAAAGCTAATGTTTTTTCAAAATTGTTAAAATTATTTAAAAATTCTTCATAAAGATTCTTAAGATTAGGTGAAGCTTTTTCTTTATTTTTCAAAATTATTTTCTTTAAACGATTTCTTTTTAATTTATAAGAATGATGCATACCATAAGCAAATTCAGCATTATCTTCAAACAGACTATTTGCCCAAGGTAGTTTATAAGGAGTAGACATGAAAGACCCGCCATAAATAGAAGAACATCCTGTCGCATTTGCAATGACTAACTCATCTTTATATAACTGGGTTAAAAGTTTAATGTAAGCCGTTTCACCACAGCCGGCACAAGCCCCTGAAAAAGCAAATTTTGGCTCTTCTAGTTGACTTCCTTTCACAGTAAATTTAGGGTATAATTTAGGATTTTGATAATGAAAATATTTCTCACTTTCATCTATACTTTTTTCACCCAAGAAAAGGGCTTTTTTACCTTGTTTTCCTGGACAAATACTAACGCATAAACCACAACCGGTACAATCTTTTTCACTGATACAAACGTAGTAGTGATATTCTTTGTGAGCTGGATCTAAAATGCCTTTATCTTCTTTAATTAAGAAAGGTCTTATGACCGCATGAGGACAAATTAAAGAACACATGCCACAGCCAATGCAATTTTCACTAAGCCATTTCGAAACGATTTTAGAAGGACTTCTTTTTTCTTTATCTGTTAAGCCCGTTTCACAATGACCATCTCTATATTTTGACATTTCTGATACCGTTAACGTGTTGCCTAAACGATGGGTAATCTTATCATAAATTGTTTTCATTTCTTCTGGTGTTTTGGATGATGTGACCATTTTAAAATCTAGTTTATAAACAGCATTTAAAGCCTCTTTCACGGCCTCTTTGTTATTCTTAACAATATCTTCACCTTTTGTCATAAACTTATTCTCAATACTTTCGGATAATATTTCATAAACATTTTCTTTTCCTAATAGTTTTAGAATGACTGCTTCCATAATTTTACTTATTTTTCCTGTTAAGTGATGTTCTTCCGCGATTTTATAGGAGTCAATCATTAAAACTTTTATTTTCTTTTGGTTAATCAGTTCTAAATCTTTAGAAGTAAACTTTGACAAGATATTTTCTTTATCACTTGTATTGATAAGTAGAAAACCATTTTCTTTTAAATTATCTAACATGGTATATTGACTAAAGTACTCTTCTTTGGTAACCACGATTAAATCAGGATTGGTAACATAATAAGGAGCTTTTATAAGGTTTTCCCCAAGTCTTAAATGACTTACGGTAACTCCACCAGATTTTTTAGAATCATAAGAAAAATATCCTTGAACATAAGAAGTTTTTCCCATAATATTTAAGATATCTTTAGAGGCTGACACCATGCCATCTGAACCATAACCATAAATTTGGATTTCTTTTGTATGCAAATCAATAGGATAAGGAACCGTTTCTAAACTCGTTTTATTGACATCATCTACAATTCCTATTGTGAAATTATTACGAGGATTATTTTCTAGCATTTTATAGACAGCATAAATATCCTTAGGAGTGGTATCTTTAGAAGAAAGGCCAAATCTTCCGCCTACGACTGTGATATCTTTATCTTTTAAAGCGGATAAAACATCTAAATATAAAGGTTCTCCTTCACTGCCTTGTTCTTTTGTCCGATCTAAAACAGCTACTTTTTTAACCGTTTTAGGTAAAACTTTTTCTAAATATTTTGGACTAAAAGGACGATATAAATGAACAGAAATAACACCAATTTTTTTACCTTTTTTTAGTTCTTCATCTACAACTAAAGAAATAGTATCTGTGACACTTCCCATCGCGATAATAACACTTGTGGCATCACTACTTCCATAATAAGTAAAAGGATGATAATTTGTATGGGCAAGCCCATTTAATTTTTCCATATAATTTTCCACAATATCAGGCATATTATCATATAAAGGACTTCTTGCTTCTACGGTTTGAAAATAAACATCTTCGTTTTGATTCATACCATAGTTAATAGGTTTTAAAGGATTTAACGCTCTATTTTTAAATTCTTCTAATTCTTTTTTAGGAACAAGAGGCAATAAATCTTCTTCATTCAAAGTATCTACAACATTTAATTCATGACTTGTTCGAAAGCCATCAAAAAAATGAATAAAAGGAAGTGTTCCTTTAAGACTCGCTAAATGAGCGATGATAGCCATATGATAACTTTCCAATGGACTTGCGGAGGCAAGCATACAAAAGCCCGTTTGTCTTACTGCATAGATATCTGAATGGTCCCCAAAAATAGAAAGAGCATGAGTAGCTACCGTTCTTGAAGCCACATGAATAACAGCTGGTAAACATTCCCCAGCAATTTTGTATAAATTAGGAATCATTAAAAGCAAACCTTGACTAGAAGTAAAAGTTGTTGTCAAAGTTCCCGTAAGTAAAGAACCATGTAAAGCCCCAGCTGCCCCTTTTTCAGATTGCATTTCCATAACCTGAACTTTATCATGAAATAAATTATAATTTTCTTTAGTACTCAAATTATCCATATTAGAAGCCATTGGACTTGATGGGGTAATAGGATAAATAAAAGCCATTTCTGAAAATAAGTAAGCGATTCTTGAAGCCGCATTATTGCCATCCATTATTTGTTTCATAAATTTTATTCCTCCAATAATATTATTATATCTTATATTTTCACAAAAAAAGAAGAATTTTTTTCTTCTTAATAATTTTCGCTTTTAAGTTCCATAAAACTTTGAGGATGATTACAAATAGGACATACGTCTAAAGCATTTTCTCCGACATAAACATGTCCACAGTTACGGCAAATCCATACTTTTTCTGTACCTTTCATGAAAACTAAATTATTTTCAATATTACCAACAAGTTTTAAATAACGTTCTTCATGATGTTTTTCAATTTCCCCAACACCTTCAAAAAGACGGGCAATTTCATCAAAACCTTCTTCGCGAGCCACATCGGCAAACTCTTTATACATATCTGTCCATTCATAGTTTTCCCCATTAGCAGCATCTTTTAAATTTTTTAAAGTATCAGGAATCGCTCCGTCATGTAAGGCCTTAAACCAAAGTTTAGCGTGTTCCTTTTCATTTTTTGATGTTTCTTCAAAAATAGCTGCAATTTGTTCATAACCATCTTTACGAGCTTGGCTAGCATAATATTGATATTTTGTGTGAGCTTGACTTTCTCCAGCAAAAGCAGCCATTAAGTTCTTTTCTGTTTTACTTCCTTTTAGTTCCATAATTTTCTTCCTTCCTTTTGCAATCCTTACAGATACCATGAAACATGATTGAATAAGATGTTACCTCGTTATCATAATCATTCAAATTTAAAACAATTGGTTCAAAAACATCTTCAATTTTTTGACATTTATCACAAGTAAAGTGATGATGAGCCTTTATTTTATTATCATAACGATCATAACCTTCTGTGGTTTTAATTCTTTCAATTTCATTATTCATTACCATTTTATTTAAGTTACGATAGACCGTTCCTAAACTAATATTAGGTAAAACTTTTTGACATCTTTCGTAAATTTCATAAGCCGTATAATGATTTGTAGAATGATTGATGATATCTAAAATTAAATCTTTTTGATTAGACTTACGCATGGCATCCCCTAACTAGTAATGATTACTACTTAAGTATATCATATATTATAAAAAAAACAACTTAAATCACACAATTAATTAAAATAAATCATGTAAAATAAGTTCTTCACCTAATAAATTATTATTTTTACCAAGCAATAAGTTTTCATAAAAATAAATAAGATATTCATTATTTTGTTTAATATTAAGTTCGTTATTAAAATAATTTCCTCTTACTAAAGCCTTCCGAAAATAAAGGCTATTATCATTAAAAATTCGCATATCTATATTAAAGCCTAAAAAAGTTAAGTATTTAATCATAAACAAGGCAACTGTCCTCGTATTACCATTTTTAAAAGGATAAACTTGCCAAATATGAGAAGTGAAACGCGCTAGGCTATTAATTACTTCTACAATAGACATTTTAGAATAATCCTTTTTTCTTTCTAAAAGAATGTCATATTCCAAAGAAGCAGCTAAATTTTCAAAGTTACCATAACAAACGGATTCTCCATTTAAAATATCCTCTGGTATTGTAATATCTGTGGTTCTAAATAAACCAGCATAATCATAAACATCTTGAAATAAAACTTTATGGACATATTTAAAATAATCTACGGATAAATCAAATTTATCCTCTTTTAATAATTCAACAATCCGAATGGTAACAAAATCACATTCTAATTCTTCTGGATTTAGTTGATCTGCTTTTAATTCTTCAACATAATATTGTTTTAATTCTTGAATAAGCATTTTTAAAGGTAAGTTATTAGCTAAGTTTTCTTCAATTAAGCTTTCTAATTTTACAGAAGGTTTTAAATTGGGTATGTCTTGTAATCCTAAAGCCATATCCCAAAGGACTTTTTTATTGTGTTTTTGAAAACTGTGCTTTTCTTCATATTGTACTTCTTTCTCGCCCATTTTAAAAACCTCCAAACTACTCGTAGTATTATAACACATCTCGTTATTGTTTAGAAAAAAAATTAAAGACTATAGTTCAGCCTTTAATTTTTTAGTAAGTTCAATAATTAACTTGGAATCTTCTACTTTTTCAATATAAACGTCGTTATTGTCAATTTCTTCTTTAAAAATTGCCACATTATTTTCAATAATTTCTTTATTTTGATCAAGTCCCATGACTAAGTAATAAGAAGATCCTTCATATTCTGTTTGGTTAAGAACCATATATTGTTCATTATTTTCTAATGTAATAATTGTATTTGTTCTAATCTTCATCTTGTTCTCCCTCTAATAAATCATTAAAGCTAATATAATTAGTATCCTCTAAATCATTTACCATGTATTGATCATCAATTAAAGAATCAAGAGTTTCTTCTTTTGGCTCTTCTTTCACAGGTTCTTTTTTTTCTTCTTCTTTAGTTGGTACAATATCTTCTACATGAATAACTTTTAGACGATGACTTTTTGGTTCATATGTTTGTCTAGGTGGGAAAACAATAGGTTCTTCTTTTATCTCTGGTTCAGGAATTTGATAAGGAGGAATATCTTCTATAACCGGAGGCACCTCTTTAATAAGTTCATCTTCAAATGATTTTTTAGGTGGTTCTTCTTCATCAAATGAAAGTTCATCAATACGATAATCATCTAAGTTAATTGGTGCTTCTTCATCGCTTTCTAAAACTTCAGGTTCTTCTGTTTCTTTAACTAAATCTTCAATTTCTTTATAAATATCATTAGGGGTTTTCTTATAAGATTTACGATTTATGATGGCGTCCACATCATCCGCTAATTTCTTTAAATTTGTCTTGTCCTTTTCGATAGCTAGCAAGTCTTGAGAGTTAGTAGTAACACCGATATTCTTATTAATTTCCATGATTTCTTTATCAATATTTGCTAAACAATTTTTCAATTTCATTAAATTGTTTTCTTCTAAATCTTTAGAATATAAAACCGTTTGTTCTAATTCAGTTTCATACTTTTTCAATAGTTCTTCAATGTAGTCTAAATCTTCACATTTTTGATTTAAAGCTGTCGTTAATGAAGCTTTTTTACGTGGTGTTTTGTATTCTGTATTTTCAGTGATTACCGCACGATATTCTTCAATATCCCTTGTTAATTCATCTTTCGTAGTATGTAGTAAAGAAACATGGTTCATTAAATCTTTAACAACGTTAACATCTAAATCATGAATCTCTATTTCTAAGTTTTTAATACTAGATTCCATTTCTCTTTTACGATTTTGTAAATATTCTAAGCGACTAATAATCGCTTTGTTATCATGAGTTTTATAATCCTTATTTTCCATAGAGCTTGAAAATGCATCACGTTTATTTTCGGCTTCTTCTAACAATTCATCTAATTCTTCATAAGAAACATTCATATAAGGTAAAGTATTTAATTTATTAATTAAATCTTTTAACTTTAAAATAGCCGCTGTAACATCTTCCTCTTTAATAAGAGTTATGGCTTCATGTCCAATATAAACAGGATCTTCTAAAATTTCTTCTTTTCTATGATTTAGTTCTTCTTTTGATCTGCTTAATTTTTCTAATTTCTTCTCATCTTCTTCTTTTAATTTTTCATCGATGTAAGTATTAGAATTCATTAAGTAATTTGTTGTCTCTGTTAATTTTTCACGTTTTTCTTTTAATAAATTTTCTAATTTAGCTCTTTGTTCACCAAAAGAAGATAATCTTTTCTTTATTTGTTCATAAGAAGATTGTTTATCTGTTAATTTTTCTTTTAAAGCAGCCATTTCATTTGTCGTATCTTCAATAAGTCCTTGATAAAATTGATAAGAAGATTTATCACGACTACCTATCGTTTTAGCTTTTAATTCTAAAGAAGAAAGAAAATTGTCTAAAGAAGTTAACTCTCTTTCAATATTCAGAATAGCTTCATGATATTCTTCTTCACTTTCAGATACTTCATCTATTTTAGCTTTGCAATCTAAAAGATCTTGCTCATACATTTCTATTTTGTTTTCTAAACTAATTTTAATATTTTCATCAATTAATTTATCACTGGCTTTAATATATTTACTTTCATTTGTTGTTATTTTATATTTCTCTATTTCACGTTCACATTTTAATAAATCTTTTTGGATAACTTTCAATTCTGATTGTAATGATTCATAAGTATTGCTTGAATTAGCCATTTCAATAAGAGTCGTTATTTTTTTTATAATATTTTGGTACATAGAATCAACCTCGCTTATTTTTCTTTTATTCTAATTATTATAATAATAACAAAAAAATGAAAAATTGTAAATCTATTTCACCTTCCTAAATAAAATGAAAAACTTGGATAACTAGCAAAAAAATTCAGCCTAAACTGAATTTTTCTTTATAATTTAGAAAAGCACAATACTTTCTAAAAAATTTTTTATTTTTCTTTCAAGTTTAATATTTCTTCTTTACTTAGTTTAGAAACTATCATTATTGTTTCTAATGGAGTATTTAACTTTAAAAGATCTTTAGCAAGTTGTTTTCGAGTAGCAATAGTAGCCTCTTGTTTACCTTTTTCATATCCTTTTTCATAGCAAGCATTTTCAAACATCTTATCTCTATCATAATAAAGCATTTCATCAAAGTCTTTTAATAAATCTTCATTTTCTTTCATTA
>CAJLEF010000014.1 GCA_905205665.1 uncultured Bacillota bacterium | reverse complement strand
TCTACATATTAAAAATTTAATTGCAAGTCATTCGACAAAACATGTCAAAAAAAATTGGCTTTCACCAACTTTTAAATAATTTTAATATCTTTGATATCAGATATTTTTATCTTATCACCATCTAAAGTAAGTAAATAATTGCCACTTTTGCCAACGATTGTTTTAATCTCCGTTTGATCCTTAACTGTTATTTCAACTTCTTTTTTATAAACAAAACTTCGGTCATGAAAAATAGTATCGATTTTATGCGGAATATTTTTATCTTGTTTCATTTCTTTTAGTCTACTATAAAAAAGCTCTTTATTATTATCAATTTTTTTCTCCATTGGACTTTGAAAAACCTTTGGTAAATCTTTCAAAAAAATCACCTCTTGCTTTATTTTATGATTAAAACTTTCATTTATGAAACATAATAAAAGTATGAAAAAAGAAACGATTTATAAAATATTATTTTTTTATTTTCCTTTTCTTATTCTGATAAGCATCAGTTTAGTTTTAATGTACCATGCAAAGTTCATTACAGATATTTTTGCTAATCATTTTGAAAGACAAATTTTATGGTTTACCATCGGATTTATTATTTTATTCGTTGAACATTTTTTACCGCTAGAAAAATTATTTAAATATAGTTTTATCTTTTATATCATAAATATTATTTTATTAATTCTTGTTTTATTTATAGGAGAAAGTACCAACGGGGCAAAAGCATGGCTTTCTTTAAAATATTTTAGCTTTCAACCTAGTGAGTTTATGAAACTAAGTTATACCCTTTTTTTATCCCATTATTTAGCAAAGCAAAAACCCCAAAAATGGTATCAAGAACTATGGTTACTTTTTAAAGTTTTTATCTTATTTTTAATTCCATCTTTACTTATTTTTCTAGAACCAGATACAGGAGCTATCTTATTTTTAGCTATTATTACCATTGTTTCCTTATTTTTTTCCAACATTCGTAAAAGATGGCTCATCATTTTAAGTATATTAATATTAGCTATCGGAGGTATTTTTACTTATTTCTATCTTTTTAAAAAAGAGGTTTTATTAGCTTTACTTGGTTCATCCATTTTCTATCGTATTGATAGATTATTATCTATTGGTAATGGCATGCAGATTGAAAATGCCTTAATTGCGATTGGAAGTGCCCCTTTCTTTCGGTTTAATTTAATCGAGGTAGGAATATATATTCCCGAAGCACCAACAGATTTTGCTTTTTCTCTTTGTGCTAATGTATTTGGCATTAGTGGTGAACTTATCATCATCTTGTGTTTCTTTATATTAGACTCCTATCTTCACTCTTATAGTCAAAAAATCATAAAAAAAGAGCAAAAAATATTTGCTACTTCTTTTCTATGTTGTCTCATTGTTAATGAATTTATTAACATTAGCATGAACTTAGGTTTATTCCCTATCATAGGAATACCTTTACCATTTGTAAGCTATGGGGGTTCTTCCACGATTGTTTCATTTTTATATTTAGCCTTTATTTTTTCTTTCAAAAGAAAAAAGCTTAAAAACTAGCTACTTTCGTTTCAAATTCTGTTAAAATACTATCTAATGTGACTTTATCTAATATTTCTAATTTGGGAAGCAGTTCATTTAGTCTATCTTCTGCTTCTCTTTTATTTTCAGCCTTTTTTAAAATTTCTGAATAACTATTACTTTCTCCAAATTCATTTTTTATTCTTTCTGGTCCACCAATAATGAGATAATCGATTTCTTGCTCATTTAAAGCATTAATAACTTTATCTAAAGAATTCGTTGGGAATGCCACCCGTTCATCTATAATTTTATAATTAAAAAGATAATGCATAATAACGGCGTCTTCATCAAAAGTTTCATAAAACAAACCACTTTTTCTCATTCGTAACTCTTTCATATACAACCTCTTTCTCGCCTTAAATAATATACCGCAATTGAAAGAAGATTACAAACAAAAAAGTTTACCCGTAGCATAAAATTATTTTTGGTTTTTTTTTAATTATTTTCATAATTCCAAATACCTAATCTTCCTTTAGCTAAAATTGGTGTTTCTAGCACTTCTAGGACTTCTAACTCCCACGCATATCTTCCTAAACGATAATCTCCATAATCTTTTTCAGTCGTTTCAGTTTCTATATAATTTATAAAATCTTCATTCATTAAAATACAATCGACTAAATTACAACGACATAAAATATAACCAGGGTTGATATCACTTTTTAAGTAAGACATTCCTTTTTCTTTATTTAAAGAGGTACTTAACCCTATGCTGGCATGAATATAAATTTCACCTCGATAGTTCGTTTTCCAACTACGAGTTTCGTATCTTTTTACCCCGTCTTTTATCAAAGTAGCAAATGGCTCTTTAATTGATAATACCTTCATGTTAACCTCATTTCTTATCTTTCTAGTCTCATTTTAGCAAAAAAACAAGACCTATAAAAGCCTTGCCTTTTTTAAATAATTATTCTTTTTTACCAAATGATGTTTTATCAATAAAACTATCAAATATATAAAGCTTTCGCACCTCTAGTATTAAAGACATTACTTCTTTTATAGGCGTAAACCGTAATACTTTTTATTATCATTTTGAAGATATTAATGCTTTAATAAAATGGATTATTGAAGAAGATACCAAAGATGTAAAAACAAGATTTGATATCAAAAATCATCTAGAAGCTTTTGAAAGTATTTTAAATTATGTCGATAATAATAAAGTTTTTCTTCTTAATCTAGAAGATTCTTTTAGTGAAACGAATTTAAAAAATTTATTTTTTAATAAAATTTGTGAAGCAGTAGAATATCTTATTAATATGGAAGAAACAAAAAGTCATCTGACTTTAAATAAAACTTATAAAAATTTTTTATGTACTTTTTTAGCTAATGCGATTGGGAGTACTTTTGCCAATTATTATTTGAAAGACGAAAAACTAAGCAAAAAAGAAGTCATACATTATTACAGTATGACCATAAAATCTTTTATTGAAAACATTGATTTTAATAATTAAATTTGTGAAGCGTATTCCATTAATTTCATAAACATGGAAATGAACTTTTTATCAAGTCCCACTTGTTTTAATTTTCGTATCGCTATTCTTTTTTTCTTAATATCCATGTCACTAAAGATGATATTAGCAAGCATTTCTTTTAAATTTGTTTTAATTTGTAAATCATTAATAATGGAATCAATATCTTCATTAATTAAACGAACCGCATCAATTTCAATATCTTTTCCTTTACAATTAATAGAAAGTTGAGAACTTGTTTTAACGTGTTTAACCTCAACCACAAAATCTGTATCTAAAACATAAGACTCAGATGGAAATATTTCATTATCTTGATACGCGACGACTTGTTCTGCTTTTCTTGTGTTTCTAAAACGTATTTTATAATCCCTATACTCTGGAATAATACCACTTTTGCCTTCAATAGGACGAATAATTACTGTAAAGTTATTTTGTAAATAGTTATAATCGATAGAACTTATTAAATAATAACCTTTTTCATAAAGTTTAGATTCACCATCATCTTCATAAAGATTATAAATGTTACTTTTACCAGGGAAAATATGAATTTCCATACTTTCTGGTGGTCTTGTATCATTTATATTTTCATAGAAATTACCAAGGGGCACGATAGAACCTGATTTAGCAAAGACAGGATAATCTTCATCTTTATAGAAAACGACATATCTTTTATCACCCAAAAATTTCTTGCCCGTTTTAAAATCATACCAAACACCTTCTGGTAAAAAAACATCTTTAACGGTTCGATTCATAACCGTGTCTTTTTGTTTGGTAATAGGACATACGAGTAATTCAGAACCAAAATAATATTCATTTTTATATTTAGGTTCATCATAAATTTCAGGATTTTGATAATATAAAGGTTCAATTAATGGTTTACCGGTCTGGTGGTATTTATACCCTTCCGTATATAAATAAGGAATTAATCTATGACGCATTTGTAAATAATCTTTAACGATTTTTAAAGTTTTAACATCCCATTTCCAAGGCTCTCTTTTATAATATTTTCCTCTTTTAGAAGAAAGACGAAGTAAAGGACTATAAACTCCCATTTGTACATAACGCATATAAAGTTCCGCGTCCTCGACTCCTCCCATGTATCCCCCGATATCATGGCTCCACCATAAAAGTCCTTTATTGGCTGCCGCGGCATCAAAGAAAGGTATTTCATTTAAAACATCCCAAGAAACAAGGGTTCTTCCTCCATCTAAAGCGGTATATTGGTGGGCATTAACATTACCGTTAGAAGATAAGATAAAACCTCTTTTATTATCAAAACGATCAGCGTAATAATAATGATAGTAAGATAAGGCTCTTTTCGTTAATATGTCTTTAGCATCATCATAGGAAACCCAAAAGAAATCAATGCCTTTTTGTTCTAAAGGTTCAATAAGTTGGTGTAAATAAATTTGTAAAATATTTTTATCAAAAGCATTAAAAGGAATGGTACTTTTGTCGTTTAGTCCTAGTTCACTTGCAATCATATCATAAGCATCTTCATGAGGCATAATGCCTTCGGTAGGATTAATATTTAACCCCAATTTGACACCCCTTTCATGTAAAAAGTTTGTAAAATAAACTGGATCTGAAAATAAGTTACGATTAAAAGTAAAACCTGTTTTATATTTATCTAAGTCTCTAGCGTCTTTTAAATGCCAAAATTCATCTAATAAAACAACCGCTAGAGGAATATCTTCTCTATTAAATTTACTTAAAAGATTGCTAACATCCATAAAGTTATAAATCTCACTTTTATTCCACCAGTTTCCAAGCGCATATCTAGGGATTAATGGTGGATAACCTGTCAACGTAAAATAATCTTTTAGACACATTCCAAAATCACGACGATACATAAAAACATATTTATCAAAACGATTTTCAACATTTGGTGTTAAAAAGCCATCTTGGTTAATAATCATAGAGGCATTATCATCAAGGGTAACAAAACCATCTACCGAATAAAGTCCTTTTTGATAATCAGCTTTATCCAAAATAAAACCTTGTCCAGACGTATTAAAATTACGAACTTCTTTACTTTTAACGTTCCATATCTTATCCGTATTTAAAAGATAAATCTCAATATTTAACCCTTCAAAAGGCTTTTCTTTCACATATTTAAGCATAAAATATTTAGTGGTTATTTCTAAATATTTATCATCTTGATTTACTTTAAATTCAGGAATATCAAAATCACGATTACGAACCAACTCTGTTAAATCGTCAAAAAATTGTCCATCTTTATTATATTCTAGTCTTACTAAACGTTCCGAAAGAATAGTAATACGATAATTAGTTCCTTCAAATATAGCCTCACTTTTACTTTTAGCTTTATTGTAATCAGGTTTAAAACAAGCGTCCATATAATTCATATTTTATGACCCCTCTTCACTATTTATAAATTATAACACATCTTCTATTCAAAGGAAATTTACATTTTTAATTGACACATGAAAAAGAAAGGTTTAACATTAAGGAAATTTGGAAAGGAAAGAATTATGTTTTTATACAGTGACGACAATAAAAGATATCATACTTTAAATTATTTTTTTAGAAATAAGTTTCATCAAAAAGTTTTTAAAGTAAGTTTAAATGCGGGCATGGGCTGTCCTAATATAAAAAATGGGCATGGCTGTATTTTTTGCTCTCATAAAAGTGGTGACTTTGCCGGTGATGTGAAAGATGATTTAGAAACTCAATTTGAAAATGTTAAAAATGTTCTCAGCAAAAAATGGCCAGTCGCGTCTTATATTGCTTACTTTCAAGCAGGTACAAATACTTATGCTCCCCTTGAAACTTTAAAAAAGAACTTTGAAACGGTCTTAAAAATTCCTAATGTAAAAGGACTTGCTATTGCCACTCGAAGTGACGCGATTAGTAAAGAGACTTATGACTATTTAAGTGAATTAAATAAACGAACTTTTTTAATGGTAGAAATTGGTCTACAAACTATTCATGAAAAAACTTTAAAATTAATTAACCGCGGACATTCTTTAGAAAACTTTGAAAATTGTGTTAAAGAACTTAAAAAAAGAAATATTTTCACTGTCGTTCATATTATCAATGGTCTTCCTTTTGAAACAAAAGAAATGATGATAGAAACAGTAAAATATTTAAATAACTTAAAAATTGATGCGATTAAAATTCATATGTTACATATTTTAAAAAATACTCCTTTAGCCGATTACTATTATCAAACAAACTTTCATGTTTTAACAAAAGAGGAATATATTGATATTGTCTGCGACCAGTTAAAAGAACTTGATCCTAAAATTGTTATTGAAAGAATCACGGGTGACCCGACTAAGGAAGACTTAATTGCTCCCGAATGGCTTTTAAAAAAATTCTGTGTTTTAAATGATATCGATAAGGAAATGAAAAAAAGAGATATTTATCAAGGAGATTCACTCGTCCATTAATACAATATCAGTAATAGGAAATCCTTTAATCTTCATTTCATAGGCTTTTTGAAAGCCTATTTTTTCTTGCCAATATTTTTCACATTTTTCTTCATAAATAGAAATACTTTTGGTTAAATTAACACTCCTTAAATAATCACAAAACTCATTACTACAAATCTTTTTAACATTAGTAATATTATTTTCTTCTAAATAACTGGCTAAATTAATGGTTGTCAGTTTTGTTTCATAACCATAACTATAAGGAATAAAAGTTATTAAAATAAAAATGATTAAAATGGTTATTACAAAAAAATATTTCTTCATATACTTCACCGTTATTATTTTGAACTTTTTCACATAAAAAAAATTGGCAATTACTACCAACTTTTCTTTATTACATTTCAATGATTTCGTAACCTTTTTCTAAAAGAGTTTCTTTTTGATGTTTAAAGTTTTTGCTACGCATAACAATTTTTACAATATCGCCATTTAATCTTAAATTTTCGGCTTGTAAAAAGACATCTTCTGTTTTTTCGTTAATAACAAAAGCGATTTTCTTTTTATTACTTGGAATTTCGAATCCTCTTTCTTTTAAAAGAAGAACTAATCTTTCAAAGCCAACAGAAAAACCAACAGCCGGAACAGAAATACTTGTATAGTTAGCAACCATATTGTCGTATCTGCCCCCACCACCGA
Source organism: uncultured Bacillota bacterium (assembly GCA_905205665.1). Taxonomy (GTDB): domain Bacteria; phylum Bacillota_I; class Bacilli_A; order RF39; family UBA660; genus Ventrenecus. The sequence continues at coordinate 20,872 of CAJLEF010000014.1, read as the reverse complement.
TACTGCTATTTAAGTCTTCAACACCAATTTCAAAAATAGGTCCTGTATAATATCCCATACCTCTTACTAGAGTTGGATCAAAAATAACATTGGCTTTTGTAACAGCTGAAGAAACATCCATAATTTCTTTTAAATTTTTAACAATGGCTTCATCAATAGTAAATTGAGCACAAAAATCTTCATAAGATAATTCTTGTTTAAAATAGTTTAAATAACGGTTTACAATATTTTCGTCATAACCATGACTAATAAGTTCTTCTAAAACACCATCGAACCCAATTTTATCTAATTTGTCTAAAGATATTAAAATACTTTCTAAATCTTCTTCTTGAAAACCAGCGCTTAAAGCCATCGAAGTTAAAATACGACGATCATTAATTTTAATTTGAAAGCCTTCAAAGTTAAGTTTTTTTAAAAAACTAGTAACTGCACTGATTAACTCAATTTCTCCTAAATTTGTTTTTTCCCCAAAAATATCTAAATCACATTGCATAAATTCACGATATCTTCCTCTTTGAGGACGATCAGCACGGTAGACATTACCAATTTGAAAAGCTCTAAAGGGACTTTGAAGCTCATTCATATTACCGGCATAAAAACGTGTTAAAGGTACTGTTAAGTCATAACGTAAACCAGAATCCACTAAGTTATCCACATTAGTAACGTTTTTTAAATCTAATTTTTCGCCTCTTTTTAAAATTTTAAAAATCAACTTTTCGTTATCTCCGCCTTGTTTGCTTGTTAAATTTTCAATGTGTTCTACACAAGGCGTTTGAATAAGTTCAAAGCCGAAATCCTCATAAGTATCTTTCATAACTTTCAAAACATATTCTCTTAAGGCCATATCTTCAGGCATAATATCGCGCATTCCTTTAGTAGGAATTTTAATAAAACTCATTGTAAACACTCCTTCACGGACTTCATTATACCAAAAAAATATCTTGGATACTAGTCCTCTATCAAAAGGAAAGCATAAAAAAAGCGAAGAACTTCTCCACTTTTTCTTAGAATAACTACTATTTAACTTCGATATATTTTTTAGTAGCTTCTTTATCAACTTTTGGTACTACAATATTTAAAATACCATTTTCAAATTTAGCTTCAATCTCGTCTTCTTTAACATCGCCTAAATAGAAGCTTCTTTGATATTTACCATATGTTCTTTCTTTACGAATATATTTTTTATGTTCGTCTTTTTCTTCAGCCGTTTTTTCAGCTGTTATAACAATGTTTCCTTTATTACATTCAATTTTAATTTCATTTTTTTGAAAGCCTGGTACATCCATTTCAATATGATATTTACCATCTTTTTCATAAATATCACATTTCATTTTATTGTCGTCCTCCGTAGATAAAAAACTATCTAATAAATCATCTAAATAATAATTTCTTGGTACTAATTTCATAATATCACCATTTCCTTTCAACACTTATCATTATACTCTTTTTTTAGCACTTGTCAATAGGTAGTGCTAATTTTTATTTTAAAAAAGACAGTTTGACATTAAATGCCATAAACTGCCATTAAAATTGATAGATATTTATCTTCAATACTATCGGTTCTACTTGTCATAATTACAGGGCTTTTCGTACCAGTAAGAACACCGGCCATTTTAATATGACCTAGAAAAACAAGGGCTTTTGTGCAAATATTACCACTTGCTAAATCGGGCATAACTAATATATCTGCAGCCCCACAAACATCACTTGTCACATTTTTATGATGAGCGGCTTCTTTAGATAAAGCAAGATCCATAGCAACTGGTCCAATAATAGAATAAGGTTTTTGATATCCATCAAAGCTTGCCACTTCACTGGCTTCTACAGTACTAATAATTTTAGGATTTACTTTTTCAAGAGCCGATAAAACAGCAATTTTAGGATAAGTAATACCGAGTTTATGAACTAAGGAAATAGCATTTTCGGTAATTTTGATTTTTTCTTTAACACCTGGAGCAATATTAACTGCACAATCGGTAAAAATCATAAAACGGTTTTCTTCTTTATTTTCTACAACAGAAGCTTGACTTAAAAGGCTACCTTCACTAATAAGACCATTTTCTTTATCTAAGATTGCTCTCATAAAAGATGAAGTCATCATTAATCCTTTCATAGGAATATCAGCCTTTTTTTCTTTGACTAATGATACCACGATACGAGCTGAATTTTGTTCTTCATAAGATTCAATGAAAGTATAATCTTCTTCTTTTTCGCCAAATTTCCTTAACAATTCTTTTATTTTAGGCACATTTCCAATTAAGATAGCTTCAACAATATTTTTTTGATGAGCCAAAACAAGAGCTTTTAAAGCATATTCATCTTCGGCATTGGCAAGAGCAACGATTTTTTTCATATTATGTTCTAAGACATAGTTTTCAATTTCTAAAAAATTTCTAAACATGATTCCTCCTAAAGTTCTTTAATGGGTTCTTCCCCGATAAGGGCTTTATAAACATTGACACCTAATGATTCCATTTCAAATTCACCTGGATAAAGATGAACAGGCGCAATAAACTCTACTCGTTTTTTTATTTCATTCATTAAAAAATCTGAATGAGCAATACCACCTGTTATTAAAATCGCGTCTATTTTACCACCCACAACAGTAGACATAGCCCCGATTTCTTTAGATGTTTGATAGCACATAGCCAGTAAAGCTTCTTTTGCTTTTTCATCATTTTGCTCTAATGCTCTTTTTTGAATTTTCAAGACGTCTGTTTCCCCAACATAACTCATAAGGCCGCCTAAGCCTTTTATCTTCCGGCGCATTTCCTGATAAGAATACTTGCCACTATAACACATGTCAATTAATTGCCCAACAGGAAGTCCACAAGAACGGTCCGTTGAAAAAGGTCCATCACCATCTAAACCATTATTTCCATCAATCATTTTACCATGATGATGAATTGCAACGGATGTTCCCCCACCCATATGACAAACAACAAGATTTAAATCTTCATATTTTTTACCGATATCTTTTGCATATTTTTTAGCGACGGCTTTATGATTTAAAACATGAAAGCGAGATAATCTTTCTATTTCTTTTAACCCCGAATAACGCGCTAAAGGTTCAAATTCATCTGTACAAGCCGTGTCAACCGTAAAAGGAAGAGGTCCTTCTTTGGCATATTCATGAGCAAGTCTAAGTCCTAAATCGGAAACATGATTACCATATTTCATACTACGAGACTCTTCTAACATTTCTTCATTAATTTTATAGACGCCACTCGTTAGAGGTTTAGTATGACCTCCTCTTGAAACAATCGCATCTAACTCACTGACGACAATATTATGTTCTTTCATAAATTCATCAATCGCATTTTTACGTAAAGAAAATTGTTCCCAAACTGTATTGAATTTTTTTATCTCGTCGGCATTATGCTTTAAATTTTCTTTATAGATACATTTATCATCTTCATAATAAGCAATTTTAGTAGACGTAGTACCTAAGTTAATTACAAATATTTTTTTCATATAATTCTCCCTTTCTAAAAAAAAGGACATATCTCTATGTCCTATTTTGTTTCATACATTTTGATAGTTTTTCTTATAATACTCAAAATAGCACTAAAGATAACTGTTAACACAGCTGTTGGAATAAATATTTGCCAGAATGTATATGGATTAGTTTCACTATTCTTACCAAGCATGCGTAAAACAAAAATGGCAATAGGATAATGAAGCATATAAATTTCAAGTGATATTGAGCCAAGGTAAGCAAATACTTTATTGGTATATTTATTGTTAAGTAAGTTCGTTAAGAAATCTTTGTTTAGTAAACTTAACGTAATGACAACAAAGATTAAAAGCGCTACTGTCCATCTTTCAAGATTAAAGTAAGTTGGTTGATAGATGGTATACCAAATAAGTAAAGCACTACAAAAAGCATTTAACACTGTCATAGCAATTTGTTCTATTTTTGTAAATTTATGTTTTTTAAGCTCGTTTACAAGATTGTAAATAATAATACCACCTAATAAACCAATCATTACAAAAATTAAACCATTGTTAAATCCTAAAGTAGCTGTTTGACTGGTTGCTGCACCGCCCATACCATTTGTAGAAGCCGTTTGTAGACCAAAAGTACTCCATGCTGTTTGAGCAGCTCTTGTACCTGTAAAACACCACCAACCTGCAAAGAAAATAGTACCAAATGGAGCGATAAAGCCCATTAGTAAGTCTTTGTTTTTGCAAAGAAGATAGTATAGAAAATAGCCTACAATAATAATGGCTGAAATAAACCAAAGTGGTCCATTTAAATTGAAAAATTCATTACCTGTACTTCTAAGTCCAGCCGCATGAAAACCTAAAAATTCCCAAGCACTATTGACAATCATCGTTAAAACTTGTTGCAAACTGTAATCTGGATAATAGAATTTGGTACAGAAGATAACACCTAAAATATAACCTAAAACAAGGGTTGGTAAAAGTGTTTTTACCCGTGCCCATGTATAGTCCCAAGCTCTTCTAGAAGGACTTTGGGAAGCATATTCGGGATTATCTTTTCTTTTTTCATGATGAGCTACCATAAAGTATCCTGCGGTTAAGGTAAAAATCAATAAAACTTCACTTGAACCGAAGAACCATTTAGCTTCTGGAGTCATGTAATAACCATTAGTACCATTACAAGTTCTGGCAATAATAAAGCCAACATGGAAGCCTATAATAGCCACAGCAATAATAAATCGCCATAGTTCAATCGCTACATTTTTGGATTTTTCTTTCCCTTTCAATTCTTTCATTTTTACTTTTCCTCCTATGATAAAATTATAGCATTTTACCATAAGAATAACAACGACAATTTATGGTCAATTTTATTCAATAACTGCTTTAATTCTTCGAACACCAGCACTAGAAGATTCTTCTTTTTTTATTTTAAAATGTCCAATTTCACCGGTATGAGAAACGTGTGGTCCCCCACATAATTCTTTGGATACATCGCCAATAGAATAAACTGTGACTCTTTCAGGATATTTATCAACAAACATGCATTCTGCACCGGAAGCGATAGCTTCTTCTTTACTCATCTCGATGCAAATAACTGGCATATCTTCTTTAATCCATTCGTTCACTAAATCTTCTACTTTTGTTTTTTCTTCCTCTGTTAATTTATGATCACAAGGAAAATCAAAACGTAAACGTTCTTCGGTGATATTGCTACCTAATTGATGAGCTGAAGGTCCAATTACTCTTTTTAAAGCGGCGTTTAATAAGTGAGTTGCCGTATGATATTTGGTTTCAATCACACTATTGCCAGAAAGACCACCTTTAAATTTTCCTTTAGAAGCGGTTCTTGATTTTTCTTGATGTTCTCTAAATTTTTCTTTGAATCCTTCTTCATCAACCGTCATATCTCTTTCTTTAGCTTCTTCGATAGTAAGTTCAATTGGAAAGCCATAAGTATCATATAAATGAAAAGCAGTCACACCATCAATAACATTGGTATGAAGAGCAATTTTTTCAAATTCTTTTAAGCCTTTTTCCAAAGTACGACTAAATTTTATTTTTTCGTTTTTAATAACATCTAAAATAACATCTTTATTTTGGTTTAATTCACTATAATAAGGTGCATATTCTTCAATGAAAATTTTTGCAAGTTCAATATCAATATCAGAATTAATATCAATATTTAATTTTCTTTCATGACGAACAGCACGACGAATAAGTCTCCTTAAAATATAGCCTTGGTCAGTGTTACTTGGTTTAATACCAGCTGGGTCACCAGCAATAAAAACACTCGTTCTAATATGGTCAAGAATGATACGCATAGATTTTTCATTGCCTTCATAAGTTAAACCACTTAACTTTTCTAAACAAATTCTCGCTCTATCCCAAATACTTGTTAAATAATTATCTGTTTTTCCTTCTAAAACAGCGACAACTCTTTCAAGACCCATACCAGTATCCACATTTTTTTGCTCTAATTCCGTAACATTACCATTTTCATCTTGATAAAATTCCATGAAAACATTATTCCAAATTTCTACCCAACGACTATCTTCGGGGTCAAATTTTTCAGGAACTGATGAATCATCACGCCAATAAAAAATTTCGGTATCGCCCCCACATGGTCCAGAATCACCAGGAATCCAGAAATTATCGTCTTTACCAAGGTAAGCAATTCTTTCTTTTTTGATACCTAATTCCATCCAGCGATTAGCAGAAAATTCATCTCTGGGGATTTTGTCGTCTCCTTCAAAAACCGTCACTGCTAATTTTTCAACGGGAATATTTAAAACACTCGTTAAAAATTCAAAACTATAACCAATACTTTCTTTTTTAAAATAATCGCCTAAACTCCAGTTACCAAGCATTTCAAAAAAAGTATGATGAGTTTTATCACCGATTTCTTCTAGGTCATTAGTTCTCACACATTTTTGATAATCACATAATCTTTTACCATATGGATGATGTTTTCCCATTAAATAAGGAATTAAAGGTTGCATGCCAGCAGTATTAAATAAAACAGAAGGATCATTTTCAGGTACTACCGGAGCACTAGGAATTTGTTTATGACCCTTACTGACAAAATAATCAATATATAAATCTTTTAACTTCATAATTCTTCCTCCACTATTTTTTTCAATATTTCTCTCATTTCATTTAATGATTTATCTTTAATACTATAATCGAATTTAGTGAAATTATCAAGTGCATGTTCCGTTTCATGAGCTTGTTCTTGTAAACTTAAATCACTAACTTCTAAATTATTTTCTACTTTTATAGTAAGCGGATGTAAATATTCTAACTCCGTGATTTCACTCGGAAAACGAACATCACTAATAATTAAAATATCAACAAAATGCTCATATATGGCAATGTCTTCTTTCATTCTTCGGATAAAATAATAAGGGTCATTAGAAGAATGTCTGACATAGCTTCCAAAATCTTGCAAAAATTTACGAGGCTTAGGTGAAGAAACACCATCCCAACCAACTAATTCTTTAGCAAATAATTTAATGTATTTACTATATTCTGTAATGGCTACTTTGTAGTTTTTCTCTGTACATAACGTCTTTAATAAAGAAGCACAAGAACTTTTGCCACTTCTTGCTTTACCAGCAATTAAAATTATTTTCATCAAAAACACCTCATCACTTTTTTAATTCGTGATTTCCTTTCTTTATGTAAAAAAAACATATACCTAAAGATATATATTTTTTATTCTTCACTTAAAATAATTTCGTCTTTATCTTGAAATAAATTATACTTTTCTTTAAAGAAACGCCATACAACTTTGACTAAAGACATACAAGGCGTACATAAAATCATACCAACAATGCCAAAGAAATGTTCAAAAAGTAAAAGTCCTACAATAATAGTAACGGGATGAAGCTCGGTGGTTTTACTCATGACGATAGGTTGTAAAATATTGTTTTCAACCATTTGCACAACAACGACAATAATTAAAGATAAAATACCAATTAAAGGGCTTTGAGCAAAACCAACAATCACGGCGACAATACCACCGATGTATGGTCCTACATAAGGAATTAAATCGGTAATACCACATAATAACCCAAATAAAAGGGGTGCTTGAAGACCAATAAAGAAGAAACCTAAACTATCACAAACAAAGACCATAGAAGCAACTAGTAAAGTTCCATTGACACTTTTTCTAACTTCTGTTGAAATATTTGTAATTAATAAGGAAGCTTCAAAACGATTTTTCTTAGGTAGTAAGTTAAGTAAGTGTCCATTAATTGAATCAAAATCAATAAGCATATAAAGTCCTATTACGAGTCCAAAACAAATCGTAACTAAACTAGAAAATAAATTACCTACCATTCCCATAATCGTATTAGGTAATGAAGTCATAAAGTTATTAAAGCTACCGGTAATCGTTGTAAAAATTTGATTTTTAATACTAACAAAATCAACGCCATCGATATTTCCAAGACGACTTACAATATTATTCATGAATATTTCAACTTCATTGAAAATAGATGGTAAATTACGTATTAGTACTTGAATTTGATCATAAATAACGGGAAGCATATATCCTACAAATAACGCAATAGATAAAATCATAATGGCGTAAACGAGCATAGAACCTACTACTCTGGGCATTTTCTTTTTTTCTAATTTATTCACAAGTGGATTTAAAATCCAGGCTAGCACAAAGCCAATAAAAAATGGCGATAAAACACTTAAAATATTTAAGATGAAATTCCAAACTCCCCATTCACGCGCTATTAAGGTGACAATAAAAACAGTCGCGATAATCATAGCTATATAAAAGAAATGTAAAATCTTTTTTGATAAATCGATTACTTCATTAACTTCTTCCATATTAATTTTATCGCTTTTATTATTATTAAATAGTTTCAAAGTAATCACTCCCTAACCGTATTATAGCACAGCATAAAAAAATTATGAAAAAAAAGTGCCTATCTGACACTTCTTTACTATTTTATCTCTAATTGTTCTGGATTAGCCTTTGGTTTTGGTAAGTCAATCGTTTTTGGTAATTCAATTTTAGCTTTTAATGGAGCTTCTTCTACTTTAGGCTCTTCAGCCTTTTTTATTTCATCTTTTAAAATCTTAGGTTCTTCTACTGAACGATTAACATAAACGGAACTAAAAACTGTTGGCATAACTCTTTTAGTTTTTGGTTCTTCTTTTTTAACTTCTTTTTCTTCAGCCTTAATTTCTTCTTTAGGTTCCTCTACTTTTATTTCTTCTTTAACCATATCTGTTTCGAAGTGTAAAGGCTCTTCTTTGGTTTCTTCTAAAACTGGCGCTACTGGTTCTGCAACGGTATTTTCTTTTTTCTCAATACTTTCTAATTCTTTAGTAATTGCTGCTGCTAAAGCGTCAAAATCAAATTCTTTTTCTTCTTTTGGTGTTACAACTGCATCTTCTACAACAGGACTTTTTTCTGGTTCTTCAAAAGAAGGTATTTCTTCATTTAAAACATTATTAACAGTTGGCATTGGTGCTTCAACATTTTCACTTTTTAAATGAGGTGTTTCAACGGGAATGTTTTCACTCATTTCTTTAAATAAAGGCTCTTCTACCTTAGGTTCTTCTGTTACTTGTGGTTCTTCTTTTGATACTTCTGTATTCTCTTTTTCTTCTTTTACAGAATCTTTTTTACCGAAAAAAAGAATAACTAAAAATAAAACAATTAAAATACCAATAAACACAAATAAATAAATACCAAAGTTTTCTATTTGATATAAACTTTCTAGAAAATTTTTCATTTAATCAATCACCTTTTATTCTTCTACTATAAAAATAGGATAACACACAAAAGAACATCTCGTCAATAACTTTTCCGTCATCCTAAAAAAATTTATGCAACAGAGTTTAAAAAAATACACCTAAGTGTACTTTACATATAACGAGTCATTTGACTCATAACTTGTTTAACTTGTTTTTGACTTGGTTTACGTCCCATACTTGTCATCATTGTTTCAATCATTTTTTCATTAATTGGGGGATTTTTTTGCATGTATTTTTTCATCATTGTTCTAGCAACAAAAAAACCAATGATTACCCCAATAATAAGTCCAATAATAATTAATAAAATATCATGTAACATTTTTCATGCCTCCTATGCCCTTATTTTACAAAAAAAGAAGAAAAGAAGCAAGTTTATTTTGCTTCTTCTAAGGCTCTTGATTCCCGGATAACTACAATTTTAATAGTTCCTGGATATTGCATTTCTTTTTCAATTCTTTCTTTGATATCTTTAGCAATTTTGTATGAGGTCGCGTCCGATACTTCTTCAGGTTTGACCATAACTCTTATTTCTCGACCTGCTTGCATAGCATATGTTTTTTCAACGCCTTCAAAAGAGTTACCTATGCTTTCTAATTGTTCGAGTCTTTTAATGTAATTATCTAAAGAATCATTACGAGCACCAGGACGGGCAGCAGATAAAGTATCGGCAATTTGTACTAAAACAGAAATAACATTGTTTTGTTTTTCATCACCATGATGAGATAAAATTGCATTAATAACGGTATCACTTTCTTTATAACGTCTGGCAATATCAGCTCCTATATAAACGTGACTTCCTTCTACTTCATAATCAATAGATTTACCTATATCATGTAATAAACCCGCTCTTTTAGCTAAAGCAACATTCTCTCCTAACTCAGCTGCCATTAAACCACATAACTCCCCAACTTCTTTGGAATGTTTTAAAGCATTTTGACCATAACTCGTTCTAAAATGAAGTTTTCCAATTAAATAAACAAGTTCAGGATCTACTTTGGTAATACCAAGGTCATAACATGCTTCGTTACCTAATTCAATAATTTTATTATTCATGTCTTTACTAACACGGTCATAAACTTCTTCAATTCTTGAAGGATGAATACGACCATCTTTAATTAAAGATTCAATGGTTATTTTGGCAATTTCTCGACGTAGTGGATCAAATGAGGATACTACGATAGTTTCAGGAGTATCATCAATTATTAAATCAACACCTGTCACTGCTTCAATCGTTCTAATATTTCTTCCCTCACGACCAATTAGTCTTCCTTTTAATTCATCATTAGGTAAACTAATCGTACTCACGGTTTGTTCTGTTGCAACATCTTCTGAATAACGTTGCATAGATTCTACTATAATATTTTTGGCAACTTCATTTGCTGTTAATTTAGCTTCTCTTTCTTTTTCTTTTACAAGTTCGGCAATCTCGCCGTTCATTTCTTCTTCACATCTTTTTAAAATTAAGTCACGAGCCTTTTCTTTACTAAATTTTGCAATTTTTTCTAAACGACTCATTTCTTCTTTTAAGATTTCTTCCACCTTTTCGTCTTTGACTTGGATTTCTTTTTGTTTTGCTAATAAATTTTGTTCTTTTTCATCTAAAGAAGTTTCTCTTTTTTGGAGAATCTCATCTCTTTTATCTAAACTATTTTCTCTTGTTTGTAATCTTTTTTCTGATTCTTTTAATTCTTCTTTTTTTTCTTTTATGACTTTTTCAGCTTCTTGTTTGAGACGATAGCTTTCTTCTTTAAATTCAATCATTCTATCTCGTTTTTGTTTTTCTGCCTCTTTTGTGGCGTCTTCAATTAATTTATTAGCTTGTTTTGCCAAACTATTTCCTCTGATATAGAAGAAAAGTACAGCAAAACCAATTCCCAAAAATATACCTACAAGGACAAATAAGATGGACCATATTCTTAATGGTTCCATTTCAATCTCCTTACTATTTATAGAAAATAATATTTTATTAAAATCTATAGCTTTATTATATAGAACTTTTCTTTGATTTACAAGACATAAGTTTTGAGTGTAAAGATGTCGTCAATTTATTGTAAACAAAAAAGATACTATTTCGTATCCTTTTCCTTGCTAGAATCTTTATTCACTTTAAATCCATAATGTTCTCTTATTTTTCTTTCAATTTCTTCTTTCATATCAGGATTTTGTTTTAACATAAGTTTTACATTTTCTTTACCTTGACCAATTTTTTGACCTTGATAAGAATACCAAGCACCAGACTTATCAATAATATTAAGGTCAGAGGCAATATCAATGATTTCACCTTCACGAGAAACGCCAGTACCATACATGATATCAACGGATGCGAGTTTAAATGGAGGGGCTACTTTATTTTTAACAACTTTAATGTTTGTTCTATTTCCTAAAATTTGGTCACCAACTTTTATTTGTTCTCCCCTACGAACATCAAGGCGAATAGTAGAATAAAATTTCAAAGCACGACCACCTGGTGTTGTTTCAGGGTTACCAAACATAACTCCTACTTTCTCTCTTAATTGATTAATAAAGATTGCAGTAGTTTTGGTTTTATTAATAGCTCCTGATAATTTTCTTAAGGCTTGACTCATTAAACGAGCTTGAAGACCAACATGGCTATCGCCCATATCTCCTTCGATTTCAGCTCTAGGTACTAAAGCTGCTACTGAATCGACAACAATAATATTGACGACCTCACTTCGCACAAGAGCTTCACAAATTTCTAAAGCTTGTTCCCCAGTATCTGGTTGAGACAAAAGTAGTTCATTAATATCAACGCCTAGATTTTTGGCATAAACAGGATCTAGGGCATGTTCTGCGTCAATAAAAGCCGCCCGACCACCATTTTTTTGAACCTCAGCAATGGCATGCAGTGCAAAGGTTGTTTTACCAGAAGATTCTGGACCATAAATTTCAATAATTCTTCCTTTAGGGTATCCTCCTACTCCTAGGGCAATGTCTAAAGCTAAAGAACCACTGGAAGTCGTATCAATTTCCATGTGTTCTTCAGAACCTAAACGCATGACAGCTCCTTTTCCAAATTGCTTTTCAATATCCATTAATACTTGTTCTAATACTTTATCTTTATCTTTTTCTTCCTTGGTTGTTTTCATAAAAATCATATATTCTCGCTTTCTGGTATCATTGTAACTTACTTTATATTAGTTGTCAACACATAAGCGAACATTTGTATTTAAAGAAAAAAGCATTAGATTTTCCAGTCTAATACTTTGTCTTTAATATCAAAATAATAAATAACACCACTTGCTACGGATAACACGGTGGCAATATCAATTAAAATCTCGGCTAAATAAATATTCCAAATTTCAAAAGGTAAATTATAAAATAACATTAAGGAAATACCTATTAGCATAGTCATGGTTTTTACTTTCCCCCATTTGTTTGCTTTTACAATCATTTTTTTACTAGCTGCCCCAATTCTTAATGCGTCTACTATTATATCTCTGATAACAATAATGACAGGAATTAAAACACTAATAAAACCTTGATAAGCTAAAACAATTAAAACACCATTTACTAAAACTTTATCAGCAATCGCATCCATAATAGCACCATAATCACTTGTCTTTTTTTCTTTACGAGCCATTTGACCATCTAAATAATCTGTAACAGAAGCAATTACAAAGATAAAGCCAGCTATAATATATTTACTATCCACTAAAACTTTGCCAGCCACTAAAAAAGTTGGAAAAGTAAAATGGATATCACTCCAAGGAAAAAGTAAAATGATTAAAATAATAATAGCCATAACAATACGGCTCCTAGTCAAATTATTAGCGAAGTTCATTAACAACACCTTTACTTTCTATGACACCAATACCTTTTGCTTCACTGATTTGTGAAACGCTCCAAACAATGATTAATACCACCATTAAAATTAAGAAAACATAGGTTACTACATAATATTTTGTAGGATACTTACGCATAGGCTTCGAATAAGGAGAAGAAATTTCTGGCTCTGTTTTTTCTTTATTCATTTCTTGCATTTTCTTTTCAATTTCTTTAACAGGTATTTTTGAAGTATATTCAAACATATACTCATTAAAGTCATCTACTAAGCTATCTGCATCTAAGCCTAAATATTTCGCATAATTAGCTATATAATCTTTTAAATCATAAATATTTTTAAAAGAACCCATGGCTCCTTCTTCAATATTTTCTAAAATAACATCTCTTATCCCGAGGTCTTCCGAGGCTTCTTTAATACTAACGCCTGATGTTTCCCTCGCTTCTTTCAATGTTTTTCCTATTTCAAACAAGATACTCACTCCTTGCATTTTTACAAATAAAAAAAATAACTTATAAGCCTTGTTCTGTACGTCTTTCGACGCGACAAATATTTATCTACCATTGCTGGTCCATTCGCCCGTTTAATTCCGTTTGAATAGCTCCCCTACCATAATTTGGGTTTCTCACTTGTGGGGTTTACCACGTTCCACTTCCAAGGTTTCCCTTTTCTTCGTCACTTTGGCACTTTTATACCTAATAAAACCATTTGAGGTTTCCTCGGAGCCGTTAGAAATAAATTTCTACCTTAGGTTATTTTTTTCCTAAGCACAAACACTACAACCATCTCAGGTTGTGTGAGCAAGGACTTTCCTCTACATAATATTATGCAGCATTTGTCAAGTTATTTATTATATTTTCCGTATACAAATTTTTCTAATTGACTTATTCTTCTTAATAAATCAACATTACTAACCGCACCATTATCTTCATCACTTTCTTTTGTCTCTAATTCTGTTTGAAGTTGGCGTAGTTGTGCTTTTAAATTAGCATTTTCACTGCTAAGTCTTTGATATTCTTTCTCGTATCCCCTTACGATTCTTTTAAATTCAGCATAATCTTTAATAATGATATCTAAAAAATTATCTACTTCTTGAGGGCGATATCCACGAGCATCTATTTTAAACTCTTTTTCATAAATTTCTTCAGGGCTTAAAACTATTTTATCATTCATACACTCACTTCCTCAAAATAATATTACCAGTAGATATCCTTTTTGTCAATTGAAAGAACAGGACAAAAATGAGAGTTATAATCGTTTTTAGGCTAGGCTTTGTTTACGACAATATTCCCTCATACTTTCTAAGATTTCGTCTCGTTCACTAACGAATTTATAATAATCACGTGTATCTTCATTATCTTTCTTTTCACTAAGAGCAATCTGAACATTAAGAAAAGAAATAGAAGGAAATCTTTGATTAAATAAATTAATAAGGTCGTTTAACTTATTAAAATTTTCTTGTCCAACTTTTTGAAACAATGGAGTCACATTACCTTTTTTACGACTTATTATAATAGTTTCATAATACTCATCAAAAAAATCTTGAACCAAAAATCGATAATTTTCATAACTTGTATTTCCAATATATCGTGCTTTATCAGGTGGTGTAAAAATCCCAATATTATTATCAACCATAACTTTAGAAACACCTTGAGCTAATAATTCATTGATGATTTCATTAAAATATTCATACTTTCTTTTTGATGAACCATTCTCTTTTTCTGTCTCTTCACCCATGCTTACAAGAGTGTCTGTTAAAACATCAAAGCCATCTACACATAACACTTTATTTTCATCATGACCTTTTAAATTAAGTTCATATAAGTGATTAAATTCATGATTAATTCTACTGTCCATAATAGGTTTGCCATAAGAACTATGATCTTCTAAGCACAAAACAACAATTGGAAAAAGACTTAAATCATCATCCTTATAAATAAAATTAGGTTGGACAAAAGTACCACGTGTAGCAATGATATCCCAAAAAGAATCACTTATCGAACCAGCAAATTTTTTCTGATTTAATTTTTCTCTTATTTTTTGATAAAAGGGACTTTGCAAACGATATTCTTTTGTGAAATCATCCAGACAATCATCTCTAATTTTTTGAACTTGAGAAACATAATCATAGGAAGGCCAATATTCGCTATTTTTTAAACTTTCTAAATCTTTTTCAGCGACATTAATTCCTAAGTTTTTAAAATATTTTACTCTTGCCCTTAAAATATCTCCTTTTGTTATTTCACTTACCCCAGACTTATTTAAAAGTTGCTCATTTTGCTTGCTAAAATTAAAAATTAAAGGCTGTCTTTCCTCAAAATCACCATAATTGTCTAAAAAAGTAGGATAATTTGCATAATTAAAATTTTCGGTATAAAGATTTATCGCTTGTTTTTTATCATCATCCATTAAGGATGTCAAATCTTTTATATATCTTTGCTGGTATGTTTTATGCAAAGAAAGATTTATTTTTTCATCCTCCTTTACAAAAGTGATATAAGGCTCTAATTCTTTTTTAAATTGTTCATATTTTATAGAACTTCTTTTGTAACATTCATAACATTCTTGCAACTTTTTAAATACCGATGAATTTTCAATATTAGCCATATCATCAAAAGATAACAACTGACTAAAGTGGGCATAAAATAATACTCGTTTTGATTCAAATTCTCTTTCAATATTACCTTTATCTAAAAAATAGTTTGCTCTATCATGATAAAATCTTGCTTTTCCATAAAAATATTCTTCTGGAATACTTCCTTGATCTAAATAGTTTTTATATTCCTCTAAAGTTATATCCTCTTTAATATTTTTAATATTTTCAAAACCTTCTTGAATAAACTTTTCCATTCGTTCTTCTTCACTTTGTAAAGCTAATGACGCAAAATCTGAAAAATATTTTATATTCATAAGATTGAAATGTTCATATTTATAGGAAGAAAAACATAATTCTTTCATATCCATTAAACCACGAGCCGTTAACTCTTCATCTAAATATATTTCAAAATATTTATGTTCTAAATCATCAATGATTAATTTTTGAGAGTCAATATCGCGATATGGAATATAAAGGGCATTTTTAAATTTCTCTTCTATTTCTTTTCTTTCACTTTCCCCATAGTAACTTATAAAAGCTTCCTGGAATATAGGTAAGCTATTTTGAAAATAAGTATCATATTCTAGTAAACGTTTATCTTCTTCTCTCATGACATCCTCCATATTTTATGGTAATTATATCATGAATTCTTAGACATTTAATAATTATTAAATTTTACTACTTAATTAAAAAAATGTTTTGAGCTGGTTTTAAGACGAGTTTGTTAGGAGCATTTTTAATATTTCTACTATCTATATTTATAGAATTTATATTATTTTTCATCTCTATTTCTATTTGAACACCTTCCCACATCTCCACAATATCTGGTATTTTCCATAATTTTTGTTCTTCTATGCATTCTCGAAGCTTTAATATTTTCTTTAAACTTTTTTCTTGTTTTAAAAGCATAATTTTACTTTTTTGAATATACAAGCTATCTAAATAATCATTAAGCCATACAAAACCTTGATATTTACCAATTACTTTTTTATCGTCTATTTGAACACGCATTAAAGAAGGTTCTTTATCCATAACTTTTTTCAATTCATTATAACTTGGTTTTGCAAATAAATTTAAAGGAAGATTCCCATTAATCTGATGAACACAATAACTTTCATCATCATATTGATATAAAGTTACTTTCTCTGGAGATGTTTGAAGTCTTTTATGAATTTCTAAATTTAAATCTTTGAGATAATTTTCTTTCCTATCTATATAAGGAACATAAATGACGACATTAGAAAGATGATAATGGGTCATAGCAAGTAAAGTTTCATTTAAAACATTTTGACTTCCTAAAACCAAAAGAAAAGTATTTTGAATACTTTTAGAGCCTCTTAAAAAATCTTCAACATCTTTTGAATAACGATAAATCAAACAATCATTACAAAAATAACCATTCATATAATAATGAAGAAAATAAAATTGTTCTAAATCAGGATGATAATGATTCCCGTCTATAATAGCTACGTACTTTAACATAAAAATTACCTGCTTTCCTCTTTACTATTATTATCCAAAAAAGAATTTTGTAAAGCAAGTTCGGCAATTTCTAAATCGATATGTTCAATCTTAAAAATCATCCGGTTAAGAATTGTTTGTAATGATATCATTTTATATCCACTCTTTTCATAAAGAAATTTTACTACAAAACATTTTTCATAACTACTTTTTCGACATCACTTGCCAAATATTTCAGACAAAGTGTATAATATCATTTGTAAAGGAGAAAAGTATTTTCATATGAATTATCCCGGTAATATCAAAAAAAACAATATAAAAAAAGAACCCGTTAATTATGCTAATCGTGGTATGAATTTAGAATCTTTAATTAATGAATCTAATTGTTATTACGATGAACAAAACAAAGCCTTAATTAATAAAAAACCAACCCCTATAGGTATTAGTGAAGCCATTTATACAAATAAAGGAAGAGTAATTAAAAATGGCTTTTTTAAAGCTCCTTCTACCTTAGATTATAATGGAATTTATAAAGGAAAATATATTGAATTTGAAGCTAAAGAATCACAAAATAAAACATCATTTCCTTTAGCCAATTTTCATGAACATCAACTTATTTATTTAAAAAGAGTGTTAGAACACGGGGGCATTTGTTTTGTTATCATTAAAATGAATAATCAAATTTTTCTTTTAAAAGGTGAAGATTTAGTATCATTTTTAAATACTTATGAAAGAAAAAGTATTCCATATTCATATTTAGAAAAATATGGTAAAATAATTAAAGAAGGTTTTTATCCACCTTTAGATTATTTAAAAATTGTCGATGAAATATATTTAAAAGGAGAGTGTTTGTAATGGCTACGACACAAAAGAAAAAATTAAAATTAAACAGTGTAAAAAAAATAAAAGATAATTTAAAAAAAGATAAAAAAAGCCGAAGAAAAAACAAGAAAAAAGTTGGCAACATTATTCTAATTACTTTAATTAGTATTGGTATTTTGATAGCTACAGTGATGATTTCTTTTGGGCTTTATATTATTTTCACAGCGCCAGAATTTACCCAAGAAAATTTATATTTTAAAGAAGCTTCCGTTATCACTTGGGATAATGGGGAAGAAATTACTCGTATCGGTAGTGAAAACAGAGTTATTAAAAACTATGAAGATTATCCTCAAGTTTTAGTAGACGCTTTAGTAGCAACGGAAGACTCAAGATTCTTTCAACATAGTGGTTTTGACGCAGCGAGATTTTTAAAAGCAAGTATGGGTCAAGTTATGGGCCAATCTGGGGCCGGTGGTGCTTCTACAATTACCATGCAACTTGCCAAAAACTATGTTACTAAAAGTTCTGTAGATAGTGGTATTGAAGGTATCATTCGTAAGTTTACCGATATTTATATGGCTGTTTTCAAAATTGAAAAGAACTTTACCAAAGAACAAATTTTGGAAATGTATTTAAATACCGGTTGGTTTGCAAGTGGTGGTTCTAACTATGCTTCTATTGAAGGGGTTGAACAAGCGAGTCAATATTTCTTCGGTAAATCTGTTTCTGATTTATCTTTACCAGAAGCAGCTATGATAGTAGGAATGTATAATAGCCCTGTTGCGTACAATCCTTACTTAAATCCTGAAGATTCAAACGATAGAAAAAATACCGTTTTAAGTTTGATGTATCGTCATGGTTATATTACAGAAACAGAAATGAAAGACGCACAAAGCATTCATGTTAAAAATTTAGTAAAAGAACAAAGCAATGCGGCTTCATCAAATCCTTATCAAGCTTTAATTGATTATGTTACAAGTGAAGTAAAAGACCGTTTAGGTATTGATGTTTATAAAGGAAGTTATCAAATTAAGACAACATTCAATAAAAGTGTTCAAGACATGATTAACGGTATTCAAAATGGTAGTATTCCAGGAGCTTTCAAAGATGATAAAGTTCAAATGGGCTTATCTATTCTTTCGGTAAGTGATGGCTCTATTAAAGGATTAGGTGCTGGAAGAAACTATGTTGCAAGTGGTACAAACCGTGCGGCAAGTTATGGTACTGGTAATAAAAAACAATATTATCGTAGACAAATTGGTTCAACCGCCAAACCACTTATCGACTATGGACCTTTAATCGAATATAATAATGCTTCTACTGGTCAAATGTTTATTGACTTTAGATATGGATACAATCAAGGTATTTATATTAACAACTGGGATATGAGTTATAAAGGTATTATGACCATGAAAAATGCTCTATCCTCTTCTCGTAACATCACTGCTCTAGAAGCATTTCATCAAAATGATGTTAAAAACATTGAGAAATTTTTAAATAATTTAGGTATTACAAAAGATAACTTTACCACAGCAAGTAATCCAGAAGGTAAAATTTTAGAATCTTCTTCTATTGGTGGTTTTGACCCAGGACTTACGACTCTTGAAAACGCAGCCGCTTATGGGGCATTTGCAAGAGGTGGTTATTATATTGAACCATATTCTTTTACAACTGTAACGAATTTAGAAACAGAAGAAGTTACTGAATATAAATATGAAAAGAAAAAAGCCATGAGTGAAGAAACAGCGTATATGATTACCGATGTTCTTCTTCAAGCGACAAGTGAAGGAGTTGCGGGTGCTGTAAATTCTAATTTACGGGCAAGCATTGCTTCTAAATCTGGTACAACAAGCGTTGATTCTGCTTCTGCAAGTGCCATTGGTGTTCCATCTTATACCACTCCAGATCATTGGGTAAATGCTTATAATACTGAATATGTTTTCTCTTTATGGATGGGTTATGATGTAATGGATAGTAGTCATTTTTTCACCTCAAATACAGGTACAGTGGCCAGACAAAAAGTTAGTGCTTATTTAGCTAACCATTTACTTACTAATACCACAAAATTCGAAAAACCTGACAGTGTCAAATCTGTAACAATTGAAGCTCAAACCTTACCAACTAAAAGAGCAAGTGAATATACTCCTAGTAGTATGAAATACACGGCCTTATTTAAAGAAGGAACCGAGCCATCTGATACTTCTTCAAGATTTACTAAATTAAGTGACGCTTCTAATGTTAAGGCTTCAGTAAGTGGTAGCAAAGTTACCCTTACTTGGGATAAAGCCTCTACTCCACAAGCATTGAATACCTCAGCGGTTCGTGAAGAATTTGCAAAATATTTCAAAACTTATAAAGCTAATTATAGTTGGAGTTACAGTCTTTTCGAAAATCAATATATGGGTATTTATGAAAGTTATAACAATTCTTATATTGGTAAGTTTGGTTACCAAGTTTACTTAAAAGATAAAAATGGTAATTTAACAAGCTTAGGCTGGACCGAAAATAATACTTATACTTACACAGCCACAACCAGTGGAACTTATGAATTTGTTGTTCGTAGTGCTTACAGTATTTTTAAAGCTAACGAATCTAGTGGTGTCAGTGCAAAAGCCACGGTAGAGTCTGGCTCTACTCCTTCTGTTTTAAATGCTACCCCTATTAAACTTTGTGTTGAAAAAGGTGGTGTGGTAGATCCTAAAAAAGGTATTAAAGTTACTCTTGATGGCAAAGATGTAACAAGTGCAGCTACTATCGTAGCAAGCAGTGTGGATACTTCTTCAGAAGGAGAAAAAAGTATTACTTACACCGTAACCTATCAAACGGAAACAATTAAAGTAAACGGCATTGTAAATGTTAGTAGTAGTTGTTCTAACGAGTAGTCTTAAAAGACTACTTTTTTTTGACATGATAATTTGTCAAATCAAGTGCAACATTCACATAAATACTCATTAAATAATTCT
>CAJLEF010000013.1 GCA_905205665.1 uncultured Bacillota bacterium | reverse complement strand
ATTTTAATGTTAAAAAAAGAAGCTAAGTAGAAATTATTCATTTCCACTCAGCCCCATCATCATATTTAGGTACAATATCTAAATTGTCCATAATAATATAATTAATACGCTTCTTTTGTAACCAACTTAATTGATATTTACTAGAACAGAAGTTCACCATAATATCTTTATCAATACCCTCATATTTATATCCTCAAGTTCGTTTCAAACACAATCAAATACTCTAGGTACATTCTCTTAATAAACTTATATCTATTAATACGACTCATTTACTATCACCAAGACTTTGTCCAAACTTCTCTTTGTTTGAGAAGTTTGGACTTGAACTGAAGCTTTATCTTACGTCTAAAGTCTTCCTGATTGCTCTTTTGTTTCATCGGGTTCGGCTGGTCATAAACCGAAAGCGACGAACTTTCCTCTTTCACACTACCCAATTTCGTATGGATTTTCTGGAGTACCTTCACCTTCTAAAATAGATACATTTGATTTTAGATATACAGAAGGCCGTACAGCACACTGATTACCGGCACTTGAGTAATCGTAAGTTCGGCCCGTATCGATGACAACAAAAACGCTGTAAGAATAAGATGAATATGAAGACAATGTCCATTGTGTTGGAGTCATATATAGCCAATCATTCTCTTTACAATCACTATAAGAATCAGCATTCCAATTATATAATTCTTTATTTAAGCAACTTGTTCGGCCATTAGTACTACCTCCGCTTGTTGCATAACCATAGTCACTTGGATACATTAATCCTACCTTACCTTGCCATTCTGTTGGTCTGCCACTATATACTGTTGTTCCTCTTTCATATGTATACCAATGACTTGCTAATCCATTTGATGAACTAATATAATTTGAGGCACTACCTAATTTCCATGTTATGGTATCTATTTCATTTTTGGACTCGTCTGTTAATCCATTACTTGTAAAATCGCAATCCGTTGTGGAACCATCGGAACCATATGGACATGTTCCTGATGTTCTGTTATAATACGCTCCATTATTTAAAGCTTCTTTTAAGGCGCTATCTGTCCAATCATTGCTGCCAACATTGCTTATTGAACTTCCTGTACCACTAGCTTTGTTGTCCCAACTATAATTTCCTATTGAATTAGCACGTATTAATTTTAATCTTTGACCTTCCGGTGTGTTTAATATACCTATAATTCTCCATCCAGCCTCTTCACCATTAAACGTCACATAGTTACATGGATTAGACCCAACATACCTTAAATTGTTATCACTTGTTCCATCATAGGCTAAAGTATAAGTACATGTATCACTTGTTTTATCTGGAACAGTATAAACATCTGTTGAGGATGTATTTGCTCCACTTACTAAGGTTGTAATTGTTTCAGTTGCTTTTGGAACAGTAGTAACATCTTGATTTGCTTCATCTACTAAACCTGAACCAACTATTTTATAATTAATTGCTTTTGACGTATCACCATCTATAAAAGAAGTATCATCAAAATAAAGTTGAACAGAATAAACAACTGTTTCTTTTGGCTCTAATGATTCTGTTACTAAAACATTATTTGTTAATTCACTTACTTTTTTAGGATATCCACTTACAACATTCATCGTTGTTCCATCTTGTTTTTTTAAAATAACTTTTAGTTTAGTAGCTTCTAAGGCATTACCTGCTTGAGCTACTAAACTAAGAGTATAATTAGCTTTTAAGGCACTTGTATTTTGAACATTTAATTGATAAGAACATTCTGTAACAACTAAACTTGCTTCATCAGCTGTATATGGTAAAAAGCATTTTGCGTTATTAGCGTTAGTTATGGTAGTTCCGTTACTATATGTAAATTTAAACTCTCCCGCAACTACTTCTTGATTATTTGAATTTCCCTCTACTTTAAAAAACATTGCATAAGACAAACTAATAACCACAATTGTCATACAAACAATAATATAACTTGCTAATTTAGTTTCTCTTTTAAATATATTTTGAAAACTTAAACTATTTTTCACATTCTTCATATCTCTCTACCATCCTACCGAAATTATAACATAACCTTTTTTAAATGAACAGTTCTTTTTTAGAAATTGATAATTTCATCATTATTTTTTATCTGTCAAAAAATGTAAATTATACGTAAATTTTTTAAAAATATTAATATTTAATCAATAAAAAAAAGGAAATCAAAGATTTTTTTTGAATATATAAGTAGAAGGATAATTTAAGGCTAGCAAAGTTATCTTTCTTAGAAACGGATAATAGATATGTTAACAGAATTAGAAGTAACAAAAAAATTTTACAGTTGTCGTTACGACAGAACATTTAAAGAAGTCTTTTTAAAAGAAGAAAATGAGGATTTATTAGTAGCTTTACTAGAACTAACTTTAAGCCTTAAAGTTTATGAGATTCAAAGACTTAATGTGGAAACTCTTCAAGGTAATATTAATACTCGTAAAAAGTATTGTGATTTACTTTTAAAAACGAGTGAAGGTTATATTGGTATTGAGATTAACTCAGAACCTAAAGATTATCTTCATACCAGAAACTTAGCCTTCTTATGTAATGTTTACAGTAGATACACTTTAAAAGGTGATAGCTACAGTGAAGATACTTTAATCATCCAATTAAATCTTACTTATGGTATGAATAAGAAAGACAATAAAATATGTCGGATTTATACTTTGAATGATGGTGAGAAAAACTTTGTTCGTAACTTTAAAATTGTCGAATGGAATATGGACAAAGTCTTAAATTATTGGTATGCTAAAGACGAAGTAAACATTCAGAAATTCAAGTATTTAATTATGCTTGATTTAGATGAAAAAGACTTAGCTGAATTAGCGAGTGATGGAAAGGTAAGAAAATTTATGAACGAGGTTAAAAAAGTAAATGAAAA
The DNA here is from genome assembly GCA_905205665.1 of uncultured Bacillota bacterium. Classification (GTDB taxonomy): domain Bacteria; phylum Bacillota_I; class Bacilli_A; order RF39; family UBA660; genus Ventrenecus. Next base: position 26,236 of record CAJLEF010000013.1, on the reverse strand, counting down.
TCCTGATTTTTTTAATTACATGACCAAAGAAGAAGATGAAGAAAAGTGCCATAACACAGAAATTAAAGAAGCAACAGAAGCTGGTAAAAAAGAAGCATATGAGAATATAGCGAAAGAAATGTTAAAAAGTAACATGCCTATGAAGGATATTATAAAGATATCAAAGTTACCTGAAGAAGAAATTTTAAACATCAAAAATAATATGTAACTATCCAAAATTAAGCCTTAAAAGGGCTTATTTTTTTATTTATTAATAGAATTTGTATTTTCTCTATCAAAAAAGAGAGCTTACGCTCTCACAGGGGGTTTGTTAATACACACTCAGAAGTAATCGTGAATGTATACCAGTGTAGTTTATTCGAACTACACTATATAAAGTGTACTATAATCTTTTTACTTCGTCAATTAGTAAAATCAATTTTATGAATAATTTTTTCATAATGTTGTCTTTGGGTGTAAAGTTTGTTTTGCAGAAAATATTCTGCTTCTTTTTTAGCTACTAATAAGATATGGTAATCTCTTTTTAAATCGGCTATTTTAAAGGCCATATCACCACTTTGTTTTATTCCAAATAAGTCTCCTTCACCCCGAAATTCAAAGTCTTTTTCACTTATATAAAAGCCATCATTACTTTCTTCTAAAACCATAAGTCTTTCTTTTTTTTCATTACATATTAAATAACAATAAGATTGTAAATCACTTCTTCCTACTCTTCCTCTTAACTGATGTAAAGTAGCAAGACCAAATCTTTCGGCATTAAAAATAATCATCACTGTCGCATTAGAAACATCTACGCCTACTTCAACAACGGTTGTAGAAATAAGTATTTTTATTTGATTATTTTTAAAAGCGTTCATTACTTCATTTTTTTCTTCTTTTTTCATTTTACCATGTAAAATGCCAATAGGTACTTTTTCATGATAAGCGAGGGAAAATTTTTCTTTTAAAAGATAGACATTTTTTAAATTATTTTCATCATTTTCATCAATCATGGGTGCTACGACATAAACTTGATGACCATTCTTAATTTCTTCTAAAGTATTTAATAAGACTTCTTTTAAATCTTTTTCTAACACTACCTTAGTAATAATATCTTTCCGACCATGAGGTTTCTGTTTAATTATTGATGTATCCATATCTCCATATAAAGTAAGAGCATATGTTCTTGGTATAGGTGTAGCACTCATAAAAAGCATATCGGGATAGTCTCCTTTATTTTGTAAATTTTCTCTTTGACAAACACCAAAACGATGTTGTTCATCTGTTACAACAAGACCTAAATTAGCAAAATGAAGATTTTCATTTAAAACAGCATGAGTACCAATTAAAATATCTATTTCTTTATTTTTTATCCTTTGCAAAATATTTTCTTTTTCTTTCTTAGACATACTTCCTACTAAAAGGTCTACTTGAACATTACAGGCTTGAAATAAGGCATGAGTATTAAAAAAATGTTGTGTGGCTAGTATTTCCGTAGGAGCCATAAAAACACCTTGATAACCCGAAAGAAAATTAGCGTATAGTAAAACTGTGGCAACAATGGTTTTTCCAGAACCAACATCTCCTAGTAAAAGACGGTTCATCCTTTTTTTGTCTTTTAAATCATGAAGTCCTTCTTCTATTGCCGATTGTTGATCTTCTGTTAAAGTAAAGGGTAAATTTTCTAAGAATTTTTTTACCTTTTTTTCATCAAACTCTTTAGAAATACCTTTTCCCGTTTGATTCAGTTCTTTTAAAAACATCATTTTAAGCATAAACTCAAATAATTCTTCAAAAATAAGACGTCTTTGAGCCTCTTTTAATTCTTCTTTATTTTTAGGAAAATGAATATATTGATAAGCTTCTTGTAAAGAACATAAGTGATACTTTTCTTTTAAGTAAGATGGTAACTCATCTACAATCGTTGTATTTTCTAGTAAATATTTTATATATTTTTCTAAAGTATTATTTTTGATTCCTTTCACATTATGGTAAAGAGGGATAATTTGCGTGTTATTTAGTCTGCCCATTTTGATTTCACTGGCAGTAAAAGAATTTAATTTATCATTATATTTGCCAATGAGAATAACTTCTTTATCAATTGTTAAATTTTTCTTTAAAAAACCCCGATTAAAGATTGATACATTAATTATCTGATTATTTACGATGGCTTTAAATCTTAAAACATTAAGTTTACTCTTCAAATAAGTTATGATAGGAGTACTTACTATTTTGGCATTAATTGTTAAAAGATTGTCTTTCGATTCTAAAGAACTTGGATTTAAGACTTGGTAACGATAAGGATAAAATTCTAATAAATCTTTGGAAGTTGTTATATTATATTTTTCTAAATATTTTAAGTTTTGAAAACTTATTAAATCTATGTCCTTTAAGTCCATTATAATCACCTGTTAAGCAAAGTATAACATAAGAACATTTGTTTTATCAAGATACAAAAAAATGGAGAGACACATTGTGTCTCTCGTAAAAGAATAAAAAGGGGTTGACTAGTGTGATACTAGCACCAATTCGCCGTCAAAAGTGAATTGGTAGTTAATATACTAACCGATAGGTTATGGTTTGTCAAGCACTTTTTATCATAAATTTTTTTAGACAATTTATGCCTTCAAATCGCTGTCTTTTTCGGTTTCTTTAACGATATAAACAGGTCTTTTTTTAGTCTCTAAATAGGTCTTTGCTAAATACTCACCAAATATTCCCATAAAGAATAACTGAATCCCGCTTACAAAGATAATAATGCAAGCAAGACTTGGCCAACCGCTTACTGGATCACCAAAGACAAGAGTTTTAAAAATGATAACAATAATCATAATAAAAGCGATAAAACAGAAAAGAATACCAAGAAAGGCCGCCATGGTTAAAGGGGCTGTTGTAAAAGCTACAATACCTTCAATCGCGTATTTAAATAATTTCCAGAATGACCATTTTGTTTCACCAGCAACTCTTTGAACATTTTCAAATTCAAGCCATTTGGTTTTAAAACCGACAAAACTCCAAAGTCCTTTCGAGTAACGATTATATTCTTCACAACTTTTAATAGCTTCCACCATTTGTCTTGTCATAAGCCGATAATCTCTTGCTCCATCTACCATTTCTACTTTGCTCATTTTATTAATAATTTTATAAAATTTGCGAGCAAAGAAACTACGTATAACAGGTTCTCCTTTTCTGGTAACTCTTCTTGTTCCTACACAATCATAATGTTCCTTTTCTAAAATATTTAACATTTCAGGTAGCATTTTAGGTGGATCTTGTAAATCAGCGTCCATTAAAGTCACATAATCTCCCGTAGAATAATCAAGACCAGCTTTCATCGCTGCTTCTTTTCCGAAGTTACGAGAAAAAGAAATATATCTCACTCTTTTATCTTTGGCTCTTAATTCTTTGATTTCTTTTAAAGTATTATCACGACTGCCATCATTTACAAAAATAAGTTCAAAATCATTTTGAGACATTTCATCCATAACTTTACTCATTTCTTCATAAAATAAAGGTAATGATTCTTCTTCGTTATAACAAGAAACAATAACACTAATTTTTTTTCTCATTTTACTTTCTTCCTTTTTAAATCATAATTAATCGTCTGCAAAATTCCTTCTTCAAATGGCGTATCAAAAACCTCTACATATTCTCTTAATTTACTCGTATCTGGTCTTAAAGGAATATCACTCGCGCCACCTTCTCTACCATTAATAATACATGTTCCTGGATAAAGAGAAGGAATGTTTTCTAACGCACTGTTTACAAATTCTTTTAATGGTCTGGTATCTTTACTTGCTAAGTTATAAATACCAGAAGGTGCTCCACTTTTAATAAGACCTAAAATCATGTTAGAAATATCGTCAATATAAGTAAAATTCCAGTCATGTTCACAAGGACCTAGTAACATTTTCTTTCCTTCTATTTTTGTTTTTATCATTGTTTCAATAAGAGAATTAGGTTGATCATTTGGACCATACACGGAAAAGATTCTGCCATGATATGCTTTCATGTCTTGTTTTTCTTTTAATAAATAATAGCCAAATAAGTTTTTATAATATCCGTATTTAGTCGTTGGATTAAGTTCATTAGATTCTTTCTGATTTTCATAGTTCATTTTTCTAATATCACCATATTCGGCTTGGCTACCGGCAAAGAAAAATGTTTGACAATGACATTTTTGAGCTAATTTTAAAGCAAAAGTAGAATCTATTAAATTAGCTCTTTGTAAATCATTATTTTGTCTATCACTGCCCGTTGTTCCTTTCCAACCTAAATGAATAAATACATCAGACTCTGGTAAATCTAAACAGTCTAAACTACTCAAATCACAAGTTTTTAAAGTTAAATTAGGATTTTTAGGTAAATTTTTATTTTTTGCAGAACCAGGTCTTACAATTGCAATAACTTCATTATTTTCTAAAAGAAGTTTACTAATTAATTTTTGGCCAATAAAACCAGTTCCCCCTGTAATAATGTATCTCATTTTCTGTCACCTTCAAAATTTAATTTTTCTTCTACCACAACTAAAGGTCTATGCATAACACGTTGATTGATATTTAAAATATATTCACCTAAAAAACCAATAAAGAATATTTGCATACCACCCAGTAAGAAAACCCCTATAATAATCGGAGCTATGCCTGCTTGAAAAGAATTCCAATTACAAAATTTTAAAACTAAATAAATTAAAGCTACTAAGATAGAAAGAAAAGAAATTATAAAGCCAACAATCGTTGCGAGTCTTAAACCAATCTTTGTATAAGATGTAATTCCTAACATAGCAGCATCATAAAGACGATACCAATTGTTAGATGATTTTCCTCTTTGTCTTTTTGGCTGAGTGAAAGGTATTTCTTTTCTTTCAAAACCAAGTTCAGCGACAATACCCCTTAAATAAGGATCTGGATCATCTAGATTTTTTAAAACTTCAATAAAATCTTTATCATATAAACCAAAGCCTGTAAAATGTTCAATTTGCTCTACTTCCGAAAACTTTTTAATCATTTTGTAATAAAGGCTTCTAAGAGCATACACTATTTTACTTTCTTCACTTTTATTTTTGATACCAATGACAATTTTATAACCTTTTTCCCATTCTTTAACAAATTTAGGAATCATCTCCACAGGGTCTTGAAAATCAGCCGCAACAGAAATAGTACAATCACCTGTTGTACTAATAAGTCCGTAATAAGGACTATTAAATTGACCAAAATTTTGAGCATTAAAGATTGCTTTAACATTTTTATCTTTAGCACAAATTTCTCTTATTAGAGTTCTTGTTTTATCAAGGGATTTATTATCAATAAATAATATTTCATAATCATATTTTTTAAGTTCCTTTTCTAAAATATTTTTTAAAGCTTCATACATTAAAACAACATTTTCTTCTTCATTATAGGTAGGAACCATAATACTAATTGTTTTCTTTTTCATCATACATCTCCATTACTAAATCTTCATTTTTATAGGTAATACCATTTATCATTAAATAATTTTCGTCATAACCTACTTCATCATTCATTTTATAAATGGCCACATAATCTTTATCATTTGTATTTGTAGAACTTATTTCTAATTCATAAGTTTCATTTGGCTCTAAAGCTTCATTTAATTTTAAATAGTAATAATCATTATCCTTTAATTCACTTGCTGAAATAATTTCATCGTAAATCACTTTACCTTCTTTTTTCATTGTAAAATGCAGTAAAGAATAATTAACCCTCGAATAAGTTCCAAACATAATGCCAAGTTTCTCTGTTGTTTTACTTACTTCGATAGTTTCTTTAACAGAATTATTAACAAGTGGCATGAAGGTAATCGTATCATAACAATTATTGTAATATGGAAGCATTCTATTTAATTTTCTAGAAGCTTCTTTTAAATAATCTGGATGAACAAAATACAAGCCATCTTTCACAAAAACATAATTTTTAATAATATATTCATTTACTTTTGGTAAAAAATCTTTAAATGGAACACTCCAAACCGTATTGTATGGATAATAAGTAATTACTTTAGAATGACTGTCTTTAATAATTTGTAAATATTCATCTTCATAAATATCCGCAAACCAAGGAACCATACTGGCAAAAGGGCCATAAGGAATCTTACCTTCATCAATATACGAAGACGTATCAATATCAACATGCATGATTTGTTCGTCTTCATTTAAAAGTTTAACAATAGATGTAATTTCTTTTTCTTCTCTTGGCTTTAAAACATTTTGGAAAGCTACGCCTCTTACTTTGACAAATAAAATAAGGAAAAGACATAAACAAATATTTAATTTTTTCTTATCTAATTTAGATAACATTAAACAAATTCCGATAATTACTGTGGCAAAAAATGGTAAAGCGTGAAAATCAGTAAAACCACGATTACCACACATCAAAATATAGAAAAACATTAAGAATGCTAAACTATAATCTTTTTTACTTAATTTATAAGTAAAAATAATGACTCCTAAATATAAGATAATATATAAAAGAGAATTGGTATTTAAAGTTAAGAAGCTTGTGATAGATAAGAAAAATCTTGGAAAAGTCTTGATCATCGTCACTATTGGATTAGAAGAATAACTATTATATTTTGCATAAACTTCTGTATTTAATTGAAAGGCCTGTTTATAACATTCCATAAGACTGCCACTTAAAGCTAAGTAAAGGACAAATATTCCTACTAAGCCAATACCGACTAAAAGAATGACTTTATATTTTTTAAAGAAATGCTGTAAATAAGAAGAAAGTTTAAATTTATTTTCTTGTAAATAAAATTTAATATCTAAGAAAACAAAAGCAAGGACTGCTGCGAAAACGGCTAAGATACTCACAAAACTAGAACCAATACTTAAAACCATCATAAGAGGAATAAGAATAAGGGCTAAGGTATCTAATTTTTTATTTTTATAAAACATTAAGATTTCCAAAAATAAAATAACTAAAAATTGACTTACAAATTGTTCAGAGATAACGGTTCCTGCTGTATAATCTGGGAAAGACATATAAAGAGTATAGAAAAAAGGATAAAGGAAAAATGGTAATTTTCCAAATGTTTTATGATATCTTAAATACATAAAAACAAAAAGGACACTTAACATTAAATACATGCCAATACGAAAGCCTACCACCGAATGAATTCCTAATAAGGCAAAAATAGTTAGAAAATAATAAGTAAATGGTAAATGTTGCGAAGCAAAATCAAGATAAACTATCTTACCCTTACTAATTAAAGTAGCTCCTAACATGACATCCCCTTCATCGGTAAAATTAGGTAAATTTTTATAACTTAAAAGTAAACCAAAGGATAAAAGGAAAAGCAAACTTGGTAAAATAAACTTTTTATTTTCTTGCCATATTTCTTTTAAAGTTACTTTCTTCTCTTTGAAACTAAAATATTTATGACCAAAGAAACTAATAATCGTGGTAATAACAAGATTTAAAAGACCTGCTAAGTAAACATCAATGTTTAATTTGTTTTTAAAAATATAAAGAGTGGCACAGCCAATTAAATAACTAATTAAATAGACAAAGAAAAACTTAACAATTTCTTTACTGGCTTTTTCCTTACTTTTAAAAGTAAAAAAACGGTTCCAAAGATAACTATGAATAATGCCTAAAATAGTAGACATCGTATTAGCGATTAAATAATTAATATGCAAACTTAAAAATAAAGCATACAATCCGTAACCTACTAATGTATTTAAAATGCCTACCAGTAAGAAACGAAATTCTTTTGTTTCAAAAATATTTTTTAACATACAAACCCTACTTTCTTTTTTATTTATTCCCAAAACCAATTAAGATAATTCCTAATATAACGAGTAAAGAACCTATTAAAGACATCATACTTAAATTTTCTTTAAAAACAAAGTGTCCAACGAGTAAAACAATAACTTGGACAATACCATTAACAACTGGAACAATTAAAGATACATCATATTTAACAACTAACTTTTGCCATAAAAAGAAGCTAATCACATAGCTACAAAGTCCTAAAAATGTCGTGTAACCTACTTGAAAACTAAGTTTATTTTGTAAACTTAAATGTAAACTATCACCACCTAATTTCATAAAAGTAATACCAAGTGTTGTACAAATAATATAGATAACAATGATTAAATATTTAAGCATACTACTTCCTACTTTCTAATAAAGAGATTTCTTGAATTAATATCTTTATTTGATTTTTTTGTTTTGTGACAATAATTGTCAAAATAAAAGTGATGAGTAAAAGTAAACTAATAAGTAAACCTATGACAAAATTTGACATTACTTCAAAACCAAGAAAATTATTGAAATATAAAATAATGTCGGGAAATAAGCCTACGAGTAAGATTACTAAAGTAGAAAATAACCAAAATAAAGAATAACGTACGGATATTTTTTCTTTTCTAATATTGTAAATAATGACAATAAACCAAATAATTGCAAAAACAATTAACGCCACTTTTAATTGCGTACTCATTTTTTCACCACCTTCATAACAAGAATTGATAAAACAACATTTACCATATAATAAGCACTTTTTAAAGGCGTTATGGAAGATTTACCTTTTTCACGCGCTTTCATTTTAACGGGAACTTCTGTAACTTTGTAACCTCGTTTTAGAACATCCACGGTTGATATTGGTTCAGGATACTCTGTGGGATATTTATCTTTAAAAAGGGCCATAATTTCTCTATCGATGGCACGAAAACCAGAAGTCGTATCATAAATTTTAACACCTGTTTTACTTTTAATAATAAAGGAAAGAATATTGATTCCTACCCGTCTCATAAAAGAAGATTTAAAGTTATCATCTTCTTCTGTTTTAAAACGAGAACCAATAACCATATTGTATTTGTCATTTATAATAGGATCTATGACAGTTTTCACATAACAAACATCATGTTGTCCATCTCCATCATATTGAATAGCTATGTCATAGTCATTTAAATAAGCATATTTATATCCTGTTTGCACAGCTCCTCCAATACCTAAATTTTGAATTAATTTAACATGAGGAATATTATTTTCGCATAAAACCTTTTCTGTATTATCTTTACTACCATCATTTATAACAATGACATCATAATTTGTTTTATTTTTTTTATTATAATCAATAATAGATTCATATGTTTTTAAGATATTTTCTTCTTCATTATAAGCTGGAATAACCAATAAAATTTTCATCATAAAACCTCTTCTTTATTTCTTCTTTATTATATAGGCTATAAGGACAAATTGCAAATTAAATATGTTGTAGCAAAAAAAGACGTATCATTATTTTTTAATAATTATCCACATTAAATTTCATATTTCATTGGTCTATTTTACATTTTGGCTCTATTTTACTTTACAATTTGGCTGATTTTCATTTTACATTTTGGCTGAAAAAAGAATAAGATTTTTAAAACCTTATTCTCTAACAAAAATAATGAAATAAAACTTCCCACATTGCATAAGTATTTAAACAAAGCATACCTATCACAAGTAAATAGTTTATATTCTTTTCTGTACCTAAATTTTTAATTTTACTAGATGAAGCAAAAATAAGTGTCGGTGCAAAAATAGGTAATAAATAACGACCTTGAAAACCTAGTACCACTCCATAAGAAACTGGTGTAAAACTAATATATAAAGAACTCATGGATACGCCTAAAATTCCTATAATGACTAAAAATAAAATAAAACGATTTTTAAGAGAAATTTTATAAGAACAGGCTGTGACACTTATAAAACATAAAATGAGTAAAAGCCAAAAATGAATTCCACCTAAGCCTATTACATATCCTAGTTGAGAAGTTGCTGAATATAAAAAATCATATAAACTGCTATCTAACGTTTTATATAAAACATTAAGATAAGAAAAAGGATGTTTTAAAATGAATTTTATTTGACCTGTAGAATCGACGTTTGAAGAAGCCCACTGCACAATGCCATGTTTAGAAGCATAAACGTATGTATAACCAAAAAACATTAAAATGATAAAGACAATTAAAAATTTAAAAAATAAAGCACTTTTTTTAGATTTAAATTTTTCATTTGGAAGACAAAAGATGAGTAATACAAGAGGAAAATAAGCAATCTTAGAAATGAAAGATGAAAGATAACATACCGTTAATAAAAATAACTGTGATAATTTAATTTTTTCTTTTTTACTTGCATAATATAAAGTTAAAGAAACAGATAAAATACTCATGGCATTGGTAAACATATCAGCTGAATAAGAACCTGCTTGAAATAACATAAGAGGAATAAGACCTACGACAAAAAATATCTTTTCATATTTTCCTGCTAATTTTATAGCTAAAAAGACTATTAAACTAAAGAAAATCGTGTTAAATAATCTTCCTAGAATTATTTGCATTGGGAAAGATAGATGCATCATTTGCGCTATCAAAATACCTAAGCCACTGATAAGATAACCTCCGAATAAATAAGGTTCTGCCGTAGAAGGATAGTATTTATTTATTTTTTCACTATTTCCTTTTTCTTTAAGATTTTCAAAGTAATTTAAATAAGAATGATATGTATTTGGTATAAAAGAATTATAAGGATCATTTAGTAAAGTATCTACTTTACTTGGCCACATCACTTGTTCTTGTTTATCTAAATTAATGTTAAAAGAAGCAACATTATAAGAACGGATAAAGTGTTCTTTTTCATCCATAGAATAACCAAAAGGAGTTAAAAAGGCAAACATGGTTCCACAGAATAAAGAAACATAAAGGAAAACATAACTTAAATTTAAAGATTTCTTTAGTAAAAAAGATTCCCATAAATATAAAAGAGCAAAGAAAACAAAAGTATAAAAACAAAAATAAACGATATTAAAAGTAAAATTATTATGAACAGCAACTTCTTTAATATCAATATCTTCTGCTTTTAAGTCCTCGAAGACAAATTTAATATCTTTAACATCTTTATTAATGTTTAAATAAACTTTACCATCATAATATAAATATAAACTTTCTGTTTTTAATAAAGTTTCTTCTCCTTTATCATTGGTTGTCCAAATACTGAATGCTTTTTTTTCATTTGTCTTTAAATTGCTTTTAAAAGATATTTCTCTTACATAACGATTTAAATCTTTAAAAAGAAAAGTAACACCATTTTCTTCACTTATTTTAGAGGTATTAGAAACAAGATAATCTCCTTTAAAATCTTTGCTAAAATAAACAATATTATGAATGAAGAAAGTAAAAACAAAAGCAAGAAAAAGAGCGAAAAGTAATAAATAGAACCAACTATATTTTTTTTCTAAAAGTGGTTTTAATGTCTTCATAGTTTCACTCTTTTCTATTTTAATAAAGTTCTTTTAATTTTTCTTAAGGCTCTTTTCCATAAAGGTCTTGGGGCCATATTAGAACTTACAAAAGTTACATCTGGTAAGGTTTTAGATAAGTTAATAAGTTCATCTGTTGCCATAACCTTTTCTTTGGTATAAGATAACTCTATTTTACTTGTCTTTGCTTTTGACTCTTTCATATACTCATTAAAATGCGTAACAAACTCTTCAAAACCTTTTTCTAAAGGATAATTCTTCATATATTTTATCCCGGCTGTACTCATTTTTTGTTGTAATTTTTTATCATCTAAAATTGTTAGTAAAGCATTGGCAATTGCTTCAGGAGTACTGTCCGCTAAAAGGCAACCATCATTTGGAAAGTCATATAAATTGTTTTCGCGATAAAGTTCTACAACAGGAAGACCAGAGGCCATCATCTCAAAAGGAATACGTGATGGATTTGAAGCACTCATACATAATCCTACTAAGCATTTATTATAAAGTTCATTACATTTTTCGATAGGAATAATACCTAATTGTTCTACTTCGAGATTATCTATTATAGAAGGATTTGAACCATAAAAATAAATTTTAACATCAGGTTTTATAGTTTTAACAATTTGTAGGGCCTTTAAAGCAATATTATCACAACGGCGAGGTTTATCTGGTTGAAAAACAAAGCAGATGGCGTGTTCTTTTTCTACATTATTTAATTTTTTATAAGTTTTTAAATCGGCACAAAAAGAAAAATAATCCGTTGTTAAATGAAATTCTTCCCGCATTTTATGACTAAGCCATTTACCAATGGTAATGCCATGAAAGCCATATTTATAAGTATTTTCAGCTTCAACATAATTAGACCCCATTGGGTAAAAATAAGGTTCAAAGTCTTGAATAAAATAGGCTTTTTTAGGACAATCAATTTTTTGAACAATAGGCGCACTATTCCATGAAGTAGCAATGACACAATCATATTCTTTTAAAGGGTTATGCCAATCAGCAAAAACATTACCATGGAACTCACCATAATATTCATTAATCATTTGAAATAGTTCATTAGGACTATGATGATTTGAATCTCCAATATAAACATCACACATATACCCATCATTAATAAGGGCGGTGATATTTTGAAAAATCGTCCGATGACCTCCGCCACCTTTTAACAAAGCGGGAACAAACCAAGCAATATTTCCTTTTGTTCCTATATTTTTATCATCTTCAATATAACCCATATATCTTCTCCTAATTCTTTGTTTTTGTAATAAATCTTCATCTAAGTCATAATTCTTCCGAATGGCTTCTTGAATTTTAAATACTTCTTTATACTCCTTATCTCTAATACTAAGGGTGGAAGCAGAAGCCCCATGTTTTCTAAAATAGTTTAAAGGTTCATGACAGAAAGCTACTTTTCCTTTTTCTAAAACACGCATATAAATATACCAATCCCCGGCAATTTTATAATCTTTGGCTTCTTCAAAAATAGTATTTAAAGAAGAATCATTTTTCCAAACAACCGAAGAAACATTTAAAATGGTATTGTTGTTACTTAAATAATTTTTTATTTCGGAAACGCCATCATTGATATAATCTTCATTCCAACGACCTGTTTTAAAAATGTCACACCAATCTTGACAATTTGAAGCCGTGATATTATCATCACCATCAATTCTTTTAGACTCGGTATAAAATAAAACAACATCTTTATCTTTATGAAAAAACGCCATAGCTTTCTCTAAAAATAAAGTATTTGCTGAATCGTCTGCTTCAGCAATCCAAATATAATCACCGGTGGCTAATGATAAACCTTTTTGCCACTGAGCAAAGACACATCCTCCACTGTTTTTTTTATTAAAAGCCGTTTTAATTTTAATATGTGGATAATTCTTTTTAATTTCTTCTATTTTTTTATTTAAATAGGAAACACTTTCATCCGAAGAAGCATCATCTAATAAGATAAGTTCATAGATAGGAACTGTCTGTAATAAAATAGAATCAATTCTTTCTTTTAAAAAACGTTCATAATTATAATTAGGGACAATCACGGAAATTTTATCTTTGGTTTTAATTTTTTCTTTACATTCTTTATATATATTTACTTTCATTGTTTCTTCTCCAATACATAAGGTTCATTTTTACTAAAGCAAGGATTATAGAAAGGATCATCAAAAACGATATCATGCCATTTATCTAAAACATATTCTCTTTCTTCGTTCGTTCTTTTTATTTGCGCTTTTGTTTTATCTATACCTCTTGTTTTTGATTCATAATGATACATTTTGACATTTCCAAGGTAAACATTATAGAAACCTTTTTTCAACAGTCTAATATTTAACTCGACATCATTAAAATTATTTGCTAAATGTTCATCCATGCCTTTAACTAAATTATATTTTTCTTTAGAAATCATGGAACAAGCCGCGGTGACAGCAGCATAGTCTGTGGGCATATTTAATTTACCAAAACTAAATGCTTCCTGTTCGGTTTGAAACTCATAGGCGTGAGCGGCCATACTTCTAATTCCTAGAATGACGCCACCATGTTGAATGGTATTATCAAAAAATAATAGTTTAACGCCAACCATACCAATATGAGGTTGACTTGCATAACCTACCATTTGCTCTAAAAAATCAGGGGTAATAACTTCGGTATCATTATTTAAAAATAAAAGATAATCTCCTTTGGCTTTTTTGACGGCTTCATTCATTAAATAAGCAAAATTAAAAGGACAATTTAAATCTATAACATTAAAGTTTTCATGGGCTTTTTTATATTCAGCAAAAAGAGCAAACGTTTCTTCTTCTTCACTATTGTTATTAACGACTAAAATATCATAATTTGGATAAGTGCTTTTTTCATAAATAGAATCTATACAAGTTTTTAAGGTACTAGCATAATCTTTTGTGGGAATAATAATGGTTATAAATGGTTTATTTGTTTCATAATGAACAACATAAGTTCCATCATTATTACTTGTCACATATCCTTTTATTTTCCGACGTTTCAAAGCAGCTTCAATGGCTTTTTGACCAGCCAAAATGGCATAACTTTTCTCGGCAATACTTTCCGAAGTCGAACCTTTTATAATCCGCCAATGATATAAAATACGCGAGATATGTTCTATTTTTTCAGCTTTTTCAGTTAATCTTAAAAATAAATCATAATCTTGAGCCCCATTAAATTCTGTTTTCTCTCCCCCAACTTTATCTAATAAAGACTTTTTAAAAACAGTAAAATGACAAATATAATTGTTGGATAATAAAGTATCTGGCGCAAAATCACTTTTAAAATAAGGGGTACATCTTTTCCCTTCACTATCTAATTTATCTTCATCAGAGTAAAGAAAATCTGTTTTTTTATCACGATTAATTCTTTTAGCCATTTGATATAAAGCATCTAAAGATAAAGTGTCATCATTATCAAGTAAACCAATATATTCACCTTTGGCTTCTTTAAAACCTGTGTTTGTTGCTAAAGCTATATTACCATTTTTACTGCGATAAATGACACGAATTCTTTTATCTAATTTTTCATATTTTTTTAAACAGTCTAAAGTGTCTTGATTCGTTGATTTATCATCCACTAGTAATAATTCCCAATTTTCATATTTTTGATTTAAAACCGAATCAATACATTCACTTAAGTACACACTACTAACATTATAAACAGGAGTTACAATGCTAAATAAAGGATTATATTTTAATTTTTCACTACAATCAGGATTAGGCTGTTCCATAACCCATTTCAAATAATCTTTTTGTACATTAGGATAATAATAGTCATTATTTTTACCACTTCTATTTAATTTTGCTTTAATTTTTAAGCCTTGAAAATGAATAATACCCACTAATTTATGCACTTTTCTTTTAAATGTTGAAGTTTTTTTCTGACATAAAAGTTCTTTTTCATCATTATGAACAAGATATATTTTTACTTTTTGACTATCTTTATTTAATAAAATTTTATATTCAAAGAAAAGTAATTCATTTATCATTTCTTCTTTAGGTTTTACTTTTTTACCATCTACTAAAAACTCTAAAGAATAGCCATGACCTTGAAAAGTCCCCATGATTTGTAGTAAAGGATTATTAACTCCTGAAATATCTAATTTACTTATTTTTACTTTATCCACTTAAACCACCTATTCTTCATATTTTCCTTTTATCTTTTTTTTGAAATCACGATAACCTTTATACATCATTTTTAATTTTCGATATTTATCCGGTTCAAAAAGTAAAATTCGTTTTACTTGGCCTTTTTGAATCCGTAAAAGATGTTTACAATAAAGAGGATATTTATCCTTATACATCTCATTAATATATAAATTGTTACGCATTATATAGTAACGTCTTATAGGGCTATGATTGTAGCAAGGATAAATCTTTCCTAAAAATTTATGTTCGACTAAATTTCCTAAATGATGAGTCATCCAAACTTTATTTAAACGCAACACTTTAAAACCATGTTCATTTAAGTTCATACAATATTCTGTATCTACACAGTCAATAAATAGCCAATCTTTAAAACCACCTATCTCTTGCCATGCTTTTAAATTAATAATGTTACCAGAAGTCATTACTTCAAGCATTTCTTCTGCTTCCACATCTTTCAACTTTTCTTTAGCGTTAATATCTTGATAAGGAGAAACAAGGCCAATTTTGCTTGTATCATGTTCCAACAAATATTTTTTTAATTTTTCAATCACATCTGATGTAATCTGACTATCTTGATCTAAAGTAAGTAACCACTCATAGCCATCTTCCATAGCTTTTTTAGCGCCTTCATTTAAAGCAGATGCAATACCTTTATTTGTATATAATTTAATATATTCAATTTTTTTAGTATTTTTTAAACGTATTACCTCGTCATCTGAATTATCAACAACATATATTTTGGCAACACTTTTTTCATAAACTTTTATATTTTTTATATTTTCCTCACTTGGATTATAAAAAACAACAACCGCGGGGATTTTCACATTAAACCTCCTCAGCAAAACCACGTTCTAATTTTTTAAAAATTAAATAGCCAATGATTAAGATTATAAAAGATACCGTAAAGACTATCATTAAAGGAATTAAGGCTGGGCTTTGTTGATAATAGAAAATATTTCGATAAGACTCAATAATCGTTGTCATAGGGTTTAAATATAACACCCAACGAATAGATTCTGGAAACATATCTGCCGTATAAAGTATTGGGGTAGCATAGAAAAGAAGATTAAGTAAGAACCCTACTAAATATTCAATATCTCTTACATAAACATTAATAGCGCTTAATATGAAAAGTAAACCTAAACTTAAAGCACTTTGAATGATGGCTATTAAAGGAAGCCATAGAAGTTGGATGCTAAAACCAATACCTCCAAATAAAACAAATAATAGGATGATAACACAAGATATTAAAAAGTTAATTAAACCAGCGGCTACCACACTAATAGGAAGAATTTCTCTTGGAAAATAAACTTTTTTAATAATGCCACCATTTATCCAGACACAGTTACAACCAGTTGTGATACAAGTTGTAAAAAAGTTCCAAGGAATAACACCTGTAATCAAATAAACAAGATAGTTATCCACATTTGTTCTCATAATATAAGGAAAAACTAAAGCATAAACTAAAACCATAAGTAAAGGATTTAAAAAAGACCATAAAACACCTAGAAAAGAGCCTTTATATTTACCTCTGATTTCTTTTTGAACATTGGTTTTTAATAATTCTCGATATTGATATAATTCTTTAAAGACTTTCATTTTAACGACACTCCTTTAAATATTCTGGAATAACCTTGCTAGGGGTATCATCCATTTCAACAAGGCCATTATTTATCCAAATAGCTCGTGTACATAAATTTTCAATTTGATCTAAACTATGACTTACAATAACAATTGTTTTGTCACTTTCTTTAAGTTCTTGTAATTTATTGAAACATTTTTCTTGGAAATGTTGATCCCCAACAGCTAAGATTTCATCAATTAGTAATATTTCTGCATCAACATTAATAGCAATGGAAAAAGCTAACCGCATATACATACCACTGGAATAAGTACGAACAGGATTATCAATAAATTCACCTAGTTCAGAAAACTCAATAATTTCATCTAATCTTTTATCAATTTCTTGTCTTGTTAACCCAAAGATAGCCGCATTAAAATAAATATTTTCTCTCCCTGTAAAATCTTGATGAAAACCAGCTCCTAATTCCAAAAGACTTGTAAGCTTACCGTGAGTAATAATTTCTCCTTTGGTTGGATAAATTATTTTCGTCATTAATTTTAAAAGAGTACTTTTTCCAGAACCATTAACTCCAATAAGTCCTACAGTTTCCCCTTTTTTAATATCTAAATTAATATCTTTTAAAGCCGTATATAATTCATTTTCATTTCGCTTCCAAAAAAGCAAATGTTCTTTCAAAGTACTTGCTTTGTCATAATATATTTTAAACGATTTTGTTACATGCTTTATTTCAATAGCATTCTCTTTATCCGTTTTTTTCATAAGTCACCTCAATGTTTCTAACACATTTAGTATAGCAAAATAAAAAAAGAATATCAATTTAGATACCAAAAAAAGACAAATCACTCTTAGTTTTTAACAGAGCTCTTCGTCTTTTTTTCTAAACTTTTATATTCTTCAATTCTTTTCTTTATTAAGAATTCGACTTCCTTATTGACACTACGAGAATTTTTTTCAGCTATTTTCTTTAATTCTGTCATTAATTCTTCCTCAATTCTTAATGGATATGGGTTAATGGTTTTCAAACAAACTCCTCCTAACAATTTCTATGGTATCACATCAAATTGATTCTAACTAGTAATCAAAAAGATATCGTTTTGATATCACTTATGGTATAATTTCTATATTAAGATATGAATAATAATTCAAAATGATATCCAAAATAAAAGTATATCTTATGTAAAAAGTGGTGATTATTAAATGGAATTAAAAAAATTTAAACTAAAGAATAAAAAGCAAACCTTTATTATTATTTTCTCTATCTTTATAGGTCTTATTCTAGGATATTTTCTTTTTGGAAATAGTTATGCTTTCTATGAAGAAAAAAAGAATTTTGATGTCATAAATGGAACAGTTGATGATCCAGGTGATATTTATTTTGCTTACTATATTGATGGTACTATTTCAAGAAGTATGCCAACTCAAAATACAGGTTATACCTTAGATGAAACAAAATCAAATTGTAATAATGGTGTGATTCCAACATGGGATAATGCTGGCTAGAAATTCATTGGTGATTACCACAACTACATCGCAACCGATAATACCAGAACCAAGTGTACTTTGTATTTTAATAAAACTTCAAAAACAGTTTCCACTGCTTTGGGTAATATAGAAGTCAATACATATACTCCTGATTTTACAAAATCAGCTTGCGATGATGAGTCATGTGAATCACACGAAAAAGGTATATATGAAACGACAGATTATGATGGCAATCCAACCTATTATTATCGAGGATCTGTTGAAAATAACTATGTGAAATTTGCAGGTTTTTATTGGCGAATTATTCGTATTAACAGTAATGGCTCAATCAGAATGATTTATGATGGCACCAGTGCTCATGCGAATGGTGAAGCATCAGAAGATAGAATGTATGATTCACAAGTCCAATTTCAATTAGAAAAAAATAAGGCAATGTATTTAGGCTATATGTATACATCAGGAGATGTCCATGGTACAGGAACATCTTCAAATATAAAAATTTCAAATGATACTTTTTATACAAATAAATTATCGAGTTATGCTGCAAAATTAGATATTAATACTGGGTTTTGTGGAGATCGACTTACTTTGTCTTCAAATTCTGGAACAGGAACAGGTACTGTAACAACATATAATAAAGGATATTTGAGAGTTCAGGATAGCACACCAACCCTTGCTTGCGGAAATGCAAAAGATTACTATACAATTAATAATTCAACAATTGGTAATAAGGCACTTGTATATCCCAGTGGCCTATTAAGTGCTGATAAAGCCATGTATGCAGGTCATGCTGGAGGTTCCTTTAACGGTACATATAATCATCAAAAGAAAAATATATCTAGTTATTTAACGACAGGAACCTCGTTTTGGCTTATAACACCATCAGGAATGTATTATTCTTTTGGGTGGAATGGATTTGGAACTAATGTTTTTGGAATAACTTCTGATGGAATGGAAGAAGATCATGGTGTAGTAAATTCCAGTGGCGGTTGTGGTCTTAAACCAGTTATCAACATTCGTTCAGATGTGGCTATTACAGGAAACGGAACAATGACTGACCCTTATATTATTAATTAGTGTCAATTATATGTAAAGATTGCACGAAATTGCAATCTTTTTCGATTTTTGATCAAAGAAAAAAAGGAAATTGAAGATTTTTCTTGAATATATAAGTAGAAGGTAATTTTTCTACCTACTTAGAAAGGAGAACAACATGTATATTGATTTAATGGAAGACTACTGGATAAAAAATATTCTGGGAAATGGAGAGTATACAAGACCACTCGAAATTATTACCGAAAATGTTTTGAGATTACCTAAAGGAATTTTAGAAAAGCAAATCGAGATTAAAAGTCACGAATATCCTATTAAAAATGCAACTTATAAAGAAAAAAATATCAGAGCTGATGTGTTTGCTTTTCTAGGAAAAGATGTCATTTTAAACTTAGAAGCTTATAAAACATTTAATGAAGAAAACTTAAGAAAGTCAAATGTTTATCTATGCCGTGGTTACAGTAGTCAACTAAAAAAGAGCATGCCGTATCGTAAGATGAAGAAATTCATCCAAATTAATTTAGTAGATCATGTTAAAAGAGGTGTTTTACAAGATAAATTGGTTCAAAGATATTTCTTAGAAGAACAAGGATATCCTTTAACCGATGACATTCAAATCTACTACATACGACTTGATTTACTAGATAAACTTAATTATAATGAAGGCATAAGTGATGAAGAGTTTTTAGATATTTTAAGATATTTAAAAGCAAAAGGTGAAGAAGAAAGACAAAAACTAAAAGAGAAATGGAGAACAATTATGACAATGGATGAGTATATGAATGCCCTTTTAAGTGATGAAGTTATGAACGAAGAAAGAAGTATGTTTAAAAAAGCTCGTGATTATGGTCGTGAAGAAGGAATTGATATTGGTAAAACTGAAGGAATTAATGCTGAAAAAAGATCAGTTGCTCAACGGTTATTAAAAACAACTGATAATCTAGACTATATTGCTATGATTTCAGAGCTATCTAAAGATGAAATCAAGAAACTACAAAATAACTAGTTTCCTGATTTTTTTATTGTTTCTAAACGCAAATATTATTTCAAAATTCTTTTTTGAGTGGAATTATTTGTAAGAAAATAATATTCCTCTAATGAAATTTTTTTAGTTTGTACTTTTCCATTTTCTTCATAATAATAGTTATAGTATTCTTCATCTTTTTTTATGAATTTAACAAAAGGCCATATTGGAACAACAAGAGAGGAACTGACACTTACACAGGATGTTACCTCATCTTCATTCACGATAATCAAATCAATAACACTACTAATTTTATTCGCATAAACTCCATGAGATAAATAATCTGATTCTAATCTTCTTCTTTCATAAACACTGCCACTTGACAGATAACCTCCAAGACCATAGGTAAAACCTGCTATAAATGAATCATTTTGTCCTTCAATATGATTAGTTCCTACATAACTAACACTATTAGAAATTGGAAAACCTTGCATTAAAGAATTATGGATACGATCATCCATTGTATCTTGTAAAATACCATTAAAATAATTCTCATAAGCCATTACACTTGTATCAGTATGAACATTATCAATGTATACTTTCATACCTTTTTTCAAATTTTTAGTACAAATTTCCATAATAATATTTTTATCATCACAAAGTGTCCATTTTTCATTGTCTAATAAATCAAATTTATAATTAACAACTAAACTAAAATCATTATTAGGCACTTGTAATACTTGTGTTACTCCATTTTCTATATCATCCGTATTTGTTTGATCTAAAGTAAGATGATCGACATTTTCATTGGTTGCACTTTCTCTATTTTCTGAACAACCTACTAAACTTGTTCCTAAAGCACTTGATAAAGCTAAAGCACATAATTTTATTCTTAACAAATCTTTCTTATTTTTCATTATTCATCCTCAATTCAATTGGCTTTTATTCTATCACAAAAACAATAGTCTTTCAATTTTTTTATACTTTAAAAGGTATAAAATAGCTTTCTTGTTTTATCATAAAATAAGTGTTAGAATAAATTTCTAGAAGACATTTTTATTTTAATTTAATAAATATAAAAGGAGGAACTATGTTTCAGTTAGTCTCAAAATATAAACCAAGTGGAGATCAACCACAAGCCATAGAAAAACTTGTTGAAGGAATTAATGAAGGTAAAAAAGAACAAGTTTTATTAGGTGCTACAGGAACAGGAAAAACTTTTACGATGGCCAATGTTATTGCAAAAGTAAATAAACCAACCTTAATTCTTGCACATAATAAGACTTTGGCAGGACAACTTTATAGTGAGTTTAAAGAGTTATTCCCTAATAACCATGTTGAATACTTTGTATCTTATTATGATTACTATCAACCGGAAGCCTATGTACCATCTAGTGATACTTATATTGAAAAAGATTCTTCTATTAATGATGAAATTGATGAGTTAAGACATGCCGCGACAAGTGCTTTAATTAACTATAAAGATACAATCGTGGTCGCCTCTGTTTCTTGTATCTATGGTATTGGTGAGAAAGAAGAATATGAAAAAAATAGATTAATTGTCACTGTTGGGGATAATATGCGCCGTAATGACATTGTGAATCGTTTAATTGATATGCAATATGAAAGAAATGACATAGATTTCCACCGTGGTACTTTCCGGGTTCGGGGAGATATTATTGATATTATTCCTGTCAATGAACATTCTAGTGGAGTTAGAATTGAGCTTTTTGATACAGAAATTGAAGCCATTCGTATTTTTGATCCCGTAACAGGGGCTATTATTAAAAACATAAGAAGTACTACTTTATCTCCAGCTAGTCACTTTGTAACAAGTGATGAAAAAATGAAAGAAGCCATTAAACGTATTGAAAACGAATTAGAAGAACGATTAAAAGAATTAAAAGATCAAGGAAAACTACTAGAAGAACAGCGATTAAGAGAAAGAACCAATTATGATATTGAAATGATGAAAGAAACTGGTTTTTGCAGTGGCGTAGAAAATTATTCCAGACATCTTGCTCTTCGTGGACCTGGGGAAACACCTACTTGTTTAATTGATTTTTTCCCAGAAGATTTTCTTTTATTTGTCGATGAATCTCACGTGACTCTTCCTCAAGTAAGAGGTATGTATAACGGAGACAGGATGCGAAAGCAAACTCTTGTTGACTATGGTTTTCGTCTTCCTAGTGCTCTTGATAATAGACCTTTAAAATTTGAAGAATTTGAAAGTAAAATTCATCAAGCAATATATGTATCTGCTACTCCCGGAGATTATGAACTTGAAAAAACACACGGAGAGTTTGTAGAACAAATTATAAGACCAACCGGCTTATTAGATCCTGAAATTGAAGTAAAACCAACCGAAGGACAAATCGATGATATTATAAACGAAATTAGAAAAAGAATGGCCGCGAATGAACGAGTGTTGATAACTACTTTGACTATTCGTATGAGTGAAGAGTTATCTAATTACTTAAAAGAAATGAATATTAAAGTAGCTTATCTTCATAATGAAATTAAGACACTCGAAAGACTCAAAATTATTCATGACTTACGGGCTGGTATTTATGATGTCGTGGTGGGCATTAACCTTTTAAGAGAAGGTATAGATATTCCTGAAGTTAGTTTAATATGTATTTTAGATGCTGATAAACAAGGTTTTTTAAGAAGTTCTAGAAGTCTTATTCAAACAATAGGACGGGCCGCGAGAAATGCCAAAGGCCACGTGATTATGTATGCTGATACAATATCAGATGCTATGGAATATGCGATTAAAGAAACAAATCGTCGTCGAGAAATTCAAATGAAATATAATGAAGAACATCATATCACCCCTACAACAATCCAAAAAGAAATTAAAGACGTGATTACAAATGAAATTAAAGAAAAAACAGCAAAGAAAAAAATCACAAAGAAAGAAAAAGAAAAAATGCTTAATGATATTGAATCAGAAATGAAACAAGCTGCCAAAAATCTTGATTTTGAACGCGCTATGGAACTTAGAGATATTTTATTTGAAATGAAAAGTGAATAAAAGAATAAGATTATTTAAAATTTTCTTATTTTTTTTATCAAAAAAAGAAGATAACAATTACCTTCTTAATAAGATTCAATACTTTCATTACTTTTTGCATTTAAGTCAAAAGAAGCAAATTTTTTAGCTTTATATAAAGGATAAGCAGCACAGCCAATCATCGCAGCATTATCCGTACAATATAAAATGTTAGGAACATGAAAGTTAACTCCATATTTTTGACAAACTTTCGCCATTTCACTTCTTAAATATTTATTGGCTGAAACACCACCAGCTAAAATAAAGTTTTTAATGCCTGTTGTTTCTAAAGCATACCCTACTTTTCTCGTTAACTCTTCTACGGCCGCCGTTTGAAAAGAGCAAGCTAAATCATTGATGCGAATGTCATGATTTCTTTGACGTTCATTATGGACTAAGTTAATCACATAACTTTTTAGACCACTGTAACTAAAATTATAACCTTCTTCTTTCATGGGTGCAGGAAGTTCATAGGTATTTTCGCCCATCAAAGCTGCTTTTTCAATATTAGGTCCCCCAGGATATTTCATTCCTAGAACACGGGCTACTTTGTCAAAAACTTCGCCAATCGAGTCATCAATGGTACTACCTAAACTTTGAAGTTCTGTTTCACTTTTTAAAACAAGTAAATTCGTATGTCCCCCACTGACAATTAAAGCAAGTGTTGGATAAACAATTTCATGCTCGATATTATTGGCATAAATATGTCCCATTGTATGATTTACCGCAATTAAAGGTTTATGATATAAATAAGCAAGTGTTTTGGCACATTCTACTCCGACAAGTAAACTACCCAGTAAACCTGGAGCATAAGTAACGGCGATGGCACTCATATCTTCCATTTTCATATTGGCTTTTCTCAATGTTTCATCTAGAACCATCGTGATATTTTCGGTATGCATACGAGATGCAATCTCGGGTACTACTCCTCCAAAATTAGCATGAGTATCCATCTGAGTTAAAATTGTCAAAGACACGATATCTTTACCATTTTTAACGATGGCCATCGAAGTTTCATCACAAGATGATTCAATAGCTAAAATAAATACATCATTCATTCTCGTTTGTCCTTTCCATAATTAAGGCGTCTTCTTCCCCATAGTATTTTTTACGAGTATGGATCTTTTTAAAACCAAACTTCTCATACATTTGAATAGCGGGTTGATTTTTTACATTTACTTCTAAATAAAATTTGCTATCTTCTTTAGAGTTCGTGATCATTTCATCCATTAATAGACTTCCTATTTTTTGTCTTCGATAAGAGTTATCAACAACTATATCCATAATATCAATCATGCCGTCTAAGTCGGTATACATTAAAAATCCAACAATATTTTTTGACTCTTCTGCTACTAAAATTTTAAAATATTCTTTTTTAGTTAATTCTTCTAAATTATATAAATTTTCATAATTTTCATGTAATAATTTTCCTAGTTCATAAATTCTTGGAAAATCTTTTTCTGTTACTTTTCTAATCATTTTTGTTCTACCTCGATTAACTTCACATAAAAAGGATTGACTTTATGAGGGTTAACACTTTCTTTTTGATGAATAACTTTTATAAGGTAATCATAGTTTATTTCTTTCACTGTATCAACCTCATGTGTTTTTATAAATTCTAAATATTCGTCCTTTTTTAAATATTGATAATTTTGAATGGAATCATTTGTGACACTTCCTATATAATAACCATTCTTTTCAGGTTCACTAATAAAAGGAGCTTTCGTTGGTAAACCTAGTTCTAAACTGGTTACGGTTACAATAGGAATATTTTTACAATAACCAATCGTTTTGGCAATGGTAACCCCAAGTCTTACGCCTGTAAAAGAGCCCGGACCAATCACAACAGCTATTTTAGATAAGTTATCTACCGTTAGGTTTTCTTCTTCTAGCAGTTCAATTAAAGTAGGCATAATGACCTCACTTTGAGAATTACTTTCCTTATTTTTTATTTTGTATAAATTATTATCTTTATATAGAATTAAAAGAGTATTCGCGGCATGTGTATCAATAAATAAAGTATACATTTTAACACTTCCTCTCCTTATGTAGTATAGAAAAAAAAGACCTTAAAGTCAATAAAAAAAGCCTCCTTAAAGGACGGCGTCACAGATATCTTCATAATCTTTACCATATGGTTTTAAAACTAAAACACGGGTATTTTCATCAATAAATTTAAATTCAATATCAAGTCTTTCACTTGGAAGTTCGTCTTCTATCATATCTGCCCATTCAATAATGGTAACTCCTCCTTTGTTGAAGTAATCGGTAAGACCAATATTGTCTTTATTATCTTCTAAACGATAAACATCCATATGATATAAAGGAAGTTCACCGTTTAAATATTCTTTTACAATATTAAATGTAGGTGAGGTAATAGGATCTTTAATTCCTAGTGCCCCCGCAAAGCCTTTTACAAAAACAGTTTTGCCTGTTCCAAGCTCTCCATTTAAACAGATAACCATATTTGGAAACTTTTCTGATTCTATATTTTGAGCAAGTAACAATGTGTCGTTCATATCATGAGACGTTATTTTATATTCCATATATTATCACCTAAATACAGTTTACCATAGAAAGAACCAAAAAAAAAGCAAAAAAAAACAGGCAACTTCCTATTTTCGCTTACACTATCGTCGGCGTTCTAGTGCTTAACTTCTCTGTTCGGGATGGGAAGAGGTGTATCCACTAGG
>CAJLEF010000012.1 GCA_905205665.1 uncultured Bacillota bacterium | reverse complement strand
ACGGGCCTTATAGGCCTTAGCGAAAAACCACGTCTTTTAGGCGTGGATTTTTATTACCTTTAAGTTTTAATAGGATAAATGAAGATTATTAGTATACTAGAAAGAAGTTCATGATAAATGGTCGTCTTTTTCTTTTTCTTTTATAAATAATGTGAGATAATACTAACAAGGTAGAGGATAGAGATGAAAAATAGAAAAAAACAGTTAAATAAGTTAACGAAAGGATTTACTTTAATTGAACTTATTAGTGTGATTAGCATTATGGCGGTTCTTTTATTGATAGCTATTCCTACTTATTCTACGATTTCTAATCGAAGTAAAGAGAATATTTATCAAGCTAAAGTAACGGAACTTTTAGCTAAAGCAGAAGGATATTCGGAATCATCAAGTGTTTTTGTTATGGATGTTAACACACTTATTAAAGAAGGAATTATGAGTCCGGATAATGAAAATGGCACTTTAATAGATCCACGTTCAAATCGAAAGATGAACTGTGATATTATCGAAGTTAACTATGAAGATAATGCTTATAAAGCCCATTATATCGAAAATAATGAATGCTTAAGTGGTGAAGAATTAAATAATCGTTATGGCAAAGGTTATATCACGGCTTTTGATGAAAATAACAATGAAGTAGCCCGTTCTTCTTGGGTAAAAACATCTTTTGAAACCTTTCAATTTCAATTTAAAAAGGCAGAAGATATGGATAGTTTAGAAAGTCTTACGTGGAGTGGAGATGGCGATAAAACCTGTACGAAAGAAGAGTTTTTAGACGGGACTTGTGTGTATACGGTAAGTGCCGAAGAAATCAAAACCCTAACCGTTCGTTTAAATGTCACATTAAAGATTAATGATCAATTAACCACGCAATCCTATGACTATAATACCTTAATTGATAATCAAAAACCGGGGGTTTTAAGAGTTAATTTGAATAACGATAATTACACAAGTAAATTAAGAAAAGTGGATATTGATTTAACCGATTATGAAGGCAGTGGTATTAAAGAATTTTCTTATGTCAATGCCACCTCGACCTGTGATTCAGCCGAATACGAAAGCAATAAAAAAGAAACTTCGGAAACAAGTCAAACTCTATATTTAGATAATGGCGATTACTATTTATGTGTTAAAGATAAAGCGGGCAATATGTCCGATTTAAATGATAACAGTAAAATTCATGTGGAAAAAGTAATGACGTCTGGTTTTACGATAAATGTTACCAATAGTTCGGGTAATGCTTGGACCAGTAATGATGTAACGTTAGGTGTCAATTGGACGATTGATAATTTAGATTTTTGTGCCACAAAAATAGATAACGAAAGTTACGAACGTTATAACAAAACTTATGAGGCCAAAGGATTTACGTACACGCCAGTATTTACAGGCAATCAAAAAAAGATAGTTCGTTTTACCTGTTATGACAAAGCGGGTAATAAAAGTAATGAAGTGACGACCAACGTCATGATTGATAAAGATAAACCAACCATTCGTTATAGTGTAACGAATCAAACAGCTGGTTCCAATGGTTATTATAAAAACATCACTTTAAAAGCCAATGTGTCGGATGCCTTAAGTGGTATTTCTTCTATCAAATATTGTGAAGGTGAAAACGATTGTAATCCTACAACAAATGCCACAGGAAGTTTTAATGTCAAGTTAAGTAATGGTAAAAATCGTAAAGTTTGTACCATCGTAACCGATAAAGCCGGAAACTCGACTGGCAAGGTTTGTTCGAGTGCTTACAATGTTGATGGTGTAAATCCAACGATTAGTTTATCAGAAAGTAGTACGGCAGGAGAAAATGGTTGGGTGAAAACCGCCAGTATTACAGGCAACTTAGGAGATACAATAAGTGGTCTTTCAAGTGCCAAATACTGTAAAAATACGTATAATTGTACTCCAAATACAAATGTTTCTATTTCAAGTAATAAAATAAATGTCGGTATTACAAATGCTTCTAATCAAAAAGTTTGTCTGAATGTTACCGATAATGCCGGTAATACGTCAAGTACCGTATGTAGTAGAAACTACTATGCCGATAACACGGCACCAACGGTATCTATAAGTGCCAGTGTTTCAAACAGTAATGTAACCGTCTCGGCTAACAATGCAAAAGATAATTTAAGTGGTGTTGTCAGTTACGAGTATAAATTAGATAATGGCTCATGGAATTCAAGCACTTCAAATAAATACACATTTACCAACGTAAAAGATGGGACCCATACTTTCTATGTCAGAGTAAAAGATAAAGCCGGAAATTATAGTAGTAATTCTAGGGCCACCGCTACTATAGTAAGTGAAAATCCTGATGATTATAACTGGAGTAAAACGGTTGCTTGTGATGTAAGTAAATTTAAAACCGCTATTAATAATGGCAAATTTGCCTCTTACATTGAACACCAAGCATTCAGAAATGCTATGTATGATTGTCCAACCAGTGCCAGCGTCATAAGTAGTAGTTCGAAAGCCCAAGAGGCTTTAAGAAAGAGTAGTCGTTTCGAACTTGTGAGGACATCTGGAAGAACAGCAAGTTCTAAATGTAGTCAAAAATGTTCTACCAAAGAACAAAATTGTTGGTGTAATAATGATGATTTTAATGTCCAAGATTATGATGAAAAAGCGTATAATTATATGGGTACGGCTTATAGTGGTAAAGCCCTTATTATGGAAGCCTCTGCACCAAAATCTCCTCAGAGTGTCTTTAATACTATACCATTTTCATGTGAAGTAGGTTCTTGGCATGAATATTCCACTTACCGTGGTGAATGTGTTTATTCAGTTGATGGTGATGATTATGAAAGCTACGATAATTATGCAGTAATATGTGCTGGTTCTAAGTCAAGTAATGATTTTACTTGTATGATTCAAGAATATATAGATTCTTCTGGATATTTAGAATTGAATGGTAAAAATGTTAAATTAAATGAATCAGGTTATGCAACCGAATTTTATAGTTATCATGC
This sequence comes from uncultured Bacillota bacterium, assembly GCA_905205665.1. Lineage (GTDB taxonomy): Bacteria > Bacillota_I > Bacilli_A > RF39 > UBA660 > Ventrenecus. Next base: position 29,215 of record CAJLEF010000012.1, on the reverse strand, counting down.
TAATGTCAGCGCTAATTATGTTTATCAAAAAACTAAAGTAACTACTAAAAAATATGATGGTGAGTACTATTATTTCGATAACCCCGAAATTTATTACACGAGTACTGCTGTTTATCTTCAAATATTTAAAATCTAAGATACAAAACTCTTAGATTCCGTTTTCTTTCGTTATAAATCTTATACGAAACATTAAATTTTTATCAAAAAGTTTCATGGTAATTTTTAAAAACTATATACTTTAACGAATGAGAAAAAAACTACTTTTCATTCTGATACCTTTGCTTTAAATATTAAATGTAACGATAAAGCAAATTATCGGATTTGTTTAGAAATATGAATAAACACCACAAAGTGAAGCTAAATATAAAGTCGTTATAAAAATTCTTGAAATTTAGTAATTGGATAGTATATAATAAGCTTATACAAGCGATGAAGGTGTGGAAAACCGGAGCTATATAGATAAAAGGGATTCTTCTTTGAATAAGTAAGGTGGAACCGCGGGTATTAACTCGTCCTTACATTATTTGAAGAAGTTTTTTTTTTAAAGAGAGGATGAGAAAAAATGAATGTAACAATGGAAATGTTAGTGAATTATTGTAAACAATATGGTTATATTTTCCAAGGAAGTGAAATTTATGGAGGTTTATCTAATACTTGGGATTATGGTTCTTTAGGTGTGGAACTTAAAAATAATGTTCGTAAGATGTGGTGGAAAAAATTTATTCAAGAAAATCCTTATAACTACGGACTTGATTCTGCTATTTTAATGAATCCAGAAGTTTGGGTAGCAAGTGGCCATGTAGCTTCTTTTGCTGATCCATTAATTGACTGTAAAAGATGTAAAACTCGTCATAGAGCGGATAAACTTATTGAAGAATTTACAGACGGTGCCGAAACAGGTGATGGTTGGGACGCAGAAAAACTAGAAAATTATATTAAAGACAAACATATTATTTGCCCTAACTGTGGAGCTTGTGATTTTACTCCAATTAGACAATTCAATCTTTTGTTTGAAACCCATCAAGGTGTGACAGAAGATACAAAAAGTAAAGTTTATTTAAGAGGAGAAACTGCCCAAGGAATATTTGTTAACTTTTTAAATGTTCAAAGAAGTATGCGTGCAAAAGTTCCTTTTGGTATTGGTCAAACAGGTAAAAGTTTTAGAAATGAAATTACACCAGGAAACTTTACTTTTAGAACACGTGAATTTGAACAAATGGAATTAGAATTCTTCTGTAAACCAGGTACGGACTTAGAGTGGTTTGGTTATTATAAAAGTTTCTGCTTAGAATTTTTAAAAGATTTAGGAATTAACAAAGATAACTTAAGATATCGTGATCATGAAAAAGAAGAATTATCTTTCTATAGTAAAGCAACGACGGATATTGAATATAAGTACCCAATGGGTTGGGGTGAACTTTGGGGAATTGCCGATCGTACAGATTATGATTTAAGCGTTCATCAAGAACATTCTAAACAAGATTTAAGATATTTAGATCCAGTTACTAATGAAAAATATTTACCTTATGTTATTGAACCATCTGTTGGGTTAGATCGTTTAGTTCTTGCGTTACTTGCTGATGCGTATAAAGAAGAAGTCTTAGAAAATGAAACCCGTTTAGTTTTAAAAATTAATCCAGCTTTAGCTCCTTTAAAAGTGACTATTTTACCTTTAATTAAAAAACATCATAGTGAAAAAGCTATGGAAATTTATGGCGATTTAGCTAAAGACTTTATGTGCACTTATGATGAAGCTGGTTCTATTGGTAAAAGATATCGTCGAAGTGATGCCGTTGGAACACCTTTATGTGTAACAGTAGATGATGAAACTTTAAACAATAATACGGTTACGATTAGAGATAGAGATACCATGGAACAAATTACGATGGATTTAAACGATTTAAAAACTTATATTCATGAAAGAGTAGATATGTAATGGCAAAGCTTTACTTTCGTTACGGAGCCATGGGCGCTAGTAAAACTGCTAATATGCTTATGGTTCGTTACAATTATATAGAAAGAGGTCAAGAAGTTTTGCTTTTAAAACCTAGTTGTGAAAAAAGAGACGGTAAAATGATAATTAAATCACGGATAGGTCTAGAAGCAGAATGCATTTATGTGGAAGAATTTTTAAAAGCATTTTTAGAAAAGCCTCATAAATATGCTTGTATTTTAGTGGATGAAGCTCAATTTTTAACAGAAAAACAAGTAGATGCTTTAGCTAGTATTGTTGATAATGAGAATATACCAGTTATTTGCTATGGACTTAAGACTGATTTTCAAAGTCATCTTTTTGAAGGAAGCAAAAGACTTTTGGAAATAGCCAATGTTATTGAAGAAATTCCAACGATTTGCTGGTGTGGCAAGAAAGCCATTATGAACGCACGAGTAATTGATGGTAAAATGGTAGATGAAGGAAGCCAAATTCTTTTGGGTGGCAATGAATCTTATACTTCATTATGCCGTAAGCATTATCAAACAAAAGATTTAGGAAAAGCTGGAAGATAAGATTTAGATTAAAAAGTTCAATTTTCTAAAACAAAGAAACTGAACTTTTTTATTTGACAAGTTAGATTAATTTTAATAAACTAATCAATGCGTAAAAAAAGGAAAATGATAATTATGTTAAATAAAGGTAAAAATATAGAAAATATAAATAAGGAAACTGAAATCCAAAAAATATATAAAGAAGATATGACCAAATGTGTTAAAAAATTTTTGACTATTTTAGCTATCTATGCATTATTAGCAACGTCTTCTACACTTAAAGATAATTTGAACTTCACTAAAAAACAAAAAATAGCAAAAGAAGTAGAAAATAATGATACTGATAAACTACTTTCAACGATTGTGAAATATACCCCTGAAGAGCAAAAATTTAAATTAGAGCGATTTTGGCAAAATAATATTAATAATTTGACCACCGAAGAGATATGCAAAATATTAAAAAATGCTGAGTCTTATTCACAAGATAAAATGAAAAATAAAGAAGTATATGAAATAGCTTTAAATTATTTAGATTTAAGTTTAGTCGAGCAAAAGGCTACTTTTTCTCTTTTTATTATTCAAAATTTTATTGGAGAAGATGACATATTGAAACTAGCTTTATTACAACCAGAAGAATTATCTTTAAAATTAAAAGAAAAATATGGTGAATCCTTTTTTTGGAAATTACACATATGGGTTGATTCAATTAACAAGCACAAAAAATCAATAGCTCTTTTTGTTGATGAAATAGATCTTCATAACATTTATCCTGCAAACGATATTGAAAAAGTTCTTTTAAAACCATATTCTTATGAACAATATAATAGTTTTTTTAATGAAGAAGAAGATGTTCATTATGAATATTATTGCCGTTTAGATGATAGACAAAAAAATAAGTATCTTATAGGTGTTTATGATAAATATTTTAATGGTCAAACATATGAGATTCCAAATACCAAAACTCCATATGACTTAGTTGAAGAAAAGATAAAGGAAGAGGGCAAAGATAAAATTATAGCTATGCTTCAAAAAAGAAGATTTTTTGACGGCACTATTCACAAAAAAGAAAAAAATGACGGGTATCATGATTATGATACATTAACTCTTGATTTATTGAGTATGATAGACAGTGAAACCGTAACTTTTAAAGAAAATGAAACTTATGAAGAGTATTTTGAAAAGTTAGAAAACCGTTTTCCAACGCTTGATATTTATCGTTTCAATAATCATTTAATAGATTCTAATAACATATATGATTACAACATTTATAAAATGTTTATACCACTTTATTTAGAAATGCTATCCAAAAAAGAAGTGGTTACAGAAGACGATATAATAAACTATACAGAGATTTATATGATTTTTTATAGAGAATCCAAGTTTAAAGCAGATGAGGAATTTGAAAAAACAGTTTCTTGTTATTTAAACCCTATAAAAGCCCAATTTGATAGTGAATTAAAAAATATTTTAAGAGCGAAAGCTGAAGAAAATTTAATTTCATTAGTTGATAATACGTTGGATTATAAGCTGGAATTAGTCAAGCATTAAACTGTGAGAGAAAAAGATACGATAAAATGCTAAAAAATAATCTCAGGGTGTATACTTTGTTTAGAAACAAATGGAACAATTTATCACAACATTTTAAGAATTAATAATTGCCTATTTATCGCATATTTAATTTGACAGTATTATGAGAATTTGATAGAATATATATGTTTTTGAAAGCCATTAGCTTTTATAAAACCGCACGAACTGAATTATAAAGACCATTTGGTTACCTTACTTCGGCGTGTCTTAATTAATAAAGGAGGTAAAAAATGAAAGCTATATTTGTTACAGGTGGTAAACAATATTATGTTTCTGAAGGAGATACAATCTATGTTGAAAAATTACCTAACGAAGTTGGTACTGAAGTAGAATTTACAGACGTTTTATTCGTTGATGGAAAATCTGGAAATCCTACTGTTAAAGGTGCTAAAGTAGTTGGTACTGTTGAAAAACATGGTCGTCAAAAGAAGATTATTGTCTTCAAATATCGTCCTAAGAAAAAATATCGTAAAACTCAAGGTCATAGACAACCTTATACTAAAGTTACGATTAAGAAAATTGTTAAATAATGATTACAATTACTTTAAAAAATGAGGGAAAAGCTTTAAAACAAATTATTTTTCATGGTCATGCTATGTATGATGATTATGGTAAAGATATTGTTTGTGCTGGTGTTTCAACAATACTTACGACAACAGTCAATGCTATTTTGAAATTTAATGACCAGGCAATAGAATTGTCACAAGAAAAAGATATTGTTTTAACAGTTTTAATTGAGGATGAGGTTACTTCGAAACTACTAGAAAATATGGTAGAATTATTTTATGAACTTGAGGAGTCCTATCCCAAAAATATTACAATTAGAAAGAGGGATAACTGATGAAAAAAATGGTTTTAAATCTTCAATTATTTGCTCACGTTAAAGCCCAAGGTTCTACAGACAACGGTAGAGATTCTGCCGGACGTAGACTAGGTGCTAAAAGAAGCGATGGACAAATGGTTACTGCTGGAAACATTCTTTATCGTCAAAGAGGAACAAAAATTTATCCAGGAATAAATGTTGGAATGGGTAAAGACCACACATTGTTTGCTAAAGTAGATGGTATTGTTCGTTTTGAAAGATTAGGAAGAGATAAGAAAAAAGTTAGTGTTTACGAAGTTAAGTAGACACTTTTTTCTTTTTATTAAATATCAGGAGAATAAGATATGAGGAAAAATGAATATAAAAAATTTATTGAAAGATATAATAAATTCAAAAAAAATAATTTGCCGACACCATTTTAGGATGAAGAACGACAAGTGCTTGAATATGTTCATTTTTACAATGGCAAATCTATTTTAAATGATGAAGAATATAAAAGTGAATTAGAAATAAATTCCAGTCTTTCTAAAGCACTAGGAGAAATTGCAGATACAGGCTTTTATTATCCTTTTACAGCTAAATATGTTCTTAAAGAAAAAGAAAATGCCCAAGTTACGTCAAAAATAATTAAAGGCCATTGCCATGGACATTCATTTGAAGAGGTGGTATGTGCTCTTTATAATTCACCGGAATCTTTTAATATTTCACAAGAAGAAGAAAAATTTTACAGTAAACAAGAACTAGAATATTTTAGAAGAGTTCAAAAATATTTACTATTTATTGGTATGAAAGATTTAGAAACGTTAGAAACTCCGGTAACTAGATATAGAAATAAAATGCATTCAAAATATGAAAATGCTTTAATTTTCAGCTTTGATGATTTTACCCTAAATAAGGTACTAAATGGCGAAAGAAATTTTAGAGTAATAGATTGGTATCAGAGATTTAAAGAACCTAAAACATTTAAGCCAAAAGAATATCAAGCTCTCATAGTTGATAAAAAGATAATTTTAGAATGTTTATTGAGTTTACTCATGAAGAAGTAAAACCTTATAAGGATATTAAAAAATTGTACAGAAACACTAATTTAAAAGATGACGATAAGGTGATAGTAGTATATTTTAAAATACTAGAGATTTTTTCATACTAGATTTATCTTCTGTCAAACAATTGTCAACTTGTTTTTTTGCTTAAGTTATGCTACACTTTAAGTGTAATAGGAAAGGGTGTGACAATATTATGTGGTCATGGATTTGGAAAATTTTCTTCTAGAAAATGACAGGAAATGAACTTTTAAAAAGGTTCATTTCTTTTTGTAAAATATTGTCAAAATAAATGGTAGTTATTTTAAATTTACAAAAAAAATGATACAATCATAGTATGAGAAGGTGAGAGCTATGCTTAAAAGTGAAACATTATTAAAAACAGTGTCGCTTTATTTGCTTTATTTTTTGTACACTTATTTTGCTTCAGCAATTATATCTTTATTGCCAATGATAAATAGCCAAGTGGTCATGGCTGTTTTGGACATCTTGTTTATTTTAGTTGCTATTTTTTGCTATAAAGGAGAGTTAAAACAAGATTTAAAAGAATTGAAAACAAAATATAAAACAGGCCAAATTATTAAAATAGTTTTATTGGGCGTTGTTACAATGATTATTTTAAATGCTTTTACAGCGCTATTAGCCCAGGTGTTTAACTCTAATGTTTTGATGGATGATAATACTGCATCTATTCAAGTACTGGCTAATCAATCAATGATTTATACTATTTTTAAAATGATGATTTTTGGAGTAGTAGCAGAAGAAATACTATTTAGAGAATCTTTAAATAAAGTGCTAACTAACAATATTTTATTTGTTTTTGTAAGTACTATTATATATACTGGTATGCATTTTGTTTTTGTTGGGGCACCAACTAGTATTTTCCAAGTCCTTCCTTATATATTTTTAGCTATCCTTCTGGGAACTATTTACGTTAAAAATGATCGTAACATTGTGTTAGTTATGTTAATTAAATTTACTTATAATTTGATTCCTTTAATTGGACTATTTATAAACAAATAAAAGAAAGAGGATAGGTACATGAAAAAAAGGGGAAAAAACATTCTATTTTGTCTTCTAGGAATAGGAATATTTTTGATATCTATTTCTCTTTTTTCGTTTAAAGATGTAAATGCTTTAGAAAAAAATGTTTCTATAACAAAGACGGAATCTAATGATTATTATACATATGAAATTAAAGATTATGAACGAGGATTAGAATATAGTTGGCAATTTATTAAAGATAAAGCAAAAAAAGTATCGGTGGAAGATAGTTTATATATTGACGAAGATTTAAGACTCTCCTTAAATAAAACGAGTGAGGGAGCCCTTAGAATTGAAGATAAGGTAGACCAAAAAAAATTAATTGTTTCTTTTGACTATCATGGCACTCTTCCTTTAAAAACGATGGTTACTTTAAATGTTCAAAATGAATTTAAAAATGGGAAAGAACTTTATCTTTACTATTACAATCCTGATAATGATACTATTGAATACATTACCAAAAATGTCGAAGTGAAAAATGGTAAGGTCAGTTTTGAAATAGAGCATTGCTCTGATTACTTTCTGACGGGTGCTGTCGTTAATGATGCTGTTAATAATCCACAAAGCGTTAATTATATTATTATTGGCTTAATAGCCGTTGTTATTGTTTTAGTAGCGGTAACTTTAATTCAATCTAAAAAATAGATTGAATTTTTTCTTTTTATAGGCTTATTTACACGCATAAATATCCGTGATATACTACAAAAGAAAGAAGGCGAGTGTTATGATACCTATCAAGGTGACGACAGATTATACATTACTTCAAAGTACGATTACGATTTCGAAGATGCTCGCTTTTTTGACAAAATATCAAGTGAAAGCTTGTGGTATTTGTGACACGAACTTATCAGGCGTCATGGAATTTTACAATGCTATGACAAAAGAAAATATCAAACCTTTAATTGGACTGGATGTGACTTTTAGTGACGCAAAATTTTACATTTATCCTAGGAATTATGAAGGTTATCAAGAACTTTTAAAAATTAATACTTTATACGAAAAGGGAGTGCTAACCCTTGAAGATGTTTATGAACATGCCTCTTTATGCAATGTGATTTTGCCTTTTGAATATTTAGATAATTATGACACTTTAAAAGAAAATATTTTCCATTTATATATTGGCTATACGACATTTAATCAAAAAAATAATGCTCTTATAAAAACAGAACAAATTATTTTTTGCCCAGACTTTAAAGCATTCTTTATGAAAGAAAATAAACTTTTACAAATTTTAGATGCTATTTCTAAAAATAGTTCTTTAGAAGAGATAGAACTCAAAAACTATGAAAAAAATACAATAGAATATTATATTAAAGAAAGTTTTGAAGATAAAACCGATGAGTTCGTAGAAAGTATCAATATTTCTTTTCCGACTAACAAACGTTATATTCCTAAATATTTACCAGAAGAAAATTCGGGTGAATATTTAAAAAAATTAGCCCAAAAAGGTCTTTTTAAAAGACTTAATGGCAATGTTACTCAAGAATATCAAGATAGACTTCTTTATGAGTTATCGGTGATTTCTAAAATGGGTTTTGATGATTATTTTTTAATTGTTTATGACTATGTTTTATTTGCTAAGAAAAATGATATTATGGTTGGGGTTGGTCGTGGTAGTGCTGTTGGTTCTTTAGTAAGTTACTCTTTAGGAATTACCGATATTGATCCTATGCCATATCATTTACTTTTTGAAAGATTTTTAAATCCTGACCGGGTTACCATGCCTGATATTGATATTGACTTTGAAGAAAAAAGGAGAGAAGATGTCATAACATATGTTAAAAATCGTTATGGCATGGATAAGGTATCTCACATTATTACCTTTGGTACTTTAAAAAGTCGTTTGGTAATTCGAAGTGTTGGTAAAGCCTTAAATATTAATCCCTCTTTAATTGATTCTTTTACAAGATTACTTGACGCAAGATTAACCCTTAAAGAAAATCTGCAAAATCAAAATCTTTTACAAAAAACTTTAGAAAATCAAAGTTTAAAAGAACTTACCAAGTATGCTTTAGCCTTAGAAGGATTAAAAAAACATATCTCGGTTCATGCTGCTGGGGTGGTTATTTCATCAGAGCCTCTTGATAACGTGATTCCTGTAAGATACTTAAATAATGAACGACTAACCGGATTTACTATGAATTACCTAGAAGACTTAGGCTTACTTAAAATGGACTTTCTAGTTATTACTAACTTAGATATCATCAAAAATGTAACTAATTTAATTTATGAGGAAACAAAACAAAAAATTAATTTGCGAAATATCAATCTTTCGGATGATAATGTTTTAAAATGTTTTAGAGAAGGGGATACTTTAGGTGTTTTTCAGTTTGATAGTGAAGGAATGAAAAACTTTTTAATGCAATTAAAACCAACTTCTTTTCAAGATATGATTAATGCCATCGCTTTATATCGACCAGGACCAATGGATAATATTCCTAAATTTATTAAAAGAAAAGAAAAAAAAGAAGCAGTGACTTATCCTCATCCAGATTTAGAGCCCATTTTAAAAGAAACTTATGGCATTATTGTTTACCAAGAACAAATTATGCAAATTTTAAGCTTAATGGGTGGATTTACATATGCGGAAGCAGATACTATAAGAAGAGCCATGAGTAAAAAGAAAAAAGACAAGATAGAAATGTTTCGAGAAAAATTTATCATGGGTGCGACTACAAAAGGCTACGACAAGGCTTTAGCTAGCGAAGTTTACGAGTTAATTAGTAAATTTGCTAACTATGGTTTTAATAAATCACATTCGGTTGCCTATGCCTATATGGGTTATTTAATGGCTTATTTAAAATGCTATTATCCGCTTTATTTTATTACCAGTATTTTAAATATGTCTTTAGATAGTACTACTAAAACGCAAGAATATTTAGCTTTAGCCAAACGTTATAAAATAAAAGTTTTACCCCCTGATATTAATAAGAGTACTTCAAGCTATCAAATAGAAGGAAAATCTTTAAGAACACCTTTTAATATCATTCGAAACTTAGGAATAGTAGCAAGTGAAACGATTGTCTCTAATCGTCTAGACAGACCATATCAAGACTTTTATGATTTTACCAAAAGAAATATTAAAAATGGTTTTAATAAAAAAACTTTGGAAGTATTAATTAAAGCTGGTGTTTTTGACGCGTTTGGGTTAAACCATAAAACCCTTTTAAATAATATTGATAATGCTTTAAGTTATGCCACTTTAGCGTGTGACTTAGAAGAAGATTTCATTTTAAAACCTGAAATAAAAGTAACATTAGAAGAGACACCTGAAGAAAAAAGACAAGATGAATATGAAAGTTTTGGCTTTTATTTAGGCAACCATCCTGCCAGTGCTTTTATGGGCTCTAATATTTGTAAACTGGAAAATATTAAAAACTTTTACGATAAACAAGTTATCTGTGTGGTTTTATTAGAAAAAATAAGAAAAATCAAAACTAAGAAAAACGAAGATATGGCTTTTATCACAGCCAGTGATGAAACTGGTTCTTTAAGTTTTGTGTGCTTTCCAAGCCTTATGAAAGAATTAGAAAATTTAAAAGAAGGCGATCTTGCCTTTATACAAGGTCGTGTCGCTAGACGTCTTTCTAATTATCAAATTAATATCAACAGTATTAAAAAGCAGTCGTAGTGTCAAATTATGCCTACTTTAGTAGACAAAAGAAAAAATAAGTGTTATAAACGTGAAAGGAAGTGTGTTTATGCAAGAAGATGTAAAAAGATTTTTAGATAGTATTTCTTATGAGAAAGAATATGAAGAATTAAATCAAATTGAAATCGAAAAAGTTTATTTAAATAAAGCTAAAAGATTATTTAATGTAGTCATGCTAAGTGAAGATTTACTTCCTTATGAAGTAGCTTCTTCGCTTCTTTTAGCAAGCCAAAATAAAATTCATGGCAAAGAAAATTGTACCATAACCTTAAAATTCAATCATATGAAAGAAGAAATTTTACAAGACTATTTAGAAAATATTTTAAAAATTTATAAAATGAAAAAACCATCTTTAAGTGGTGTTTTAAGTACTGTTCCTGAAATTAAAGAAAATCATGTAAACTTTGAAGTAAGTAATAAAGCGGAAGAAGAAGATTTAAAAAGAGAATTTTATTATATGGAAGAAGACTTAGAACATTTTGGAATTACCGATATTGATTTTTCTGTTTCTTTAAACGAAGAACTTAAAAAAAGTATTCAAGAAGAAATTGAAAAAGAAAAAATGGAAACCAAAGTAATCGAAGAAAAACCAAAAATTGAAGGAAATATCATTGTTGGTAAAGAAATCAATGGGGAAAAAACAGCCATTAATAATATTATGGGAGAACAAAAAGGTGTTATTTTAGAAGCCTATGTGTTTGGAATTGATACTTTAGAAAGAGAAAATATTAATATCATTACTTTAAAAATCAGTGATAAAACAAACTCTTTACTTGCGAAAATCTTTAAAAAAGATAAAAAAGAATATCAAGCAGTTATGAGTACCTTAAAAGTAGGTAGGTGGTTCCGTTTTCAAGGAAATGTCGAATACGATAACTTTGCCCGTGACTTTGTTTTAGGTGTTCGTAATATGGAAAAAATTGATAGCCAAGATGAAGTTGTTAAAGACGATGCCGAAATACCAAGAGTGGAACTACATATGCACACGATGATGAGTGCCATGGATGGTGTTATTGACGCGACAAAGATTGTTTCCTACGTTTCAAAGATGGGACAAAAAGCAGTTGCTATAACCGATCATAACTGTGTTCAATCTTTCCCTGATTTATTCCATAGTGTTGAGGCTTATAATAAAGGAAAAGAAGGCAAAGACCGTTTTAAAGTTCTTTATGGAGCCGAGATGAATATCGTCAATGACGATGTTGATTTTATTTTTAATCCCAGAACCTTTTCTTTACTTGATGATACCTATGTTGTTTTCGATACCGAGACGACAGGTTTTTATGCCGGCTCTGACCAAATGATTGAAATTGGCGCCGTTAAAATCCAAAATGGCAAGATTCTTGATCGTTTTGATGAACTTATAGACCCCCATCGTCCAATACCTAAAAAGATTACCGAATTAACATTTATCACTGATGAAATGCTTCATGGTAAAGATAATGAAGAAAATGTCACAAAAAGATTTTTAGAGTGGGCAGGGGACCTTCCAATGGTTGCGCATAATGCCAAGTTCGATATTTCTTTCATGAAAGCCGCTTGCAATAAATACGGTTTTAAAGAATTTGACGCGACCGTTTTAGATACCATGAGCCTAGCTCGTATGCTTCATCCTGATTGGCCAAACCATAAATTACAAACCTTAACCAAAAGACTCGATGTGCCTTGGGATGAAGAAAAACACCACCGTGCTGATTATGATGCCGAAGGGACCGCTTTATGTTTCTATAAAATGTGTAAGGTGTTAAATGATCGTAACATTGAAACCACGGACCACTTATTAGAAGAAGTGGATATGGATGCTTTAGTAAGATTTAGTTATCCATTCCATGCTTGCGTGATTGCAAAAGATAGAGTTGGGCTTAAAAATCTCTTTAAAATTATTTCTATTGCTAACACAAAATATTTATATAAAAATGAACAACCTAAGATTCCTAGACGAGACATATCTAAATTAAGAGAAGGCTTGTTAATTGGTTCAGGCTGCATTAATGGGGAAATATTTGATAAAGCAGGAAGTAAAGAAGACGAAGAACTCGTTAACATGATGAGTTTCTATGATTATATCGAAGTTCAACCGATTAGTGCCTTTGAACACTTAATTGGTCCCGAAAGAAAATTCCAAAGTGTCTATGAAGCTGAAGAATACATTAAAAGAATTGTGAGAGTTGCGAAAGAAGCTGGTAAACCCGTGGTTGCAACAGGAGATGTTCACAACTTAACAAAAGATGATAAAATCTATCGGGAAATTATTGTGAATCAAAAATTCAATGGTAAGTTGCATCCATTAAATAGAAGAGGTATTAATGTACCTAATATGTATTTGAAAACAACGGCAGAAATGCTAGACGATTTCAAATTCTTAGGCGAAGATTTAGCTTATGAAATTGTTGTTACCAATACCAATAAAATTGCCGATATGGTCGAAGAAATTGAAGTTATTATTGATACGGGGGGTATCCCTTTTGCTCCTAAGATTGAAAACTCCCAAATGATTGTTACGGAGATGGTTTATAATAAAGCCAAAGAATGGTACGGCGAACCTTTACCTTATCATATCGAGGAACGTATCGCCTTAGAGTTATATGGTGCTCCTTTAATTGAAGCGGTTAAGAAAAATGCTTCTAGTGACGAAGCAGAAATCTACAAAAGACTTCATGATGTCATTTTAAAAGGCCCAGAAAGTGTCCAAGAAGAAATTTCTTTTGCTGTTTTAAAAGATGAACCAGAACTTAGTAAAGAAGAAGCTTTAAAAAAAGCCAAAGACAAAATGACCGCAATTATTGGGGCTAATTTTGACGTTATTTATTTAATTGCCCAAAAGCTTGTTAAACACTCCAATGATGAAGGCTTTTTAGTAGGATCACGTGGTTCAGTAGGATCATCTTTTGTTGCCAACCTTATGGGAATTACTGAGGTAAATAGTTTGGCTCCTCATTATCGTTGTCCTAAATGCCAATATAGCCAGTTTAATGATGATAATGGAGAACCTTTAGGTAATAGTTGCAAAGACGGTTTTGACCTTCCGGATAAAAAATGTCCTAAGTGTGGGACAAGAATGCATAAAGATGGTCATGATATTCCGTTTCAAACTTTCCTTGGTTTTAATGCCGATAAAGTGCCAGATATTGACTTAAACTTCTCCGATTTAAACCAAGCCAGTGCTCATGAATATACCAAAGTATTATTCGGTGTTGATAATGTTTACCGTGCCGGAACGATTGGTACTGTCGCTGAAAAAACAGCCTTTGGTTATGTAAAAGGCTACTGTGAAAATAAAAATATTATTATGCGTAACATTGAAATTGAACGTTTAGCCATAGGTTGCACGGGATGTAAAAGAACAACCGGTCAACACCCAGGAGGAATCGTTGTTATTCCTGGCTACATGGATGTTTATGATTTTACACCTTTCCAGTTTCCAGCTGAAGATCCAACGAGTGTTTGGCGTACAACCCATTTTGATTATCATGCTATCGACCAAGACGTTTTAAAATTAGATATTCTAGGTCATACCGACCCAACTCAACTGCGAATGATTCAAGATTTAACGGGTGATAATATTACCGAAGTGCCTTTAGATGATAAAGAAACCATGAGTATCTTTACTAGTACAAAAGCCCTAGGGGTTACGAAAGAACAAATTATGTGTGATACGGGTACCTTAGGCGTTCCGGAGTTTGGTACGCCATTTACCATCCAACTTGTTAAAGATACGAAACCAACCACTTTTGCCGAGCTTATTAAAATTGCCGGTCTTGCTCATGGTACCGATGTATGGCTAGGTAATGCTCAAGAACTTATACAAAAAAATATTGTGCCATTTGCCAAAGTTATTGGTTGTCGTGATGACATTATGGTTGAACTTATCTATGGGGGACTAGAACCATTTAAAGCCTTCAAAATTATGGAGTTTGTTCGTAAAGGAAAAGCCAGTAAAGATCCAGAAACTTGGGCAGGATATGTTGAGACAATGAAAAAAGCGGGTATTCCGGATTGGTTTATTACATCTTGTCAAAAAATAAAATACATGTTCCCAAAAGCGCATGCCGCAGCTTATGTAACAAGTGCCTTTCGTATTGCTTGGTATAAAGTTCATAAACCACTTGTTTATTATTGCAGTTATTTTTCAACACGTTTTCAAGATTTTGATATTGATGTTATGTGTAAAGGATATGACGCGATAAAAGCTAAAATGGTGGAAATTCAATCTAAAGGTTATGATGCGACAAATAAAGAATCATCTTTACTTGAAACCTTAAAGCTTGCTTTAGAAGCAACAGCCCGTGGTATTAAATTTGAAACCATAGATATTGAAAAAAGTGATGGAGCAAACTTCGTAATGGATGAAAAAGAAAATGGCTTAATCATGCCATTTAGAAGCTTAGATGGTCTTGGAGACTCGGTAGCTACACAAATTATTAAAGAAAGACAAGAAAAAGCATTCTATAGTATTGAAGACTTTGCAAGTCGTGGAAAAGTAAATCAAACAACAGTTGAAAAAATGCGCTCAATGGGCATCTTTGGCTCAATGCCTGAGACAAGTCAGTTAAGTTTATTTGATGGTGTTTTTTAAAAAGAATAAAAAAATTAGTTTAACCTAAGTTTTAGATACACTATTTTCGCTTGAACTTAGGTTCTAACTATGCTAAAATACATATAGTTTTGATGTGAGGAGGTAAGGAATAATGGCAAAAAATGAAAACAGACAATTTTTTGGATTAAAATGTTCTCGTTGTGGAAAACAAATTCGTCCAACAATTAAGAACAAAAAAAATACTCCAGATAAAATGGAAATGAAAAAATATTGTCCTACTTGTCATCAAGTAACAGTATTTAAAGAAACTAAACTTGGAAAATAGTAAGGAGAGAAGATTATGAATATTAATATCAATGATATTAAAAATGGAATGACAATTATTTTAGACGGTAATCTTTGTCAAATTATTGAATTCCAACATGTTAAACCTGGAAAAGGCAGTGCTTTTGTTCGTATGAAAACTAAGAACTTAAGAACAGGTGCTGTTGTCGAAAACTCTTACAATACTAATATTAAAATTGAAAGAGCTCGTGTGGAACATAATCCAATGCAGTTTTTATATGCTAATGGAGATAACTTTGTGTTCATGAACACAGAAACTTATGACCAAGTAGAAGTTCCAGGAAGTAAATTAGAAAATGAAAAACGTTTCTTAAAAGAAGGAATCGAAATTAAACTTGATTATTATGAAGGCGAATTATTAGGTGTTACTTTACCTGAAAAAATCGAATTCGAAGTTGTTGAAACAGAACCAGCTGTTAAAGGTAATACAACCAACAATGCTATGAAAGATGCTAAAATTGAAACAGGCTATACTGTTAAAGTGCCATTATTCATTAGCCAAGGCGAAAAAATTATTATCTCAACTAGCGATGGTAAATACTCAAGTAGAGCGTAAAAATTTAATGTTTTAAAAGATACTCTTGACAGTCGGGGGGAGTGGGGTACCTGTTATAATCATCATAGGTAAACTGTGGTGATTTTTTTATGTGCTGAGTAGCAAAAGTAAATTTCAGCTTCAAGAGTCAAAAATATATCCATGCTAAAAAATGATAAAATACACATAAAAAGTAAATTTATAGTTAATTTTTTGCATAACGAATAAGAATCGAAGCTTTCAAATTTTTTTTGAATTTGAAAGTTCCACCCATGGTACGATGATGATAAATAATAAAAAATGATGCTTGTTCACTGTTATAAACTTATTTTAGTAAAGAATTTGTGAGATTAATAGAATTGCTTTCTATGTAAATGATGCCAAGTTAGGAGGCAATAATCTCACCGTATAATAAGTTAAACAATTCAAGTGGTGATGAATTGTTTAACTTTTTTCGTGACATTAATAAATTAATATCTTCTTGAGTTAAATTATCAAAAGAAATTCCTTTAGGTAAAACTCTTCTAATTAACTCATGTTTAACATCACAAGAGCCTTTTTGATCGGAACGACCAGGTTCACAATAAAAGATTTTCCTTCTTTTAATCCTTTTTCATTTCAAGTCTGTCATCAAAGTTGAGATGTTTATTCTTCATATAAATTACGTCCCTTCTAATGGAATAAGCATCATTGAGGTCTATTATAATAAATATCTTTTGAAAATTAAATGTTTTACCAAGTAAATTCCATTTCTTAAACTTTAGGGGTGGAATTTAATTTTACAGCGAAGGTTTTTATGTGATTGCCATAAACAGCCGATGGAAAAATTGACAAAAGTCTAAAAAAATAATACAATCATGTGGGCTATGTACATTCTTAAACAAAAAATCTGAAGATAGGAGGTTGATAAAATGCTAAAAAATGCTATAGCATATATTTTAAGAAAAAGAAATAGAACAATTATAGTATTTATTATTTTAACAGTAGTTCTCTCTTGTTTATATTCTTGTTTGAATATAACAAAATTAACAAATAATTTAGAAAAAAACTTATACAAGATTTCAAATACATCATTATCCATAACTAAAAATAATGGTGATACTTTTGAAACTAATCAGTTTAAAGAATTAGATAATATAAAAGAAATACAAGAAATTATCACTAAGTATGATGGGCTAGCTAGAACTACAAACGTCAAAGTTGTAGATGGAACTCAATTAGTAGAACGAGATGATTTATCAGATGAGTTCAAAAATATGCTTTCAGTAGAAGCTACTAATAATAGTGAAAAAAATAATTTATTCAATAGTGGTATTTTCACTATTATAAAAGGCAGACATATTAATAATAATGATAGAGGAAAAATTCTTATTCATAATGAACTTGCCGAAAAAAACAACCTAAAACTTAATGATAAAATCAAACTTCAATTAATTGATTTTAATAACAGTGAAAAGAAATTAGAATATGAGTTTGAGATAATTGGAATTTTTTCGGGTAAAAAGCAAGAAAAATATACTGGCTTATCATCAGACTTTAGTGAAAATATGGTGTTTATTGATTATGAATCAAGTCAAAAAGCATTAAATAAATCTGAAAATAACAAAATCGTTAATAAACTTGCAATATTTTCAGACAGTTCCGAAAATATAAAGATAGCCTTAAATAAAATTAAAAAAATTAAAATTGATTGGTCACAATATAGTGTTTCAAGTGATAACCGTGTATTTGAAGAAACACTAGAGTCTATAGCTGGAATAAAACATATTATTACGATCATGACATATTCAATTATGATAGGTGGAATAACAGTATTGTCATTAATATTAATATTATGGTTAAGAGAAAGAATACATGAAATAGGCATATTATTATCAATTGGTATAAGTAAAATAAAAATTGTAACTCAATTTATACTTGAATTATTATTTATATCATTACCATCTTTGGTATTATCATTATTTACAGGAAATGTAATATTAAATATTATAGTCGGTGGATTTATGAATTCTGATGATTCAACAATAATGGTTGATAGCTTACTTAAAAACAATAATTTAATTTCAAATCTTATAACATTTCTACAAAGTTACGGAATATTAATTGGAATTATTGTTCTATCAGTTATTATTGCAAGTTTAATGATATTAATTAAAAAACCAAAAGAAATATTGTCAAAAATAAGTTAGGAGATTAAAAATGGATATATTAGAAATAAAAAATGTAACATATAATTATTCAAATTCAAGTGAGTTAGTATTATCTTCAGTAAATCAAAAATTTGAAATTGGAAAATTTTATGCAATAATTGGAAAGTCAGGGGCAGGAAAGTCAACATTACTTTCTCTATTAGCAGGTTTAGACAAACCACAAAAAGGTCAAATCTTATTTAAAGGAAATGATATAGAGAAAGATGGCTATAGTAATCATAGAAAAAATAACATATCGTTAGTTTTTCAAAACTATAATTTGATTGATTATTTAACGCCTTTAGAAAATGTTAGATTAGTAAATAAAAATGCATCTGAAACAATCTTATTTGAATTAGGGCTTGATAAAAGTCAAATAAATAGAAATGTAATGAAGTTATCAGGCGGGCAACAACAAAGAGTGGCGATTGCAAGAGCACTAGTTTCAGAAGCCCCAATAATTTTAGCAGATGAACCTACTGGAAACTTAGATGTTGATACTGCTGGTGAAATAATTGAAATCCTTAAAAAGTTAGCAAAAGAAAGAAATAAGTGTGTAATCGTAGTAACACATAGTAAAGAAGTAGCAAATTCTGCTGACATTATTTTAGAATTAAGAGATAGAAAGCTTAAGAAAATAAACAAAATTAATTAGGAGGTACAATAATGATTAAAAATGCATTTGCATATGTAACTAGAAAAAGTCTAAAATCAATAATTATATTGTTAGTTATAACTGCTATGTCAACGCTTTGTCTTATTAGTCTATCAATCAAAGATGCAACGGACAGAGCTTCAAAAGAAACTTTCGGAAATATAACAAATAGTTTCTCTATGGAAATAAATAGAAGAGTTAATTTTGGAACACCAAGAGGTGGTGGCAATATAAAAGGACAAGATATTAAAAAAATAGCCGAATCCAAAGATATTGATTCATACGTAAAAAGAATTAACAGTGTTGCTGATTTAGTAGATAACGATATAATAGAAACTCAAAAAACACTTTCAGGACAATCACCAGAAAGAGCAAAAAACTTTAAAAGAGCTGTTATGTTAACAGGAGTTAATGATTCATCAAAAGAAAATAAGTTTATCTCAGGAGCTTACAAATTATCTAGTGGGGAACACTTAAATGAAAATGATAAAAACAAGATTTTAATGCATAAAGACTTAGCAGAAAAAAATAATTTAAAAATTGGAGATAAAATAAAAATAAAATCTAATTTATTTGATGCCGATAATGAAAAAGGAGCAAATGAAAAAGTAGAAGTTGAGATAAAAGGCCTTTTTGATGGTCATAATGAAAGTGGCGTTACTGCAGCCCAAGAGCTTTACGAAAATACTTTGATAACTGATTTAGATACGGCTGCAAAAGTATATGGAAATACAGAGGATACGGCAGTATATCAAGATGCAACATTTTTTGTAAAAGGTGATAAAAATTTAGATAAGGTCATTAAAAATATTGAAAAACTCGATATAGATTGGAAACAATATAATTTGATTAAAAGTTCAAATAATTACCCAGCACTACAACAGTCAATATCAGGCATATATAAAATAGCTAATAAATTATTTGCAGGATCATTATTGTTTGCAGGTGTTACCGTTTCATTACTATTGTTTTTATGGATGAATGCTAGAAAAAAAGAAATTGCAATTTTACTTTCATTAGGAATTTCAAAAGCCAAAATATTCGGACAATTTGTTATTGAACTAGTATTTGTATCAATACCAGCATTTATAGGATCATACTTTCTAGCTATTTATACAGCAAGTATGATTGGAAATAACATATTAAGTAAAGTCACTGGTACTATAGCAAAACAAATTGCTAAACAGTCAGCATCTAGCCAACTTGGAGGTGGAGCTGAAGTAGATGGATTTAATAAAACACTAACAAGTTTAGAAATTAATATATCTCCAAAATTAATGATATATGTAGTTTTATTTATGTCAATAGTTCTTATAATTTCTTTGCTAATATCTTCATCAAGCAATTTAAAGAAAAGTCCAAAAGAATTATTAATAGATACAAAATAGTAATAAATATTTATACTTTATAAAAGTAAATCAGAAATGGTTTACTTTTTAAATAGTTAAAATTTAATTTTTGTAAAACGTAATAATTTTCCTACAGATTCCAGTAAAAGTATGATAGAATTTAAATAATAGGAGGAAAAAGAAATGAAAAAACAAAAAATTTTTATAATAGGTTTGGTATTATTAGCAGTTATCTCATTTATAATATTCATACTAGTATCAGGTAGTGGTAACAAAGGTAATGTTGAGACGCCTAAAGACATTAATGACATGATTAATACTATAAATAAAAATAACAAAAGTGTTTTACCCGAACTTGAAACTATGAAAGTAGATATAAAGAATATTGATGAAGTTACTAGTTATACTGGATTAAAAACAAATGATGGTATCGAATCAATTGTTGTATCAGTACCATTGATAACGGCCCAAGCTTATTCCGTTGCTATTGTTAAGGTTAAAGACAATGCTGATGTAGAAAAAATTAAACAAGAGATGTTAGATAATATTGATATGGGACGTTGGATTTGTGTTTCTGCCGAACAATTATATATCACAAATAGTGGTAATGTAATATTTTCTGTGATGGCTGATAAAGATATTGCTAAAGCGGTATATAATGATTTTAAGAAATATGTAAATAACAATATTGGAAAAGAATTAGAAAAATCAAATGACGAAGAAAATATAGAACTTCCACCAGAAATGCCAGCAGAAAAATAATGAAGCACCTTTTAAGGTGTCTTTTTAAAAGGAGGATAAAATGTTATTTAATAGTATTAGTTTTTTATATTATTTTTTACCAGCATTAATAATTATATATTTTATAACGCCTAAAAAATATAAAAATAGTATTTTATTAATTGCCTCTTTATTATTTTATTTTTACGGAGAACCTAAATATGTTTTTTTAATGATTGCAGAAATTATTATTGCTTATATAGGTGCTATTTTAATTGATAAATATAAAAATCAAAGTAAAAATATATTAATAACAACTTTATTTATACATATATTTTTATTAATAATATTTAAATATACTGATTTTATTATACAATCAATTAATGATATATCTAATGCTAATATTAAATTATTAAATATTGCATTACCAATAGGAATATCGTTTTATACATTTCAAATTATAAGTTATGTTATTGATGTATATAATGATAAAGTTAAAGTTCAAAAAAACATTATAAATTTAGCTACTTATGTATCTTTATTTCCACAGTTAGTCGCAGGACCTATTGTTAGATATCAGACAGTAGAAAAGGAATTAACTGATAGAGTACATAGTTTTAATAATTTTGCATATGGCATAAGAAGATTTTCTATTGGACTTGCTAAAAAAGTATTAATAGCAAATGCTTTGGGAGAACTTTGCACTAAAGCTTTTGCTGTAAATGAAACAACCGTAATATTTTATTGGATATTTGGTATAAGTTATATGCTACAGTTGTATTTTGATTTTTCTGCTTATAGTGATATGGCTATCGGTCTTGGAAGAATATTTGGATTTCATTTTCCGGAAAACTTTAATTACCCATATATATCGAAAAGTATAACTGAGTTTTGGAGAAGATGGCACATTTCTCTTAGTACATGGTTTAAAGATTATGTTTATATTCCACTTGGAGGCAATAGAGATGGTAAATATAAACAAATAAGAAATATTTTAATAGTATGGTTATTAACTGGAATATGGCATGGTGCTAATTGGACTTTTTTAATATGGGGATTATTGTTTGGAATTATTCTTATAATAGAAAAAATATTTCTTAATAAATTTATGGAAAAATTACCTTCTTTTATAAGAAGAATATATGTATTATTTATTGTTATGATATTATTTATTATATTTAATTCTGACAATATGTCAGTGGCTTTGACTAATATTAAAGGATTATTTGGTATGAATGGAGAAGTTTTTATTAATGATTATACACTTCATTATTTAAAAAGTTATTTACCAATATTAATTATTGCTTTATTTGGGGCTACTCCTTTTATTAAAACATTAATAGATAAATTAAGAAAAAATAAACATGTAAATAACATAATTAATATTTTAGAACCAATTTTAATAGTTATGATATTATTTGTTGTTACTTCTTATTTGATAGATAATTCATATAATCCATTTTTATATTTTAGATTTTAAGGAGGCTATACATGAACGATAAAATTAAAGATATAGTTGTAACTTTAATATTTCTTTCTACTATAATTTCATTATTTTTGATTAATGTTATAAAAAAAGATACTGATATTTCTATAGCAGAGAGAAGAAAACTTGCTACCATGCCAGAATTAACTACTAAAAGCTTGTTTGATGGTACATATTTTAAGAAATTTGATTCCTATGTTACGGATCAATTTGTGGGAAGAGATACTTTTAGAAAAATTAAAATAGATATAGAATTAGCTACTAAAGGTGAATATAACAATTTATATATGTATGATGATTATATTGTTGAAGAAATATTTCCTTTAAATACTAATTCTATTAATAATTTAACAAATAAGATTAATTATATAAAAAATACATATTTGAATAATAATAGTAATATATATTATACTATTATTCCTGATAAAAATTACTTTGTTAATAAAGGTAATTTAAAACTTGATTATAATAAATTACAAGATATGATGAAAAATAATTTAACAAATCTTAATTATATAAATATATTTGATAAATTAACACTTGATAATTATTATAAAACTGATACTCATTGGAAACAAGAAGATTTATTTAATGTCGCAAATACTATTGCTAATCAAATGAATTTTGATATAACAAAAAACAATGTTATAAATACAGTTACCACTTTTAATGGTAGTTATGCAGGTAGACTGTCAGTAACTAAAGATATTGATACTATAAAAACCATATCTAATCCATCTACTCTTAATAGTAGTGTGTATAATTATGAAACTAAAAAATATACAAAAATATATGATTATGACAAACTAAAATCATTAGATAAATATGATATATATTTATCAGGAGCATCTTCTATTATAGATATTGTTAATCCTACTTCAAATAGTAATAAAGAATTAATTGTTTTTCGTGATTCTTATGGCAGTAGTTTAGTTCCTCTATTAATAGATGGTTATAGGAAGATTACTGTTATTGATATTAGATATGTTTCTTCAAGGATTCTGAATAATTATATAAAATTTGATAATCAAGATGTTCTTTTTATGTATAGTATATTAACTATAAATAATAGTTTTTCTATGAGATAAGGAATCTAGTTAATTAGATTCCTTTTTTCTCTTTTTAAAAGAAAAATGTAATTTCATAAGAAAGTTCCCGTAAATACAGAACATTTTACTCAAATTTTTAGACTAAATGCAGGTTTATAAAAAATATTTAATTTATTATACTTATTTCATGATAAAAACACGGAGTTATTTCCGCTTTTTCAGACTTATTGCAGTTTTTATTATTTCTTTGCCTTAAATTATAATTAACAAACAAACATAAAACTTTATTTGGATAAATATTATAAGTTTATTATATTGTCAATGGTTAAAATAGTTTGTTAAATAAATCTTCATCAAATACATTTATAAATGCTTGTTTAGATGTATATGAATCTAATGACTTTAGTGGTCTATTTAAAAGTGTTTGATTAGCATTTTTTAAATTTTGTTATTTATAATTTTCTATGGTTTAACTTTAGGAAAAAAATAATCTTAATTGCTATAGCAATAGTCATAATTACTTCTAGTACGAGATTTAGTGATAATAAAAATACAAGGTTAAATAAAGAGATAACGTCTCGCGAGAGTTAATTATCTCTTTTTTTATGGAACATCCCGTGAAATAAGGGAAAAAGTTGTATAAATCTTAATTAGGTGATATATTAAAAATGTATTTTGGCTAAATTAATGCATGCAAAAGGCCGGGAAGTTTGAAAAATTTTTTTTCAATAAAGGTAACGTCCCGCTTTATTTTGAAAATTAAATGTGTATTTTGGCTTTAGAATTAATTGTTTTTAGATTATTTTTTTAATAATCTAATAGAAAGATCGATATCGTCGTTATCGATTTTTTTTATGTTAAATTTTTGAATATTGTCATTACCAAGAAATAATAAGGCAGCATCAAAAGGAGAATGATTATTTAAAGAAATTCTAGGAGTTGAGTTAATGTGAGAAGTCATTAAATTACAGTCATCTTGAGTAAGACTGGCGAAAGAAGTTCCCTTAGGAAGAATATATCTAATATATTCGTGATTTTTTTCAATAGAACCTTTTTGCCAAGAGCAGGAAGGATCACAATAAAATAAAGAAGCTACTTTTTCACCAGTATTCATATCAGTTTCAATACTTTCAGGATCAGAAAATTCAGTACCGTTGTCAGTAAGGATTACTTCGAATAGTCTTTTAAATTCATCAATTCCAATTAAATTTTTGATGTTATTAAAAACTTCAGTAACGTATTTAGATTGTTTATAAGGTAAAAGATAAATGAGCATAAAATTATATTGTCTAAATAAAAGAGTAAGAAAACATTTCCCACCTTTCCCACCAGAAGTACCAATAACAGTATCCATTTCAACAATAGAAGAATTAGGATAATGTTCTATATAATCTTTAAAATCAGAGTAGAATCTACCAATTTTAATTTTGGGATTACATTTTTCTCTAGAAGCAGAGTAATTGTATTCTTTATTAATTCTGAACCTTGCCTTTCTTTGAAGATCTATATTTCTAACATTGAGAATACCTAAATCAATATATTTATAAAAAGTAGATTTAGAAAAAGGTAGAACATCAGGATGAGAAATATAAACATGGTTAATAGAGTGATGTTTATGAATCATAAGTGGTGCAACAATATCGTTAATAGAAGCAATTTCTTCTTTCGTGATTTTTAGATGGCTTCTAGATTTAATCAAAGATTTTTGATATTCATTATAAGCAACATCATGAGAATAAGAATAACGTATTTTTTTTGCAATGATTAAATTTAGAGCACCCATTGCAAACATAAGGAGGTTTATCTTCAAAACAACATGGCAGATTATTACAATGATTAGTTGTTCTAAGAAATCTATGTTTTTTTACTTCATGAGAAATAGTGGTTCTATCCTTACCAATACGATTTCCAATTTTGGTAAAATTATAATTATTATTTAGGAATTCTTCAATAACACATCTATCTTCAAAAGATAAATGTTTGTATTTTTTAGCTTTCATAATAAGCTCCTTTCAAAATCAGCCAAAATACAAGAATTTATTATAAGTTAATTATTAATAAATAACAAATAGTGAAAAAAATTGACTAAAATAAGCTGTATATTTTAGGTAGTAAAAATTGATCCCCATCGGATGTACAAAGTTAACGTCCCGTTGGCTCAAAAACGGGATGTTAAATAAATAATTAACTCTCATAACAGTCAAATAAAATAAAAGTCCCTTGACAGTCGGGGGGGGGGTATCCGTTATAATCATCGTAGGAAACTATGGTGAAGATAATGGAATTAAAAAAATATAAAGACAATAATTATAAAAGAAAATCTTATGTCATATTAGTCATAGGATTTCTTTTACTTTCTATAAGCAGTTATTTATTTTATAAATCCTATGCTTTATATGAAGAAAAGAAAGATTTTGATGCCATAAATGGCACAGTAGAAGATCCAGGAGATATCTATTTTGCTTATTATGTGAATGACAAAATTTCAAGAGAACTTCCTAAACCAAGTAGTGGCTATACTTTAGATGAAACAAAATCTAATTGTAATAATAATGTGAACATATCTTGGAACTACGCTAGTTGGGAAGCAAATATAAATTATCAAAATTATAATTCTACTAGTAATACTAGAACAAAATGTATATTGTATTTTGAAAAAACAAATTATTTTAAAAGTGTTTTGGGAAATGTAACCATTTTAAAAAATAAACCCGATTTCACAAAGTCAGCTTGTGATGATGAATCATGTGAATCTCATGAAAAAGGAATTTATGAAACAACCGATTATGATGGTAATCCTACTTACTATTATCGTGGCTCAGTCGAAAATAATTATGTAAAATTTGCGGAATACTATTGGCGAATTATTCGAATTAATAGTAATGGCTCTGTAAGAGTTATTTATGATGGAACCAGTGCCCATGCTAATGGTGAGTCATCAAGTGATAGACAATTAGGAACTTCAATATTTAACAGTGATGCCACAGATACTGCTTTTGTTGGTTATATGTATGAAAAAGGTAATGTTCATGGTCTTAGCAGTTCTTCTGTTATTAAAAATACTGTTGATGATTTTTATGAAAAAAAATTAAAGAGTTATGCCTCAAAATTAGATGCTAATGTTGGCTTTTGTGGGGATCGAACTGTTATAAATAACACCATGAGTGGTGCTGGGACTTCGACGACCGACACATTTTATAGTGGGTATGCACGCGTAGCAGGAAGCAATCCCACTTTAATGTGTTCAAATATGTTAGATTATTATACAACATCAAATGCTTCTAATGGAAATAAGGCACTTACTTATCCTATTGGATTAATAACAGCCGATGAAGTGATGCTAGCCGGTCATGCTGGAGGAATTTTTGATGGTTATTATAATTATCAAAAAACAAGTAAAAATAATTATTTAACGGTTTATGGAAATTTTTGGACGATGACGCCAGTTTCAAGTGCCAAAGGCTTTAAAGTTTCAACATGGTTAGCTCTTAACTTTTCAGTATATCCAGAAGGTAAAATAGATGATCCATCGGTCGCCTATGCAGATGGTGTTAAACCAGTAATCAATATCCGTTCGGATGTCACCATCACGGGTAGTGGTACAATGACAGACCCATATAATATAGTCTCTGAATAGTTAATAGTTTATATAAAGTTTTCTAAATATTAGTTTATTGGCTACTTATAATTAATCTCTAAAATATAAATGCCTTTTATCATAAGGGACATATTTTCTTATTAACTTAATTTCTTTTTCACATTCTCTGTTTATTCCAGAGTTAATAAATTCATTAGGACAAATCCATCTAAAACCTTGTATTTTTTCATCAAATATCAATTTAGGTAATTGGACAATATTATAATCCATGATTAAAAGATTAAAAAATTCTTCATAAATATTTGGCTTTGATGTAGTGATAGTTTTAGATTGCTGAGTTTCGATTTTATCAAAGCCAACAAATTGGACTAATATATCATTGGAAGCTTTATAAAACATGTCACGCCAATGATTTATTTCGTCAGACATACCTTCATCATCAAATAAATTTTCATGAATTATTATTTCTTTCTTTACAAATTCTTTATACACACGTAATTCTGTTAATAATTTTTTTATAACATCTTGCCAATTTTTTGACTGTTTTGAAAATGCTGCAAAAAAATTATAAATATCAAGTTTAGTATCTAATAAAGAATTGATTAACGCTAAAGTTTCCTTGTTATATACACCCGTTGTTTCTCTAGAACAAATATGACTGGTAAATACATTTGCATTGCAATTTAGCCATTGTCTTAAAGTATCGGCGTCTAACTCATCAGTGCTTTCATAAGGCACTAAAGTTCTTCTTTTTGAAGAAATAAGAATCTTAAAATGCTCTTGGGGAGTTAAATTAAATCTACAATATTTAAAATCTGTGCCAAATTTTAGATTATTTTTATAAAAATAATCTCGACCATAATTTTGATAAATTTCCTCAATGGTTGGTTCATAAAAATCATCTTTTAAATTAAATTTTTTATTAATCTCATTTCTAATCTCTGGATAATTTTTATAAATATTTAAAGCTCTTTCCTCATTAAAAAATATTTGATTATTATAAATTTGAAAGTGAATGGTAAAATTATCATTTAAACAATTGTAAATATCTTCATATCTATCATAAAGATTACTATTCATAACATGGAGTACTGTTGCAACATCATTACATAGCAAGCATTCATAATGAGCAATTTCGGTGTTATAAAAAATATTATTTTGAAGATTTATGTATTGTGGTTGCACAGTTAAATATAAAGGCTTCAAACCAAGATTTTTGAATTTTTCATTTTCTAAATTGACCATGTTAAATCGATAAGTTCTATTTAGCTTATCGATAACAGATTTTGATATTGTCATAAAACATCCCTTTCAAAAAACTATAGATATAATATCATGAATTAAAACTTATTTTGAAACAAAGTTATTAATAGTGGACGAAAATTTGCAATAAATAAAAAAATATGATAGCATAAAAGGCAATGGGGGGAGTGATAACTATTATGAATAATTATTTATTAAATGACGATTTACGTAGCAATTTGAAAATTGCTGATAGAATATCTTATGAAGTCAGTAGTAATGAAATAAAATGTATCTTTAGAAGAGATAATAGAACCTGTAATCTTTCTTATTTATGCGAAGAAAACAATGAGGTTAAAGAATTAATACTACCTCCTAAAAAAGAGTATTTAAAAGCTATTCAAAGAAGAATTGAAGAAAAAGAATTACAAGAATTTTTCCAAGTTCAAGAAACGTGTCATAAGATGATGGCTATGGATGTTTTAAAAATATGTTTTGCTTCAGCGATGCTTATATATGGTATGGATGCCATTGCTAATTCTGATTCTATTATAAAAATGCTAGCATCAACGGCTTTTTGCTTGTTTTGCAATTACTTGGCTTGGCAAAATATCATTGATTTTAATTCGAGAATCAAACTTATGAAATTTATGAAAGAGAGAAATGAGGCTACTAAATTACGTGATAAATTAGACAAGCTTATTTTAAAAAATAAAGATAATAAAGAAAAAGTACAATCTTTAGAAGAACAAAGAAAAGATGTTTTATGTAGAATAAAGAAAAAAATGTAAAAATTGACACTTACTTTTGAGTTAAGTGTTTTTTATTGCGCAGCAAACGATAGTTAGCTGCTGTTAAAACCACGTGCTGTGCA
>CAJLEF010000011.1 GCA_905205665.1 uncultured Bacillota bacterium | reverse complement strand
TTTTCCAAAGAAAAAAGAAGCTAAGTAGAAATTATTTATTTCCACTCAGCCCCTTTTTGATGGAACGACTAACGATATTTATGTAAGAACTATGAATAATAAGTCTTGGTTAAGTTGGATAAAAGTATAGGAGGATAGAAAAATGCTTATAGAATTTCCTAGAGGCGATTATAAATCGCTATCGATTACTATTACCGGTTATGCAGGAAAAATTGAAGAATTGTATTTTACAGTAAAAGAAAATGCTAATTCTAGTAAAGTTGTTTTGCAAAAGAAAATCGGTGATGGAATCGAATATTCAGATGAAATCAAAAAGTATGTTTTAAAGTTTGAACCTAGCGATACAGACAATTTAGAAATGAATAAAATATATGGCTTTGATTTTGAGGTTTTAGCAGAACATAAAAAACTAAAAAAAACTTTTACAGGGCAATTTTACTTAACAAGTGAATATACCCATACGAAAGATGAGGTGGAGTAAATGGAAGATCTTAATTTATCATTCGATGATATGGAGTTTTATAAAGGTACAAGTTTCTATGTAGCAGGTGCATGGAATAAAACAACAGAGTATCATAATAACTCAAGTAGGATCGATGTAGTATCTCATAATGGAAATTCCTACATGGCTCTAAAAAATAACACAAATGTTGAGCCTGGGACAGATGCAACGATGTGGCAAATAATGGCAGTTGCTGGAGATGCTGGAACAATTGAAGTTGGAACAGTTGAAACAGTAGCACCAGGACAAAAAGCAGCAGTTACAAATGTAGGAACAGCACATAAAGCAAAATTAAATTTCAAAATACCAAAAGGTGAAGATGGAGCAACCGAAATTACTAATTTAGATGAATTAGAAAAGTTTATTTATTATGGTGTAAGGCGTAGAGTAGAACAAAATAGTTCAAGTGCTTGGGAAAGAATAGGAGCATCAGTTGGAAAAGTTGCTAATGCTACTAAAAATGGCGATTCAGTAACTAATGATTTTGATTCTATTTATCCATGGTCTGATATCATCACATGTAATTTAGATCCTAGTACAAATGAAATAAAAGCATTTATGGGCGATCCTACATTTGATTTTACAGGTCAAAATGGCGAAGTAATGACTCGTATTCCTTTATTTTATTGGAAACATTATTTAAAAGATGGATATGAATACATTTTGATTTCAAGACATAATCTGGCTGATTTTACAAAAAGTGATGAGTTTTTTATTGGAAGATATATTTCTAGTTATGATGGAACAAAATTACATAGTGTAACTGATAAAGTTCCAGAGGTATTAAGAAATATTAGTTCATTTAGAGCAGCATCTCGTGCTGTAGGCGAAAATTGGTGTCAATTGGATTATCATTATTTTTTATTACAAATGTTGTACTTAGTTGAATATGCTGATTATAATTCACAAAGCAAGTTAGGAAATGGCTTGTGTACTTTTAGAGTGACAGATAATGATAAAGCCTTACTGGCAGAAAAAAATGTTAATAGGATTATTATTGAAACGGCTCGTGCAAACGCTTTTGTGATAGGGCAACAAGTTAGTATCGGAATTAAGGCTGCATGGAATTGGAGTGTTGCTAAAAATAGAACCATAACAAAAATAGAAGATTATAATAGCAACAATATAGTGGGGAAGGCTATTTATTTTGATGGTGATCCCGTAAATATTGATATTGGTAACAATATATGGACAACAGGTCAAAAATCGGGACAGTGTGATTCTTTAGGAATGAAATCAGGGTGCTTGTCAAACGATGGTAAACATGCTATAATTTATCGAGGTATTGAGAATATATTTGCAAATGTTTATCAGTTTGTTGATGGCATAAATTTGAAAGATTATCAGGCTTATGTGTGTACTAATCCTAATGAATACGTTTCCGATAAATTTGATGAACCATATAAGAAGTTGGGTTATATGTGTTTTAAACCTGGGGAAGGTGCTACTGGAACTAGTATTAGTGGGTATGGAAAACAGCTTGGTTTTGATAACATGAATCCATTATTTTCCTTGCCTACTGAAATTGATGGTTCTTCTAATACATATTTATGTGATTATGCTTCAATTGAAAAAGGTAACAGAATTGCCTTTGTCGGCGGTTATTATTTTGATGGATATAATGATGGGTTGTTCCGTTGGAATCTTGGCAGCAATTCAAGTGATAGCTATTACCATATCGGAGGTCGTCTTCTTAAATACTAGAATAAACGGGGGAATGGGGGCGGTCAGCCCCCAAAAATAATAAAAGTTCGACGTAAGTCGAAAATTCATAAAATTTTTTTGTGAAGTTAGTAAATAACATTATAGGGATTTGATATGTAGACCCGGGTTTTTTCTTGCTTTTTTGTTTTTTGCCTTTGTCGGCGGTTATTATAATGATGGAAATAATGATGGGTTGTTCCGTTGGAATCTTAACAACAATTCAAGTAATAGCAATTACAATATCGGAGGTCGTCTACTTATATAAAAATAAAATTTATTACATATCATTTTCCTTGCCACTTGGCAAAAATTAGTCGTTCTAGGCTGGATTAGTAGGTTTATATCCAAAAAGGAAAATTCTCGAAAGTCTGGTAGACAAATATAAGAATCAAAGGAAAAATCAAAATGAAAAGAGTAGGTAATATTTACGGTAAGATAATAAGTCTAGGTAATCTTGAATCTGCTATAATGCATGCTTCTAAAGGAAAAAAAGGTAGAAAAGTAGTGGAAAAAATACTTGATTCGCCTACATATTATGCATTACAAATTCAAAAAATGTTAAAAGAACATACTTATGTGCCTTCGCCATATATTGAAATGAAGATTCATGATGGTGTAAGAAAAAAAGAAAGAATAATCTATAAGCCACAATTTTATCCTGACCAAGTTATTCATTGGGCTTTGATGCTTCAATTAGAATCAGTTATTAAAAAAGGAATGTATGAACTTTGCTGTGCTTCTATAAAGGGACGAGGTTTATTATATGGTAAAAAGTATATTGATAAAATTTTAGTAGATGATCGTAAATATACCAAATATTGCTTGAAACTTGATATTAAAAAGTTTTATCCATCTATAGACAAAGCTATTCTTAAAGATAAATTTAGAATTAAAATTAAAGATAAAGAAACCTTATGGTTAATTGATTCAATAATAGATAGTTCTGATAACGGCATCCCGATTGGAAATTTCACTTCTCAATGGTTTGCTAATTTTTATTTACAGGATTTAGATCATTTCATTAAAGAAGAATTGAAAGTTAAATATTATGTTCGCTACATGGATGATATGGTTTTATTTTCTAATAATAAAAAAGAGTTACATAAGATAAAAATAAAAATCGATGAATTTTTGGATAAAGAGCATTTAGTAATTAAAGAAAATTGGCAATTATTTAAAACTGATAGTAGGCCATTAGATTTTTTAGGTTATCGTTTTTATAGAGGATATACAACTTTAAGAAGAGGAAATTTTTTAAGAATCAAGAGGAGAGCAAAAAAAATATCAAAAAAAGAAGAACTTAACTTTCACGATGCGGCTGCTATGTTATCTTATGCTGGGTGGTTGAAACATTGCGATTCATACAATTATCAGCAAAAATATATCAAGCCGTATATCAATTACAATAAATGTAAGGAGGTCGTTAGTAATGAAAGTAAAAAGCGACAGACTTCCTCAAAATGATTTTGAAATCAATAATATTCAAGACAACACGTGCGATGTTGTCTTTTTTGATATTAAAAATCATAGAGAGGAAAAAGATGAAAACGAAAATATATCATACGAATATGATGCATACACTATCAAAACAACTTATAGAAGCACATTAGGGGCTGATATAAGCAAAAATTACGAAAAATGGTACAATTATGCTATCCAGTATGAAAAAGATGTTCTAGCAACAGAAATCAGGGCGAAAAGAAACGAATTATTGAATGAAAGCGACAAAGAACTGGCTATTGACAGATTTTCATTTGAATTTCCCGAAGAAATAACAATGTTAAACATCTTACAAGTAATCAAAAGTTTTTTCTCTATTTTATCAAGTATAACTAATGGTAAATGGGCTAAATATCGTCAGCAATTAAGAGATATTACTAAACAGGAGGGATTTCCATATAATGTCGAGTTCCCTAAAAAGCCCACAGATAATGAATAATGGATACCATTATTGTAACGGCTATTACGACTGTTGGAGTTGTAATAACAACTCTTATTCAAAGTTCTAATGCACGAAAAAAGGATAATATAGAGGCGAAATTAGATAATATCAGAAAACAATTTAATGACAAAATAGATTCATTGAAAGAAAACTTAAATCAAGAAACACTAGCAAGATGTAAAGCAGATTTAGTTTCATTAATGTCAAAAATAAAAAATGGTTATACCCCAACAGTAGAAGAAAAATTAATATTACATGAATCAAAGAAAAAGTATAACGATCTAGGTGGAGATAGTTATGTTGATGAAATGTTTGATAATTTAGTGAAAGAAGGTAAGATATAATGGATACTTTTCTAACTTGGAAAGTTCTACTAACATTTAGTGGGTTAGTAGGAGCAGTCTACATGGTCGTTGAATTCACAAAAGAAATAAAGTTTATAAAAAAAATTCCAACTAAATATTGGAGTTTTTTTATTGCAGCATTTCTAATAATGATGACCAATGCTGTTACAGGAACATTTAATTATAAAGACATAGTTCTTTATTTCTTAAATGCAATTGCAATTAGTTTAAGTTCTAACGGCTTAAATGACTTTAATAAGAACAAAAAAGAAAAAACACCGACTGATAATAAAACAGAAGAATAAACAAGGTAGAAAAGAGGGACAACCCTCTTTTTTATATATTCCATAAAAAAGGAGAGTGAAAAAATGGAAGAAGAAAAACAAGTCATAGAAGTAGAGTATGACAAAGATTTAGTTGAAGAGTATAAAAACAACTATATCATGGAGGAAGATGGAATTGGTGCTGATCCAGATACAACACCTTATGGAGAACAAACTACTTTCAATACTGATTCTAAAGAGGATTTATTTGATCCAGAAGATTCTATAGTAGAGGAGGTTGAATAATATGGGTAATGTCAGAACTACAAGGCCTACAGCCGGAAATAAATATTTTATCAGACAAGCTAATGGTGGGTATTCTACATGTATTCAAGGAAAGCCAACAGATTCTCAATGTAATGTTTTAGCCAACTGTGTAGGATATGTATGTGGGGCTTATAATGAACAAGAAAATCTAGGATATGAAAAATATCACTTAAATTGTAATGCTGAAAACTTTATTGAAAGAGCCATAGCAAGTGGTTTATCAGTAGTTAAAACTCCAGTAAAAGGTGGTATCATGGTATGGCAAAAAGGAGCAACTTTAAATGGCTCTGATGGAGCTGGTCATGTTGCTATAGCCTTAGAAGATGGAGGTCATAAATATGCTCAGTCTGGTTATGGAAGTTCAACTCCATTCTGGATAACTACAACTGATAATAAAAATGGTAGATATGGATTATCAAGTGGTTATACATATAGAGGTTGTATTGCTCCAAAAGGTTGGAAACCTAGCTTGCCACCAACTCCTAGTAGTGATATAGCTAATAAATCTGTAGATGAATTGGCTAAAGAAGTTATCAATGGTAAATATGGAAATGGTGATGCTCGTAAAAATGCTCTAGGTTCTAGATATAGTGAAGTTCAAAAAAGAGTTAATGAAATATTATCTGGTAATAAACCAGCAACACAGCCAACTCCAGCACCAGCTCCTAGTGTAGATATTTTAACATTAGTTAAAAAGACTATAAGAGGAGATTTTGGTAATGGAAGTGCAAGAAAACAAGCCTTAGGCTCTAATTTTTCAGCAGTTCAAAAACAAGTGGATCTTAACTATCAACATGGCACTACACGTTGGGATAATATTAAATTATATTAAAAAGGTAACGACGTTTATGTCGCTACCTCTTTTTTTTTGCTTTCAAATCCTCAATTGCATTTCTTATAAATTGTGTTTGAGTAATACCTTCCTCGGCTAACAATTTGTCAAGTTCTTCTTTTTCTTCTTTTTTTAAATTAATTTTAAGTGGTGAATAGTGCTTTTTTTTATATTCATTTACATATTCACTCTGATTGAATTTTTTTTTGTTCATAATCCCTCCTATATACTATGATTGCATTTATTATTTTATTAGTATATAATAATCAGTGAGGAGGAATTAATCCTCTCTCACTAATAGGATATTTCCGTTTTTGAAGATTACGGCAAATCCTAATTCGTAAAGTTGGTATGCTGTTTCAAGGCTCATATCAACTTTTTCAATTTGTAACATTTTCTCACCTCCCTCATTACATATTAAGTATATCACATTGGGGGGACAATGTCAATAAGATTTTTTTTAAAAATTATGTTATAATTGTATGTATTAATTTTGTGAGCAGGTGATAAACAATATGAAATGGAAAATAGGAAATATAGAAATTAAAAATCAAATAGTGTTAGCTCCTATGGCTGGGATATCAAATCCTTCTTATATGAAAATATGTGAGGAAATGGGAGTAGGATATGCAATTACTGAGTTATTAAGTGCTGAGGCAATAGTAAGAGAAAATAAGAAAACTTTGGAAATGTTAAACGGTATTGATAAACTTAATATTCCAGTTGCTATTCAAATATTTGGTTCTGATGCCGCTACAATGGCAAAAGCAGCACAAATAATAACTAATTTACACCAAAAAGTATTGATTGATATCAATATGGGATGTCCCGTACCTAAAGTAGCCTTATCTTGTCAGGCTGGAAGTGCCCTTTTAAAAGATCCAGAAAAAATAAAAACTATTGTTTCAAGCGTAGTTCAAGCTGTTAAGGTTCCTGTTACAGTAAAGATTCGTCTTGGATGGGATGAAAATAGTATTAACTGTGTGGAAGTCGCCAAAACAATTGAAGAAGCCGGTGCCAGTGCCATTACTCTTCATGCTAGAACTAGAGCTCAAGGTTACAGTGGCCAAGCTAGATGGGAATATATAAAAAAAGTCAAAGAAGCTGTTTCTATCCCAGTCATTGGCAATGGCGATGTAAAGACTCCTATGGACGCTTATAATATGCTAAAAGAAACTGGCTGTGATGGGGTAATGATTGGTCGAGGGCTTCTTGGAAATCCTTGGCTTATGAGAGAATGTTTATATTATTTAGAAAATCAAACTCTTTTGTCACCACCTACTTATGAAGAAAAAATAGCCATGATGAAAAGACATTTTCAAGTTTTAAAAGAAGACAAGTGTTTAAAACTTGCCATGCTTGAAATTCGTTCTAATATATTATTTTATTTAAAAGGAATGCCTGATAATAAAGAAATTAAAAAGCTTATTTGTGAGTGCAAAACGGAAGATGAAATCATGAAAGTTTTAGATGATTACGAGAAAATATTAAAAGAGGCTTAAAAACGCTAATAATAAGAAAAGGATACTAATCGTGTATTTCTTTTTTTTTAATTTCAAAGGAGTTTTAAAACCTATCATAAAAAATAAAAAAGTAATACTTGTAAAGATAAAGCTTAAATAAAATGGATGTTTTTGACCTAAAAAAGTAGAGGCTACTAATAAACCATCTAATGAATTAGTAAAAAAAAGCAGAAATAACTTTCTAAGAGAAATATTTTGATAAATATTATTATTTTCTTTATAAGCTAATATGGCTAAAAGAAGAAATAAATGAAATTGAATTTTTAAATCATGAAAAGGCCAAGTTATTTTAGAAAATAAAAACAAAAAAGCATCATAAAGTATAAATAAAAATAGAGGTAAACATAATAACTTGTCCATACTTAATTTCTTTTGTTCAATCTTTAAAGAAAGTCCAATAATAAAACAATCAATACTTGTTAATATTGCTGCGAAAAAAAGCATAAGACCACCTATGGTATCTTATGCTTAAATAAAAAATAGAGATAGGCACAAAAAAACAAACCCAAAGGTTTGTAATTTACTAAATGGCGCTCGATGTAGGACTCGAACCTACGACCTAACGGTTAACAGCCGTGCGCTCTACCGACTGAGCTAATCGAGCAGTACAAACAAATTATATATCACTTTATTTAGTTTTGTCAACAATAAAATTATAAAATGATAAATAATAAAATTTAAAATGGGGCGAAATAAGGGGGTCGAACCCTTGCATGCCGGAGCCACAATCCGGTGTGTTAACCACTTCACCAATTCCGCCATATGAATAGTATTTTAGCAAAAAAAATATTGTTTTTCAAGTAGGATATGTTAATTATTAATATTTTTCTCTCTGTTTATATATTTCATTAATAAAAATATGCTTTTTATAAAATAATTAAATGGTACTAGACAAAATATAAAAAAATATTATAATAATTATATAATACATTATTTTATTTGGGCAATTAATATAAATATATTTAACGTATTAATTATATTAATGTATATGATTATATTAATGTATATGATTATATTAATGTATATAATTATATTTAATGTATTAATTAATATGTATAGAATCATATTTAATGTGTAATTAGTCTATATGTAGTTTGATCTGATTGTGTTTGATTTATTGATTGGAAGAGTACATTTAATCATTTTATTAGAGACTTTGAGGTTGGTGAAATCAAAGAAAATGATAGATGGAAAGACACCAGTATAAAAATAAAACGTATTTCTTGCGTTAAAAGAAAAAGTGCATAGACTCTATGAATTAAGGTGGTACCGCGGGTTTTACTCGTCCTTAAGT
The DNA here is from genome assembly GCA_905205665.1 of uncultured Bacillota bacterium. Lineage (GTDB taxonomy): Bacteria > Bacillota_I > Bacilli_A > RF39 > UBA660 > Ventrenecus. Next base: position 27,568 of record CAJLEF010000011.1, on the reverse strand, counting down.
TTTGTAGAGTCTTTTTATATTAGGAGGACTTTATGAAAAAATTATGGAATAATGAAATTACGAAAGAAATGTTAAATGAAAAAGTAACCGTTTATGGTTGGGTTCAAAAAAAGAGAAATTTAGGAGGACTTATCTTTATTGATTTAAGAGATAGAAGTGGTCTTGTTCAACTTGTTTTGAATCCAGATAATCAAAATTATGAAACGGCAGAACAAGTGAAAAATGAATATGTTTTAAAAGTAGAAGGTACCGTTACTTTAAGAGAACAACCAAATAAAGATATTAAATCTGGAGAAATAGAAATTGAGGTTGAAAACCTAGAAATATTAAATAATGCTAGTGAATTACCATTTCAAATTACGGATGATACGAATGCTTTAGAAGATACTCGTCTTAAATATCGTTATTTAGATATTCGGCGTGATGAAATTAAAAATAAACTAATTACACGTAGTAAAATCATGATGGCTATTCGTAAGTTTTTAACTAATAATGATTTTATTGAAGTGGAGACACCAGTTTTATGTAAATCTACTCCAGAAGGAGCTAGAGATTATCTAGTACCTAGTAGAGTTAATGAGGGCAAATTTTATGCTTTACCTCAAAGTCCACAATTATTTAAACAACTTTTAATGGTTGGGGGTATTGAAAGATATTTTCAAATTGCCAAATGCTTCCGTGACGAAGATTTAAGAGCAGATAGACAACCAGAGTTTACACAAGTAGATATGGAAATGAGCTTTGTCAGTGAAGAAGATATTATGTCTATGACTGAAAATTTGATTGCTTCAGTTTTCAAAGAAATAAAAGGTATTGATATTTCTTTACCTCTTCAAAGAATGAAATGGACAGACGCTATGAAATATTATGGCTCTGATAAACCAGATTTACGTTATGACATGAAAATTGAAGAAATTAAGGAATGTTTTAAAGATACTACGATTGAGTTTTTACAAAAAGCCTATCAAAATAATGAAAACATTGATGCCATAGTAGCAAAAAAAGCAACCGAACATTATTCTCGTAAAGAAATTGATAAGTGTACAGAATTTGTAAAACAACGAGGAGCTAGTGGTTTAATCTATTTAAAATATGATGAAGAACTTACCGGTAGTATTGCTAAAACTTTAACCGAAGAAGAGAAAAAGACTATTATTTCAAGACTTTCTTTAGAAAAAGGAGATGTTGTCTTTATTGTTGTCGGTAATAAAATGAAAACTGTTTTAGGGGCTTTAAGATGTAAAGTAGCCAATGATTTAAATATTATTGATAAAAATATTTATCGTCTTCTTTGGGTGGTGGATTTTCCAACTTTTGAATATAGTGAAGAAGAACAACGGTTTGTTGCTTGTCATCATCCTTTTACAGCTCCAAAAGATGAAGATGTAGATAAGTTAATTAATGATAAAGAAAATTGCTATTCTAAAGCTTATGATATTGTTATCAACGGTTATGAAGCCGGTGGTGGTTCTATTCGTATTCATGATTCAAAAATTCAAGAAAAAATGTTTGAAGCTCTTGAATTAACAGAAGAAGATATTCAAAATAAATTTGGCTTCTTTGTAAATGCTTTAAAATATGGAACTCCTCCTCATGGTGGTTTAGCTATCGGTCTTGATAGACTTACTATGCTTCTTACAAATACCGAAAATATTCGTGATGTTATTGCTTTTCCAAAAACAGCCAGTGCTTCTGATTTAATGAGTGAGTGTCCAAATATAGTAGATCAAAAACAATTAGACGATTTGCATATTGCTTTAAAAACAAAAGAACAACGTTAAAAAAAGACGTTGTTTTTTATATAATATAATTTTAAAACTGTAAAGTATCTGTCAAATTTCTTGGCGGTTTAAGGCATTATAAAAATTTTTTTGACAAATTTTACTAAAAAAAAGGAAATCAAGGATTTTTTTTGAATATATAAGTAGAAGGATAATTTAAGGCTAGCAAAGTTATCTTTCTTAGAAACGGATAATAGATATGTTAACAGAATTAGAAGTAACAAAAAAATTTTACAGTTGTCGTTACGACAGAACATTTAAAGAAGTCTTTTTAAAAGAAGAAAATGAGGATTTATTAGTAGCTTTACTAGAACTAACTTTAAGCCTTAAAGTTTATGAGATTCAAAGACTTAATGTGGAAACTCTTCAAGGTAATATTAATACTCGTAAAAAGTATTGTGATTTACTTTTAAAAACGAGTGAAGGTTATATTGGTATTGAGATTAACTCAGAACCTAAAGATTATCTTCATACCAGAAACTTAGCCTTCTTATGTAATGTTTACAGTAGATACACTTTAAAAGGTGATAGCTACAGTGAAGATACTTTAATCATCCAATTAAATCTTACTTATGGTATGAATAAGAAAGACAATAAAATATGTCGGATTTATACTTTGAATGATGGTGAGAAAAACTTTGTTCGTAACTTTAAAATTGTCGAATGGAATATGGACAAAGTCTTAAATTATTGGTATGCTAAAGACGAAGTAAACATTCAGAAATTCAAGTATTTAATTATGCTTGATTTAGATGAAAAAGACTTAGCTGAATTAGCGAGTGATGGAAAGGTAAGAAAATTTATGAACGAGGTTAAAAAAGTAAATGAAAATCCTGATTTTTTTAATTACATGACCAAAGAAGAAGATGAAGAAAAGTGCCATAATACTGAGCTTAAAGAAGCCACTGAAGCTGGAAAAAATGAAGGCAAAAAAGAAAGAAATATTGAAGTAGCTAAAAATTTATTAAAAAAGAAAATGCCAATGAAAGATATTATAGAAATTACAGAATTAACAGAAAAAGAAATTTTAAACTTAAAAAATAACATGTAACCATCCAAAATTAAGCCTTAAAAGGGCTTTTTTTATAAATTTCACTTAAAAAAATGTCTACGAAAGACAGTGAAAAAATAAAAGTGTTGTTTAGTTAAATCAAGACAGATTATTTCAATGTTTATTCTTTTCTAGAAAAAAGACACTATCTATATCTATTTAAATGTAGGTAGTGTCTTTATTTTTACATATCAATATTATTGGGAATGAGATAGTCTAAGTAGTTAAGGATATCTTCTTTTGTATAAGGACTATCTTTTTTTAAAAATTCTAGGGCCACGTTAAAAACAGCCCCAATGTAAAACTTAGCCAAAATATTTGCGGGTACTTTTTGAGTATCTTTTTTATCCAATTCTTTTAAACGCATATTTACATCGTGATCTAAAACATCATATATGATATCTACCATGATACTATTACGATTATTAATCATAATAGATAAATAAATATCCTTTTTATTTTCTATATGATTCAAAAAAATAGAAATGAGATTGAGATAATATTCTTTTGTATTGGAAATATTGTTATTTGCTTTTAATTCACTTATAAGAGAATTTTTTAAACTTTGAATCGCATCTGCCAAAAGTTCATATTTATCATTATAATGGGCGTAAAAGGTAGAACGGTTAATCAAAGCTTTATTACAAATATCCGAAACTTTAATCTCTTCAAATGTTTTTTCTTTCATAAGATTGGTAAGTGTCTCAAATAAGGCATTTTTGGTCTTAATGACACGTAAATCATTTTTATTCATGTTGTCACCTCATGGATAATTATACTAAAAAATAAACAAATGTAAAGATAAAGGACATAATGTAGTTTAAATATACATACATTTCAAATAAAATGTTGGATATCATACAACAATAAACTTATGTTGGTGAAAAAAGAAAAGAAGAAGAATAAAATAGTTAAGCGTGAAGGGAGTTAATATTATGAAAAAATTTGCTGAAAAAATTTGTGAACATAAAACTGGCATTCTTCTTGTTTCTCTAATTCTTATGGTCTTTGCCTTTGTTGGTATGAAACTTACGGGTATTAATTATGATATCCTTGTTTATTTACCACAAGAAATTGAAACCGTACAAGGTCAGGATATTTTAACAGATGAATTTGGCATGGGAGCTTATTCCGTAGTGATTTCAGAAAATCTATCAGGTCAAGCCTTACTTAACTTAGAAAAGCAATTTGAAAATATTGATGGTGTTAATAAAGTTATTAGTGCTTATGATCTTTTAGGAACGACCATTCCTATGGATATGTTACCTAGTGAAATAACAGAAAAATTACATCAAGATAATACAGATTTATTTTTTGTAACCTTTGAAGAATCAACATCTTCTACGAAAACATTAGAAGCTATTTCACAAATGAAAGAGATTGCGAAAGACAAAGTTAGAATAGGCGGTATGAGTGCTATGGTTTTGGATACCATGAATTTATCCGATAAAGAAATCTTCGTTTATATTTGTATTGCCGTTATTTTATGTCTTGTTGTTCTTGAACTATCTTTGGATTCTTATTTTGTACCGGTGTTACTACTTGGTAATATTGGTATTGCCATTTTATTTAATTTAGGAAGTAATATTATTTTTGGTAATATTTCCTACATTACCAAAGCGTTAGTCGCTGTTTTACAACTTGGTGTTACTACAGACTTTTCAATATTTTTGTATCACGCTTATGAACATCAAAAAGAAAAGGGCTTAAAAAACAAGGAAGCTATGGTCGAAGCCATCATGGAAACATTTTCTTCCGTGACAGGTAGTAGTTTAACAACCATTGCCGGTTTCTTAGTTTTATGTACAATGAGCCTAACTTTAGGAAAAGACTTAGGTCTTGTTATGGCTAAAGGTGTTTTACTTGGAGTTATTTGTGTTTTAACGGTCTTTCCTAGTTTATTACTTACTTTTGATAAACTTATTACAAAGACAAAACATAAACCAGTTACCATTCATTTTGAAAAATTTAATGCCTTTGTTGTAAAACATCATATTATTATTTTTATCCTTTTTGTCTTACTTCTTGTGCCTGCTTATTTAGCTAACAACAATGTAGGAGTTTATTACAAAATTGATAAAAGCCTACCAGATACTTTAGAAAGTATTGTTGCTAATACCGAATTAAAAGAAAAATTCAATATCGTTTCCCCTGAAATTATCTTGGTGGATAAAGATATGAAAGCCGATGATATCAATGAGATGACGAGTGAAATTGCAAATATTTCAGGTGTTGATTTTGTTCTATCATTTGCTAAATTAAAAGAATATGGTTTAACAGAAAATATGTTACCGGAAGATATGGTTAAAGTTTTTGAAAGTGACAACTATCAAATGTTATTTTTAAACTCTACTTATGATATTGCCACGAACGAATTAAATAACCAAGTAAAGGAAATTAATACTATTATAAAAAAATATGATGAAAACGGTATTTTAGCTGGCGAAGGACCTTTAATGAAAGATCTTGTTCTAACCAGTGATGAAGACTTTAAAAATGTTAATACTTCTTCTATTGTTTGTATTTTAATCATTATGATGTTCGTTTTAAAATCTTTATCTTTGCCCATTTTACTTATTCTAGCTATAGAATTTGCTATTTTCCTTAATATGTCTGTTTCATATTTTGGCGGTGTTGTTTTACCATTTGTGGCTCCAATCGTTCTTGGAACTATCCAACTAGGTGCTACGATTGACTATGCTATCTTACTTACAACAAATTATTTAAAGGGAAGAAGTGAAGGCAAAGATAAAAAAGATGCGATGATAGAATCGATGAATTATTGTGCCAATTCCATTTTTGTAAGTGGTATGTGTTTCTTTGCTGCCACCTTTGGGGTGGGTGTCTACTCAGAACTTGAGATGGTAGGTTCTTTATGTACCCTTATTTCTAGAGGAGCCATTATAAGTATGCTTGTTGTTTTAACGGTTTTACCATCTATTTTACTTACATTTGATTCTATTATTATGAAAACAACAATTTTAAAGAAAAGAGGAAAAAGTATGAAAAAAAAGGAAAAGAAATTAGCAACAGCTCTTTTAGTATTCAGTTTTGTTTTACCATATAATGTTTTTGCTCTTCAAAAAGAAGAAACAGTTTATACAAAATTAAATACGGATGGCTCTGTAAAATCTACTTTTGTGACTAATCATTTAATCAATGAAGATAAATTAGAAACTATTGAGGATTATTCTAATCTTGAAAATATTATCAATATAAATAGTAATATTCCTTATACACGTAATGCAGAATTATTAACTTGGAATGCCGGTGGTAAAGATATCTTTTATCAAGGTTCTTTAAATAAACAAATTCCAGTTTCTCAAAATATTACTTATACTTTAGATGGAGAGGATATTTCTCTTAAAGATTTAATTGGTAAAAAAGGAAAAGTAGAAATTACGATTAAGTATCAAAATAATGATAAAAAACTTGTCAATGTAAATGGAACCAATACCACTTTATATACTCCATTTGTAGTTACAACCACGACAATTTTATCTAATACCGAAAATACAAATATTAAAATTACGAATGGTAAAGTGATTAACAATGGAACAAAAAGTATTGTGGTTGGTTTATCTTCACCTGGTCTATATGAAAGTTTAAATATGGATACCTTTAAAGATTTAGATACGGTAAAACTTTCTTTTGAAACCGAGAAATTTGAACTTGCTAGTATTTATTCTGTAATAACTCCTAAATTACTTGATAGTGATGACTTAAGTGTTTTTGATGAATTAAAAGGACTTTATAAAAGTGTTGATACCCTACAAGCCAGTATGAATCAAATTGAAGATGGATCTAAAAATGTTTTAAGTGGTTTAAACACCGTTTCTAGTGGGGCTTCTTTGGTTAGTGAAAACTTAAATAATGTTTTAAATAAGTTAGAACAAATTAAAAATGGTACCGCAGATGTCAGTGATGGTTTAAAACAAATTTTAGCCGAATTACAAAAAGCAAGTGGTTCTTTAACAAGTAAAGAAACGCAAGAGAAAGTAAATCAAATCAAAACTTTAATGGCAACAAATACGAAAACTATCGAAAATCTAACCGCTGGCAATCAAAAGTTAAAAGAAGCTTATGAAGCTTATGGCTTAAAAAATATGACATATGAGACTCTTGCTAAGACAAATTTAGAACTTTATAACCTAAAATATCAATATGAAAATACTTATAGTAATAATGAAAATTTAATAACTCTTTTAACAACAAATAATGGTGCTTTAGCATCTACTTTAGAAACAATGGACGCGACTACAAAGAAGATCAATGACATGTTAACAACATTAACAACCGCTTTAACAAAAGCTTCAACTGGCGCGGATACCTTAAAAGATGGAACGGCTTTATTAACAGAAGGCGTTAATGTATTAAATAGTAAAATGAAAGAATTATCAGAAGGTACGACTACTTTGAAAGATGGTATGACAACTCTTAATTCAGGAATTAAAACCTTTAATAAAGAAGGAATAAACACTTTAAGTTCTTATACCAATAATGCAAAAGTAGTGACAAATAAAGTAGAGGCTTTAGTAGAGTTAAGTGAAAATTATCAAATATTTACGATGAAAAAAGATGATACGGCAGCTAGTACTAAATTTATCCAAGTGTTAGATGGTGTAAAAGCCCCTAAAGAGGAAGAAAATACCCAAACAGAAACAAAAAAAGAAAGTTTGTGGACAAAATTCGTTAATTTATTTAGAAGATAAGATGAAAAAAGTCTTATCTTTTTTAGTGTTATGCTTTTTCTTAAAAAAGTTATATTAGAATAGAGTATTGACGCCCAATTTGTTTATAAATATAATAAAGTTATAGTGTTTAATAAGAAAAATGTATAAGATATGTTATTATCACTAATTTCTTATTAATATTTATTTTAGGAGGACGTTTTGGAAGAATATTTTAAACTATTTAACGATTATGTAAAAAAATTTGATTGTAAAGATGAGATGATTATACGAAAATATCATCACACTTATAGAGTAATGAACTTTTGTGAACAAATTGCTCTTAGTATTCACGAAGATACTAAAGTGGCCAAATTATGTGGACTTTTTCATGATATTGGCAGATTTGAACAATGTAAAAAGTATCATAGTTTCTCCGATATACATACAGTTGATCATGGCGATTTAGGATTTTCTATTTTACAAGAACATTTTAGCCAAATAGAAAATTATGATTTGGTTTTATTTACAACAAAAAATCATAATAAATTATTTATTGAAGAAACAAATGATTCTAAAAAAATTTTATTTGCTAAAATTGTAAGAGATGCTGATAAATTAGATATTATGAATAGACAAGGCCTTGCCATAGATGATAAAAATCCAATAATAAAAGAAGAACTTATGATGGATTTGTTTTTAGAACAACCCATTTGTAATCAATTAATTACAAATGATGTTGATAATTTATTTAGGATTTTAGGTTTTATTTATGATATAAATTTTAAATTTTCATATCAATATATTTTGGACAATTGTATTATTGAAAAGAAAATTGATTTATTAGAAAGTCATATTAAGGATATTCGATTAGAAAAATTAAAAGAACACTTATTAGATTATTGTAAAAATAAAATAAATGAATAAAAGTTGTGGTTGCCATAGTATAATACATGGCACTTTTTAATTGTTATATATTTAAACACTTTTAAATTTCATTATTAAAAAAGTTGACAATTGAATGAACATTCAACTATACTAAATTTAGTTGAAAAAATGTTCAACTAAAGGAGACGTACTATGGCAAAAGATAAGAAAATTTTCATTCAATCATGTGACTGTAATGTTATTAATAAAGAAGCTGTTTTAATTGCTTTACAAAATAAACCGCAAAAAGAGGAGTTAGAAAGTTTATCAGTGCTTTTTAAAATATTAGGTGAGAAGACAAGAATTAATATTTTATGGGCTTTAGATAATCATGAAATGTGTGTGTGTGATATTGCCAATGCTCTTAATATGACCAAATCATCTATTTCTCATCAACTAGCTATTTTAAGAGAAAATGGCATTGTCCGTTCAAGAAAAGAAGGTAAAGAAGTGTATTATACTTTAGATGATGAACATATTAAAAAGCTCTATGAAATAGGTTTAGAGCATATATTACACAGAAAGGAAAAGGAATAAAATGGGAAAATATAAATATCATATTAACAACTTAGATTGTGCCAATTGTGCCAGAGAAATTGAAGAAATGCTAAATAAAAATGAAAATTTTAATAATGCTTCCGTTAATTTTAATACTTGTAAGGTATCTTTTGAATCTAAGAAAAATTATCGTTTAGAAGAACTAAATGAATTAATCAAAAAAGTAGAACCAGATGCCTTTTTAACAGAAGAAGAAATAGAAGAGAAAAAGAAATATCATTTAAGTATTTTATTAATGGCTATTCTTTTAGGCTTTATTTCTTATTTATGTCCTTTACCAAATTTTATAAAAATAATTTTCTATATCATAAGTTATACGCTTTTACTTTATAAAACTACTTTTAATGCTATTAAAATGTTAATCAATGGACAAGGTATTAACGAGAATGCTTTAATAAGTATTTCATGCCTTGGAGCTTTATTTACGGGTAACATCTTAGAAGGTATGATGGTCATTTTCTTATATACGGTAGGCAAAATTTTAGAAGAAAAAGCCATTCATAATTCTCGTCAATCTATTAAAGAATTATTAGATATTAAATCCGTTGTTGCTAGCAAAAAAGTTAATAATGAAATTATCGAAATTCCGGTGGAAGAAGTAAAACTAAAAGATATATTATTAGTCAAAAAAGGAGAAAGAATACCCGTTGATGGGGTCATTGTTAAGGGTAGTAGCTTACTTGATACTTCTGCTTTAACAGGTGAAAGCGATAAAATAAAAGTTTCTTTAGGTGATGAAATTTTATCAGGAAGTATTAATACTGAAGACGTCTTAGAAATAGAAGCTACCTCGTTATATGAAAATTCAACGGTTGCTAAAATTTTAGATTTATTAGAAAAGGCAACCGATAAAAAAACTAAAACAGAAACCATTGTTTCTAAAATAAGTAAGATTTATACTCCGCTTGTGATGGCTTTAGCTCTTATCATAACGATAGTTTTACCTTTTGTCTTTAACATTTCTTTCTCAGATAGTCTTTACCGAGGTCTTACTTTCTTAGTTATTTCTTGTCCATGTGCAATAGCCATTTCAGTCCCACTTTCTTATTTTACTGCGATTGGGGTGGCAAGTAAAAAGGGTATCCTTATTAAAGGAAGTAATTATCTAGATAATTTAAGTAATGTTAAAAATATTATTTTTGATAAAACCGGCACACTTACGAATGGTAGTTTTCAAGTTTCCCAAATTGTTATCGCCGATGATAATGTAAAAGATAAATATACCATGGATGAAATTATTGATATCTTAATTAAGGGAGAATCTTTTTCTAATCATCCCATTGCCAAATCTATTTTAAAATTAAAAGACATTAAAGTGGATAACCAAGGTGTTAAAGATTTTAAAGAAATAACCGGTAAGGGAATATCCTTTACTTTAAATGATAAAAAAATATTGCTTGGTAATAATAAGTTATGTCCTTGTGCTTCTTATGCTTCTTTACATTTAAATATTGATGGGGAACATGTAGCGTCTATTATGATTGATGATGGTATCAAAAAAGAAGCAAAATCTGTCATTACGAAACTAAAAAGTATTGGTATTAAAACGTATATGTTTACCGGTGATAAAAAAGAAGTGGCGCTCGATATTGGCCATAAATTAGGAATTGATGAAATCAAATATGAGATGTTACCGACCGATAAATTTTCAAATTTTGAACGGGTAAGCAAAAATAATGAAATTACTATATTCGTGGGAGATGGCATAAATGACGCACCTGTTTTAAAAAGAGCCGACATTGGTATTTCTATGGGTGGAGTTGGAACCGATAGTGCTATTGAAGCCAGTGATATTGTTTTAATGAGTGATGATTTAACTAAAATTACGGAAGCTATTGATATATCAAAATACACTAAAAAAGTCATTAAACAAAATTTAACATTTGCTATGTTAGTAAAAATAAGTATTTTATTATTAAGTGTTTTTGGTCTTGCCAATATGTGGTTTGCCGTTTTTGCTGATACAGGTGTTACGTTACTCACTATTTTAAATAGTTTAAAAATCATAAAAAAATTTAATAACAAATAATTATTAAACTTTTAATTGTTTAAATATTATTATATAATACGCTTAGGAAGTGATAACAATGAAATATAAAAAAATGCGTGAATATTCTCATGAGGAATTTGTTAATTTAGTCATGAGTTTAGAAGAAAAAGAATTATTAGAATTAAGTCGTAATTATGGTGGGTATCCTGTTCTATTTAGAATGGCATTAGATGATAGAATAAATCATATTCCTTTTATTCAAACTGGTGCTGCTATTATCATTAGAAATGAAAAAGGACAAATTCTATTACAAGAAAGAACGGATCGGAATAAATGGGGGTTGCCAGGAGGATGTCAAGATTTAGGAGAAGATTTAAGACTAACAGCTATCCGGGAAGCTTTTGAAGAAACAGGAATTAAATTAAATCCAGAAAATTTAATTCTAATAGATACTTTATCTGGAGAATCTAGAAAAAATAGTTATCCTAACGGGGATATTGTTTATAATAATACCTCTTTATATCTTGCTGATGTTAACTTAGAAAATGCTTCTAGGTTAAAGGGAGATTCTGAAACTAAGAGATTAAAATTCTTTTATCCTGAAGATGTTCCTAATAATTTAATGGATGGCGATTTAATAGCCAGTTATATGAGTTATTTAAATAGCTAAAAAAGAAGCAAAAAAAGACCTTTAACAAAATAGGGCCTTTTTTTAATACAAGTATATTATATCACAGGTATTTTGGAAAAAAAAGACTGGAAAAAATGCTCTAAAATGTTAAAATTTTAAGCGAGGTGGTTGAGTGAAAGAGTTTATAAAAAATATGAAGTTCGTGTGGAAATACGCGAAAAGTGAAAAAAAGAAGATTATTGTCTATTTTCTTTTAAGTGTTTTTGGTATTTGTTTTAGTATTTTATTTCCGTTTATGTCTGCAAAACAAATCGTTTTATTAACAAATGAAAGTATAAAACAATTTATTTATATGTCTGTAATTGTTTTTATTTGTATTCTTTTAGAAGATACTTTGGATTATTTTAAGAGTAAGTTGTATCAGAAAATATTTAGACAAATCTATATAAATATTCAATCAGATTTAGGTGCTGAAATATTGAAACTTAGTAATCAAACTTTGGAAGAAAATGGTTCAGGAATATTTATTCAAAGATTAATTGGCGATACTAAAAATATTTCAACTATTTTTACAGATTTAAATAGATATATTAATGGTATCATCGCCAATATTGGTATTTTAATAACATATTTTGTTTTAAGTAAAATAGTGTTTATTTTTGTTTTATTTGCCTTTTCTATTCGAATGATAATCGAAGTGTTAAGGATAAATATCTACAATAAAAACAATGCAAATTACAAAAAGAGTAATGATGCTATGACAAGTTTTACAGGCGAAATTGTAAGAGGTGCCGAAGATATTAAAATGTTAAATGGTGAAAAAAGTTTTTTAGATGAACTTAGAACACGTTTTGAAAACTTAAATTCAGAAAAATACAACATGGAAAATATTAATTTAACTTATTTAGTAATTAGGTGGTATTGGGCAGCTATTTCGCTTTTTGTTATTTCATTTATTATTGGTATCTCTGTTTTGAACGGTTCTCTTGCCGTTGCAACAGGTATTGTTTTATTTAACTTTGGTAATCGGTATAATAGTTTGGTCCAAAATATTACAGGCTTTCATGAATTAATTAAAAAGTTTAATTTATCTGCTACGAGAATATTTGATATTTTTGAAGATGAAAAATATGTTAAAGAAACTTTTGGAGATAAACATTTGGACAAAGTGGATGGTAACTTTGAATTTAAAAATGTTAATTTTAAATATAAGGAAAATAAAGTTTTGAATCATTTGAATTTTAAGGTAAAGGCTAATGAAACAGTTGCTTTTGTAGGTAAAAGTGGAGCAGGTAAAACAACAATATTTAATCTTCTTTGCAAAATGTACGATAACTATGATGGTAAAATTACCATTGATGGCGTAGATATAAAAGAGTTAGATAAAGATTCTATACGAGGTAATATTACAATTGTCAGTCAAAATCCTTATATATTTAATATGAGTATTAGAGATAATTTAAAATTGGTAAAAAAGGATTTAACTGAAGAAGAGATGATCGAGGCCTGTCATTTGGCTGCTCTTGACGATTTTATAGAATCTTTGCCATTAAAATATGATACCATTGTTGGCGAAGGTGGTATAACTTTGTCTGGAGGCCAAAAACAAAGACTAGCTATAGCTAGAGCCTTTGTTCAAAAAACAGAAATCATTCTTTTTGATGAGGCTACATCAGCTCTTGATAATGAAACACAAGCCAAGATTCAACAAGCAATTGATAACCTTCAACAGGAATATACCATTTTGATTATTGCGCATCGTCTATCAACTGTAAAAAATGCTGATCGTATATTAATGATTGAAGATGGACGTATTGTTGCCGAAGGAAAACATAATGAACTTATTAAAAATTGTAAATCGTATAAAGAATTATACGAAACAGAAATTGTTAAGCAAAAATAATCTTGTGGCAAATAATTTATTCGACAAAACTTGTCAAAACCTCCTATTGCAAAAGTGGATAAATGAAGTTAGTATATTAGGCGTCAAGCAAGAAATTACCTTGTTTGATGGTGAATTTCCAAATTTCGGCATTATAAATGTCATAACTACTACCCCAAACAACTTTACACTTTTGTGTTAAATCAATAATACAACACTTTCTTTAAATTTATAAATAATGGAAATTCACGAAAGAGTGGCTATCAAAGGCTGCTCTTTTTTTCGTTGACAAGATAAAGTGTAAATGATAATCTAAAGATGAAAATAATCGTCTATATGAAAAGAGGTATTCTCGTGAAGAAAAAAGAATTTTTAAGGGATTTAAAAAAAGAATTAGTTGGCATTGATGAAGAAGACAAAGAAGATATTATTAAAGAATATAATGATTATATTGATGAAAAAATAAGTAATGGCATGACTGAGGAAGAGGCAGTATTATTTTTTGGAGATGCCAAAGAACTTGCTAAAGAACTTTATAAAACCTATAAACCTAAAAACGAAGTTTCTAAAAATACGTTAGAAGATTTTTCAGAACATTTACTTTCTTATATTCAAAATATTAGTCAAGATTTAAGTAGCAGATCTTTTAAAGAAATCTTTTATTTAATTATCGAAATTTTACTCTTTTTATTAGTTATTTCTTTAGGGCACATTCCTTTTTCATTACTTATTAATTTAGGAAAAAATATCTTTTATATTTTATCAAGTCCTTTTAATCGTATTTTTTATTATGTTTGGAAATTTATTTTAGAATTATCTTATATTTTGGTGTCTTTTTATATTTTTAAAACAGCCTTAGATAAAAAGTTTTTCCAAAAAGAAATATCTTTTGATAAAAAAAATAACATCATTCCACCTCAAGGCGAGACCATTATTAAAATATTTAGTTATCTTTTAAAATTTAGTGCCATTATTATGCTTTTTGCCCTTAGTATTTATTTAATGGTTATGGTTTTTGTTTTAGCTCTTGCCATTTATTTACTCCTCCACAAAGTCTATTATATTGGTTTATATTTGATTATCTTTTCTTTATTCTTATTTGGCTTTTTATTTTTTATGATTTTATATCATTTTGTTGCTAGTCGTAAAGGCTATGCCAAGATGTTTTTAATAAGTTTTGTTGGCACGATTTTCCTTTTAGGTTTAGGCTGTGTTATGGCTTTAGATGAACTTTCTAAAACGGAATTTATAAGTGGTGTACCAAGTGATTTAAAACTAGAAACGTTAACAGAAGAACTTATTATGAATAAAGATACTGTTTTTATAGGCAATATTGCTAACTATAATATCGACAATAATTTAGACACAATTAAAGTTACTTACGAATATTATCCTCTTAGTAATGCGATGAAAACAGATATTGTTAAAAAAGATAATCTTGTTTATTTAAATTATACTTTAGAAAAAATTAATATAAGAACAGATATATTAGGACATATGATTAAAGATTTAAAAGAAAAGAAAGTTTATGATTATAAACTAGAACCAACTATTACCGTGAGCGCTAATGAAAAAAATATTGCTATGATTAAAAAAAATCGTCAAAAATATTATCAAAATAAAACTAATTATTCTAGTTGTGAATTTATAAGAACTTATAAAATTTTGAATAGTGTTTTAAGTAGTGATAGTGATTATATCTATTTAACTTTGCAAAGTTTTTTAAGTGATGATGTTCAAACCGTTAAAGTAAAAAAAGCCCTTTTAAACGAAGTTTCTATTGGCAATAATTATGAGTTTACTTTTAAAACATATCAATCCTATATTGATACATCTATTGAAAATTTATTTACCGAAAATGAAGTTGTCAAAATCGTAAAAACAGACAAAGAAGGAATGAATCAAATAGAAGAAGATAGTTGTTCTAACTTTTATTAATAAGTTTCGTTTATTTAACGATTCTTTTTTTGTTTTGGTGAATTTTTTTTCTTTTTGTGATATTCTTATAAAGAGGATGGTAATTATGGAACAATTAAATACAGAAGTCAGTATGTTAGAAAGATACGGCGAAAATTTAACACAAAAAAAATATATTACAGACCCTGCCATTGCACGTGATGAGGAAATAAAACAATGTATATTAACGCTTTTAACTCCTGAAAAAAGTGCACTTTTAGTAGGTAAGCCTGGTATTGGTAAAACAGCCATAGTAGAAGGACTTGCGTATCGCATTCAAAATAATTTAGTTCCTGATGCTTTAAAAGACTGGGAAATTATTAAAGTAAATATTACTTCATTACTTGGCTCTGTGGTAAGTGATGGGCAAACAGAAAATAGAATTGATTTATTAGTAAAGGAATTAAATCAAAAAGAAAAGACCATACTATTTATTGATGAAACACATGTTTTGGTTAATAAAAATGCATCTGCAAATGGTGGTATCGACTTTGCTAATATGTTAAAAGCAGGTCTTGATAGAGGAACCATTAAAATGATTGGCGCAACGACTACCGAAGAATATGAAACTTATATTTTACGAGATAGAGCGTTTTTAAGAAGATTTCAAAAAATAGATGTTTTAGAAACTTCTAAAGAAAACACTGTTAAAATTTTAATGGGAACCGTTTACAAATTAGAAACCCAAATGGGAGTTAAACTTCTTTATAGTGATTTTATTAAAGAAAAAATAATGTGGTTCATTGTCGAAATGACTGACGAATATAAAAGAGTTTATGAAGTGGCTTCTAGGTATCCGGATATATGTTTAACGATTTTATCAAATGCTTTTACTTACGCTTTATATGATAATGAAAAAACGGTTAAAATAAAACATATTTATAAGGCTATTTGTAATGCCAAAAACATTTATGATGATGTTAAAGTAAAAGAAATCGAGCGTTTTAAAGAAGAATTTAAAGATTTAATTGTTGAAGAAAATGTTGATTTAAATGAAAGAGGTTGAAAAAATGGAAAAATTTAAAATAGTTCAAATTGGCTGTGGCAAAATGAGCAAATATATCATGCGTTATGTGTATGAAAAAGGTGGAATAATTGTCGGAGCTGTTGATAAAAATAAAGATTTAATTGGTAAAGATATTGGATTTGTCATGGAAAAAGAAGATAAAAATGTTTTTATTAATGATGCGAAAGACTTAGATAAAATCTTGAAAGAGAATCATCCTGATGTTGCTATTATTACAACGATGAGCTTTTTAAATGATATTGAGGAATCTATTAGAACATGTGTTAAAAATGGCGTAAATGTTTTAACAACTTGTGAAGAAGCTTTTTATCCTGAAAATTCTAATCCAAACCTTTATCAAGAATTAGATTCTCTTGCTAAAGCGTTTAATGTCACTATTACAGGGTGTGGTTATCAAGATATTTTCTGGTGCAATATGATTAGTAATATTTGTGCTTCCACTTCCAAAATAACTAAAATTAAAGGTATTAGTTCTTATAATGTCGAAGATTATGGTATTGCTCTTGCTAAGGCTCATGGAGCAGGTTTAACAGACAGTGAATTTGAAAAAGAAATAGGTAGTATGAACCATATGGATAAAAAGACCCTTCAAAATCTTATTGATAATCGAGTTTTTTTTCCAAGTTATATGTGGAATGTAATGGGAGCTTTATGTGATAAACTTCATCTTCATATCACGGATATTTCCCAAGAGTTAGTACCTGTTTTAACAGATGAAGAGCTAACGAGTAGTACTCTTAATATGACTTTGAAAAAAGGTGACGTAAGAGGAATGAACGCTTGTGTTAAAGCAAGTACTAAAGAAAATATTTTATTAGAAATTATGTGTATTGGTAAAGTTTATACAGCAGAAGAAAAAGATATTAATGACTGGACTATTTTTGGTGAACCTACTACAAGAACCGTAAATGAAGAACCTAATACGGTGATGCTTACTTGTGCAGATGTCGTAAATCGTATACCAGATGTCTATCATATGTCAAGTGGCTTTGTTCCTATTAGTAAGTATCCTGAACCCCATTTTTTAATGTCATTACAAAAATAGAAGAGGTGTTTTATGCCTGAAAAGTTAAGAGATAAAAAAATTTTGTATGGTTTATTGCTTTTCTTTTTTCTGGTAGTGATTCCTTTAGTAAGCTATGCTTTATTGAAAGATAAATTTAAAGTAAAAGAGTTTAAAGACGTTGTCGAAGTAAATTATCAAAGTGATTTTAAAGAGGCCAGTGGTGAGGTTTGTTATGGTAATTTCTTTAATTGTAATGAGGTGACTGTCTCAAAAGAGGGAGTAGTAGACACGAGTAAGATTGGGGAATATACCCTTAAATATACTTATGAATATGAAGGGCAAAAATTTTTTAAAGAGCAAAAAATTGAAGTAAAAGACTTAGAAGCTCCTCATATTACGTTGGCAGATGAAAATATTACGGTTTGTCCTAATGGTAAACTTCGGCAATATAATGTCAAGGCAGAAGATAACTATGACAAAGATGTAAATGACAAAATAGAGACAAAATATCAAAATGGCAAAGTTATTTTTGAAGTAACTGATAAATCTGGTAATAAGGCCATGTTGGAAAAAGAAGCTACTTTAAAAGATGAAGATAAACCTTTAATAACTTTAAAGGGGGAAAGTGTTGTTTCTATCAAAGCCGGCGCTAAATATGAAGAATTGGGAGCCACGGCCACGGATGAATGTGATGGTGATTTAACCGATAAAATAAGTGTTGAATCTAAAGTGGATACGAATACTCCTGGTGAATATGAAGTATCTTATAAAGTGATGGATAGTAGTCAAAATGAAGCAAATATAAAGAGAAAAGTGTATGTTTATAAACAAAATAATCCATCTGCTCCCGCGGGTAAAAGTATTTATTTAACTTTTGATGATGGACCAAGTTATTACACAAGTAAGTTATTAGATGTTTTAAAAAAGTATAATGTAAAAGCCACTTTTTTTGTAACCAGTCAAGGTTTGACGAGGGGGTACGATGACGTTATTTTAAGAGAATATCAAGAAGGTCACACGGTAGGACTTCATTCTTATTCTCATAATTATAATATTTATACAAGTGAAAGTACTTATTTTAATGATTTATATGCCATTCAAAATAAGGTAAAGAAAATAACAGGTTATACGGCTAATATTATTCGTTTTCCAGGAGGAAGTTCTAATACCATAAGTAAAAGTTATGATGGCGGAACACACATCATGAGTGGTTTAACAAAAGCCGTTGAAGCAAGAGGATTTCGTTATTTTGATTGGAATGTAGTTTCTGGTGATGCTGGCGAAACAACTAATACCGCGACTGTTATTTCCAATGTCATTGGTGCTTTAGGCAATAATAGTACTTATATGGTTTTGCAACATGATATTAAAGGTTTTAGTGTGGATGCTGTTGAAAGTATTATTAAATTTGGTCTTTCTCATGGTTACACTTTTCGCGCTATCACAAATGATACGCCAACGGTTCATCACCGTGTTAATAATTAACAAAAAGGCAAAAATGTAGTTCTTTTCTTTCTAAAAAAAGTGTATAATTTCTTCGGAAGTGGTGAATTTGAAAGAAAGATATATTTTAAAAGAAGAAATATCCAAAATTAAAATTCCGAATTATAGTTTAAGTGAAGAGATTATTAATTCCTTATCCCATGGAATTGCCGCGGCTTTTAGTATTGCGGGTCTTATTTTAATGATTGTAAAAGCCAGTCATGAAAGTGTTACAAATTTAGTAACGGTAACGATTTTTGGAACATCCATGATAATTTTATACACGATGAGCTGTATTTATCATGCCTTGTCACCTCATATTATGGGTAAGAAAATTTTAAGAGTAATTGACCACACGAATGTTTTTTTACTTGTTTTAGGAACCATTTTACCCGTTTCTTTAGTCGGTATCGGTGGCATGAAAGGCTGTTTTTTCTTTGGTTTTGTTGCCATAGTTACATTGGTAGGTATTTTCGCTTCTTGTGTAAATATTGATAAAGTGCAGTGGATTGAAGTTTTATGTCATTTAATGAATGGTTGGAGCGTTTTACTTTTTGTTAAGCCTTTAATAAGTCATATGGGTCTTACGCCCGTTTTATTCATTATATTAGGTGGTGTCATGTATTCTTTGGGAGCTATTTTATATGGAGTCGGTTCTAAAAAGAAGTACATTCATTGTGTTTTTCATTTCTTTTGTATTTTTGGCACTATTTTTCACTTTATCGCTATTTATGGTTATCTTATTTAAGGGATGGCTTCATATTAAAAACTAATTTTTTCTCATTATTAACAAAATAAATAACATCGTTTTTTCTTTCTTTGGGTATTTTTTTGTTTTGGTTTAAAACGAAAATCTCATCATCCAAAAGAGCGATGTTTTTTTCACCGGTTAGTTTCCTTAAAATATCTCTTTTGGTTTCTTTTAAAACTTCATAAAAACCTTCAATGTCGTATCTTATCTCACTTTTTTGACCATTATAAAAATCACTAACTAAAAAAACTAAGGTATTATTTTCTTGGTACATATATTGGATAAGATTTTTCTCAAAAGGAGAAAACGTTTTATTATTAAAAATGTCCGTTTGCCAATTTTGGAGGTCTTGACTCAAAAATTCTTCGACACATTGGTTTACTTTTTCTTCTATTTTTTGTTGGGTGATTTCAAAGGGCTCATGGGTTATAACCCCTTTAACACGAATTGTTTGTTCTATCTTTTTCGTTTTAACATACAAATAGTCTTGCATAAGAGGTGTCAAAACGCCTTTCACGTATTCTTTTTTTATTTCTGAAAAAATAAGGACTTCTCGTGCTTTACTCGCCCAGTCGGAAGCAGAAATTTTGGGAATAACATACTCTAGAACGGCCTTTTTTATTTCCTCTTCTCTGGTCATGTGAAGGCCTTTTTCCTCTTTAGCAACATAAAAAGGAAGCACGTCTTTTTTATCTACCAACTCTTGTAAGGCGCCTTGCTTAGCTAAATCAAGGTAGCTACTATGTCTAACTTTTCCTTTTTTCTCTTGTTTTAAATCATAAAACTCTTCCTCAGGAATATCTAAAATGGCTATATTTTTTCTCTTTTTATAACTATTATAATTTCCTGCTTGAACAATCGCGTACTCTCTGGCCACAAAATTAAAATCTTTGGATGTTGAAATCCACATAGAATCTTTTGCATTATTTCTAATATGTTTTATGATATAAAAAGATGGTAATATATTATTTTTCCTAAAAATAATGTCGATAATAGAAGCGTGATTTAAATTATGTTCTCTGGCCTGACAAAGAATATCTTCTTCAAGAGATAAGTTTTTCATATCCTCCTCATTTAAAGCGCGATATAAAAGCATAAGCGTTCCTCTTTTCTAAATGCTTCCTATTATATAAAGGCCCTTTTTTTCTGTCAAATAAAAACTTGCATTTAGGACCATCTTGTGTTAGGATACATCTTGCAAACGAAGGGGAAAATTTTATGAGTGAAATGAAACTATACCATATTCATCGTTCCAATGAAAACAACAAGATTTGGCAACCAAATAATAAAATTATCATGAAAGAAGATAGCCAAACAGGTCTGTACAAGCAGTACATGAATTTTAACCAGGGAGTTCTTTACCAAACTAATACGGGCACTCAAAGAGTTTTATTATCAGAACTTCTTAGAGCAAAAATGTCGTTGTTGCAATATCACGCTTTCATAAATCAAAGAGATATGATGGAAATTTTACAACTTTTAAATGGCGCGGCTAATTTAAGTGACCAAGCAGATATCTTTAAAAGAGAACAAGCTTTAGAACTTTACCGTCAAAACTACGTTCCACATTTACCAAGTCGTCTTCATTCCATCTATTTATGTGATAAAGAGGGTAGAGATTACTGGTATGACATTTTAGAAGGAGATTCTAAATACATTTTTGAAGTGAAGGCTACAGGTAATATTTTTAAAACTAATGAACAGTTTTTACCAGATGAAATTTTATCTTATGAAGATACGTATAAACAAGCCAAAAAATATTGGGAGCCAACGATTGGTTCTGATATGAACATGACCAATGAATATCTTGTTCAAGGTGAAATAGAGGTCTTAAGAAGAGTAAAATAAACATTCTTTAAGTAGGATGTTTTTTTCATTTTGTTGTGTTAGAATAATATTTAAAAGGAGTGTTTTGGAAATGAATAAAATTAAATGTCCACATTGTCATACGGAATTTGAAATTGCTAAAGAAGATTATGCGTTTATTTTAAATCAGGTAAGAGATAAAGAATTTTTAAATCAAGTATCTTTGAATGAAAAAAAATTAAAAGAAGAAAAAGAAACAGCTATAGCGTTTTTAAAAGAAAAGATGACGCTTGAAAAGGATATGGCTATAAAAGAAAAAGAAGCAAAGATTATAAGCTTAGAAGAACAAATTCAAAAAGAAAAGCAAGAACAGTTAAAAGAATTAGAGCGAGTAAAACAAAAGGAGGCTAGTATATCTGGGGAAGAAGTAAGAGGGTTAAAACAGCAAATCGCCGACTTAAATCAAGAACTTAAAATAAAAGCTTTAGAAAAAGAAAGTGATATTGAAAAATTAAAAGCAAGTAAAAATGAAGAAATAACATCCTTGCAGAATAAAATTCTTTTAAATCAAAAAGAATATTCTTTAAAAGAGGCTAATATGAAACAGTCTTTTGAACAAGAAATAAAAAGTAAAAATGATATTATTGAATATTATAAAGATTTAAAAGCAAGACAATCAACCAAAATGATTGGGGAAACTTTGGAACAACATTGTAATGCTGAATTTAGTAGAATTAGACCTATTTTAAGTAAAAATACATATTTCGAAAAAGATAATGATATTAAAACAGGTTCTAAAGGAGACTTTATTTTTAGGGAATATGATGAGGATAATAATGAAATTTTATCTATTATGTTTGAAATGAAAAATGAGGCTGATGAAACCGCTACGAAACATAAAAATGAAGATTTTTTCAAAGAGTTAGATAAAGATAGAAAAGAAAAAAAATGTGAATATGCTGTTTTAGTAAGTTTACTTGAAATTGATAATGAAGTTTATAATGTTGGTATTGTTGATGTTTCTTATAAATACGATAAAATGTATGTCATAAGGCCCCAATTTTTTATTCCTTTAATTACACTTTTAAGAAATGCCTCTTTAAAATCATTAGAGTATAAAAAAGAAATCACCATTATGAAAAATCAAAATTTAGATATTTTACATTTTGAAGAAAATATGAATAAATTTAAAGAGGCCTTTGGTAGAAATTATCAAATCGCGTCTACAAAATTTAAAAAGGCTATTGAAGAGATTGATAAAACTATTGATCATTTACAAAAAACAAAAGAAGCTTTATTATCGAGTGAAAACAATTTACGTTTAGCTAACAATAAAGCTGAAGATTTAACGATTAAAAATTTAACTAAAAATAATGAAACAATGCAAAAATTATTTGCTGAGGTAAAAGATAAAGAAGAATAAAAATTTCTTCTTTTATCTCTCTTGTGAATGTGGTATATTATTTCAGTGAAAGAAGGAATTTTAAATGGATAAAACTTTAATTTTTGGCCATAGAAACCCTGATACAGATACTGTTTGTTCTGCTATTAGTTTAGCATATTTAGAAAATAAACGGGGTATGCATTCGGAAGCAAGAGTTTTAGGTCATATTAATAGAGAAACGGCTTTTGCTCTTAATCATTTTGGCATAAAAGAACCAGAATATTTAAATAACGTAAAAGTACAACTTAGAAATGTACATTACAACAAAGGAGTTATGCTAGAAGAAAATGCTTCTTTAATTGAAGTTGTTGATTATATGCATGAAAAAAATTGTACGGCTGTACCAATTGTTGATAATGAAAAACATATTACAGGTCTTATTACTTTAAAAGAGATTGCTAATATTTTTGTTGAAAACTCAAAAGATCATTTATACACAAGTTATCAACATATTGTCGATGCTTTAAAAGGTAAAGAAATCTTACATTTTCATGATGAATTTAATGGTAAGCTATATGCCGGAAGTTATCAAAGTCAAACTTTTATTGAAAAAGTAGAGTTTACGCCAAGTGATATTTTAATTGTTGGTGACCGTTATAAAGTAGTAGAACACGCAATTAAAAGTGGCATTAGTTTAATTGTTCTAACAGGTAATTTAGAACTTGATGAAACTTTATTAAATGAAGCTCGTGAAAAAAGAGTAAGTATTATTTCTAGTTCTTATGATACTTATAATACGTGTAATAAAATTGCTTTAAGTAATTATGTAAAATCACTTGATTTAAATAAAACCCCAGCAGTTGTTTATGACCAAGATTATCTAACAGATTTTACAGCTATGGCTCAAAAACTTGGGCATACGAATTATCCTATTTTAAATAAAAAAGATGAGGTATTAGGTTTGATACGTGTTACTGACACTGGAAAATATGATAAGAAAAATGTTATTCTAGTTGACCATAATAGTCTTGAACAAAGTGTTTCTGGTATTGATGAAGCAAGTATTATTGAAATTATTGACCATCATAACTTAGGAGCAATTGGTACGTCTATTCCTATTAATGTTCGTTGTATGCCTGTTGGTTGTACTTGTACGATTCTTTATCAATTATATCAAGAATATAATGTTAACATTCCAAAAGAAATGTCTGGTTTAATGTTATCGGCTATTTTATCAGACACTTTAATTTTAAAGAGTCCAACAACTACAGATATGGACCGTAAAGCTGTTTTAGAACTTTCTAAAATATGTGATGAAAACTATGAAGAATACGGTTATCAAATGTTAAAAGCCGGTAGTAGTATCGCGGGTATGAGTGTTGAAGATGTTATTTATCAAGATTTTAAATCATATAAAATTGGTAACGATACTTTAGGTATCAGTCAAATTATTACCATGGATTTTGACAATATTAAAGAAAATATTAATGATTATGTTAATAAATTAGATGAACTTTCTAAAAATGATTATGCTGCAGTTACTGTTTTCATAACTGATATTATCAAAAATGGTTCTTATGTTTTATATAACACAAATGCCAAAAATATTGTTGAAGATAGTTTTGACTTAGAAGATGTTACAGAAGGAACATTTATTAAAGATTTAGTTTCACGTAAAAAACAAATGCTTCCTAAATTAATGGAATCATTTGAAAGAAATAATTAAGAAAGGTGTTAAGCTTTTCTTTTTTTTAACGATTAAATATTAGGATTAAAAATCCTAAAAAAAATAGAACACTTAGTAGAATGAATATCTGATTAATTTTGCCTTTTTTTTTGCAAAAGAAGTGTTTCATTTTGTTTTTTGGAAAAGTATCTTGAAGGACTTCTAAAACATTATTTCCTTCTAATGTGTGAGAGGTATCAAAAACAAAAGTTTTTCCATTTGAAAAGGCATTATTAAAATATTGTTCCGCTTTAGATATATTAGGAAGTAAAGGATCTTTAGAACCTAATATAATGGTGACAGGTACTGTTATGTTTGGAAAGGTATTATTGTCCTCATAAGAAAACTGATTAAAGCCACCATTTTTAGAGTTACATTCTAAAAATTGCTTGGCACTATAAACACCTAACATTCCTTTATCAAGAACTATTTCGTCTGGTTTATTTTGTCTGACATTTTCTAATGCCTTATCATAAGCCTCTTTTAATTCTTTCATGGTAATTTCTTTATAAGTTTTAGGAAGATTTTTCATAGCTTCGATATGATCACTAGGAGACATAAGTATTAGCCTAGAAATTTTATCATCAAAATTATTATTTAAGTATTTCGTAGCAACCTCAGTTCCTAGACTATGTCCTTCTAATATAATGTTTTGATAACCCATTTTTTTAATAAATTTTAAAGCACCTTTCAAATCTTTTTGGGCATCTTCTACAGAATATTTTCCAACATCCTCTTCTTTTTTGAACACCTTTTCACCATATTGCCAAAATCTTTGATCGTAAGAAAAGAAATCAACGTTATTTTGTATATAGAAATTTCGCATTCTACTAGTCATATTATTAAACTGGCCTGAACCACGTCCATTTATATGTACTACAACGGTTTCATTTTCTTCCTTTCCTCTAGAAAGAATGCCTCTTAAAAGAATACCATCTTCCGTATAAAAAGTTTGCATATTTATGTTCATTATAATTTCATCCTATCTTAATATAAGTATAATGAAATTCTTTTGATAAAGCAATGAAATTTAGTTTTAAAAATTATTCATTTTTGGTATCCTAATAATAGGAGAGTGATAATAGTGAAAGCATTAATAACAGGAGCATCATCAGGTATTGGTCGTGATATGGCTCGTTATTTAGATAGCAAAAAAATTGATTTAATATTAGTGGCAAGAGATGAAGAAAACCTTTTAAAGTTAAAACAAGAATTAACGGTTAATGTTGAGGTTTTAACGTATGACTTAACAGTTAATGAAAATGTATATGAACTTTATGAAAAAGTAAAAAATGAAAATATAGATATTTTAATTAATAATGCTGGATTTGGTTTATTTGGAGAGTTTAGCCAAACTGATTTAGATAGAGAACTTGAAATGATTAATTTAAATGTTGTCGCGTATCATATTTTAACAAAACTTTTTTTACAAGATTTTATTAAAAAAGATCAAGGTTATATTTTAAATGTTTGTTCTAGTGCTGGTTTTTTAGCCGGTCCTAGATTATCGACATATTATGCAACTAAAAATTATGTTTTAAAGCTTACGATGGCTATTTATGAAGAATTAAGAAAAAGTAAAAGTCATGTTTCTATAAGTGCCTTATGTCCTGGTCCTGTCGATACAAACTTTAATAAAGTTGCTCAAGGCAAATTTAGTATTAAGGGAACCAGTAGCTATGAAGTAGCTAAATATGGTATTGATAAAATGTTTCAAAGAAAATTACTTATTGTTCCAACTTTAAAAATGAAAATAGGATTATTTTTCAGTCGTTTTTTACCTTATAAATTACTCCTTAAAATTATTTACCAAATTCAATATCGTAAGACAAACTAAATAAAGGAGCTGTCGAAAAATTAAATAATTAATTTTCTCGGTAAATAACTTTTTGGCTACTTTATCTTTAAGTAAGGGAAATTTTATTTTTTCTTTCGTAATCATAATTCGTCCTTTCTTTAAAAATGTTCTTTTGTACAAAAGTAGGCCTTATTCTACATATTAAAAATTTAATTGCAACCAATTCGACAAAACATGTCAAAAAAAGAACCTGTAAAAGATTCTTTTCATTATTTTAATCATTTTTTAAAGTTAATATTTCCTTTTCACTTAGGCCTGTTGCCATCATTATTTTTTCAATAGGAACTTCAAGTTTTAAAAGTTCTTTAACAATCGTAACACGTTCGTCTTGTTTTCCTTTATCATAACAGGCATTCTCAAACATCTTATCTCGATCATAATAAAGCATTTCATCAAAGTTTTTTAATAAATCTTCATTTTCTTTCATCAACTTTTTCATTAATTTATCACCCTCATAAATAGCATTTAACTTTTCTATGTCATCACATACGAATAGATATAAGGCTTTTTCTAATGTCATATCTTCGCTCTTTACAAGAGTATTATAATCGATTTGTCTTAACTTTTCTAGATTGATATCAATGATTTCAATAAAATCACTTCTTTCGATATGATATTTTTTTTCATATAGTTTACTATGATAAATAAATTCTTCTTTTCCTAACGCATCATAACTGTTTAAGTTGATTTGATAAACTTTCTTTAGATTTTCATATTCTTTAGCTTTTTTTACTTGTCTTAACAGTAAATGACATAAATACAAACCATTTTTTATATCACTGGTTTCATTATTATAGTAGTTGATTTCTAGATTAACGTAAAACTCACCATTTTCTAAAACAACATCAGCTTCAGAATTTACAATGTTTTTATTGACAGCAATACTTGGATGAATGAGTTTAATATCTTTATCAATCATATCCATAGGAATACCTATGGCTAAACTGATGATTTTTCTTAAGTATTCTAAACCTACCTTTTTCTCGGTAAATAACTTTTTGGCTACTTTATCTTTAAGTAAGGGAAATTTTATTGCGCAGCAAACGATAGTTAGCTGCTGTTAAAACCACGTGCTGTGCACG
>CAJLEF010000010.1 GCA_905205665.1 uncultured Bacillota bacterium | reverse complement strand
AAGAATTATTTAATGAGTATTTATGTGAATGTTGCACTTGATTTGACAAATTATCTGGTAAAAAAAAGAAACCGTTTGGTTTCTATTTGGAATTACTATTGTTTTTAGCATTGGCGATTTGATTAGCAATGTAATTAGAATATTGTTTTTTGATATCTTCATCTAAAATATCCATACCATATTTTTTTCTTAATTCATCCATTGCCGTAACTTTGATAGTCGCGTCATCATTAATTTTTTCGTTAGCTAATGTTTCTTTTATTTCATCTTTTTTATCATCATAACTTGGTTTTTCACTTGAAGATTCACGGTAGATAACGTGGTAACCTAATTCTGTAGTAATAATTGAAGTAGAATAAGCACCATCTTTTAAACTACGAGCAGCTTTTAAAAGTTCATCATATGAACTGGATAGAGTACCAGTATTAATAGCTCCAAGACTACCACCATTATTCTTAGTTGCATCATCATTAGAGTATTCTTTAGCTAATTCTTTAAATGTGGCTAATTTATCTTCAGCAGCATTTAATTTAGAAATAATATCATTAACTTTATTTTTAGCTTCTTTTTCTAATTTTGTTTTATCATCAGCACTTGTACTATCAGTAACACCTGTTTTAATTAAAATGTGATCTACTGTAACATCACCATAAACATTTTTTTCATAATAAGATTTCATGGCATCTTCAGAAACTAGT
Organism: uncultured Bacillota bacterium; assembly: GCA_905205665.1. GTDB lineage: Bacteria > Bacillota_I > Bacilli_A > RF39 > UBA660 > Ventrenecus. The sequence continues at coordinate 36,510 of CAJLEF010000010.1, read as the reverse complement.
GTTTTAGCATAATCTAAAATAGCTTTTTGTTGTAAATTATTTAAATAAACATAATTTTTGTAATTATCTTTGCTACCAAAATATTGATTAATATACGTTTCACCATAAGAACTAATCATTGATTTTGTAGTGCTTTCAGCATTCTTTTTTGCTGTTTCAAGGTCATTTGGATATTCTTGTTCTAAAATTTTAGTATCCATTAAAGTAATAATAGTATCTAAAGCATAGTTTTCTTTCATTTTGCTGTATAAATCATTAGCAGATATAGCATCAGTTCCTTCATTAAAATTAATAACAGCTTGTGAGCCATCACTTAATGTAGGATAATTTTTGGTACAACCACACATCATAAAAGCACAAGCCCCCAAGATAAGAATTTTCTTTGTTTTATTCATGTTTTAATCGTCTCCTATTCCTTAAAAACAATAATATTATAGCAATTCCCATTTGATTATTCAAGAGAATGACGCACCAAAAGAAAAATAAGCCATAAACTATAATTGAAAAGACAAATAAAGGAGGGAGTTTTATGAACTACTGTGAAAATGGAATTGGTCCAGCAATCATTTTAGTATTATTCATTCTACTTATTTTAATTGTTGGAGCATTCATTTAGTCTTTATAAAGGAGGTGCCTTATGAGTTGTTGCAAAAAACAAACAACGGAGTGTGGAAATACTAACTTCATGAATGGGGCTTTTATTATTCTTATTCTGTATATCTTACTTGCAATCATACTTGGCGGCGTTTTATTCTAAAAGAGGGCAGAGGCCTTCTTTTAAATTTATATTAATTTTGTTTTTTTAAGGAGCTTTAAAAAGTAAATTTTAAAATTAATATAAAACATTTTAGAAAAAAAGCAAATAAAACCTATCAAATTTCTAAAATTGGTGAGTTGTTTAAATCTACAAAAAATGTTTAAATACCACCAAGGAGGAAGAATTTATTATGCCAAATGTAAATGTTTTATGTTGTTTTGAGGATAAGCCTATTTTTTTATATAATCCTATAGGTGACGTCTCATACCAATTTATTATTATCAACTATGTTAATAAAATTAAAACGAAATGGGCCGAACGACAAACTTATCAAAAAGGGGAAGCATCTTTTTTGTATGTTGAAATTCAAATTTATTTAGCTAAAAAAAGAATTTTAAATCATACGACACCCAAGCGAAAACTAGATAAATGGTGTTTGTCTTTTTTAGAAATGCTTATCAATGAAAAGAAGATATAGTTCTAAATTGTTCTAAAGCAATTTCACTATTCGACAAAATAAATGTATTTTCTATGTTTTAATTAATTATAGAAAGGGTCGTCGTTATGAAAGTGAAATGTTTTGATGAAAATACTGAAAAAGATTTGGAAGGAAAAATTAATGCTTTTTTAAGTGGCTTAACTGGTGATATAATAGACATTAAGTATGAAGTCGCGATTGGCATTCAAGGAGAGGATCAAATCTATTGCTTTTCTGCCATGGTGATTTATTATGAAAAGGAATAAGTGGTTAAAAATGAAAAAATCTTCTTTTATTGAAGGAACCGTGATTGCAACACTTGCCATTGTTATCACCAAAATTTTAGGCATGCTTTACGTCATTCCGTTTTATGCTATTATAGGTGTTCAAGGTAGTGCTTTATATGCTTATGCTTATAATATTTATGTTATTTTCTTAGATATATCTTCAGCCGGACTTCCTGTGGCAATTAGTAAGATTATTAAAGAGTATAATACTTTAGGCATGATGGATGCGAAAGTAAGAGCATATAAAGTAGCCAAAAAAATTATTAGTTTTATATCCGTCGCGGCTTTTATCGTATTATTTTTATTTGCTGGTAATTTGGCTTCTTTAATTTTAGGAGATTTACAAGGTGGAAATACCATTTCAGATGTTACATTTGTTATTCGTTGTGTTTCCTTTGCTATTTTAGTTATTCCTTTCTTAAGTGTTTCAAAAGGGTATTTACAAGGACATAACATCATTAATGTGTCAAGTATCAGTCAAGTAATTGAACAAGTTGTTCGAATTATAGTGATTCTTGGTGGTAGTTATTTAGGTTTAAAAGTTTTAAACTTATCTTTAACAACCTCGGTAGGTATTGCTGTTTTTGGTGCTTTTGCGGGTGGCTTTGCCGCGATGCTTTACATATTTATTAACATGCGTAAAAACAAAAAAGAGTTATCTTTAGAAGAAGTAGAGAAAAAAGATGATATTTCTAATCGTGAAATTTTAAAGAAAATTATTTCTTATGCGATTCCTTTTATTATCATTGATGTGGCTGTATCATTATACAACTTCATAGATATGGTATTAATATCTAGAACCATGGGATATTTAGGATATGACGCGGCAACTACTGAATTTGTTACTTCTTCGGTAGCTACTTGGGCTAATAAAATAAATGTTATTGTTAACTCGGTAGCGATGGGTTTAACCGTTAGCTTAATTCCTAACATTGTCGAAGCATTTACTTTAAAAAAATGGTCATTAGTTGAAAAAAGATTGAATAAGGCAATTCAAATTATCCTAGTGACTTGTATTCCTATGGTATTAGGTATTTCATTCTTAGCTAAACCAATATGGAATATTTTCTATGGAAATAGTAATCTTGAATTAGGAAGTATTGTCTTAGGAGTTAGTATTTTTGGGGCTTTATTTTATAATATTTATATGATAACATCGATGACTTTACAAAGTTTAAATAAATTTAAAGCGGTATACTTTACAACTTTTTTAGGATATCTTACGAATGCTTTCTTAGATGTTCCTTTAATGCTTTTATGTCAGCATTTAAATTTACAACCATTTATTGGGGCTTTATTAGCTACCATTCTAGGATATACTTTAGCATCTACCAGTGCTTTAATAATTTTAAGAAAACATCATCAACTTAAATATCATGAATCTTATAAAATGTTTGGCAAAATTCTTGTTCCATCTCTTTGTATGATGCTTGTCGTTTTCTTAGTTGCAAGATTATGTCCAATCTCGTATAATAGTAGAACCTCATGTATTTTCTATGTTTTCTTAACATCAGTAAGTGGGGCAATTGTTTATCTTTTCATTGCTTATAAAATGAAAATTCTTGATAATGTTTTTGGCAAAGAATATTTAGATAGAATAATAAGAAAATTAACCTTTAATAAATGGCCTAAAAAAAACACTAAAAATTAGTGCTATACAATATACATGTTTCCATCAGCATCGTATTCTTTAGTGTAGTAAGTATTGCCTTCTAATTTACTAATTCTGGCGTCTAAGCGGTTTATGTTTCTTTCTATTTTAGCAAGTCTGCTTTCAATTTCACTAGTACTTGTGGCGGTGGTATTTGGCGTTTGCATAGGAAAGTTAGGCATGGTAGGCATGTTTTGCGCTTGATAAAAATTGCTACTTGCCATATTCATAGAAGGATACATTGGATTTTGCATGTTACCTACAGAACTCATGTTAAAATTAGTGCTTTCGAAAAAGGAATTTCTGTCTTTTCTCATCTTGTTCCTCCTTTATAGTTAATATATGTATTTATAGAAAGAAGTGTGAAAAAAATGCGTCTAAGAAATGTGAAAAATGCTAGAGAAAAATTAGAAGCTAGCAAATATTTTGTAAAAGAACCTGAAAAAAATAAAGGAAACTGGTCAAATAGTTCTAAAATCCATCTTGAGATAGGAACTGGTAAGGGTGACTTTTTAATTGGAATGGCCACGACTTATCCTGATATTTTATTTATTGGTGTGGAAAAATATGAAAGTGTTTTAGTGAGAGCCATTGAAAAGGCAGAAGATCTAAATCTATTAAACTTAAAATTTATCTGTTATGATGCGGCTAAAATAGATAATATTTTTGACCATGAAATAGACACCATATATTTGAATTTTTCAGATCCTTGGCCTAAGACAAAACATCATAAAAGAAGATTAACAAGCCCTTTATTTTTAGAAACTTATGATAAAATTTTTAAGGATGAAAAACACATTGTTCAAAAAACAGATAATATTGATTTATTTGCTTATAGTTTAGAAGAATTAAGCAAACATGGCTACACTTTGGAAAAAGTAAGTTTAGATCTTGCTAATGAGAAAATATTTAATGTTAAAACAGAATATGAAGAGAAATTTATGAATCTCGGTTATAAAATTAACTATGTTGACGCGAGAAAAAAATAAATTTTCTTTTTTTTACCTTTTTTTAAAAACTCATGTTATACTTGTTATAGTAGGTGATAGGATATGAAAAAAGTGTTTACGCTGGTAGAGCTTTTAAGCGTGCTGGGAATTATGGCTCTTCTTTTACTTATTGCAGTACCCACATATTTAAGTGTTTCTAACAATATTAAAGAAAACTTATATGAATCAAAAGTAAAAGAACTTTTATCAAAGGGCGAGAGTTATGCCGAGGATAGTAATAATTATGCTTTTTCGGTAAATAGATTACTCGAAGAAGGAAAAATAAGTCCAGATGATGAATCAGGAGCTATTTATGATCCTAGAGACAAAAGAAAAATGAATTGTGATCTTATTGAAGTAAGCTATCAAAATAATCAAATGGAAAGCAATTTAATACCTCAATCAGAATGTTTAAGTGACGAGGAAATAAGTAGTAGATATGGACTTTTGAAATTAGTTTTAAAAGGAAATGTTAACGAAAAAGTAGAACCCGATACTTGGACAAATGATAGTGAAGTTTCTGTAAGCTATGAAATAAATGATAAATATAAAGATATTATAGAAGATATTACAGGCTTAACCTGGGCTGGAGCAGAAGAAAAAAGTTGTACGAAAGAAAACATTCATGATTGTGATATCTATAAAATAAGTACAACGACTAGTGCATCTTTAACAGTTCGCTTAGTAGCTAATATAAAACTTAAAGATACTACGGTTACCAACAATTATGTTGCTGCGGTATATATGGATACAGAAGCACCTGTTTTAAAACAAGATAGTATTTTAGTGAATAATGACGTGGAAACCAATGCTAATAAAAAAGTTACCTTTGAACTTTCTGATAATTATGGTAGTGGAGTAGCTTCTTATGCTCTTGTAACCACAAAATCATGTAATAATGCTTCTTATAAAGATGCTTCGGATGGTACACAAACAGAGTATTTAGATGAACAAGTTTACTACGTTTGTGCAAAAGATAAAGTAGGAAATGAAAAAGGGTATTTTGATGAAGGATATCAAATTGATGTTAAAAATGTGGATAAAGATAAATTAAAAGCCTCTTTAAGTATTACAAGCAAAGATACTCGTTATCATTCTAAAGATGTTAAATTAACTATCACGACCAATAAAAATGCCAGTGATTTACAAATGTGTATTTCTCAAACTAATTATTTACAAGATTGTTCTTTTGAAAAATATAGTGAAACTAAAAACATAACTTTAAATGGAGATTATGATGGTTCTTCCAAAACAGTTTATGTTACCATTCAAGATAAAGCGGGTAATCTTTCACATGTTAAAGCCGCGTATTCTTTATATAAATATTGTTCTAGAGTAGGTTCATGGCAAGTAGTATCTAATACTAAAAATACCTGTCCTGCTTGTGGGAATGCTTATTATAATATTTCTTATCGTCAAAATGATTATTACTTTACTTCTCATCAATGTAGTACGAAACAAGAAGGACATTCTTGTGGTTTAAAAAGCTGTGATCCTGTGGATAACATGAATCCAAATGATTATGATTCTAGTAAAAAAGTAACATGTGATAAAACTCAATTTCAAAAATTAATTAACAATTATATTGATCGTTTTAAAAATGCTTTAAATTATCAAAGCTTCCGTAATGCTCTTTATGATTGTGGCAGTGTCACTTCTGGTATTTTAGCTTCTTCCGATAATGCTTATAATATTTTAAGAAATCATTCACGGACACAAGTGGTATCTGGAAATGGTAAACGTGATAGTTGTAAGTGCTACTACAATAAAGATAGTAAAAGTGCCGAGAAAACATGTGCCAAGGCAGCATGTAATGGTGAATATGGAAGATATGTTTCAGGTAGCATTTATAATGGTCGTGTCTTTGTTTTAAGTGCTACAACCGCCATGAAAGCTGTAGACTGGGGAACTAGCAGCGGTAAATGTGGCGATGACAATGGTTTCGGAGATTGTGCAAATGAAGGAAGTTCTTGGGAAAAATATGGCTATCGTAGTATCATCTTAAGCGATGTAAATAATAATGCTTATGAAGCAACAGGATGGGGTTGGTGTACTAAAGCTAATAATGGTGTTTTAAACTGGGATGATTGTTATTCACGTGATGAGAGAAAAAATCGTATTGCCTCTTTCCAAAATGGAGTTAGAGTAGGATTATTTGCATTTCAAAATTGGGAATATGATAGTTATAAACAAAGCAGAGATGTTTATAGCTATCAAAATGGAAAAGTATATGTACAAATATTTGTAATTTAAAGGAGAGATAATAATGAAGAAAAATGTATTCATCATTTTAGGAATTATTCTAGTTCTCGTTTTAGTAGCGGGTGGTGGAACAGCCTTTTGGTTCTACAGTACCCATATTTCTTATCAAAAATTAGCTTCTAAAATGAATGAAAATTATGATTTTGATATTTCTTATGAAGTCGAAGAAGATGGCTATAGTTATTCGGGTAGTTACGAACAAAATAATAATAAGTTAACATATATTGATGATAATATTGAAGAACAAAGTTTAAATGTTAATCTTTATGAAGCTGTTTTAAATGAAATTCCAAAGCAAAAATATTACAATAAAGATAAAACCTTTACAGGTTCCTTTAGTCTTGTTTCCTTAAAACAGAATAAGGATCTTTCTAAACTTTTACCTAGTGATAATAGCTTTACTTGTGAATTTGAAATTACAGATACTTATTTAAGTAATATTGAATGTGAAGGAGATTCTAATTTTTCAATTAGTTTCTTTCGTTAAAAAAAAGACTTTTTGACAAAGCCTTTTTTTAATGTTTAATTTTGTTTAACTTCCATAATAACTGGTAAAATCATTGGGTGTCTTCCTGTTAAAGCACTAATATATGGAGATAAATCTAAAATGATTTGACCTTTTAAATCTGTATAACTGTAATTTCCTTTAGAAAAGCTATCTCTAACAATTTGAGAAATTTTCTTTTCAATCTTATCAATAAGATTAGCGTTTTCATTAACCATAACAAATCCTCTTGTCGTAACATTTGGTTTTAATAATAATTGTTTGGTTAAAGGATTAATATTGATAATAGCCATTAAAATACCATCATGGCTCATAACTTTTCTTTCTTTTATAATAGAAGAGCCAATACCACCAATACGAGAACCATCAACATAAACATCGCCAGCACAAACACTTTTGCCTCTTACGATACCATCATTGGTAAGATTAATCACATCACCGTTTTTACAAATGAAAATATTTTCTTTAGGAACATCACAATCAATAGCTAAATCACGATGGGCCATAAGCATACGATATTCCCCATGCATTGGCATAAAATATTTTGGTTTAACAAGACGAAGCATTAATTTTAATTCTTCTTGTTTACCATGACCAGAGGTGTGGATATCTGAAAATTCATTATTTGTAAATACTTTAACGCCTTTTAAATAAAGTTTGTTAATAACACGACTAACACTAGCAGCATTACCTGGAATAGGTTTAGATGAGAAAACAACTAAGTCATCATTTAAAAGAGATATTTGTTTATCCGTTCCATTGGCAATTCTTGATAAAGCGGCAAGAGGTTCTCCTTGACTACCAGTACATAAAATACAAATTTCATTGCGTTTTAAACTTTTTGCTTTTTGAGGATCTATAAAAATACTACGATCACTAATCAAACCATTTTCTAAAGCAATTTCAATACTTGTTTTCATACTACGACCGAAAACCATAATTTGACGATTATTTTTACGACAAGTTTCCACGATATGTTTTAAACGATAAATGTTAGAAGCGAAGGTAGCAATAATAACGCGGCCATAATGTTTAGAAACAATATCATTTAATGTTTCATCAACACAAGACTCTGACTTTGAAAAACCTTCAGATAAAGCATTTGTACTATCAGAAAGTAAAAGTTTAACACCTTCTTCACCAATTTTAGCAATTTTGTGAAAATCAGCGATAGGACCAATAGGGGTTAAATCGAATTTAAAATCACCTGTTTCAAATATAATACCTTGAGGAGTTCTAATAACAACAGCGAAACTATCCGGAATGGAATGAGTTGTATTAATAAACTCAAGTTCAAAATATTTAAATTTTAAATGGCTAACTTTGTTGATAACCTCAATATTTTGATAATCTAAATGATTATCCTCTAATTTATTTCTGATTAAACTCGCCGCAATACGAGGGGCATAAATCACTGGTATTTTGACATTTTGAAGTAAAAAAGAAATACCACCAATGTGATCTTCATGACCATGAGTAATTACTAGCGCTTTAATTTTATCTTCATTTTCTTTTAAATAAGTAACATCTTGAATAACATAATCAATTCCCATTAAGTCTTCTTCGGGAAACATAACACCAGCATCAATAATGATAATTTCGTCCTGGTGAGAAACGACATACATATTTTTACCAACTTCACCAAGCCCGCCTAAAGCAATAACGGACGTGATATCCTTATTATTTTGCATAATTAATAAAATTCTCCTTTCAAAAAATAAGTTTAAAGTTGTTTCGCTGAATGAATTATAACGCAAAAAATTGTAATTGTAAAGTTTTAATGCTATAATGAAACAGGTGGTAAGCATGATAAATAAACGTGGTTTTACATTAGTAGAACTTATTGCGGTAATAAGTATTTTAGGCCTTTTGATGACCCTTGCAGCAACCAGTATCACAAAAACCTTAAATGAAAGTAGAGAAAATCTTTTACAAGAACAAATTAAAAGTTTAAAAGACACTGCCATTACTTATGTTTCTAATAAGAAATATTATTTTAAAGTTTGCCCGGATACTTTTAATCCAGCAAGAACTACAAGTAAAGATAAAAACTGCTATGTTAAATTAACGGTATCAGAACTTATTCAATCAGGATTATTTGAAAATAAAAATAATATCTGCAAAGAAGATAAAAAAATTGTTGTTTATCGTAAACAAGATGGCTCGTATGATTCTTTAGAAACCTACATAGAAGATGATACATGCGCCTATTAGAAAGAGGAAACATTATGGGATTATTTGATAAATTAAAAAATATAGTAACCAAAAAAGAAGATATTGAAGAAAAAGAAAATTTAAAAGATTATGAAAAAGGGTTAGAAAAAACAAGAGATGAATTTGTTTCTAAATTAAGCTTATTAGGTATCAAATACAATAAAGTAAATGAGGAATACTTTGAAGAACTAGAACAAATTTTAATCATGGCTGATATTGGTGTCAATACCGTTTTTGATTTTTTAGATCGTCTAAAAGAACGTGTTAAAAAAGAAAATATCACAGATACTAAATATTTAAATGAAGTTATTGTCGATGAGCTTTTCATTATTTATGTTAATAATGAATCTTTATCAGATAAAATTAATTTTGCTAAAGAAGGACCAACAGTTATTTTAATGGTTGGTGTGAACGGTGTTGGTAAAACGACAAGTATTGCTAAATTAGCTTACAAATATAAAAAAGAAGGTAAAAAAGTAATGATGATTGCGGGTGATACCTTTAGAGCGGGTGCTGTAGAGCAACTAAAAGATTGGAGTGAGAAAACCAAAACTTTATTCTTTGGAAGTGAAAGTAAAGATCCTGCTGGCGTTATCTTTGATGGGTTAGCCAAAGCCAAAGAAGAAAATGTTGATATTGTTTTAGTAGATACCGCAGGAAGATTACAAAACAAGGTTAACTTAATGCAAGAATTAGAAAAAATAAATCGGATTATTGACCGTCAAATTCCCGGGGCACCTCATGAAGTTTTACTTGTAATAGACGCGACTACTGGTCAAAATGGTATTTTACAAGCTAAAAGTTTTGGCGAAATCACCAACATTACAGGTATTGTTTTAACTAAATTAGATGGTACGGCCAAAGGTGGTATTGTCTTAGCTATTAAAGAAGCTGTAGGAATACCCGTTAAATTTATTGGCCTTGGGGAGAAAATGGAAGATTTAAAACCTTTTGATATTGAAGCTTATATTTATGGCTTATTCAAAGGAATGATTGACCATGAATAAATTTTTATACTATAATGACTTATTCAATTTTTACAAAGAACTTTTAACTACTAAAGAAAAAGAAATATTTGCTCTTTATTATGAAGAAAATTATTCTATGGGAGAAATTAGTGAGAATTTAAATATCTCGAGAAGTGCGGTCGGAAATACCGTAAAAATCGTGGAAAACAAATTAAGTAAATATGAAAGTATTTTACACATAAAAGAAAAAAATGAAAAATTAATGGAATTAAGTGAAAAAATAGAAGATGAGAATTTAAAAAGGGAACTTGAAAAAATTATCAGTTAGAAAAGAGGAATTTTTATGTTTGAATATTTAGGAGATCGTTTAACTAATGCGATTAAAAACATCCGGGGAATGGGAACTATTACCGAAGAAAATATCGGGGAGGCTATGCGAGAAATTAGAATGGCCCTTCTAGAAGCTGACGTTAACTATACGGTTGTTAAAGAATTCGTGGCTAATGTTAAAGAAAAAGCTTTAGGAATGGAAGTTCAAAAAAATGTTAAACCAGATGAACTGTTTATTAAAATTGTTAAAGATGAATTAATATCTTTATTAGGAGGTGAAGTAGCTCCTTTAGAAACAAAAGAAAATCCAACAATTTTAATGCTTGTTGGTTTACAAGGCTCAGGAAAAACTACCACGGCGGGAAAACTTGCTAATTATTTACGTAAAAAGGAAGCTAAACATCCTTTACTTGTTGCCTGCGATATTTATAGACCCGCGGCTATTGACCAATTAAAAGAAGTAGGAAAAAGTTTAAATATTCCTGTGTTTGAAGAAGGAAAGAAAAATCCTGTTGAAATCATTAATCATGCTCTTACTTATGCCAAAGAAAATAAAAATGATTATATCATTATCGATACTGCTGGACGTCTTCACATTGATGAGGCTTTAATGGATGAATTAAAAGAAATAGAAAGTGAATTTAAACCACATGAAGTATTACTTGTAATTGATGCGATGATGGGACAAGATGCCATTAATGTTATTGAAGGATTTAATAACAGTTTAAAATTAACTGGATGTATTTTAACAAAATTAGATGGTAACACCAAAGGTGGAGTTGCCTTATCCGTTAGACATTTAACGAATGTTCCCATTAAATTTGTCGGTGATTCTGAAAAATTAGACGGCTTATCTCCATTTTTTCCAACCCGTATGGCTGAACGTATTTTAGACATGGGTGATATCATGGGGATTGCCGAAAAAGTAGAAAATATCATTTCAGAAGATGAAGCTAAACGAGAAGCCGAAAGAATGATGAGTGGTAAATATGATTTAGAAGACTTTTTAACTAATTTAAAACAAGTTAGAAAATTAGGCCCCCTTGAAAATATTGTTAAAATGCTTCCTCAAGCGCGTAAGATGGGGCTTAATAATGTTTCTATTGACCCAAAACAAATGGCCCACATTGAAGCTATCATTTTATCGATGACACCATATGAAAGAAAACATCCTGAAGTTTTGAAAAATAGTCGTAAACAAAGGATTAGTAAAGGTTCAGGAAGACCAGTCGAGGAAATTAATCGTCTTTTAAATCAATTTGAAGAAATGAAAAAAATGATGAAAATGATGAAAAATGGGAATTTAAAACTACCGTTTTAGAAGATTTTCTGATATACTTGTCTAGTTAAGGAGCGTGTTTATGGCAAAAAAAATAAGTTTGATACTTTTGGTTTTGTTTTTAGCAGTAGGATGTACAAGAGTTGAAAATACTTCTTTAGACACGCTTTTAAATGCCACGCTTGTTGATTCTACTAAATTAAAAAATGTTTATCGAGCTGGTTATACTTACTATGTTCCCAAAGGAATGCGAGTAATAACTCACGAATCAAGTAATGAAATCTTAGAACAAGAAAATAACATATACTATATGTATGTTGACCGTGTTAGTTATTATAAAGGTATTAAAAAAGACTATAAAATAAATACAAGTGCCTATTATAGTCGGGGTATAGAACATAATGATTTGTTTGGATATGTCGAAATAAAAAATACGACAAACAACAAATATTTTATTGAAATCATGTATAATTATGCTAAAATAGAGGTGATAGTAGATAAAGAAGAAGATACGAATAAGGCTATTACCTATGCAATGAGCATATTAAATTCCATTAGCTATCAAAAACAAGCATTAGATAGTTTAATGAGTGAAGATATTTTGAAGACAAATGAAGTAGAACATAATATTTTTGAAAGTGCCGAGACAGAAAGTGGCTATTTAAAAATTGTTGAGGAATATGGTCAATATGATGATAAAGAAGAAAATGTTGACCCAGACTTTATTCGGAAGTAAGATGGAGGGTAATCATGGGATTATTTAATAAATTAAAAAATGTATTATTTGAAGAAGAAGAAATAGAAGTTCCTGTGGAGGAACCCAAAAAAGAAGAAATACCAAAAGAAGAACCAAAAATAGAACCGGTTAAAAAGAAGATTCCTGTGACGGAAGATATTCCTTCTTTAAATGTCGAAGATTATAAGCCAGAAAAGTCTTTTGATTTTCCAGTGTTTGATGAAGAAGAATTCGCTGAAGTAAAAAAAGAGCAAAAAGTAGTAAAAGAAGTTTCTCCTAATCGTAGTATGGGGATTAACTTATTTGATTATGAAAGACCTAAGATAAAGAAAGAAACGGATGTAAAAATAAAAGCTCCTGAAATTAAAGGACGTGCTTATGAATCTAAAAATACGACTTTAAGTAAGCATAAATTTCAACCATCTCCTGTTATTTCTCCCGTTTATGGTGTCTTAGATAAAAACTACAAAAAAGAAGATATCGTTTTAGCTAAAGAAGAAAAAAAGACCGTTAATGTGGATGATGTTCGTAAAAGAGCTTTTGGTACTTTAGAAGAAGATATTGAAAAAAAGATAAATCCTCCCAAAAGAAGTACGGTGGATAGAGAAAAGACCATAGACGCACTTTTAGAAGAATCATCTTTTGATGCAATTGATTTAGAAGATGATGAAAAACTAGATGTACCTATGAATTTAGAACAACTAGATAAAAAAGAAATGAAAAAAGAAGAACCAAAAGAAGAAATTAAAGAAAATGATTCATTTGAAAATGATTTATTTGATTTAATCGATTCTATGTATGAAAATAAGGAGGATGAATAAAATGAGTTTTTTATTAGAATTTTTACCTATTATTATTTATATTTTATTAATTATTATCTTAATTATTGGTATTATTTTAGCTATTAAATGTTTAATTACTTTGGACAAAGTAGAAAAAGTTGTCGATAATGTGGATGAAAAAGTAAAATCTTTAGATGGTATCTTTCATATAATAGATACGACTACTGATAAAATTGTTTTAGTAACCGATAAAATCGTTGAAGGACTTACTTCTTTAGTCGTTAGTCTATTTCAAAGTAAAAAGAAACCAACTGAAAAAACAACTGAGGTAGTTAAAAGAAAAGAGGGAAAGTAATGGGAAAATTTCGTTCTTTTGCCACGGGTGCTTTAATTGGAGCTGGCTTAGGTATTTTACTTGCTCCTAAAGAAGGCAGTGAAACGAGACAAGATTTAAAAAAATCATTTGATAATTTAGTGGATACCATTAAAAATATTGATATCGAAGAAACAAAAGCTTCTTTTTTCAATAAAGTAAATGAAATCAAAAATGAACTTTCTAATTTAGATGAAGAAAGTGCTAAAGAATTAGCTGAAGAAAAGATTCAAATCGTGGAAGAAAAATGTGACGAACTTATCGAAGAAGCCAAAAAAATAGAAACTCCTATTGTCGAAAAAGCTGCCACAGAAGTTAAAAAGAATGTAACGGCTTCTTTAAAAGAAGTTGTCAATGAATTAGAAGAAAAGCCTGAAAAGAAAGTCAAAAAAACTTCTGCTAAGAAAAAGACAACTTCTAAAACAACTAAAAAGACGAAGAAAAACTAGGTATGTGTCTAACTACCTATTTTTTTTTGACATAATCTACTTACGAGAGGAGGAAACTATGTATCCCTATTCGTATTATAATGTAAGCGGAGATAGACAATTTATTTTTCCATTTTTAGTTGGAGCTGTGACAGGTGGGGCAGCCGTAGGACTTACAAGACCAAGACCTATTTATAATGTTGCGCCTCAAGGACCGATGATGCCTCCACCAGGAGTACCTTACGGTCAATATTCTTATAATTATTATTATCCATTCCGTTAGAAGCAAAAACACATATCACTTACATATGTGTTTTTCTAACTCATAAAAATAGGGTTGTCAAACAATTGTCAATTTCACTTAAAACTATTTATGAAAGGCTAAAATCTTGTTATAGTAAATTAAAGAATAGAAAGAGGGAGATTGTGTGACCGCACCAAAAGTCATGGAGCACTTAAAACCTGCTCATATTGAATGCTCAAAGGAGGATGTAGCTCCAACGGTTATTATGCCAGGAGACCCTTTACGAGCTAAATATATCGCCGAGAAATATTTAACAGATGTAAAACTTATTAATACCATTCGTAATATGTTTGGTTACACGGGATTCTATAAAGGAAAAAGAGTAACCGTTATGGCTCATGGAATGGGAATGCCGAGCGTTAGTATTTATGCTTTTGAACTTTTTTACTTCTATGGTGTTGAAGAAATTATTCGTATTGGTACCTGTGGGGCTTTAGACGAAAAAATTCATGTTCCAGAACTTATTATTGCTACAGATAGTTATACAGAAAGTAATTTTGCATATTCTTATAATGGCGACCCAACCCATATAGCTTATCCAGATGAAGGACTAACAAGCAAAATCACTAAATTAGCCATGGAAAAAGGTCTTAATTATCACTTAGGAACAGTTATGTGTACCGAACAATTTGGCTTTTACTCAGATAATGAACATGTTTTAAAACGTGTTCCAGAAGATATCCATTTACTTGGGGAAGAAATGGAAACCTTTGCTTTATTTCATATTGCTAAAAGTTTTGACAAAAAAGCTGCAGCTATCTTAACTGTTGTTGATAGTAAATACAGTGAAGAATTTTTAACACCAGAAGAAAGACAAACTTCTTTAGACAATATGATTTTACTTGCTTTAGACACTACTATTTAAAAATTCATTTTTAAGAATGAATTTTTTTCTTTTTCATAATCTTTAATAGGTGAGTCTATGAAAGAAAACGGCTATTTTTTAAGTCATTTATTTGGTTCTAAAGAAAGTATTTTAACAAGTTTTCTCCAATTTCAATATCAGTTATTTTTTATTAAAGATAACTTTTGGTATCAAAAATTAAAAAAATTTAAACAAAAAGATGAAGAACATTTAAATTGGTTAGCTAAATTTTTAATTCAAGAAGGCGAAATGCCTATTTATGCGGACCGTCTTTATGGGAGTGTTTTGTATTGGAATGGCTATGATGTTTACTACGATACTGATTTAAAAACAATGATAGAAGTGGATATTACTTTAAAAAAGAAAATGATTCAAAATACCGAGATGGTCATTTATGTGACCGAAGATGAGAAAATCGAAGAACTTTTAAAAAAGATTCTGATCGATGAATATAAGACGCTTGAAGAATTAATGACTTTACATACACGTTTTTAACTTGATTTAAAGAGGAAGAGTATGTATACTTGATAAGGGATGCGGGATGAATTATACAGTAAAAAAAATAAAGAAATTAAAAAATAGTTTATATGAAATAGATTTAGAAAAAAAACAAATAGTATTATATGAAGAAATTGTTATAAAATATGATTTACTTTTAAAGAAAACAATAAGTGATTATATTCTTAAAAAAATTGTAATAGCTAATAAAAAGGTCGAATGTTATCAAAAGAGTTTGAACTTTTTAGAAAAAAAGAAAAAAACAGAGTATGAAGTAGAAACTTATTTGAAAGAAGAAAACTTTGATGAAGAAACAATTAAAGAAACTATCGAGAGATTACGAAGTTTAAAATTAGTAGATGATTTAGATTACGCCAAAAGATATATTAACTATGTAGTGAGTTACCGGTTAACAGGACCAAGAAAAATAAGAAAAACGCTACTTACACATGGTATAAGTGAAGATTTATCAAACTCTATTTTAACAAAATATGAGGATGAAGTTTGGTATGATAAAATAAGAACTATTATTAATAAAAAACTTGTGAAAGATAAAAGAAGAAGTAACTTGGAATTTAGACAAAATATGATAGCTGAGTTAGTTTATTATGGTTATCCTAAAATTTATGTCGTTCATGTTTTGGAAGATATGGATACTAATCACGATAAAGAAGCTATTAAAAATCAATTTGAATTTCTATATAAAAAATATGCTAGAAAATATGAGGGCTACGAACTTAAATTTCGTTTAAAAAGAAGATTAAGCGAAGATGGCTTTAATTATGGCAATATTAAAGAAGTTATGGATGACTTTTTTGGAGAATAGTTGCCACATGAAATTTTATTTTGTATAATAAGGTTGAAGTGGTGATACAATGAAAAAAGAAAAATTTATTGAAAATATTATGGGTTCTGTGCTCATTATTTTGTATTCTTATTTTATGCTTAGTATGAGTTTAACAGGACATCTTAATTTACAAGCAATTATAAGTGTTTTTTATCTTCTATATAGTGGTGTGCATATTGCTGAGTATTGTTTTCATCGTAAAGCAAAAGAATATTCGGATTTGTTTTTAGGAATTTTAGGTTTTCTTATGGCAGGCATTGTTATGTTTAGTGAAATTTTAGAAACAACGAAATATTTAGCTTTATTATTACTTTTCTTTACAATGGTATATTCTTTGGTAAAATTAAAAAAAGCAGATTATCATCATGATCGTAAGAGTAAACTTTGGCTTATTTTTATTGCCAGTTTAGTTTTATTTTTCTTTTCTAGCTTACTATTATGTATTAATCTTTCTTATAATGATGAGATAAGAACAATGATTTTCGGCTTTTATTTCCAAATTATTGGCATTTTTGAAATGTATGAAGCTTTAATACTTAATATCACGAAGGGAAAATTAAAATGAAAGTAGTAAATGATTTTGCCGAATATCAACTTTTAGATATGGCAAAAGGTAAAAAATTAGAAAAATGGAACGATGTTATTTTATTAAGACCAGACCCTCAAATTATTTGGGAAGAACATTTAAGTAAAGAAAATTATGCTATTGATGCCATTTATGATCGTAGTAGCAGTGGAGGAGGATCTTGGAACATCAAAAATAAAAAATTACAAGATTCTTGGGTCATTTCTTATCAAGACTTAAAGTTTGGCTTAAAACTAATGGGTTTTAAACATACCGGTCTTTTTCCAGAACAAGCCTATAACTGGAATTTAATAAGAGAAAAAATAAGAAAAGCAAATAAACCCGTTAAAGTTTTAAATTTATTTGCTTATACAGGTGGTGCTTCTATCGCTGCTTTAAAAGAAAATGCTTCTGTTGTTCATGTCGATGCCTCAAGAGGCATGATTGATTGGGCTAAAGAAAATGTCAAATTAAATCATTTAGAAGATAGAGATATTCGTTTTTTAGTGGATGATGTTACTAAATTTGTTAAAAGAGAAATCAGAAGAGGTAATAAATACGACATCATTATCATGGACCCTCCAAGCTTTGGCCGGGGAAGTAAAAGTGAAGTTTGGAATATTGAAAAAGATTTATTTGCTTTAGTAAGTGACTGTGTTTCCTTACTTAGTGATGATCCACTTTTATTTTTAATCAATGCTTATAGTACAGGTGTTTCCAAAACAATTTTAGAAGATATTTTAATGATGAGTGTTAATCAAAAATATCATGGCTTTGTATCTAGTGACGAATTAGGTATCACAATGAAAGATTCTTCATATGTTTTACCTTGTGGTATTTATGGTCGTTGGGAAAAAGAAAAATAGAACTTTACAAAGGGTTCTATTTTTTTTGGACTAAAAGTTTTAAAGCGGTTTTGTTTTCACCATTGATGATAACCTCGTTAAAGGCTGGAATTAAGACAATATCCTCGCCACTAGGAGCTAAAAAACCTCGGGCAATTGCTACCGCTTTGATAGCTTGATTAAGACTTCCAGCTCCAATCGTTTGAATTTCTAATTCTTTTTTCTCTCGATAAATATTCGCAATCGCTCCGGCGACTTTACTGGGATTTGATTTTGCTGATACTTTTAAAATTTCCATAAGAAAACCTCCATAATAAATATTATGAAGGCTACTTAAAATTTATGCTAAAGAAAGGAATAAGAAAGCAAAGAATAAGCCAAAGTTAAGAACAAAATAAATAACAATTAAGGCATTTGAAAATCCTGCTCGTTTTTCTCTTTTTAAAGAAAATCCCTTATCAATGGATATTTTAGGAAAATAATTATCAATCACATCACTTAAAATATTTTTACCCGTTTCTTTTTCATAATTTAAAGCTTTTTCTAAATGTTCTGTTGGGACCATATTTTCATGTTTTTTAGTTCTCACAAAATATTTAATAACTTCTTCATCTAAAGTCCCTTTATCAATTTGCTTTTCAATATCTTTATCACTTGGCATTCTTAATCACACTCCCCAACTCATTTAAGGTTATTTTTTTCCCATTTTTAGTTTCTTCTTGATATAAGTTAATGATTTTTTCAGGATTATCGGTATCAAAACGATATTTACGTTCATCTTCGGTCACAAAAACTAAAAATTCCTCGCCATTTTTTTGCCTTATAAAAACATCTTTAATAAAAGAAGGGACCATTTTATTTTTTTCTTCTATTTCTTTTGAGTTAATGTAGCAGTAAATAATTTCAAATAAATCTTTGCCAGATAATTCATCCGGTGTGGCAATCGCGTGGCGAAAATTCTCATTATTAAGCATTTCAGGAAGATAAAAAGAGTCTATTTTTAATTTTTCTTCCCCATGATTATATAAAAGGTAATTATCTTCTACGGTTAAAACCTCTTTAAAAAGAGGATTGTGTTCAAACCAAGCATCTAAATACATAAGATTATCTTTTAAAATACTTTCCATCATATCATTCACCTATTCTAAGAAGATTATACCATGAATTAAAAATCTTGAAAAGGGGTGGTAAAAAACGTATAATAAAGGGCGTGATGTCTATGAAAGAAAAATTAAATGTCGAATTTATCAAAAACTTATCTTTAAAGAAAAAGGAACCAGAATGGATGCTTAATTTTCGTCTTAAAGCTTATGAAGCCTTTTTAAAAATAGAAAATCCTACTTTTGGACCTGCTTTAAATTTTTCCTTTGATGATATTTTATATTATAAAAAAACCGAAGAGCAAAAGCATGATTGGAAAGAAGTAAGTCAAGATACTTATCATACTTTTTGTAAACTAGGGGTTGTGGATGCTGAAAATAAATATTTAGATGGAGTTTCCAATCAACTAGAAAGTGAAGTGGTATATCACCATAATATCACAGATAAAAATATTATTTTCTGTAGTACGGATGAAGCTTTACAAAAATATCCAGACTTGTTTAAAAAATACTTTAATACCTTAGTAAAATATGATGAAAATAAATATACCGCTTTAAATGGAGCTGTATGGAGTGGAGGTTCTTTTATTTACATTCCACCTTACACGAAACTTGACAGACCTTTACAAAGCTATTTCCGTATAGATACTGAAAGTTTAGGACAATTTGAAAGAACAATTATTATTGTTGACGAAGGAGCTGAACTTTCTTATATTGAAGGATGTACAGCGCGTAGTTATGCTAAAAGCTCTTTACATGCTGGTGTCGTTGAAATATTTGTTGGTAAAAATGCCAAATGTCGTTATAGTACTATCCAAAATTGGAGTACAGATGTTTATAACTTAGTTACTAAAAGAGCCATCACAGAAGAAAATGGTGTCATGGAATGGGTAGATGGTAATATCGGTAGTGGAGTTACGATGAAGTATCCATCGGTTATTTTAAAAGGAGACTACTCAAGTGGCAATTGCATTAGTATTGCTTATGCCAAAAAAGGTCAGGTTTTAGATGCTGGAGCCAAGATGATTCACTTAGGTAAATACACCAAAAGTAATATTGTTAATAAATCCATTGCTGAAAATGGGGGTGTAAGTAACTATCGGGGTACCACTCATATCACTAAAAAAGCGATAGGCTCTGTGGCTTCTATTAAATGTGATACTATTTTAATGGATAACATAAGTAAAAGCGATACTTTCCCTAAAAATATAGTAGAAAATTCGTCAAGTATCTTAGAACATGAAGCTACGGTTTCTAAAGTATCCGAAGAAAAAATGTTTTATTTACAAACCAAAGGTTTAAGTGAAGATAAAGCTAAAGAATTATTTTTATTAGGCTTTGTCGATGAATTTAAAAAAGAACTTCCTATGGAATATGCGGTCGAGTTAAATCGTCTTTTGCAAGAATAATGAAAAAAATACTAATTTTAGAAATTGGGCTTTTTTTATGCTCCAAATTTAAATTTTAGTTTTACCAATTTTCATAAATGATAAAAATAAACTTAAAATACTTGAATATTTGCGATTTGAAAGGTACAAAAAGATATGATTTAATGTCTTCGAAAGGAGATTTTAATTATGAATAATGTTATGTTAGTGGGACGTTTAACAGGAGATTTGGAGGTTATGGATTGTGGGAATGACGTCAAAAGAACTACGATTACGCTAGCTGTCCCAAGAACTTATAAAAATCAAGATGGGATTTATGAAACCGATTTTTTAAGATGTGTCTTATGGAATGGCATTGCCAAGAAGGCTCATGATTATTGCAAAAAAGGAGATATGGTATGCATTCGAGGACGCATTCAAGTAAGAAATTATGAAAATGATCAAAAAGAAAAAAAGTTTGTTACTGAGATAATTGCCGAAAGTATTGCTTTTGTAAGTTCTGTAAAAGCAAAAGAGCAAAAAAATGTTGGTTAATTTTTTTCTTTTTTCATAGACTTTATTAGGTGATACTATGTTTAAGCATTTAAAATATTTAGGAATATTAAGTCTTTTATGTTTTAGCTTTTTTTATACGGAGAAGATAGCCGAGTTTATGCACCAGAAAGATCCTTTATATGTTTCTATTGAAACGTTAAAAGATGATTACAAAGAAGATTATGTCAATGCCATCATCGAGGATGATTATATTATTCCCGGGTTAATGGGTAAGGAAATTGACGTTGAAAAAAGCTTTCAAAAAATGCAAAATTATGGTTATTTTACCGAAAATAATATTGTTTATGAAAATAAGGAACCAGAAATTTCTTTAAAAAATAATAGTCAAAAGATAATTAAAGAAGGAAATTCTTTGAAAAAAGCGGTTGCTTTCATTACTCAAAATGTGAGCTTCGCTACTTATTTAGCAGAGATGAGTATTCCTTATAATATTTTAGTTACAAAAGAAACGGCAGCTAATAATTATTATATGGGTACCAAGATAAACTTTGACAAACAAAACTATGAAGCTACCGAAAAGATTTTAAAAAAAGAAAAAAATAATCTCTGTTTTGTAAAAAACAACTTTCAAGATATTTGTTTAAAATATAAGAAAAATTTAATAGAAGAAACTGTATCCATAAATAAAAATAATCTTCCGAGTCAGTATAAAAAAATAGAAGCAGGTTATATTCTATATTTAGAAGATGATTTAGATTTAAGTGGTTTAAAAGTTTTAATTAAAGAAATTAATTTTAAGGGATTAAAAATTGTCTCTTTAACTGATTTGATTAGTGAAGAACGCACGTAAGCGTTCTTTTTTCCTTTTTTGTCGCCCATTTACAAACAAAGATTAATTTGATATAATGTTTTCACGAGCAAAACGTTCTTTTTTTTGTTAAATTTAAAAAATGAAAATCTAATATATATGTAAGAAAGGAAGATTATTATGGATAAAATAAGAATTTTTAGTTTGGGTGGACTAGACGAAATGGGTAAAAATACCTATGTTGTTGAGGTTGATGATGATATTTTTGTCTTCGATTGTGGAGTAAAATATGCAGAAGGATTAATGTATGGAATTGACTATATTATTCCTGATTATGATTATTTAGTAAAAAATAAAAAGAGAATAAAAGGTGTTTTTATTACTCATGGTCATTATGAAAATATGGGAGCTGCTTCAGATTTATTAAAAACGGTTCCAGGAATTAAATTTTATGCTACTCACTATACTAAATTTGTTTTAATGGATTTAGGAATTAAAGAAGAAAATATTGTGGAAATTAAGCCAAATAAAAAAATAACTTTTGGTGAAAATTCTATTTTCCCGGTTTCTGTTAGCCACAGTGTACCAGGAGCTGTTATGTATTCTTTAAATACAAAATATGGTTCTATTTGCTATACAGGAGATTTTATCATAGATCCTCTTATGCGAGATAACTATGACATGGATTTGGGTAAAATTGCTTACATTGGAAAACAAGGTGTTTTATGTCTTTTAGCCGAATCATCATTTTCTGAAAGAACAGGACATACTTCCCCAAGCCATCGTTTAGCCTCTTTTTTCGCAGACGTTATTAATAAATATGACCATCGTATTTTATTTAGTGTTTTGCCAACACACTTATATACCATTCAAGATATTTTTGATGGAGCTAGAAACAGTCATCGTAAAATAGTTATTATGGGTAAAAAACTTCAAAATTTTATACGTTTTGCTCATGAAAATGGTTATTTAAATTATCAAGAAGAATTAATTGGTGATTTAAGTAATGTTAATGACGATAATGCTATCTTACTTATTTGTGATGATAAAGCTAATGCGTATGCCGCTATTAACAAAATAGTGAATGGCTATGATAAATATATAACTTTAAAACAAGGAGACGCTGTTTTATTTGCTGAGCCTCGTTACGATTCAAATGAAAAAGTTATTGTTAAACTAGAAAATGATATTGCTATGGCTGGTTGTAAAATTGTAAATTTACCAAAAGATAAAAAAATTTTACATCATGCTTCTCAAGAAGATTTAATGTTAATGTTAAAATTACTTAATCCTAAATATTATATGCCTGTTAAAGGAGAATACAGATATTTAGTTAACAATGCTAATTTAGCCAATGCAATTGGTATTCCAGCAGAAAATATTTTATTAAAACAAAATGGTGATGTTGTTTTATTTGAAAATGGTAAATTAGTTGATAAACAAGAACATATTAAAATTAAAGATGTTTTAATCGATGGTAAGAGTAGTGATGACATCGGAGAATTAGTTATTAAAGATAGAGAAATGTTAAGTGAAAATGGTATTGTTCTTATCACAGCTACTTTAAGTAAAAAAGATAAGACTATCTTGGTAGGACCAGAAGTAACTACTAAAGGATTTATTTATGTCAGGGATTCTAAAGATATTATTCATAATATTAAAACAATTAGTGAAGATGTGATTACTCGTAATATTGTTGATGGTAAAATTGATTATAATACTATCAAAACAGAAATTCGTTCTGAATTAAGTAGTTATCTTTATGAAGAAACTGAATCAAAACCAATGATTATCGCTGTTGTCCAAGAAGTGTAAAGCACTTCTTTTTTGTATAATTTATAAAATTACCTCCATAATAAGTATAAGAAATGAGGTATCAAAAATGGACGAGAAAGAAATACTTTTAAAATTGTATCAAAACGTAGATATGGGAATTGTTGGAATTGATGCAATTTATAATCAAATTGAAACAAAGGAATTAAAGAAAAAAATAAAATCTCAACGTAAAGAATATATTATTTTAAAACGTAAACTGTCAAAATTATGTAAACATTATAAAGTGACTGATAAAGAGTTAAGACCATTTGTAAAATTAAATAGTGAACTTATGGTTGGAATGAAAACAATATTTGATAAAAGTGATAGTAAAATAGCAAAATTAATGATGGAAGGAACTAATAAGGGATTAATTCAATTGCAGGAACTTTTAAATCATTATAATAAAAAAGATAAAAAATTAGTAAAAATATTAGAGGAAACCTTAGAATTAGAACATCAAAATAATAATGAGTTGAAAAAATTTTTATAAAAAATAAGCAAAGAAATGAAAAATTTTTCTTTGCTTTTTTAAAGTTTGAGACGAGAATAAAGGATTGAAAGGAAATTTTAAGCAGCTGGTCCGGTTGGACCTTGTGGAATTGTTAGATTAAGGGAATAAGAATTATTTCCTAAATCACTTATAGTTGCGGCAGCCGAAGTTCCTGGATTTCCTGTTGTAACAGTACCTATCGCTAAGGTGATTGCAGGCCCAGTAGGACCAGTAGGACCAGTTTCCCCTTGAGCACCGGTACTACCGGCTACCCCTTGAATTCCTTGAGGCCCAGTAGGTCCGGTAGGACCAGTTTCTCCTTGAGGTCCAGCACTACCTGCTAATCCTTGAATTCCTTGAGGTCCAGTAGGACCAGTAGGACCAGTAGGACCGGTTTCCCCTTGAGGTCCAGTAGGTCCGGTAGGACCAGTTTCCCCTTGAGGTCCAACACCACCTGCTAATCCTTGAATTCCTTGAGGCCCCGTAGGTCCGGTTGGACCAGTTTCCCCTTGAGGCCCAGCACTACCTGCTAATCCTTGGATTCCTTGGGGTCCAGTAGGTCCGGTAGGACCAGTTTCGCCTTGAGGTCCAACACTACCAGCTAATCCTTGGATTCCTTGGGGTCCAGTAGGTCCGGTAGGACCAGTTTCGCCTTGAGGTCCAACACTACCAGCTAATCCTTGGATTCCTTGGGGTCCAGTAGGGCCAGTTTCCCCTTGAGGTCCAACACTACCAGCTAATCCTTGAATTCCTTGAGGCCCAGTAGGTCCGGTAGGTCCAGTTTCCCCTTGAGGTCCAACACTACCAGCTAATCCCTGGATTCCTTGAGGCCCAGTAGGTCCAGTAGGCCCAATTTCCCCTTGAGGTCCAACACTACCAGCTACCCCTTGAATTCCTTGAGGCCCAGTAGGTCCGGTAGGACCAGTTTCCCCTTGAGGTCCAACACTACCAACTAATCCTTGGATTCCTTGTGGCCCAGTAGGTCCGGTAGGTCCAGTAGGTCCCATTTCCCCTTGAGGTCCAGTAGGTCCGGCTGGAATTACGAAGTTTAATATAGCATTTTCATTTGTTCCAGCATTGACAACTGAAGGAACAGAGCCGGGTAATCCTTGTGTTGTTGTTCCGACCGTTATTGTTGACGGACCCTGTGGTCCGGTAGGCCCTGTGGGTCCAATTGTGCCACGCGCACTACAACAGCAAGCTTGCAAAAAAGTTTTTTTATTGTAATTTTTAATATAGTTATAAGCTTTTTGATAATCACTGTTATTATTCATAAAAATCTCCTTTCACTTTTAGGTTATGGAAAAAATGATTTTTGGCCTGTGTTAATATCTTGAATTTAATTAATTTGACCTTTAAATATGGAAATGATAAAATATTAAAGAAGCGAGGGATTGATATGAATAATGTTACAGACTACATTAATGAGTTTGAAGAAAAATTAATTGAAAGAGAAAAAAATTTAACCGCGGCTAATAATGATTTTAAAGATGTTAATGATTTAACTTCTTTATTAACAGAGTTAGATGAAATAATTGATGATTTACGAAATAAATATATTATAAGTCAAAAAGCTTTACGTAAAGACAGTTCCAACGAAGAATTAAAAAAACAGGTAGACGCTAATCTAAAAGAATTAGATACTTTTTTGAAAGAAAGAGCGTTATATGAATTTGAAATAGTGAATACAATGCGTGACTATGAAACTAAATTATCCAAATTTAAGTTAGGTGAATCATTAAATTCTAAATTAGAAGAATTAAAAAAATTATATCACGACCGCAAAGATATTATTACGAAAATGAAATTAATATCAGAACCATTAGATGAGAATAGTTCCCGTTTTGATCCTTATGATGGCGTTACTTTTTCATTAGAAAATGCTGATAAATTCATAGATTATCAAAAAAGTTTACAAGCTATAGATGATCAAATTTTAGATTTACAAAATCTTTTAAATGATAAATTATTTGATCAAAAAGCTGAAGAAAATATTGAAATTAGCGAATTTAATACACCTATTTTAGATGGTGATTTAATGAATTTATTTCATCAAAAAGAAGAAATATTAAACGAACTTAAAGTTATCGAAAATTTACCAGGTCCAAAAGTGCGATTTAATTTTAATAAAAATGCCTTTGAAGTTCCTAAAAGTAGAAGAGTATCTTATATCAATTTATTAAAACAATTAAAAGTAGTTGAGGCAAATATTGAAAAAAGAACACATAATGAACTTATTGTAAAATTAGATGAAAATCTTCTTGCCAAAATGGAAGGGCCACAAAAACGTGCATATTTAAGTTCCCTTCTTTTACAAATTGAAAATATTCCTCATGGTATTGTAGTTGATTACATAGGGGGAAAATTAATTCCTATTGAATACAAAGAACTTTATTTAAAAATTAATAAAATGTTAAAGGCAGAAAAAAGATTATCCGAAAACTGGTCTTTTGCCTTAGATGTAAATGCTCTTTCAAAAATGACCGATGAAGAAAAAGTAAGTTATTATTCTGATATTTTAACTAAATTATCTGAAGTTCCAGTAACAGATCCTGTAAATGTTCTTTTAGATGATGAAACATATATTGTAAACAAAAAAGATGAAAGTTTACTAATGAAATGTTATCAAGGTTTATCTGAAGCAAAGCAAAATTTAAAACAAGAAACTTTAAAATTGGCCCAAGAACAAATAACAACTAATGATAATGTTGAGCCAGAAAATAATATAGATAATAGCGAAAAAGTACAAGTAACTATGGAAAATAAATTAGTGTCTGTTTTAAAGACTAATGTAAAACAATTAGCAGAGAAATGGGCTGTTGTTAAATCTGTCAAAAAAACCTTAGAAAATTATAAAGAAAATATTTTAACAAAGGTTTCAGATGTGTTAAAACTTAATGAAGAAAGTTCTTTAGATACTGATTTAGATATCACTATTGATGAAGAATATGTTGCCTCTTTAACAGACGATGAAAAAATAATATATTATCATACTTTACTAGATGATATAAAGAATAGTAAAATCGAACATGAAAAAACTGTTCAAATGGATGAAAATACTTATAAAATTGATGAAAAGTATGAAAAATTATTCAATAATATTAAGAAACGTATTTCAAAAATTGAAAAGAAAAAGACTTTACCGGTTCTAGTTGAGAAAGTAAAAAAAGCTAATTATTTAGATAAAATTAAAAGACAGTTAAAGAAAAAAACAGTACAAATAGGCTTGGGCTTAGGAGCTATGTTCTGTGTTGGTTTTGGTCTTGGAAGAATGTCTGTGAAAACTAGTCCAACCCAAAATGTCGGTGTCACTTTTGATACTTTAGATAATAATTCTCAGAATGATTATGTTAATGATGTTGTCGTAAAAACGATAGATGAGGCTTTGGAAAATAATGAAAATTTAGAATCAGCAGCTACCTCTTCAAATGCTTTAAAAGATGATACTAGTATGTTGGATGATAATTTTCAAAAAGCAAACACTCCATTTGGTGAAACATTCACGTTAAAAGATAATGCCAAAATATTCAGTAATTATGATTCTTCTATAGAATATAATCCTATGTTTAAAAATGATATTTATACAACAACTGGTGTTCAATTACAACTTAAAGATGGAAGTATTGTCGAGATTAATTATAATGATCCTAATGCTAAAGAAATAGTCGAGGATTTAATTCAAAATGGGGCTGTGATTCTAGCTCGTTGTGCTGTGGCAAATGAAGGACTACAAGATTATTTCCAAAATGGTATTGATACAGGCGTGTTCTTAGAACAATCTATTGATTTATCAAATGCTACAAGTGAATTACAAGAAATTATTAATGATTCTTTATCACAAGGAAGAGGTTTATAGTATGAATTATAATTTATATGATATTTTAACAATAGAAAAAACAGATTATTTAATCGCGTCAACTGTATTTAAAAACAAACAACAATATTTTTTATTAGTTGAGACAGATGAAAATGAAAATTTGAAATTTAACAATATCAAAATAATGAAACAATCCATTTATAATAATTTAGAACCAGATATGCTTTATCCTATCACAGATGAAGAAGAATTTAAAGAAATCAAAAATGATTTATATGCATCTATGAGTGATGAATTAAAAGAAGCATAAAACGATTTTGGCAGTTAAGCCAGAATCTTTTTTTTAGAAAAAAATTAAAATAATAAAACCAATCACAAATTCTAATAAACGTCCTTTAAAAAAGGATAAATAAGAAATGTCTGTATCACTTAATATTCCTTTTACTTGTAAATGAATGGATAATCCGCCAAAGCTTATAAAAAAATAGGCTAGAATCTTTTTTATCTCAAAAGAAATAGAAGAACTAATTAAGCTCTTTAAACCAGAAGAAATTTCCAAAGTACCTGTAAGCAAAGGAAAATGCCAGGGATTTATAAAAGAATCTAAAAGACAAAAAAGACAAACACAACCTAAAATGAGAAGTAAAGTGCTCATGGCTTTATTGATACTTTTTGATAAATAACTTCCTAAAGATTCTTTGGAAAAATTAAATATCATGTTTTCTGTTTGTTCAACTTTAATAATTGAGAAAATAGCTATTAAAATATTAACAAAATAAGGTAAAAATAATAGAATAAAAGTTGTTTTTAAATCATTTGGAAATATCAAAGTTAGCATCGTATACAAAAATAATGGATTAGAAAAGAAAATAAATTTTAATAAATGTTCGGCTTCTTTTTTAGTAATTTTCTCCTCAAGATAAAGATTTTTTAAAGCATAAACATTCGTGGGAGTTCCTGAAAAAAGAGAAATCAAAAAAATAAATAAGCCATTTGCAGAGATATGAAGAAACTTCTGAAAAAAATAGCCAAGTTTTTTTTCAAATAGATAAGGTAAATCAAAATACAAAAATAAATCTGTTAAAATCATCATTGGAAATAACGAAGGAAAGAGTTTAGTAATAAAAAGTTGACAGCTGGTTAAGATGCCATTTTGGATAAGTAAATTATTTTTAAAAATAAAAAAAGTACATAAAGTGAGAAGTATTAATGGTAATTTGTTCTGTTTCATAGTACAATTTATGTTGATAACAAAAAAATATTTCTATTGCAGGTATATTTCATTTGTTTTTTTGTAAAATGACATAAGGAGGCTAATAAATGGGGCAAAAAATAAAGAACTTTTTTAAAGAAAATTGGAAATTTTTGGGAGTCTTACTTGCTATAATACTTATTTTTCGAATAGAACTCCCTTATAAAGTATATACACCAGGGGGAATGGTAGACTTATCAAAACGAGTAAGTGTAGAATCCGGATATACTCATGATGGAGTTTTAGGAATGAGTTATGTCAGTGTTATAAGAGGAAGTGCGCCTTTTCTTCTTTTATCCTATCTTATTTCTGATTGGGATATTGTTCCGGAAAGTGAGATAACATATGCCAATGAAAGTTTTGAAGAAACTTTTGAAGCTGATAAAATACTAACCAAACAGTCTATAGATGGGGCTATTATATCTGCCTATCACGAAGCTAATAAAGAA
Organism: uncultured Bacillota bacterium; assembly: GCA_905205665.1. Lineage (GTDB taxonomy): Bacteria > Bacillota_I > Bacilli_A > RF39 > UBA660 > Ventrenecus. The sequence continues at coordinate 6,930 of CAJLEF010000010.1, read as the reverse complement.
ATTTCTATTGAAAAAGAAATTGTCCATGTGACTCATATTGATGAAAATGCCCAAACAGAACTAAAACTTTTTGACATTATTTTAAGTGTTGAAGGGACATCTATAAAAAATACTATGGAGTTAAAACAAATCGTCAGTACTCACCATGAAGGTGACAAAATTAAAATGAAAATCCTAAGAGATAACGAAGAAATGGAAGTAGAATCAACTATTTACAATTTAAATGACGAACCAAAAGTAGGTGTGGTATTATCAGTAACCTATGAATATGAAGAAAATCCTAAAGCTGTTATCAAAATGAAAGATAGTGAATCTGGACCTTCTGGAGGACTTATGATGGCCCTTGCCATTTATAATTCCTTAAGTGAAGAAGATATTACTAAAGGAAATATTGTCATGGGAACCGGTACAATTGATACTCTTGGCAACGTTGGTGAAATTGGCGGTGTTCGTTATAAATTAATTGGTGCGGTTAAGAAAAAAGCTAAAGTCTTTTTAGTTCCAGCTGAAAATTATGAAGAAGCTGTCGCGGTTAAAAATGAAAAGAATTATGATATTCAAATTATTGCAGTGAAAACTTTAAAAGAAGCTTTAGAAGCCTTAGAAAAACTATAAATCTAAGGCTTTTTTCATGGCATAAATGCCAATTTTTAATGTATGAAATAGATGAAACTTGCCCATAACCCTTATAAGGAGGGCAAAATGGCAAAATATAAAGTAGAACTAACTGGGGTTAACACTAACGATTTATTGGTTTTAAGTGAAGAAGAACAAAAAGAGTTATTTATAAGACTTAAAAATGGTGATGAATCCGTCAAAGAAAGGCTTATTGAAGGAAATTTAAAATTAGTCTTAAGTTCATTAAGAGGGTTTAGAAACTACAATGTAAATTTAGATGATTTATTTCAAGTTGGGGTTGTGGGACTTATCAAGGCCATAGATAATTTTGATTTATCTTATAATTTAAAACTGAGTACCTATGGAATTCCTTTAATTATCGGGGAAATCAAAAGGTACTTAAGAGACAATCAAAGCTCTTTAAGAGTTAGCCGAGGAATCAAAGAAAAAGCTTATCGTATTTTAAAATTTAAAGAAGAATATTTACAAAAAAATGGAGTTGAGCCAACTTATGAAATTATAAGTCAAGAACTACACATGACATTTTATGAAATATCGGTTGCTTTAGATGCTTTAAAAGAACCAGCAAGTATTTATGAACCTATTTATAGTGATGGCAATGATGACATTTATTTATTTGACCAATTACAAGATAAACAAGTAGATAATGAAAATAGAGATCAAAAACTTCTTTTAAAAAAAGCCTTGCAAAAGCTAAAAGAAAGGGAAAAGAAAATTCTTTTAGAGCGTTACTTAGTAGGTAAAACACAAGTCGAAATTGCAGAATCTTTAAATATCAGTCAAGCCCAAGTTTCAAGAATCGAAAAACAAGCGATTCGAACACTAAGAATAATGATGAAATAAAAGTAAAATGTGTTAAAATGATACTAAGGTGGTGTATAAAAATGAAGAAAGGGTTTACACTTGTGGAATTACTAGCTGTGATGGCTTTACTGGCTATTATAGCTGTAATAGCTGTTCCGAGTGCTATGAAGGTATCTTATAATGTCAAAAAAGATATGTATTGTGAAAAAGTTGATATGATTTTACAAAATGCAAAAAGTTATGGGGATGACCATCAAAGAGAGTTAAGAAAGACAAAAGATGGTAGTTGTTATATTACCAAAACCGTAGGATTTTTAGTAGAACAAGGTCTAATAAAAAAGGAAACGGACAATGAAGGAAGTTATGTTTTAAATCCGGTTAATAATGATCCTATGGACAATAAAAAAATTCATCTTTATTTAAAAAATAATCGAGCTTATGCTTTTTATGAAGAAGATGATGAAGAATTAAAAAATGCGTGTGATTCTATAAGAGAATGTGATAGTGGCGAAAATGAAACAACTAACAATTGCGTGAAAAGACCTACAAAAGAATGCACATAGGTTTACAAACAGTAAAAAAATTGTTAGAATAAAGGCGTTTGTAAAAAGAGGTGAAGTAAGTGAAAACAGTATGTTTAATAGGAAGACCAAACACAGGAAAATCATCCTTATTTAATTGTTTTTTAAGAGAAGAACGTTCTATCATTATGGATGAACCAGGAGTTACTAGAGATAGAATTTATGGTATTGTAAAACATAATGATAAATCATTTTATTTGATTGATACGGGTGGTCTTGAACTTGGAAAAGAAAATTTTAAAGAAGACATTTTAGCTCAAGCAGAGTATGCTATTGATGAAGCTGATTTAGTTTTATTTGTGGTTGATGGTAAAACCGAACTTAACCAAAGTGATTTTATGATTAGAGATTTACTTCGAAAATCAAAAAAAGAAGTTTTTGTTGTTGCTAATAAATTAGATAATAAACAAAGACAAGAAGAAATCTATCGTTTTTATGAACTTGGTTTTGAAAATATTTTTGGCGTGTCTGCCGCTCATAAAATAGGTTTAAGAGAATTATTAGACGCCGTGACAAATGATTTAAAAGAAGATACCGTTATACATGATGACAGTTGCAAATTTTGTTTAATAGGAAGACCAAATGTTGGTAAAAGTAGCTTAGTAAATGCTTTATTAAATGAAGAAAGAGCCATTGTAAGTGATGTGGCAGGTACCACCAGAGATGCGACAGATACAAGGTTTAATTATCATGGCAAAAGTTATACAATGATTGATACCGCGGGTATTAGAAAAAGAGGACGTATTTATGAAAATATTGAAAAATACAGTCTTTTAAGAAGCTTAAAAGCTATTGAACGAAGCGATGTGTGTGTTCTTGTTTTAAATGCCGAAGAAAAAATCATTGAACATGACAAACATATTGCTGGTATGGCTTTAGAACAGGGTAAAGCTCTTGTTATTGCTGTTAATAAATGGGATACTGTAAGTGATAGTAATACAGCCATAAAAGAATGGAAAGAACTTTTGAAATATGAATTTCAATTTGCCCCATTTGCCAAAGTTGTCTTTTTATCCGCTAAAACTAAAAAAAGAGTAGGTACTTTAATGCCTGAAATCATTGCTGCTTATGAAAATTATCATAAAACAATTAAAACATCTTTATTAAATGATGTTATTCATGAAGCAACTAGTTTACATGAAGCACCATCTTATAAAGGAAGACGTTTAAAAATATATTTTGTAAATCAAGAAGCTACCGAACCTCCTAAATTTACTTTTTATGTAAATGACAAAGGATTAGTTCATTTTAGTTATGAACGTTATTTAGAAAATAAACTTCGGGAAAACTTTGATTTAACCGGAACCCCAATTATTCTGAAATTCAAAAACAGAAGTGAGGAATAATAAATGGCTGAAGTTCATAAAAAGTTAGAAGAATTACGTCTCAAAAATGGTTATACTTATTTAGATATGGCTAATAAATTAGGTGTTTGTAAATCATATTATTGGCAAATAGAACATAATAATCGTCGTCTTTATTATGATATGGCTAAACAAATTGCCAATATTTTTCATTTAAAACCAGATGATATTTTTTTAGAGGAAAGTAAAAAGGGACTATAACATAAGATACTTGTAGGAGGTATTTTATGGAGTTTAAGGATAGTTTCTTTAAAAAGGTTGAAAAAAAGACAAATGTAGATAAAGATACCATTTTGTCTTTAGCCGAAAAATTACAAAAAGGAAATATGAAAGACGAAAGTACTTTACGCGATGTCATTCATACATTAAGTAAAATGACAGGTAAAGAGGTTTCCAAAGAAAGGGAAGATAAAATTATCAAAACAATCGTGGAAGATAAAGTCCCCAAAGGTGTTGATAAGATGTTTTAAAAATAGTAGAGAACTTTATCTCTACTATTTTCTTCCTAATAATTCGTCTAAACTACAAGAAAATTGCTTGGCAAACTCTAAAGCATACATAGTTGTAATAAGGCATTTACCGGTTTCATATTTATGAATATTAGATTGTGTCGTTTGTAAACATTCGGCCACATCTGTTTGTGTAAGATGTTTTTTCTTACGAATTGCTTTTAAATTTTCTGAAACGGTGTCAATATCTATTTCATCATTGATTTTAGAACGCATTTTTTTATCGTTATCAGAAAGTCCTGTAATATAATCTAAACTCACTTTATAATTATTAGCAATTTTATTTAATTGTCTTAATGGCATAATATCTTTGCCGGTTTCCCATCCAGCATAAGTAGCTCTTTGGACATGTAAAATATCGGCAATATTTTGCTGTGTAAAACCTTCATAAGTTCTTAATTCTTTTAATCTTGAAAAATTCATTTCCCATCACCTACATTTAATTTAAGCATTGGAAAATTAAATATTCGGTTTTTGGTGGGTATATATGATAAAGTGTGGTATAATTTTTTAAAGGAGCGCGAAAAAATGGCAAAAGTTTATCAAAAACTAAAAAGCAAAAGAACACGACAGCGTATGTCATGTGTTGATATTGCCAAAATAGTAGGAATTAGTCCTGCTTATTATTCTCAAATAGAAAATAAGAGCCGTCGACTTTATTATTTTATGGCTGTTAAAATAGCCAAAGTTTTTAATATGACGCCAGATGAACTTTTTTATGATGATTAATGGGCGTCTTTTATATTTTAAAATTTCTTTTTGGCATATTTTATAATAGGTGAGGGGTTTGAAAAGAATAAATATAAATGCCTATCAAAAGAGTATGGGAGAGCTTATTGATTTATCTGGCGTTGTGGACTACAATATTTCTCATCATCCTGACGCGATAAATATTCCGTATCAAAGATTAATGCTTTATTATGATCATTACTTGGATAAGAATAAATCTTACTATTTAACTTGTCATAAAGGTATTCATAGTGCAAAGGCTGTAACTTTATTAGAGTATTTAGGATACGATGTTACCCAGGCAGTCACATAATAATAAGCTGATTTTAAAAAAACTAGGATTTGTTAAAAAATTCTAGTTTTTTATAAATAGAAAAAATGTTCGTTTTTTGATATAATGTATCCATAAAGAAAGTTGGGATAATATGGATATCATTCTTTTAGTTTTACTGGTTATTTTAATAGTATTGATTTTATTTTTAATCTTTAAAGTTTCTCAAAATAAACATAATGATACCGTTATTACGGAAAGACTTGCCAAGTTTGAAACAAATATGGTCAAAGAAATCGGGGACTTTAAGTACGACTTTTCTAATAGTTTGAAAGAGGACTTTAACCTTTTAAATGACCGAGTAGAAAGAAGATTATTTGATATTAACGAAAAAGTAAATGAAAGAATCGACGAAAATTTTGAAAAAACAAATAAAACTTTTTCTAATGTTTTAGAACGTCTTTCTAAGATAGATGAAGCCCAAAAAAAGATTGATTCCTTATCGAGTGAAATTGTGTCTTTACAAAGTGTTCTAACAGATAAAAAAACAAGAGGTATTTTTGGTGAAGTAAATTTAAATTATATTTTAGCTAATGTTTTTGGCGAAAATAATAAGCAAGTTTATGAACTGCAAAAGCATTTATCCAATGGCTTTATCGCTGATGCCGTAATTTATGCTCCTAAGCCCCTTGGCATGATGTGTATTGATTCTAAATTTCCTTTAGAAAACTACGAGAGAATGATTGATAAGAGTTTATCAAAAGAAGAACGAGAATATCGAACCAAACTGTTTAAAACTGATGTAAAAAAACATATTGAAGCAATTCATAGCAAGTACATCATCGCGGGTGAAACGGCTAGTCAAGCAATTTTATTTTTACCCGCGGAAGCTATTTTTGCTGAGTTAAATGCTTATCATCCGGATTTATTAAAAGAAGCTTATCAAAAAAGAGTGTGGATAACTTCACCTACCACTCTTATGAGTACATTAACGACAATTGCTATGATTATTAAAAATATGGAACGAGATAAATACGCTAAAATTATTCAAATGGAATTAAATAAATTAGCCGTGGAATTTTCAAGGTATAAAGAAAGATGGGACAAACTATCAAGAAGCATTGATACGGTGAGCAAAGATGTCAAAGACATTCATAGTACTACCGAGAAAATTACCAAACGTTTTGATTCTATTAATAAAGTCGATTTAGAAGCATTAAAAACAGATGAAAAATAAAGAGTTTACGAAAGAAGATATTTTGTAAATTCTTTTTTTGACATGTTTTGTCGAATCGGTTGCAATTAAATTTTTAATATGTAGAATAAGGCCTACTTTTGTGCAAAAGAACATTTTTGAAGAAAGGACGAATTATGATTACAAAAGAAAAAATAAAATTTCCCCTACTTAAAGATAAAGTAGCCAAAAAATTATTTACCGAGAAAAAGGTGGGTTTAGAATACCTAAGAAAAATCATCAGTTTAGCAATAGGTATTCCTATGGATATGATTGATAAAGATATTAAACTAATTCATCCAAATATTGGTGTTAATAAAAACATTGTAAATTCTGAGGCTGATGTTGTTTTAGAAAATGGCGAGTTTTATGTTAATCTAGAAATTAACTATTATAATAATGAAACCAGTGATATAAAAAATGGTTTGTATTTATGTCATTTACTGTTAAGACAAGTAAAAACGGCTAAAGAATATGAAGCCTTAAAGAAAGTTTATCAAATCAACTTAAACAGTTATGATGCCTTAGGAAAAGAAGAATTTATTTACCATAGTAAACTATATGAAACGAAACATCATATCGAAAGAAGTGATTTTATTGAAATTATTGATATCAATCTAGAAAAGTTAAGACAAATCGATTATAATACTCTTGTAAAGAGCGAAGATATGACATTAGAAAAAGCCTTATATCTATTCGTATGTGATGACATAGAAAAGTTAAATGCTATTTATGAGGGTGATAGATTAATGAAAAAGTTAATGAAAGAAAATGAAGATTTATTAAAAGACTTTGATGA
>CAJLEF010000009.1 GCA_905205665.1 uncultured Bacillota bacterium | reverse complement strand
TGCTTGATTTAAATGAAGAAGACTTGGCAAAATTGTCAAATGATAGAAAGGTAATAAAATTTATGAATGAAGTTAAGAAAGTAAATGAAAACCCAGAATTTTTTAGTTATATGACCAAAGAAGAAGATGAAAAAAAGTGTCATAATACTGAACTTAAAGAAGCCATCAATACTGGTATTGATATTGGCAAAAATGAAGGTAAAATAGAAGAAAAAATGGTAGTTGCCAAAATAATGCTTAAAAAACACATTCCAATAAAAGACATTATAGAAATTACCGAATTAACGAATGAAGAAATTGAAAAACTTCAAAAAAATGAAGAAATATAATTATTAGAAAAAAGCTAATAGAAAATTATGTATCTATTAGCTTTTTATTAGCCTTTTGTTGCAAAAAGCGCTTTTGCTGTCCTAAGCATTTGAGAAGTGTATCCTGCCTCATTATCATACCAAGCCATTACTTTGACGATATCAAAGCCGTCTCCTTTAATAACTTTTGTTAAAGATAAATCAACAAGAGCTCCTATTTTTAGTCCTAAAACATCACTGGAAACAATCGGATCGTTCGTTGTTTTTAAAACTTCTGACTCACTATTTTTGAATGCCTCATTAATTTGTTCTTCTGTAACACCCGTTCTTACTTCAACCGTTAAATCAATTAAAGAACCATCATTCACTGGTACACGATAAGCAAGACCACTTAAAAGTCCATCAAGTTCTGGCATCACTTTACCAATAGCACTAGCCGCACCTGTTTTAGTTGGCACAATATTAGAAGCACACGCCCTACCACGACGTTCTAAATAACCTTTTTTATGAGCAAGATCAAGTGTTGTCTGATCGTTAGTATAGGCATGAATAGTACTCATAAATCCTTTTACAATTCCAAAGTTTTTTTGTAAAACATTTAAAACAGGAGCTAGACAATTAGTGGTACAACTAGCTGCAGAAACAATAACTTCATCACCATTTAAAATGTTTTCATTTACACCATAAACAATTGTTTTTACATTTTCACTTTTGCTTGGGGCTGAAATTAAAACTTTTTTAGCTCCCGCTTCAATATGTTTTAAAGCACCTTCATAATCTGTAAAGTGACCTGTACATTCTAAGACTAAATCAACGCCCATTTCTTTCCATGGTAAATCTTTAGGGTCACTTTCAGCAAAAACAGGTATCTTCTTTTGATTATTGATAACAATGTAATTTTCTTCACTTTTTATTTCTTCCGTGTGAAATCTACCATGAACCGTATCATATTTAAGTAAATACGCTAAATCACTCGCATGTGATAAATCATTAATTGCCACGATGTCAAAATCTGTTTTAGTAATCATCTGTCTAAAAGCAAGTCTACCTATTCTTCCAAATCCATTAATTGCAACTTTTATCATTTTAAAATCTCCTTTTTCTTCTTCTATTTTGTCTTACTTTTTTTATTTAATGCTTTTTAACCAATAAATTCTCTTAAAATAGAGTCTTTTGGCACATATTCACTAGGAATCGTATAAAATGTTTGCATATAGTTAATCAACCGTCTTGCTTCATTATAGTAAGGACTTCTTATATCCACTGAACTTAAAAGTGGTACTGCATAAATTTTTAAAACACCTATTTCATAAGCAAGCGCCGTGTTTATAATGCGATCCGCTTGGTAAACATATGGGAAAATATATTTTTCTTCTCCACTTCGAACCACTTGCCATTCCCCAATAGTCTGATTAACATTTTTACCTCTAGTTCGGTTATCCCTGACAATTCGTCTAATAAGTCGTAAATCAAGGGTTGATATATAATTATGACGATCAATATTTAAAGGAATAAATGGACTTAAATAAATTTTATATTTATAACGTTCATCAATATAAGGAGTTAAATCATCATTTAAACAATGTAGTCCTTCCACGATTAAAATGCTTTTTTCATCTAATACACATTTTCGCCCTTTAAATACTTTCTTCCCTGCCACGAAATCATATTCAGGTATCTCTACTTCTTTACCATCTAAAAGTCCCTGCAAGGTATCGTTAAATAGTTTTAAATCAATAGCTTCTAAACATTCGTAATCATACTCTCCTTTTTCGTTTTTAGGAGTGTCTTCTCGGTCAACAAAAAAGTCATCTGTTGATAAACCAATGGGATGTAACCCACGGCTTTGTAAAAAAGAACTTAACCTTTTCATTGTTGTTGTCTTACCACTGGATGATGGACCTGCGATTAAAACAATTTTAATATCTTTAGAAGCAGTAATCGTGTCACAAGCTTTTAAAATATCTTCAACAAACAAAATTTCATTAGAAGCAATAAAGTTTTTTATTTTAGAAGAACTCACAAGTTCATTCATTAAAGAAACATAACTCGCATTCATTAAAGATAACCATTTTTTAGTTTCCATAAAATTAGTAACAATATTTTCATAATGTACATATTCAGGAATACTTAAACCACTTGTTACATTAGGACACACAAGAACAATTCTATTGTTTCCTAGAAAGACCAGTTCATAAAGATTAATAACACTAGTATCATAAGGCATTAAAGTATAAAAATAATTTAATTCATTTCCCAAACGATATAAAGTCACAATAGGGTTATTTAATGTTTGTAAATTTTTAGCTTTTTCTATTTCACCTTTTTTCATAAAATAGTCATAAGCGTCTTTTATTTCAATATTATATTTTAAGTAACGTAGTTTTTTTGAAACATTTAAAGCCATTTGCCCCTTGATTTTAGAAACATCTTCATTTGTCAGTTCATGATTTAAAATAACTTCACTTAAAATTCCTTTAGGAACACTGTGCAAAAAAGATAATTTTGCTTCTGGAAAAAGTTCTTTGACTGATAAAAAGAATAAAAATTTTAAGCCACTTTGATAACTTTTATAACCCGGAAGACTTGTTACATCAAGAGGAATGATTTCACATTCTTCTTTAATCTTAGTATCTAAGGAAAAAACCTCACCATTTACTTTAACTAAAACTGTGTTTGGTTTTATGTCATGAACAATATCATAAAATGTCATTTCATTATCAGCTTCATAACTTTGACCGTCTACAGTCACCTTAAATGTTTTCATTAAATCCCTCTTATTCTCTTCATAATCTTAACATAAATTCTTCTTTTTTTGAATAGTTTTTGCCAAAATTGACTATGATTATATTAGGTGAAAATTATGAATATTATTCCAACGGTTTTAGAAAAAGATAGTAATAAAGAAGTTGCATATGATTTATATTCGAGAATGCTTGAAGATAGAATCATCTTCTTATGTGGAGAAATAAATGATGATATGGCTAACATTGTTATTAGTGAACTTTTATATTTAGACTCCAAAAGTCATCAAGATATTTATCTTTACATTAATAGTCCTGGTGGTTCTGTAACAAGTGGTATGGCTATTTATGATACTATGAATTATATTACCAGTGATGTAAAAACGATTTGTATAGGAATGGCAGCATCCATGGCTTCTGTTATCTTATCTTCTGGAACTAAAGGGAAAAGATGTGCTCTTGAAAATGCAGATGTCATGATTCATCAACCTCTTGGTGGAATGGAAGGTCAAGCTTCAGACATGAAAATTGCTTGTGAACGTATTTTAAAAATCAAAGAAAAGTTAAATAAAATTTTAGCCAAAAATACTGGCAAGAGTTTAAAAGTTATCGAAAAAGATACGGATAGAGATTATTTCTTATCAAGTCATGAAGCTTTAAAATATGGCCTTATTGATGAAATTTTAACTTAAAAAAAGCTTACCTTCCGGGTAAGTTTTTTCTATTTTTTCTTTTTATTACTTGTATTTTTATTGGTTGTTTTTTTCTTTGGTGAGTTTCCTTTTTTATAATTATTTGTTTTCTTAGTTGAAGTTTTTTTAGAATTAGTAGATTTTTTAGAAGTTGTCTTAGGTTTATCATTTGATTTTGGAACAGGTTTTACAACTTCCTTTGGAAGATCCATTTCTGTTTTAATTTTTGGAAGTTCAATAGGTTCTTGTTCTTTTTTCTCTACTGGCATAACTTCTTGATCGTTTTTTTCTGGAAGTTTTTCATCAATATCTGTTTTTGTTGGTTCATCTTCAATAACTTTTTCTCCTTGTTCTTCATGTACCTCTTCTTGTGTTTCTTCTTGCTTTTGAATATTTTCAGCTATTTCTTCTTTTATTTCTGCTTCCATTTCCTTTACTTCTTCTTGTTCATGAGTTTCTGTAACATTATAACGTTCTAATAGCTTTTGATGAGTTTCTTCTTTTTGAAGTTCTTCTTCTTTCTTAGCAATTTCTTCATTCATGATTTGTTTATCAACATTTTTCTTAGCACTGCCAAGACGGAACATCTTAACAATATCACTAATGATAACGAATAAAGCTGGAATAACAACAACAATTAACCAACCGGCTTTTGTAGATAAGAAAGCTTGTAACCTTCCTAATTGAGGAATACGAATGAGTACCTTTCCTAAGACATTTGAATAACTGGCAGGAACTAAGTCAGGACTGATATTATTGTCACCCTTAGTATAATAATAATACTCGCCATTTTCTTGTTTAATATCATAAACTCGGTGAGTAATGGTCATTCCTCTTGAAATCGATGCCGTAGATATAAAAGTAATAACATCTCCTATTTTTATGTTTTCTGGATTTTTCACAGTTGCATCTATGATAACATCATAAGGATTTATATTTGGTTCCATACTTTGGGTTACAATGGTATATAAACTGACAGCTGGTTTAAAACTTTCACCTTTATTTGCATATACCTTTGTACTTACAAAGTAATAAAGTAAAAAGGCCGCAATTAAGACTAAAATAACTAACATTACCCAAGATATAATTCCTGTTATGAACTTAAATATTTGTGTAATAGAACTAAATTTACTTCTTTTTTCAGACATAACAAAAACCTCTCTTATTCTTTTAATATAACCTAATTATATAAAATAATACTTTAAATGACAAGAATTTTGTCGAAAAAAAGACGAGAGTATGTCTACTCCTGTCTATTTAGTTTCTACTACAATGCGAGCATTAAATTTATTTTCAAGTTGATAGTTTTGAAGATGTCCTGTTTCAATAAAATGATAATCAATTGCATAAACATATGTTGTATGAGCAGGTATTAATACTTCTTTTAAAATATAAGTATCTGTTAAAGGAGAAGCTGTCGTTGGAACAACTACTATACCATCTCTTTTAACTGTATAAGTAAGTTCACTATTAGGATTAAATTCATTAACAACATCTGTAAATTTTAGACTATATATTAATGATTTTTTACTTTTATTTTCAACTGTCAATTTTTGAGTATCAGACCAACCTGGTTGAATTCCTTTAGCTACAACATCACGATTATAAGTAGTGTATAAGGTTACAATATCTTCCGTAGCAATGTCTAAAATTTTATCATCTTTAGCATAAGTACATTGCTTGTCACATTTACCATCGTTATTTGTATCAATATTAGTATCTGCTTTGCCGTCGTTATTAGTATCACAATTTAAATCACACTTACCGTCATTATTACTATCAATATTTAAATCTGGTAACCCGTCTCCATCGGTATCACAGTTTAAATCGCATTTACCGTCACCATTCGTATCTTGGTTCATTAAATTACTATCCGGTTTGCCGTCGCCATCCGTATCAACATTAACGTCTGCTTTACCATCACCATCGGTATCAATGTTTAAATCTGGCTTGCCATCGCCCGTAGTGTCAATATTTATATCGGCCTTGCCATCACCATCAATATCAATATTAATGTCTGGATGACCATCCCCATCGGTATCACAGTTTAAGTCGCATTTGCCATCACCATTGGTATCTTGATTCATTAAATTGCTGTCTGCTTTACCGTCTCCATTGGTATCTTTATTAAACGTTGGTTCTTTATTATCTTTATAATCTATATTGGTGTCTGGTTTGCCATCACCGTCAGTATCGCAATTTACATTACAAACATTATCACCATCAGTATCAATATTAATATCTGCTTTGCCATCACCTGTAGTATCAATATTTAAATCAGCTTTACCATCACCGTCTACGTCAATGTTAATATCTGCCTTGCCATCACCGTCAAAGTCGATGTTAGTATCTGGCCAACCATCATTGTTTGTATCACAGTTTAAATCACATTTACCATCGCCATCGGTATCTTGATTCATTAAGTTTCTATCTGGCTTACCATCCATGTCAATATCAATATTAAAATGAGGAGTTCTATCTTTGGCATAATCAATGTTAGTATCCGGCTTACCATCACCATCAGTATCACAGTTTAAATCACAGAAACCATCACCATCGGTATCACCATTTAAATCAATAATGCCGTCTCCATCTGTATCACAATTCCAATCACACTTACCGTCATTATTCGTATCACAATTGATTTTACAAGTACCATAATAATGTCTTGTTTTATCTCCATACATTTTTAAATATAAAAAAGTAGAACCGAGTAAAAGAAGTAAAATAATCACAAAAATAATAAGCATACGTACAAACATAGAACGAGAAGCTTTTTCTTTTTCTTCTTCGATAAGTTCTTTGTATTGTTCTTCGTAATCAACATACTCTTTTGGTTCCTTGTTTAAATCTTGATTCATCGTAACAACTCTCCAATCCCTATCTTATAAAAAAATTATAACACATGAAAAAATTTTATACAATAAAAAAACTCTTGAAAAACATCAAGAGTAATTTATTAAAACAGAATTGTAAAACTATACAACTTCTACTTTAATTTGACCAGCTAATGATTTACCTGAAGCAGCTTCATTTTGATCAGCGGCAGTATTAATAAATTCTACTACAACATAATAGAAAGTATCAGCACCAGTTGTACTAACATTTACAGCATTTGAAGCAGTTAATGTATAAGCAGTAGTTGCTTTAAGAAGATTAGCTGTAGTTACTTCTGTACCTAAACCTGAGTTATCAGTATCGTTAGTACATTCTTCATATAATTTAGAATCAACTGATTTTTTAGTACAAGCAAAATAATTGTCAGTAATAGATACTTCTGTATTACTTTTGTATAAAGAAATTTTTAATGAACCATCAGCAAAATCATTTTTTGTTGTATTATAAGTGATTTTGACATTTGGAACAGTTCCTTGTGCACTCTTAGCGTTAACTTTGATTGCAGCAACTTCTTTATGTCCAGGATATACACCAGTTTCAGTGAATGAACCAGCATTACTTGATTCAGTAATAGTGATAGCATCTGCTTTAGCAGCGTCTGAAGCAGTTATATTAGTTTTACCTTGATCAGCAGCTCCACCTCCGAAATTGTTAGTAGTTGAAATTGAGAAGTAAGCGAATGTTGCTCCTACAACAGCTACTAATAATGTAGCAACAGCGATAACTGTTAATAATACCATATTTTTCTTTTCCATATATTTTTTTATCTCCTCTCTATGATAGAAATATATCAAAATTTTAAATAAAGTTCAAGTCCCTTTTTATAAAAAAATTAAAAGCATTTTACAACCATTTTGTTGATTTTTCTAATTATGTTAGTATTCATCGTACTTAAAAGGATTTTGAGCCAAAAATCATTTAAATATTTCTAGCTTCTAAAATTATAATAATGGGATCTTATTAATTTCAAATCTTAGAATCAAAATTACTTGTGCTTCTATCTTTCTCTTTTAAATAAAAGATGAATTTTTTTTATTTTTATGATAAACTAACAACAGAATAGGTGGTAAAAATGAAAAAAGTTATTTTTGGATTATCCTGTCTTTTAATACTTGTCATTATTTTTTTTAGTGGTTATCTTGTTTATATAGGGAGAGTTAAGAATATGCTTGAATATCAAGAAATTAATATTAATATGCCCTATATTCAAAATATTTATCATTCCGTTGTCTTGGAAAACAATTTGGATAGTCGCTTTGATTTCTACACAGAAGAAAAAATGAATAATACTTACCTACTTAATTTAGGTATCCAAAATACTTCTTCTAATAGTATTTCTTTTAAAGACATCAAAAAAAATATTAAAAATTTAACAAACTATCAAACGATTTATCCACATACGATATGTGGTTATGAGTATATTGCAAGTACACAAAGTTTTAACAAAACAGACAATTGCAACGTCATTCAAAATTACAATTTTTACACTCAGTTATCAAGTGCCAAAGAAAATGATGTTGACTTAATATTAGAGGAAAAAAACATTTTTTATACAAAAGATTTCATAAATGATAATTATTATATAACATTATACAAGGATACTACCCAAAAAGAGGTAATAGACTACTTCAGTATCTCTGAAGAAAATGAGTTAAATCAAATTATAAGTAATTATATGGATAAAGCTTCTATTTATCAATATACCTTTGAGAAAAAAAATAACCATTATATTTTTAAAGAAATTAAAAAAATCTAACTTTTTTACAAGCTAGATTTTATTTTGTCAAAACTTCAATATCATCATTATGAGATAAAGCATTGTTTTCTTGATCCATAATAACATTATTTTGAGCATTACTATTTGGATTAATTGTAGAAGAATTTAAAACATAATTAAGTGTTTTATTTTGAGCCATGGAAGCTAATGATTTTAAATCCAATTCTTCTTCCTGTTTGTTGAATCTGGAAATGCCTTTTTTCTGTTCAGATTGATCTACAAAATAACCGATAAGTGAAAATAATAGAAGTAAAGCTATAATTAAAAACCATAAATAATTATTAGCCAAAAAATTGGTAAATGCTTCCATTAACAGCGCTCCTTTTCTAGATCATTAAATGCTAAAAAAGACTTAACGTCTTTTATAAGTATTCAACAATAGCAACATTTTTTTCAAGTTTTTCAATTAAATCTTCACGATCATATTTATTAAAAATACCCGTAAAATTACTGTAGTCTAGTAAAAATAATTCATAATAATTAAAGAAAATATCATGGACATTTTTAACACCTAAGTCTATTAAATATTGTAAATTAGCTTTTACAAGTTTTTTATTTCCATCTAAAGTTTCAAGCATAACATCTGCCACTGAATCTTTAAATTTTGCGATTTCTTCTTTAGAAAAACCAAGGGATTCCAAAAATCTCATTATTTTACCCCCATTCCTAAACCAGCTGCCATATTTTTAGTTTTTTGAATAGCGATTGCTCTTAATTTAGCTGGAGTACTTAAATTTTTAATAAATTCGTCATCTTTAATTTCAGAAATTTCCTCTTTTGTGAACAAAGCCATTTTAGAATAAGGAAGAACAAAAGAAACATCAGGTTCAATACCTTGTTCTTTTAAATCATCAACAACGTTATAAGATTCATCGCCATTAATAGAAAAATTAATATATGCCATTTTTAAAGTATTATTGGGAATATTATCTCCAAAATAATTTTTAAATTTAGAAAATTCTTTTAATTCTGCCATTATATCCTCCTTAATAAGCCATTAATGGGACTTCTTTGGGATCCATTCCATTATTTTTCATTGTATCAATAGATTTTTGTAATTCAGCAAGATTATATTTGACTAACACTTTTGGGTTTAAATAAATATCTAGTACCTCTTTACCTGAAGCCAATAATAATTTAACTTTATCAACAAGTTCTTTGTCATACATCATATCTATGTGATTAATATATACATCACTTGCAAAACCAGTAGATTTCATAAAATCAATGTTTTTTATAACTAAATCCTTATCAAAATTATCAATCAATTTATTGATTTCATCACTGGTAAAGTCTAAATAGTCAATGCCTTTTTCTTTTAAAGTTTCAATAACTTCTGTTTTAATATCAATAGCTTCTTCTTTTGGTTCTTCTACAGTAAATTCCGTATCAATATCAAAAGTAGGAACTTTAATATCATCTATTTCATCTGGTTCATCATCTACCATCGTTTTAGCTTCTTGTAAAACTTCTGAAATGGATTTACCTACTCTTGCTCTTCCTTTTACTCTTTCATCATATTGGAATAAAGCATCTTCTGGGAACATTAAAATCTTAGCAGTTTCTCTTTGTTCTGCTTCATTAAAGCCAAAATCTTGTAGTAAGCTAGTAATAGAATCTCTTGTAATATTGATATGACCTGTTAAGGCTAATTCAAAATATTCATTTAATTTATCTTGGTTTGCTAAAGCTGCATCTTTACGAATACCAAGTTCTTCAATTGCAGTAATTGCCCCATTCATTTCTTCTTCTACTTTAACAAGTTCATCTTCTGCTTTTTTAGTATCTTTTTCCACAGTTTCTATTGTCTTGGGAAGATTTTTTTCAACCTTTTCAAGTAATCCTTTTGGGTCAAAATCAACATTTAATTTGCTTAAAACTGTTTCATAATCTTCACGATGGATACTACCTAAAACCTCTTTAAATTTATCGCCTTGTTCTTCTAATTCTTTACGTTGCTTTTTTAAATCAGCAATATTTTTTTGCAAGTTAGCTTTCTCATCGGTTGTTCTTGCTTTCGTTGCTTCTGCCTTTGCTTTTTGGCGATCCATTTCTTTTAAAATATCACTATCTGCTCCACGAAGGTTATATAATTTATCTAATAATGTTTCAGTATTGACTGTCATCTAAGCCACACTCCCTCTATTCTGGGTTAATTATAACAAAATAAAATTCCTTTGTAAATAGATGTTTTTAAAATTAAATTTCCCTCATTAACCAATTACAAAAATCATCATAAACTATAATTGAACAAAAGGAGGAATTTGTTTGAAAAAGAAAATTATTTTAACTTTACTATGTTTAGTCATTGTTATTTTAATGTGTTGTTGTTATGAATTTTTTAAAGAAAACAAGGAAGAAAACTTAACAACTATTAAGTTAGCAGAGGTTACCCATAGTCCTTTTTACGCTCCTTTTTATGTAGCATTAGAAAAAGGATATTTTAAAGATGAAGGCTTAAATATCGATCTTATTTTAACACCAGGTGCGGATAAAGTTTCTGCTGCAGTATTATCTGGAGATGTTGAAATTGGGTTTGCAGGTCCAGAAAGTGCCATTTATATTTATAAAGGTGGCGAAGAAGATTATTTAATTACCTTTGCAGGTTTAACAAAAAGAGATGGTCAATTTATCATTTCTAAAGAAAAAGATTTTGAATGGAAAGATTTAGTTGGTAAAGAAATTTTGGTAGGAAGAAAAGGTGGTATGCCTGCTTTAAATTTTCTAAATGCTTTAAAAAATGCCGGCTTAAATGAAAAAGATTTAAACATTAATTACTCCATTGATTTTGCATCCTTAGGTGGTTCTTTTATTGGGGGCATTGGTGATTATGTCAACTTATTTGAACCAAATGCTACAAAATTAGAAAAAGAAGGTTATGGATATGTCGTTGCCTCTATTGGAGAATTATCTGGCGAAATGCCTTATACAGCCTACTATACTAAAAAAAGTTACTTAAATGGTCATGAAGAAACTTTAAAAAAATTTAATAAAGCCATCAATAAAGGTTTAGAATTTGTTTTAAATAATGATGAAACAAAAACTGCAGAGATTATTTTACCTCAATTTAAAGATAGTAGTTTAAATGATTTAAGTCGTATCATAACCCGTTATAAAGAAAGTGACAGTTGGTTAGCAAATACTACTATTTCTGAAGAAAGTTATAAAAACTTAGAAGATTTAATGATTGAAAATAACTTACTTGACGCATACGTGCCTTTTAATGAATTAGTTAAAAATTTCAATGAATAGTCTTTTAGAGATTAAAAACTTGAAGAAAAATTATGTTACACCAAAAGAAGAAATTAAAGCTATTGATAATATCAATTTAACTATTTATCCAAATGAAATTGTCACACTTGTCGGAACAAGTGGATGTGGAAAGTCTTCACTTTTAAGCATTTTAGCGGATATTGAAAAGCCAAGTGCCGGAAGTTTCTATTTTAATAAAAAAGATATTACGATTGGTTACATGTTACAAAATGACGCTTTGTTACCGTGGTTATCTATTTTAGATAATGCTTTACTAGGATTAAAAATTAAGAAAAAATTAACGGAAGATAATATTTCATATGTTAAAAAGTTATTAACCGATTATCATTTGGATGAATTTATGGATAAATTTCCTAAAGAATTATCAGGTGGTATGAGACAAAGAGTGGCATTAATAAGAACACTTGCTTTAAAACCAGATATTTTATTATTAGATGAACCATTTTCTGCCCTAGATTATCAATCAAGACTTTCTATTAGTGATGACGTTTATAACATTATAAGAAAAGAAAAAATAACCACAATTATGGTATCTCATGATATTGCGGAAGCTATTTCAATGTCTGATAAAGTTATTGTTTTATCTAAAAGACCTTGTCATATCAAAAAGATTTATAACATAGATCTCACTAATAAAAGAAATCCTATTGAAAATAGAAAAGCAAAAGAATTTGCATCTTATTATGATCAAATATGGAAGGATCTGGATTATGTCAATTGAGGTAAAAAAACTTATTCAAAAAAAAAGAAGACAAAAGTACTTTATTTTATTTATTCAAATAGCTTCTGTTTTACTCTTTTTATTTCTATGGGAATTCTTAAGCAATCATAAAATTATAAATCCGTTCATTTTTTCAAGCCCGAGTAATATTTGGAAAACTTTAAAAGATTTATATTTGTCTAATGGTTTATTTGAACATATTTTTACTACCCTTTATGAAATTGTTATTGCCTTTTCAATCGGTATTTCCTTAGGATTTATGATATCTATTATTTTATATGAAATACCTTTGCTTTATAAAATTGTAGATCCATTTTTAACAATGTTAAATAGTTTACCTAAGGTAGCTTTAGGACCGATGATTATTATTTGGGCAGGCGCAAACACCAAAGCGATTATTATCATGGCTTTATTAATTAATTTGATTGTCAGTATTTTAAACATATATAACGGTTTTGATAATATTGATGAAACGAAACTTAAACTTTTTAAAACATTTAAAGCATCTCGAATGCAAACATTCCTTTACTTAATTCTACCTGCTTCCTTTAAATCTGTGATTGCCTCTTTAAAAATTAATATTTCAATGACATTAATCGGTGTTATTATGGGAGAATTTTTGGTGAGTAAAAAAGGAATTGGATACTTAATAATTTACGGAACACAAGTTTTTAATCTAAATCTTGTAATGAGTGGCATTGTTCTTTTAATCATTTTATCTTTTATTTTATATGAATTCATTTCATTTATTGAAAAAAAGCTATCACAAAACAGATAGCTTTTTAAATACTCAAATGGTGCTGAAAACAGGATTCGAACCTGCGACCTACGCGTTACGAGGGCGTTGCTCTACCAACTGAGCCATTTCAGCAACAAAATCATTATATAACATTTTTTAGAAAAATGCCATAAAATTGTTGCTATTTATTTTATTTATGATATAATAAAAAACGTCAAAGCAAATTGCAGGTGTAGTTAAATGGTATAACTCTAGCCTTCCAAGCTAATATCGGCAGTTCGATTCTGCTCACCTGCTCCAGATTGATAGGAAACTCGGAAAATTTATTTCTGAGAGTAATAAATGCTAACTAGAAATAGTTAGTTTTTTTTATGTAAAGGAACCCTATTTATAGAAGCAAAAGAATTAAAAACAAGTGATGGCGCATTTCTATTTGGATATTTAACATTAACAATTTCATCACTCATTTTTTTAAATTCTTTTTTTTCATAATTTTTTCCAATTTACTTAACATTATTATAAATTTCAAATCCAAGTATTTCTATTTTAATTTCATAATCGCATTCCTTTATTTTTCCTTCTTGTTCCGTTTCCTCTTTTGAAATTAGTTTTTTTGCTTTCGACACTTTGTAAACTAATGCCTTATATTCTACTGTGTCACCATCTTTTAAATGATTTCTAATTAGAAACAATAAGACTAATAAAATTATGGCTACTAAATTATTATTACTTTCTTCCTCACTCTTTACCCCTCACTTCCAAATTGTTATTTGCATTATTATTACTTTTTATTCATCCACTCAACTGTATCCTTTATTGTATCTTTCATATTTCTATTTTTAAATTCCAACTTTTCTTTAGCTTTTTCATTACTGAAATTAGCATTAGAAGATAGTGTATATAGGGAATACTTTGTAAAAAGTGGCGTTTGTTTCTTTAAATTATAATATACTTCAAATAAAGGTGCTATTAATTTTGCAAAACCTATTGGTAATACCATTTTAATCTTTTTTCTTCCTTGCACATCACAAATTAAATCGCATAATTCTTTTATTGCAATATATCTGTTAGATAAGATATAGCATTCACCATTAGTACAATTTTTACAAGCACTAATAACACCATCTGCTACATCCCTTACGTCAACAAAATCATATCCACCTTTTACACAAGCAAATAATTTACCATTTGCAACTTCTTTTATTAATTGTGTTAAGTGACTATTGCCAAAATCATTTGGACCTATAATACCAGATGGATGAATTATACAAGCATTCAAATTTTTTTCCTTTACTGCATCAATTACATACTTCGCAGCTTCTGCTTTTGTTTTTGCATATAATCCCTTAACATTATCAGGGTTAAAATTAGTTATTTCTGTTATTAATTCATTGTTAGGTAGCTCGGGGATTGCATGAACACTACTAATATAGATAAGTTTTGCTTTTGACTCTATTACCTTATCTACTATATTTTTAGTTCCATTAACATTAACATTATAAACAAGTGGATTGTATTTTGATTTTATATATACTACTGCAGCACAATGAATTACAAAGACTTCTTTTCCATCAGTATTTTCAAAAATCAATGATAAAGTTTCTTTTTTAGTTACATCACCATAGTATATTTTACATTTTAATCCTTCAAGTGATTTAATAGAACCGCTTTTTAATACAAAAGCCCTAATTTCATTATCAGCATCTTGTTCTAACTTTCTTATGATGTTATTACCTAAAAAACCATTTGCTCCTGTTATTATATAGATTTTTTTCACAATATTTATCACCTACTACTCCATTCTAAAAAAATAAATCTAACCACTCTTTTGTATAATAATACCACAATTTCAAGATTATTTTTTAAAAAGTATAAGAAGTATATGAATAGTAAAAAGATTAGTTATATCCCAAACTAATCTCATCAATAAATTAATCACTTCTGATATGTCCTTGATATATTATAGAATGTATATCAATCAATCTTTATTTCTAAAAGAAACATCTATATTACCGATTCCTCCATCTATTTTGATTGTATTTTCCCCAGTACCAACCGTGGAATCGTCAGAAACAACGGATTCATCTACATGAATAGCACCAATACCTTTATCAGCCTTAATAAGATAATCTTTTTTATTTCCTAATAAATTCAACTCTAAACTCCCTATTCCAGCATTTATTTTATTGCTACCTAAAAGAGAAGAAGTCAGTTCAAATTTTCCTACACCTAAATCTAAATCTAAATTTTTTATACGACCATCTAAAAGACTTACTTTTCCAGCACCACTTTCAATTTTACAATTTTCTGCAACATCTAATCTTTGAATACTTGTTTCACCCGCACCTAATTCTAAAGAAAGAAAATCAGTCGCAAGATTTTCAATTTGAATTTTACCGGCTTTTGCCTGGATTTTAACGGTTTTAAATTGACTATTTTCAGGAAGATATAAAATTAAATCTCCTTTATTATTTTTACTTAATATACTTCTTGAATCTTCTTTTATTTTAAGAGAATTGTTTTCTTCATCAAAATGCACTTTTTCATTATTTGTCTCAACGTATAAATTATTTCCTTGTTTAATAATAAGATTAGTAAAAAGAAGATTAATGTCTAAAGAACTTATATCATCGGTTTTAAAATTCACCGTACTCATTTTGTCCATGGTGACCTCATTATCTTTTTGAACATCTAATATTTTAGAGACTGAATAAAAGACACCCAATAAAGAAGATATTATCAAAAATACCAAAAAAGTGGCTAGACAAAGAGCTAAATATTTAATGATTTTTTGAGCACTTGTCATTTGATTTCAATACCTCCAAAGACAGCAGTACCATTAATATAAATAGTATGACTTTTTTCATCAGGGCTTATATTAGCCTTATTATTGACACCACCAAAAATTGGTACAGACTTTGTCTTTACTTTTACGTTTTTAGGAACATAAATATCTATTCCTCCAAAGATAGCACTGGCATTTATCACAACATCTTCCTCGATAATGGCATTTCTTAAATCAAGTTCGACACCTCCAAAAACAGCTGTGACGCTCGTTCCTGTAAATTTTTCACCATCAAAATTTACATTTTGACCACCAAAAGTGGCACAATAAGAATTTTTACTATTATTATTTTCGTTTAACTTTTTTATTTCACTACCTACTTTGTCCCCTAAAACGTCTTTGAAAATTAAAGATAAACCAATGACAACTAAGATAACAGGAAAAGCAAGTTTCCATATTAAATCAAAACGAATAATATCTTGACATCCTAAAAGTAATCCAATCCCAATTAATAAGCCAATAATACTTCCCGTTTTATCATTGTCGTTAAATAAACCAATAAAACTTGGCACAATAATAAATAAAGTCCACCAACCATCAAAAAAGATGTTAATATCGGTTATACCAAATGTATTTCCTCCAACAATAATACCTATTATGATTAAGACAATACCCCATAATACACTTTCTGTTTTTTTCATATTTCCTCCAACTCACAAGATTAATAAAATAACCTTTGACACTTTTATTATATTATTTTTTTTCCTTTTTTACTAGATGCTAAATTTTTATCATTTTTGAATCTTTTTTATTATATAAGATATTTTTTCTTTTTATTTCTCTAGTAATTTCAGGCATTCCATAAATTTGTGCTGGATCACTATTTGGAACCAAAGAAAAAGCACCAATCAATTTATAATCTAAATAGTCATATTTATGAAATTCATACCATTCTAGCTGTCTATCTGTAACAAATTCTGGAATAAACATTACTACTGATTGAGTATCTTTTATTTCTTTAATTATTAAATGTCCATCATGAGCTAATTTTTCCGGAGCATATTGATAATCATCATTTGAAAAGTGATAGCCTAATTTGAATTTATCAGCAAAAGCGATAAAAGCTTCTAAATGGTTTTGAAATATCTCTTTTTTATATTCGCGTGTCAAAATTTGATTTTCATCAGGAATAATGATAACATTTCCTCTTTCATTCATTTGAATCAACTCCTTTATTATATAAATAACAATTCTCTTCATGAGAATAAATGTATCCTATAGCTTGTAAGTAAGAATAAATAATGGTAGAACCCACAAATTTCATGCCTCGTTTTTTTAAATCTTTTGAAATCGCATCGGACAGCTCATTGGTTGTTTTATTTGTCTCATAAATAATTTTATCATGAAAATAATGATTTAAATAGTTATAGAAACTTCCCCATTCTTTTTCTATTTCTTTAAATATTTGAGCATTATTAATGCTCGCCTTTATTTTTAATTTGTTTTTGATGATTTGGTCATTTAATAACAACTCATTAATCTTGCAATCATCATATTTAATAATCTTATCCGTTTCAAAATTATCAAAAGCTCTTCGAAATGCCTCTCTTTTATTTAGAACACATTCCCATGATAAGCCTGCTTGAAAAGACTCTAAGATGAGCATTTCAAATAAGTAGTGTTCATCAAAACAAGGTTTCCCCCATTCTTCATCATGATAAGCGATATAAAGAGAATTTTTTAAATTACACCATTGACATCTTTGCATTTTTGGCCTCATTTCTTAGGAAGATGAAATTCTTCCATATTATGTTTTTCTAATTTTAATAAAGCTACTTTATTATTTAAGCCACCACCATAACCGGTTAAATTACCTTTAGCTCCGACAACACGATGACAAGGAATAATAAGACATATAGGATTGGCACCAACCGCTTTCCCTACCGCTTGGCTAGACATTTTCTTGATTTTTCTTTTTAAAGCTATTTTTTTAGCAATGTCATTATAGGTTAAAGTGCTCCCGAAAGGAATCGTATTCATGATGTCTATCACTTCACTACGAAAGTCGGTCAAATTATTAATTTTATATTCAGGAATAAAATCAGGTTCTTGCCCACTAAAATAAAGGTCAAGCCAAGCGCAGGTTTTCTCAAAAATAGACAGCTTTTTTTCTTCACCACCTAGTGAATGTTTAGAAGCATCTTTAGAATTCAAAAACCATAATCCTGTTAAATAGTTTCCATCACTATTCATCATCATATCATCAAAACCATCCGGTGTTTTATAATACCACTTATAATTCATAGAAACCTCCCATTTATTTAGAAAACAAACTAACTTTCCTAATCATTATACTATATATCTTTTTAATTTAACATTATATAAAAAGAACTGTTTATTATAGCGCAGTGCTATAGCTTTTCCTATATCCGAACCTCCTCCTGTAACAATGGCTACTTTTCCTTCTGATTTTTCCATTTTTCAATCCTCATTAATTTTATGTTATTCTAGATTTTTTTCAAAATTTAATACTCTATTTATCCACCTCTTATTTTCTTTTTTCATTATTCATGATATACCCGTGTGTAAGACACGTGTCAATAAAATTATTTAAAATTTTGATTTTTTTAATGTAATATTTATTATTTTACTTTTAACTAAAAAATAGACATTTTAAGTCTATTTAATTCGTAATTATATTGTAATTAAATATATTTAACAATTTCTTTTATATCTTTTCTTTGATTATGAAGCGGGTTTTCTTGACAATCATCTGTTTTATATCCTAAATTTATTATACACACCGGTTCCATACCACCAGATAAACTAAAAACATTTTTGACTTCATTTTTATTAAAAGCTTCTATCCAAGTACTATCAATATTCAAATTAATGTCTTCTAAAATCATGTAAGTGACAACAATGGAAGCGGCGATTTCAAAAGTTGAATATTCATCTTTTTGAAAAGCTTTAGATTTGTCACTACAAACTAATAAACAACTTGGAGCGTTATAACAACAGAGTATTATTTCATCAATTTTTTTAAGCTTTCTTCAGAAAAAAAACCATATATGAATGTGGTTGAAAGTTTTTGACAGTCGGCTCTAAATTTTCAGCTTCTAATATTTTTATAATGCCCTCTTGAGAGACCTTTTTATCTCTAAATTTTCTTGTTGCGGTTCTTTGTCTTATTACATCATTAAATTCCATTTTAATTCCGTCAAACAAAAATTTCGACTTAAACCTCATTTTCGTTAATTTATTAATTATTTTCTAAATCAATTCACAATTCTACTTTAATCTAAGAAATTCATAATTAAATCAATTATGATATCTTTTTCTTTTGGATTTGATTCTGCAATCAACAATGTTAAAGAGGTTAAAGCATTATTATCAATCACTTGCTTATCATCTAAATACAAAATATCATAAAAACTTAAAAAATAGATAAACAATGTCGCAGCAATTCTTTTATTACCATCTATAAAAACATGATTTTTAACAATCATATATAGAAAATTAGCAGCTTTTTCTTCAATACTCTTATAGACATCATTTCCATCAAATGTTTGATAAATATTGCCTATAATGGCTTCTAACCCCTTATTTCTTTCAAGTGCAAAAATATCACTTTCTTCATTAAATTTTAATTTATTAATAATATCTAAACAATCTTTATATTTTATTTCCTTTTTACTACTATTTCCCTTTGGTTTTGCTAAAGTCCTATGATCATAATCATCTAAAAGATCAAGTGCTTTTGAATAATTTCCTATAACCTTTAAAATTTCTTTAGCATCGTTGTTTTCTAATTTTTCTTCCATTCTGTTAGCAATATCTATTAATTTAATCGTCTTTTCTAAATATTCTAATCTTTTCTGATTTAAGGCATAACCCTTTAGCAAATAATCTTTTAAGATTTTATTTGCCCATTTTCTAAAGATAATACCATTTTGAGATTTTACACGATACCCAACACTTATAATCATATCTAAATTATAATATTCAATATTACGAGTTACTTTTCTACCACCTTCATTTTGAACTGTCGCAAATTTTGCGACAGTTGAACTATCAAGTTCTTCTCTTAAAGCATTATTAATATGTTTAGCTATCGTTTTGACATCTCTATCAAACAATGTAGCCAATTGTTCACGGTTAAGCCAAACCGTTTCATCTTTCATATTAACTTCCAATTTGACATTTTGATTTTCAAATAAAATTATTTCATTTTTCACACAATTAAACCTCCTAATCGTTTGTATGTGGTTTATTATACTATTCATTATTTATCAATTCAATCTCTGTGCCAGAATCAGAAAAATTTTACAATTCCTTGTGACAATACCTAACATTTACTTTTTCAAATTCTTCTTTATTCATTTTACAAACCTTTCTTCTTTAGATAACCCTTGTTTTTTGGCATTTTCTAGATGATACTTTAAAGAGTTATCCGTAATACCACTAGACATTAAGGATACGACAGTAATAATACATCTTGTTTTTATATCAACTGAATTGTCATTCCAATTTTCTCCAAATAAAATATCATCATTACAATGGGCAAAAGCTGGAGCAAAGTCTCCTAGACTATCTCTTCCTGCTGTTTGTTTAATCATTTTGACACCATCTTTCTAATTTTTCAGTGACTTCATTTGCTTTACAGCCACGAATTTCTAAACCCAATTTTATGTTAGCATTTTGGCAATATTTTTTGATATCTTCCATAACACTGCCTAATCCAGAACCTTCATGAGTGGTAAAAGATTTTACTATTTTTCCTGTAAAATCAAGAGTTTCTAAAACTTCTATTAAAGCTCGTGAGTAATGACCCTACCAAACAGGACCACCGATATAAATCACATCAGAAGAACTAATATCATTTAACTTTGTTTTTAATTCTGGTCTTTTTTTTCCTCCAGTTCTTTTTTTGCTACTTTTCAACATTCATGATAATCATAGGGATAATCTTGTATTGTTTCAACCTTGAATAAATCCGCCTTTGTTATGCTAGCAATTTTCTTGGCTACTATCTCGGTATTACCAACTAAAATATTTCTAATACCATCTTTCATATAATTTTCTCCAGTATGAGAAAAATAAATTACTAAACTTTTCATTTTATCAGCCTTTCTTACTATCATTTTATTTCCTAGAGTGCACTCTAAGTCAAGATTATTTTCTTCGTATTTTTACGACATCTTCCACTGTCAAATGTCCAACGAGTAAAGAAGAGGAATTATCATGATTTTTAAAGTTATTCCTAACATCTTTTTCACTATAATTAGCATAGCAATACTTACAAAAATGAGAACAAGAGTTATAAACACCGATATCAGCCATTTGAACGCATTTACATTTGCCTTCTTTTCTGGCTGTCCAATTTTTATATTTTTTTCCTGTCAAATAATAGGCAAGTTCATGGGAAAGACAATCTTGTTTGATAAACCCATACTCTTCTAAATGTCTTTCCTCAAAACAAGTTTGAACAGTCATATTATTTTCTTTAGCTATTCTACTAAAATTTCTACCTATTTGTTCATAATCTTCTTCAGTAAAAGGTTTAAAATTTAAAACTTTTTCATTTTTTCGAACATTTTGATAATTATCAATAAAGGAAACAATAATCTTATTGACATACCCATTTAATAACTGACACATTCTCTCAAATGCTTTTATATGATAAGATACCGAATATTTTTCACTAATAAAGATAGGGTCATAACGAACCCATAGATTCTCGATACCAATTTGTTTAGATAATTTTTTAATAGCCTCTATAATATCTTTTTTTAAAGGTACATTAGGTTCAATATCTTTTTTATAGGGTGTTAAAGTCACATGAAATAAAAAAGGTTTATTGATTTCTTTTATTCTATCTAAAAGTGGAATGGGATTTTTCGTACAAAATAAAATAAGATCAACATCTTCAAAAAAAATACGACTTACCAAATGAGGATTAAAAGGATTTCTAACATCCACATAACCTTCTTTTAAACGGTTAAAAAACCAATTTGAATAAAAAGCCACAATATCTGTTCTACCACTTACATTTAAAATCATAAATTTTACCCCCTTCTTTAATTATTTAGTCTTCTATTTTTTCTAAACGATATTTCTGGGTAATCTCTGGATATTTTTCATGATCAACTTCAGATAAAAACATGGTAAGAGGACGAGCGTAAAATTCATTACTTTCCTGTCCTTTTTTATTTATACAACGATAAATGACTAAATCTTCACCTGTTTCACTATGCTTTGCAATGAAAAGAACAATAACTTTTCCTCCTTTAAAATGACGCCACAAAGTAAAAGGCTCAACTTTTCTATTATTATTATTCATTAATAATTTCTCCATTTCATTTTTACAATTAAAGTATAACGAATATCATAAAGATTTACAACTCGTATAAAAAATAATTTATGGTAAAATATAACTAGGAGGATAGATATGAAATTTATAGAAAACATCAAAAAACAAGCTCAAGAAGAAGTCGTGAAAATTGTCTTGCCAGAAACTATGGATGAACGGATTTTAAAAGCAGCTGAAATCACTTTAAAAGAAAACATTGCAAACCTTATTTTAATAGGAAATAAAGAAGAAATTCTTGCGAAAAATCAGAATTTATCTAATTGTGAAATAATTGATCCTGAAACAAGTGAATTGACTCATTTCTTTGTTAAAGATCTTTTTGAACTTAGAAAAAATAAAGGTATAACAGAAGAAGAGGCTTTAAACCTTTTAAAAGCAGATTATATGTACTTTGCTTGTATGATGGTTAAAAAAGATTTAGCAGATGGTGTTGTGAGCGGTGCCTGTCACTCAACAGCAAATACTTTAAGACCTGCCTTACAAATTATTAAAACAATGCCTAATGTTTCTCTTGTATCTACTTTTTTCATGATGGAGATACCAAATTGTTCTTATAAAGAAGATGGGCTTTATCTCTTTTCAGACTGTGGACTTGTTCAAAATCCTACAAAAGAAGAACTAGCTGACATCGCCTTATCTAGCATTAAAAGCTTTGAAGACTTAACAAATGAAAAAGCTATTACAGCAATGCTTTCACATTCCACTTTAAATAGTGCTCAACATGAAATGGTAACAAAAGTAAGAGAAGCAACAAAACTTGCTAAAAAGAAAAATAAAGAGGCCTTAATTGATGGTGAACTGCAACTTGATGCGGCTATTGATGAAGAAGTTGCTAAATTAAAAGCACCTAATAGTCCTGTCGCAGGGAAAGCAAATGTTTTGATTTTTCCTAATTTAGATGCCGGCAATATTGGTTATAAGTTAGTTCAAAGATTCGCCCACGCGAATGCTTATGGTCCAATAACACAAGGAATGAATGCACCTATTAATGATTTATCAAGAGGATGTACCATAGAAGATATTATAGGTACCATTGCCATAACAGCTGTTCAAGCTCAAAACAAAAAACACAAATAGGTGTTTTTTTTGTGCTTTTGCATAAAATATATTAAATAAACGAAAGTTATAAATTGACACAAATTCAGAATTATAGTAAAATTTATTTGTATGGAGCCGTAGCCAAGTGGCTAAGGCGTAGGTCTGCAACACCTTGATCACCAGTTCGAATCTGGTCGGCTCCTCCATTAGATAAATCTGTTCGAACTATTTAGTTTGAACTTAATAAATAGCATCAATCGAAAGATTGATTTTTTTTGTCTTCTTAAGAAAGGTTAACGTTTACGATTAATATTATCAAACAAGAAATACCTATTGGAAAATCTAATTTGGCCTATGTTGAACCTTACAAGAGAATTATCAACAATATAATGTTTCTTGTTTTTAATTATTCTAATGATGTTTTACTTTTCCAATTAAGAAAGCAGTTCAAAGACGTAAAAATTCTTGAAATTAAAGAAATTAGTAGTTAAAATTACATTATGACAAAATGGAGGTTTTAATGATGAACGAGTTTATAAAAAATAAATTATTAAAAATATTTCTTGTTTTTTTAGCTATTATCTTAGGATCTTTATTAACAACATCGATAAGATTAATTTTAGATAAAAAAGAAGATGTACCAAAAGAACAAAAGGAACCAGAAAAAAATTATTATATTTATTGTTATATCAATAGTAACATAGATAATTTAATAGAACCAGAAAACGGGTTTTATTTAGAATACAAAAAAATTTTGTTGAAAGAATGTTTGCTTTCTGGCACTGGATACGGTAACATTTACACCAAAATCGGGTATCAGGCAAATTTAGAAATTGAATACATTACACCTCAATTAAAAATTAGCCATGTCTCTTCTGTTTCAATTGAAAAAAAATTCTAATTAATAGAACTTTTAATTCTCCTAAAACAGAATATTTTTTAATCCATATGCTTTTTTTAAAAATAATTCTATAGTTCGCCTTTGTAAAAATATATTTGCATAGCATTATCTGAGTATTTTGGCTTAGATACATCTATATCTAAAACTTTACCGATATAATAAATTATAAATTGAGAAGCAATAAGTAAATCGAATTCTGCTAACATCCCATCATACTTGCTTTCAATTAAAAGACAATTACTTCCTAAATATTTTAATAATTCATTTTCATATTTTGATGTAGAATTTTGTTTAAAATAAATTGAGAAATCATTACCTAAATTTTCATAATTAATAAACCTTCCATGAGAAAAATTTTTCTTTTCGTGAATAAGGCAATTGAATATTCCAGATTCAATAATTTTACTTTCTAAATCATAACTTGCAGTATCAGTATAATCACCTCTAAAAATATTAATCAAATTATGTTCTTTTATTTTTTCAACTACATTTTTATTAATCATTTTTTCAAGTTCTTTGTTCCAGTATTCTATTGAATTTTTTATAAACTCATCCACATCAATCTTGTAGTTTAATTTTTCTAAATAATATTTTAAAAATAATGCGGCAGGGGCGACAGCACCTTCAAATGATAAAAAACCTCGTTCTTTTCCCTTATTTGAAGGCGTTCTATAACTTAATATGTTTTTCTTTAATATTCTTGTTTTTAAAACTATTTTTTGATATTCTCCTTTTGTAATCATATATATGTTTTTATTATTTAAATCTTTGACACTTTCAATAATATCATTAGTCGTGCCAGAGTAAGAAAAAAGAATAATTTTATCAATATTATCATTATTTCTATATAACACATCCCTTGGATACAAAGAATAAGTATTACATCCAAATAACAGATTTATTATTTTAGAAGAAAAATATGCCCCAGCAAAAGAACCACCAGTACCTATAAATAAAGAGTTACTATGATTACTAAAACCGATATCATCTAATTTAAGAGTGGCTGAAGAGTTTACTGCATTAATGATTCTCTTTTCTAAATTATTGATATTAATATTACATCTTTTTATTTTTTTTCTGGCAATAGTTAAAAATTTATCACATGTACAAAATTCAGAAATTTTCTTTATTTTAAATAAAGGATATATATGACCTCTGGCGCCCATTTTAGATACAACTTTAGAAGTGAGTTTATTTGAATTTTCATACCATTTTGCAAAGCTATCCACATCATATCTAAAATCATTTTTAAGACAATCTTTTATAATACTTGAAATAAAAGCATCTCCCGCACCAGTAGAATCCACAACAGCACCTTTTCTTATTAAATTAAAGTGACAAGTACTATTTTTAGTTATAAAGGTTGCACCTTTTTCTCCCCTAGTAATTGTCATCAATTTAGGTTCAATAATATTAAATAGCTCACTTTCTGTTGTCAAATTCATTCTATTTAAAAGATATTTAGTTACTCTTTCATTGAAATTTATTATTTCAAATTTTTTAGATATTTTTTTAATTATCTCGTTATTTTCCATCTGTTCAAATTCGAAATATTGTCCTAAATCAATTATTTTCTTATTATTCGTATTATCTATAATTAGTTGATTTTTTTCATTTAAGTTATCAAACACTAAAATATCATCTGGTTTAAGATTTGACATAACAAAGTTGGTATCTATTAAACTTTCTTCATACCATTTTTTATTATGACAAAATGGACATCTTTTCTTTGAAGTAAAAGATAACCTTCCATTATCATTATAATAAGAAACATGGAAACATCTTGTTCTAATATTGTTGATAATTTTAATATTGCTGATATCAACATTTAGTTTTTCTAAACTATTAATAGCCAATTTACCCTGACAATCATCACCACAACAACCAAAAACAGAGGTTTCAATTCCCATTTTAGCTAAATTGGCAATGATATTATGAGACGTCATTCCCCCATTTATACCAATTAATTTATCGTCCTTATAGTAATAATCTGTTACAAGATCTCCTATACTTACTACTCTCATTTTAGACATCTCCTTCTATATTCTGCCACTTCACTTTCTTCATTATAATCATGATTTTTGATTAGGCATTCTATAATTTTTTTTCTATTTAAATCAAACACCCCCATGGTATCTCGATAATCAATTTGACCACTTTCAGTTTTCCATTCATTATCCTTCCAACTATATGGACTACTATAACATAGGCCATAAATATAATCAAAAAATAAATGGAAATCAATTGCAGCAATATTGTCTAAGAACATTTGGTCAATCCTATTAATTCCAGGATATCTAACTATACAAATATTTTTAACATCTATGTTGCAATCATAAAGTGAATTAATTGCTAATTGTAATGTTTTGCCTGTTAACACATTATCATCAAAAAGATCTAAGGACTCATTTTGAAAAAAACTGGAATTTATTAATCCACCAAAATCATGAATATTAAATTTCCTTAAATCTATGAGTTGCTTGTTTGAATATCCGGAAACATCTTTGCTAAATTTAAGAAGTAAAAGATTTTCAACTCTATTTTTATCCAAAAGTTTTGCTATTATAGGCAATTCAATTCCACCATAACTTAGTCCACACACATTAATAAAATCCTTAGTATTTTTACGATTCTCACAATAAAGTGATACTGCTGTATAATTTTCTCCAAAATTATCAATTTCTCTATAAGCTCTATAATCTTTTGAATAATCTTTTTGTTCGACATTTATTTTTTCATTCGTTAAATTTTCAATTAACACATTTTGAATTTTATGTACCATATCACTGATAAGATCCTTATCAACAAAAAAATTATTTATAAAACATATATTACTTATGTTATCATCAATTGCTAATAATAAACTATACACCTCAAAAATACTTTTATTTGCTCTTGATGAAATATTCAATAAAACATTACTATTTAAATTATTAGAAACAAGTTTATGATTCAAAAGTATTAATAAAATAATACGACAATTATCTAATATGCCCAACAAAAATTTTTTATTAATAGTAGAATTTATATCAAACGTTTTTAAAATGGCTTCTTCTGCACTCGTCAAAAATTGAATATAATTAGTATGCCATTTTAACACGTCATGTTTTGTAGTAATATCTTTACCATTTGTACTTTTTCTATTAGAAATAAAATAATAATATACGGAAGAACCACGTAAAAGATAGTTATTATCATCTCTAATTAAATATTTGAAATTTCCATTTTCCTTATGACTCCAAAAATCTTTTAAAGGATTATTAAAAATTAATTCCCACTCATACATTGGAATAATTAACGCTCCACTTGATTTATCAAATAAACTATCTATTCCATCATTTTCTCCAAAGTTTTTATTTATTAACTCATTATATTTATTTAATAATTTCTTTCTACCTAATACTATATTTTTTTCTTTTAAAGCAAAATTATACTTATAATTTAAATTGTCTGCCTTTTCTAAGCAAACGGTTGGTAATATTTTTGCTTGTTTCACTAATTCTAACGTAGCATCTACACCACTTAAAATATTTTTATTTTTGTCAAAAATAGGAAAACATCTATCAATTTCACCACTTGTTTTATCAACGCTATATCCTTGTTGACAATTTAACATTAAATAATCATTACCATGGAAATCACCACAATCACCAATTCTCATCATAGAATCCTTAGGTACTCCTATTATCTTTTCTGCACGCTCTATGGCTCTATCTTTTGTAGCTGTACCAATTTGAATTACAGATTGATCCTTGTAAAATCCCCTCGTTAAGTGTACTCCTTCAAAACATTTAGCTTTAATAATTTTTTCTAATAAAGCATAAGTTTCCTCTATAATTTTATTGCTTTTTGTACCAAAAACCATTCTTATGTTTAAGATTTGATTTGTTTTTAAATCTCTAGAATAAGTGACCTTGAAATAATTACTAATAATTCCTTGGATAATGCTATTCACTTCTTGTAATTGATTTAATTCCTCGTCTGTCGTAATATAAACATCTTGGGATAAAAAATGTTCAAAAGAAATATTATTACTAAAAAACAATCTTGCTCCATCATTAGTTAATACATAAATTCTTTTAATATCATTTTCTGTTACATCATCAGCGTTAATAATTGAATTATATATATCCTGTTTTAAATCATTGAGTCCAATCTCTCCACGACCTGTAATAAATACAACAGGAATTTTTTTCTTTAAAAGTTCTATAATCATATTAACTGCTCTATTATCAATCTTTTTTGAATTTTGTTCAGTTAGCGTTCCATCAATATCAAAACAAACAGCATTATATTTTTGTTCTAATGATTTTTGAAAATTATAATATAACTTTTTATTCATAAAATTCACCTCTTTAATAAAAAATCTAAACTTCTTACTTTATTAAAGGTGTCATTGTTAGCTTTTTCATCAAATATAAATCCTTTACCACCATTTTCAATCCATTCGTTTATATTTTTTTGTGAATCATCAACAAGTATCTGACCATTTGGTATTACAATATCACATTTCTTTATACCCGGTGGTACAAATAAAACCGGACAACCTATTTTTCTATTATTTCTTAAATCATCTATTTTTACTTTCATCTCATATAATGTGTGAATTTTTGTTAAAATCGCTATTTTTTTCTTCATTTTTTCTAATTCTCTGATTATTTCTACAGAATTATTTAGCGAATTAGCTTCTTTTATAATGTAATTCCATTCTGAAGGATGCAATTGTGTATACTCGAAATATTTGGAAAATTCCTGCTTATCATGATGATTATGAAAACCCACCATTTCTTTTCGTTGCAACATTCTATGTTCAGAATCAAGAATCACTCCATCAAAATCAATATAAACATACCCATTTATCATAGTTAATCTCCTCTTTCAAAGGAATTATAGCATATTGTCTTGAAATATATTGTCTCTTTTATTTTATATCAATAATTCTTTTTATTTCAAAATGACGAATATCATTTCTAAGTTCACAAAAAGCTGTTACATAGTTATTTTCACCATATTTAAATAAATTTAATGGATGTATAATTCTTTTGCATTGACCTCCATCAACATTACTATATATAATTTCAATCTTTTCGTTTTTATCTATTGCTTCTTCGATTAGTTTTTCAATTTCTCCAGGTGAATTTATTTTAATATTAGAAATATACTTACTTTTTTCTTCATATATTGAGAACATTTTCTGAGATTTATCCAAGAAATTTTTATATTCTTCTATATATTTAAAGTTACTTTTTTCTAAATAGTTTTTAATATTATCCAATAATTGAATATCGTATTTATTAATACTTATATAATTTTTTATTTTATCCATCATAAAATATCCGCCATTTGGACCTTTAAAAGATTCAATAGCAACACCATTACTACAAATTTCGTTTTTATAATACCTGATCATTCTTTCTGTAACACCAATTTTTTCTGACAAATCTTTTAAAGTATAAATATTTCCAGTATTCAATAAATCTATCATATACAATATATTGGATATTTTACCCATACAAATCACTCCATTTAAAATGATATATCATAAATAAAAATAGTCAAGAAAAATCATTAATTACTATTATGTATAAAAGTTATTTATTTGATTTAAATAAAACAGGACTATTAATATTTACGATTAATATTATCAAACAAGATATACCTATTGGAAAATCTAGTTTGGCTTATATTGAACCTTACAAAGTAATTATCAACAATATAATGTTTCTTGTTTTTAATTATTCTAATGATGTTTATATCAAAAATTTTAGTAATAATAATTACTATCCTTTTCGCTAATTATTCTCGGTAGTTATAAAAAAGACACAGATGATGATTTAAAAAGATAATTCCGTTATAATATTAAATTAAGAAAGTTGGTGATAGCAAATGCTTACAATAAACTGGAAACAAATATATGAAGTCAGTTTAAATGAAACTAAACAATGGGTCTTAATTCTTTATGATATTTCTCAAAATCATTATGTAGGAATACCCGTATATAACGAAAATAAAGATAATAGTGTTTATCTCAAATCAATTAATAAATATGCTATATTAAGTGAAATTGATGACTATAATCGAACAAGCATTAAAGGGTGTATTTATATAAGGGGTAAAACTTTAAAAATTACTAATAAAGAATTTGATAAAATACTTTTAAAATCAAAAGATAATTTTCTAAGTTATGTTAAAAACAATACAAACAACAATCCAGATGGCATATCATATAATAAGTGGTGTAAGGATAAGTTAGAACTAATAAATAAAGATTGTGAAATTACTAATCTTAAAGTTGGGGCAATTTGCTGGGTTGATTTAGGTTATAATATTGGAAATGAATTACGAAAATTAAGACCAGCAATATTATGGCGTAGTTCAGCAAATAAAAAAATGTGGACTGCTATACCATTAACTTCAAAACATAAAGATGATAACTATTATTTTCACTACGATTTAAAAGATAAGAAATTAGGAACTGCTAGAATAGAGAATCTTATAAATATAAGTGCCAATAGAATTAAAGAACCATATTTTGTTAAAAATAAAATTGCTACTATTACTAAAAAAGATAATGATGAAATAATCAAAATAATTAAAAAATATTATGCTTTTGAGGAAATAAGCGAAACAACTAAAAGTGATATAAAACATATGAAAAAACAAGATATTATTAATAATAAAACTAAAGAAAATCATGAAAAAGTATTGATTTAACCGCTAAAAATAGTATAATTAAGTTACTTTAGATTGTTGCAGGTGTATTT
Organism: uncultured Bacillota bacterium; assembly: GCA_905205665.1. Lineage (GTDB taxonomy): Bacteria > Bacillota_I > Bacilli_A > RF39 > UBA660 > Ventrenecus. The sequence continues at coordinate 6,275 of CAJLEF010000009.1, read as the reverse complement.
ATACACCTGGTAGAAGTATTTCAAAAGGAAGAGTTATTGCTCTTCCTTTTGCTTTGTAATAAATTATTAAAAAAAGATAACTACTTGTTTGACTTGTCTTCATCTTTCAAAGGTTCTAATTTTGTGTCATCACATCTTGCAATATTATCAATATCTTTCTGTGAAAAATATGCTTCATATTCTTCATGCATCGAATTCCATATTCTGTTAAAATTTCTGATAATTTGATTTGCAACATCTTGATTCATAAGATTATTTTTTATATAAAAAAAAGATAGACTGTCCAAAATCTATCTTTATTATTTATTAAAATATTTAGATTGCACTTTTTCTGGAAGTTCATCGTATTGTACTTCTACTACTGATAATTTTTCTTTATATTCCATTAGTATCGCTCTTTAATAATATTTTTACTGCAAATATAAGTTACTAAGAAGTATCCTCCATAAATCGCAACAATAAATATTGCAACACCAATTATTGATGATACTAAATTAGCAGCTCCAAAGGCACTTAACAAATAATTACAAAATTTAATTCCAAATATAGAATGTATAATTGCAACTAATAACGGAAACATAAAAAATATACCAATTTGTCTAAACAATGCTTTATTAATCATTTTTTCATCTACGCCTATTTTTCTTAGCATATTAAACTTTTCTACATTATCACTTGATTCCGATAATTCTTTAAGTGCTAGAATTGCAGCACAAGAAATTAAGAATATAATACCTAAGTATAATCCTATAAAGGTAACCATTGCACCTAGTCCAATACTATTTTCTTTAATTGTCATTTTAGAATCAAAATCAATAACAGTATTATTAGAATTTTCTTTGCAAATTTCACTTAACTCTTTTTCCGAAAGATTTTTCTCATTTATATCTGTAACATTATAATTAGCAGTTAAATATTCATATTTTTTCATTGAATCATTTACTGCATTATCAGGAACAACAAAAACTCCCATATTTGAATATGTTGAATTCATTGCAATAAAACCTTCTACACAACTATCATATTTTGGTTTTAATTCCTTTTCATTTATATTAAGTATTGTATATGCCTTAAGTCCCTCATTCCTGAATTCTACATATTCTGAATAATTAGCAACAATAAAATATTCATCATCATTTAATGTATATTCTTTTAGTCCAAACAATTTTGCAATTTTGTTGTAATCACTTATCTTTACAATACTTTCCTTCTTATTGTATGGCATTAAAGGATATTTATCCTTTGCAATATCATAGTAAGATCCAATACTGGTTTTTAAGTCAATATTATCAAAGTTATAAACATCAAGTTTTACTATATCTTTAAGTTTGTTATCTACATCATAGCCTAATTTTTCAAGTGTATCATATATTGAAATTTTTGAATCTTCTATTTGTTTTTCAGAATAATACTCATAATCAGTTACATTTATAAACTTACCAATTTGAACATCTGCTGGAGCCAATTTTTTCAAATTATTTGTCATAGATATTTTCATAGACATTGCACTCGATAGCACGCAAATCGTTATAAATAACATCAAACATATTATTGTCATCGAAAAAGTCATAGTATTTATTTTACTTGAAAACTGTCTAAGGGTGAAACTATTTAACCCTTTATAATAAGTGTTCTTCATACTTATAAATATTTTTAAAAGCAATCCCGATAAAGACCAAAACACAAAGAAAGTTGAAACAGCACCTATTCCCATAGGAACAAAAATACTATTTGCATAAGTCATTTTCTCAATACCACCAGTAACCTGATAATAAGCAAATCCTAATGCTATACAAGAAATAATAAACACTATTGTACAAAACAATGGATTTTTTAATTTTATTTTTTCAGATTTTTTGTTAGAATGCATTAAATCTATCAATTTACATTTACTAATATTTATAGTATTAAATATCATAACTACAAAATACATAATACTAAAATAAATCAAAGTTTTAATACAAGCATTTGTTGAAAATACGAATTGAAATCTAGTTAAATCTGCTTCAAACATATTAGCAACCAAAATACTCATCAATTGTGATAATAAAAAACCTATTCCTAAACCAACTACCAATGAAACTATACCTATTATTAATGTTTCAATAAATAATATTAAGGATATTTTCTTTTTGCTCATTCCAAGCGTTAAATAAACGCCAAATTCTTTATTTCTTCTTTTTATTAAGAATCTACTTGCATAAACAATTAAAAACGCTAATATTATAGATACAAACACGCTAACACCAGAAAGAACATTGGTCATAAGTTTTATTATTTCTGCTGTTGTTGATGATACCTTCATCATAACTGACTGATCATCTATTGCATTGAACACATAAAAAATTGCAACACCTAGTATCAGAGTAAAGAAATAGATGGCATAATCCTTTATACTCTTACTAATATTTTTTAATGATAACTTAAAGAGCATCGTTTAAGTCACCACCAAGTAATGTTACAACATCTATTATTTTATCAAAAAATTCTTTTCTAGAATTTGTTCCTTTAATTATTTCATTAAAAATTTTGCCATCTTTGATAAATATGACTCTTGAAGAATAACTTGCAGTAAACGCATCATGTGTCACCATAAGAATTGTTGCTTGTAATTCTTTATTCAAATAATCAAATTTTTCTAAAAGCATTTTAGCTGACTTTGAATCCAATGCACCTGTTGGTTCATCTGCAAGAATTAACTTTGGATTAGTAATTATTGCTCTTGCACTAGCGACTCTTTGCTTTTGACCTCCACTCATTTGATATGGATATTTATTAAGTACATTAACAATATCCAGTTCTTTTGCAACTTTTTTAATTCTTGTATCAATTTCTCTTGAATTCACATTTTGAATAGAAAGTGCCAAAGCAATATTTTCATAAGCAGTTAAAGTATCAAGTAAATTAAAATCTTGAAATATAAAACCTAACTCTTCCCTTCTAAACTTATTTAGACTATTTCCTCTTAATTTTGTGATATCATTACCTGCTACATAAATATGTCCAGATGTAACTTTATCAATTGTAGATATACAATTTAAAAGAGTAGTCTTTCCAGAGCCACTTGCTCCCATTATTGCAACAAATTCTCCCTTTTCAACATCAAATGATAGGTTATCAATTGCTTTTGTAAGACTAGATTTATTGCCATAATATTTTTCAATTTTATCAATTTTTAAAATATTTTCCATATAAATTCTCCTTCCATAAATAATAATAAATTAAAAATATTATTTTGTCGTTCGTTCAATATTACAAAACATTACAATTTTGTAATATTACTTTAAAACTTCGTAATATTTGTCTTTTGCAAATGTTATATATACTCGAGTATATTCATTTTCTTTTGATTCAATATTTATTTTATGCCCTAGTTTACTACACATATTTTTAGCAATAAATAATCCCATACCAGTTGATTTACTTGTATTCCTTCCATTTTCTCCTGTAAAGGACTTATCAAATACTTGCTTTAAATCAGAAGCTTTTATTCCTATGCCATTATCTTCAATTATAAGTGTAGTTTTATATTTTTCATCTCTTACAGATATTTTGATGTAAGAATTATTAATATCTCTTTTATATTTAATACAATTATTAATAATTTGACCTAATATAAATTCTAACCATTTAGAATCGGTTAAGACTTTAACATTAACATTTTCAACATTATAATCAACTTTATTTTCTAGTAGGTCATCCATGTTTTTAAGACCTACATTTTTTATTACTTTTGACAATTCTGTATCTTTTATCAAATAATCTTTTTCTGCATTCTCACTTCTTGCATAATATAATACTTGCTCTACATAATCCTCTAATCGTTTTAGTTGTGATTTTGTCTTTTTATCAAATTTATCTTTATGATTATTACTAATCAATATTAAAGTTGCTAATGGAATTTTTACTTCATGGATCCACATTTCTATATAGTTTTTAAAGTCATCCCATTGTTCTTCTATTCTCTTAACATTTTCAATCGTTGATTTATTAATTTCATAGAGTGCTTGATGTAATAATTTGCCTTCATAAAATACTGGTTTATCAAGAGTTTCTAATACTAAGTAACCTTTATCTAATGCCTCAATATTAGAAATTAATTCTGTATAAAATTTTTCCTTTCTTAAATAATCAATTAATAAAAGCGATAAACTCCAAATGATTAATACAAATGTTGTGGCAATTATTACACCATTATCAATTTTGAAAGCAAAGAATATAAGCAATACGATGCCAAAACTAATCAGTGATAGAAGAAGTGCATAAAGTTTATCTTTTAAATATCTACCAAATTTCATAATAAAATATAACCCATTCCTTTTCTAGTATCTATTGCATCTTCATAGCCAACACTTTTTAATTTTGCTCTTAATCTACTTATATTTACAGTTAAAGCATTATCATTGATAAACTCATCATTGTTCCATAAATCTGTCATAAGCTCATCTCTAGTAACAATTTTATTTTGATGATTAAGTAAAAAACAAAATATTATCATCTCATTTTTAGTTAAAATAATTTCTGCATCTTCTTTTTTTATAATTCCTTTTTGGACATTTATTTTTAAATCTTTATATGAAAGAACATTTGATTTTGCATTTGTTCTTTTTAATACAGCCCCAATTCTTAGAAGAAGTATATTAGGATTATATGGTTTAGTTATATAATCATCTGCTCCATAAGAAATAGATAATGCCTCATCGATTTCAGAATTTCTACTAGTTACCATTATTACAGGAATATTAGATGTTTTTCTTAGATCTTGTAATAATTTTTCGCCATTTATATAAGGTATGTTTATATCTAGTAATATTAAATCTGGGGAAGATTCAATTATTTCATTTAAGGAATTTTTAAAGTTTCTTAAAATAATAGGTTTATAATTATTATTTTCTAAAAGTTCTGATAACTCGTTACATATTGCATCATCATCTTCAATAATCATAATTTTCTTCACATATTTCACCACATTTCTTATTAATTATAATACCACGAATAAGGTAGATCTTACCTTACAATTTTGTAATATAAAAAAGGAATTATTCTTTCACCATTCCTTTTATTTTACCATTACAATAGACTGCAACATTCATTAATATTATATAATTTTTTTTGATATTTTTAGATTTATATAGTAAAAATTTGTGCAACAAAATTAAAACTATGATATAACTGAAATGTAGTGATTGATATTTATGCATCAATTTGTATATTGGAAAAAAGTTGTAAATACCTAAGACACCTGCTCCAATTGTTATTTAAATCGAACTAAAAGGTTTGATTTTTTTATGTTTTAGAAAAAAATTATACTAAATATATAACCAATGATTAACATAAATTAAATAATTTAACAAGTATGACAAAAATGTATGGCTTAGAATTCAAAATATTACGCTAAAATAAAAAATGTAATATTTGTTTGAAAATTTTATGCGAAACGGGATGTCTTGATTTTACATCTTTTATTTCAATTGAAAAAAGGCTAGGCAAAATTATTCATTTTCACTTAGTCCTTTTTTGTTCAAAATGCCAAATTTTATCATATTTCTAATAATTGTTAGCTTAACTCTCTATTCAAATTCACAAAAAAATCAACTATTTTAATTTTATAAAAATCTTCAAAATTTTTATAATTAGTTTTATATTGTTCTACTAAATTTTCAAGCTTTTCAATATAAGTAAAACCAATATTTTTATGATATAGAAGTGTTTTTTCTAAATATTCTTTTTCCATAAATTTTTTAGAAAAATAAACTTGCACAGCTCTTACTATGTACTCATTTATCAAAGAAAATTTATTATAATAACAAGATTGAAGACCATGCTTTACAGCGTCGTCATATAAATTACATAAAGAAATAGTTTGGAAATATTTCTCACTAAACGTATTAACATAGGAATGAGAAAATTCATGGATGCAAGTATTAATAATTCTTTTAGAGATAGGATAATTAACATTGACACTTATACAACTAATTGTTAAATCATCTTTACAGTAACCAAAGGAACCATTAACAAAGTTAAATAACAAAATTTCGCTTTTACCAATTTTAAAACCATAAAATTCCTCCAAAAGTTCCGAATCGAACTTATTATAATAATTTAAAGCTTCATAAAATTTTTTAATTTGTTCATTGTAAAAAATTTGATGCTCATTAAAAAAATTATCAAAATCAGCTTTTTCAACAAATTGTCTTAGAAAAAAAGATAATTTATTATATATAAAAACTTACTAAATTTCTGATTATCTTTTCATAAGTTGGTAAATGCCGATA
>CAJLEF010000008.1 GCA_905205665.1 uncultured Bacillota bacterium | reverse complement strand
GCTTCTGGTGTTCCCTCATCATTAACATTAGTATCATCTACATTAGTATCTTCATCGCCATTGTCATTGACATTAGGATCTACATTATCATCAGCATTTGAATCATCTTCGGTTGCTTCTGGTGTTCCCTCATCATTAACATTAGTATCATCTACATTAGTATCTTCATTGCCATTGTCATTGACATTAGGATCTACATTATCATCAACAACATTAGGTTCATCATCAGTATAAACAACATAACCAAGTCTTACTAATTCTTCGGCTCTGTCTTTGTCTGTCTTATATACATCATCAACAGATCTGAACTTTTTATTGTTAGCCTTATCAAAATAATTATTGATTACTCTTACCTCTACCATTGAATTATCCTGTTTAGCCGGTGTATTCTTTGTATCTTTCTTACTCATAACTTTCACACCACCTTTCAAAAAAAATTAAAAAAAAAGCATTGCTTAATTGGTGCAACACTCAAAACCTCTATAAGTTCCAAACTGTGAGTAAAGAACTAACAGATGTAAGCCATTTATAATAATCTCACAATAACATTATAACACAAGTTTTGTAAGATTTTGTAAGATGTTTACTTTTTATTTTTTGCCCTCAATTCGTCTTGAATTTCGTTGATTTTACGGCGAATTCTCGATATTAAGTCGTAAGTGTATTCTCTCGAAAAGTTTACCCCCCTAGCGATATTTTTTACTTTTTCTTTGTCTAAAAATTTACGTCTATAAATGTCATCCATAATATCATCGCTTACTTTAAGTTTTCTTAAATCTTTTTTCATTCTTTTTTTACGAGTATTATATAAAGTCCTCTGTGCTTTGATAATATCTTCTAAATCAACTTTTTTAGCAATCAATGAAGCCATTTTATCAGAAAAACCACCTTTTCCTGTAATATCTGATTTCATCGATATTGTTGTTTTGACTAATTCTTCTTCTATCTGATCTAATTTTGATTGTGAATCTTCTAAATCTCTTTGTGATAAAATCATCAAATACCAACTTCTGTGGTATTTTTCATACATAAGCATCACCCCTTACTTTCTATAATTCATGTAAGTTATGATTACTATTTTGATATTTATTAAGCTTTTTTCTTTCTGATTAAAAATTCTTCATACGAATATCGATTCTCTACAATCGTATTTCGTTGTAATGGTATTATTTCATAATATTCTGTATCTGGATAATTTTGGATTAAATGAATATCTACCATTTTAGAAAAAACTGTTGAATTTACCTGGTCTTTATCTTGTAAGACACTTTTTACTAATTCAATAGCGGCTTTTTCTTGTTCTTCTGATGTTAATTTTTGGTATTTTTCCTCGAATTCCTCGAATTCCATTTTTCTTTCCATTTCGTCACCTTTTCCTCATTAAATTTTAAATATATATCGCCACCAATATAGCCGATAATTAAACCTATGAAAAACCACATTATCATTTTTTTATTACACCTTGCAACTTGTCTAATTCTTCAAATAATCTAATTTCTTGTTCTGGATCATCTGGTATTTTCATAATTGAGATAGTACAAATTAGGCGTTCCGTGGAAACCATACATCTAGCTGCATTATTTTTTTTGATTTCTTCTATGATAGCATCTTTTTCTGATAATAATTGAGATGCTTGATTTTTGATAACCATTATTTCATCTTTCATAGAAATACCTCCAATTTTAATACCTGATTTTTTCTAATTTTTGTTTTTTCTCTTTCATTGAGGTTTTTGTATATATAGCCGTTGTGTTTATATTTTTATGTCCTAATATATCGGCCAATTCATCTAAATCGATGCCATTTTCTTTACATTGTTTCGCAAATAAATGTCGCCAAGCATGTGCATGAATTTTGTTAGGATTAATCTTTGCTGCACGTGCTATCTTTTTCAACCATCGCCAAATTGTCGATACATTTATCATCTTATTAGGATCATTTATGAATTTTTCATCTGTACTTCTAAATATTTGACCTGTTTTAATCTTCCTATCTTTACAATAATGCTTTAATTCTCGCCTTAATTCATTTGTCATAATTAAAATTCTTTCTTTACCTTTGTTATAAGCACCTTTAATATAATTACTATCTAAATTTTCAACAGTAAAATATTTTAATTCACTTACCCTTGCTCCAGATGTTGCAAAAACTTTAATTATATAATAAGCTTCCATATTATTTAATTTTTTAGCCCATCTTAACATTCGCTTATGTTCTTGTGGCTCGATATATTCTTCTAAGTTAGATTTTTCTTGTTCTTTAAATAATTTAACAACACATTCTTCTAAACCTAGATAATATAAGAATTTATTTACAACTACAATAAATTGATTTCTTGATTTTAAGGCATATCCATCTTCTTGCATTTTCTTTTTCCAATTCATAACCAATTTTTTATTGATTTCAAATTCATTAGGCAAATAATCTATAAACTTATTAACTGCATTTCTATAACTCTGAATTGTTTTGTCTGCCAATTCTTCTAATTCTATATTTTCGATAAATTCATCTAATTTAGTTTTTAATTCTTCTTTATTCATGCCATATATTCACCTCTTTTCACCCTATATATTCGATGCAAGATATGTACTATATTATATTGCACCTAACTATTATTAACTTTTGCTAGATTTTATAAGGCTTTAACACTTATTTTTTATTTAAGATACTTTTTAAGATTTTTAGTACCATTTTTGCACCTTGTACTAGCCCTTAATATCTGCAATGGAAAACCTTTATATTTGGGGCAATTCATACACCAATTACTAGGTCTAAATATAAAACCATAATCACACATAAACATTGCCGATGGACTTGCTATATATAATGGTGATTTTCTTTTAATTCTACAAAACAATGGTATTTTCTTTTTCATTATTATCCTCTAATATATCGTAAATTTTATTTTCCATAGTAAATTTGTGATTATCTAATATTTTTATATGAATCATATCTTTTTCTTTTATTTGCTTTTCCTTGGCACTATATGGATACATTGTTTTCACATCAATTTTTAAAGATTGCAAGTTGTACTTATTTATTAAATTGCGAGTGGATTTAAGCCAATCAATATATTCTTTATCATTTAACATTTTTTAAATCCTCCAATATTCCTTTTGGTGTTTCCAAATTATCACCATATAACATATTTTTTTCTATTTTATTTGTGAATTCATCTATCGTCATTAGTATTACATCTGCTCTACCAAAATAATGACCATTTGCTCTGGCACGATGTGTTATTACTCTTTGTTTCTTCTGTCTTGCTTCCAAAATAGTTTTTAGATATTTTCTTTCATAATCAAACAACTTTATATTCAAGCTTTTTTCAATTTCTGTTATAAATTCATCAATATTAACCTTCATCTTCTGCCTCCTCACATATACTAGATACTTTTAAACAACAATAAATAAATATTAATGTTAACATTATTTACTTATCCTTTCATCAAATACCTCAAATATATGATGACACCTAATATCTAGTGTAGGAACACATCCATATTCTCTAGTAATTGTTAATTTTATAATAGCATAAATATCATTACCAAATTGTAATCTAGGATTAGCATTTGGATTATCTAAAATAGGTGTTACATTATATTTTTTAAAAATATAAGTTGCTAATTTTATTAGTATATGCTTCATTATTCAACCTCTTTTAACTCGAAGAATTTATAATTGTCAAATTTTCTAAATTCTGCATATTCTTTCAAACCTTTAAGTTCATTAGAATAATAAGATTCCGTATGCCCTTTTTTTAAATATACTAATAACAAATATTTCATTTGTACCTCCTATAAATTGTTTTCATTTTATAAGCCGTTTATGGCATTATATTGATACTCATGTTCTTCTTCTGATAAATACTTATGTCTTACCATATATCTTTCAATTTCATTTTCTTTATAGTTTTTAATCCCGTTATATTCTCTTACATAAACATCGTAATTAAACTCTTTACCGGCATCTGCATTGTGTATCCAACACTTAACAATGACACCAATTTCTATTTTATCGACAACTACTATATCACCGAATGTAAATTTCATCTATTCACCATCCCTCCATTTAAATACTCTTTTCCAAAATTCATACATATCATAAAATAAATCATTTAATGATTCACTAATTCCAATAACTACTGGATTAATTAAATCAAACATACATTTTAAAACTTGAATTATAACAAATACTGGTGTTAATAAAATAGTTATTATTTCTTTCATTCTTCCTCCTTTTTATATAAGTTCAATGTTTCATATCCCAGTATCTTTCACATCTCTTATCTTTAAAAAATTCGTTTAATGGTAAATTATAGCATCTATAATCATTTAACATTTCTAAAAAAGTACAGAAAAATATTATTAAAGCTAAACAAATAGCGACACACATCATTATTGCAGCAATTTCTAGTATTTTTTTATTTTTCATTTTTTCACCTTCCTAATCTTTATTTTCTTGATTCACTTTATCATCTTGTTTTAAGTAAACTTTTCCTAAATAGATGGCCATTGTTGGACTTTTTTCTGCTAATTTGAATTGTAAATTTCTAATTGATATTTTGCCTTTATTAGATAATCTTCTATATACCTCCTCAAAATCATTATGATAAACATTCTTGCACCACACTCTTATATGTTCCTCTGATACTCCAAATGCTCCAGAAATTTCTTTTAATTCACATTGCAATGCACATAATCTCTCGAAAGTATCTTTTTTTATGAAATTATCATTCATAACTATTCCTCGTTGATTAGTTCGGCTTTCTGATTAGTAAACTTTTCCCATCTATCAACAATAACATCGCAATATCTTGGATCTAATTCCATAATAAAGGCTTTTCTATTAGTCTGCTCACAAGCAATCATCGTCGTCCCGCTACCTCCGAAAAGGTCCAATACAATCTCATCTTTCTTACTTGAATTGTTTATCAAATAAGCGATTAAATCAATAGGTTTCATAGTAGGATGCTCTTCATTTCTTATTGGCTTATCAAACTCTAATACCGTACTTTGTGACCTACCATTTATGAAATAATGACTTGCTCCTGGCTTCCATCCATATAATACTGGCTCGTGTTTCCAATGATAATCTTGTCGTCCCATAACAAATGCATTCTTTACCCATACTAAACACTCGGCTAGTTTGAATCCAGAACTCATCATAGCTTTTCTAAAATTCAAACCTTCTGTATCTGCATGGAATACATAAATGGATCCTCCGTCTTTTATGGATTCATATAAATTTATAAATGCTGATTCTAAAAAACTATAAAACTGATTATTTTCCATATTGTCGTTCATAATTTTAAGATTATCGCCTGTTTTTCCCTCATAATTGACATTGTATGGTGGATCAGTAACAATTAAATCTGCTAATTGATTATTCATCAACTTTTTAACATCATCGGTATTGGTACTATCACCACACATCAAATAATGATTTCCTAATTTATAAATATTTCCGGTTTTTGTTTTTGGATCTTCTGGTAATTCTACCTCATACTCATCATCGACAACATTATCTAAAATATTACTTATTTCAAAATTAAATAACTCCATATCAATATCTTTGATATTCTCTAATTCGAGATTTAATAAGTCAATATCCCACGATGCTAATTCTGCGGCTTTATTATCAATTAATCTAAATGCTTTTACTTGCTCATCACTTAAATCGTCAGCAATAATACATGGTATTTCTGTTATTTTCAATAATTTAGCGGCTTTATAACGAGTATGCCCTGCAACAATAACATTGTTCTTATCTAATACTATTGGCACTTTAAATCCGAATTCTTTTATTGAATTTGCGACATACTCAACTGCACCGTCATTATTTCTAGGATTATTTTCATACATTTTGATTTCTTCAATATTTTTGTTTACTATTTCCATAACATCCTCCTATAAAATAATCCCTTTTATTCTTTATCTTTTATCACAAATGGAACTATGAATAATAAATCTTCTGTGAATTCTTTATCTAAATTCAAACAAAATGTTCCTGAATTGTTTTCATCATAATTTGTTAAATATACATTTCCTTTGAAAGAAAATATAATCGAATAATGATATTCCTTACCCTTATATTCTTTTATTAATGAATTACCTAATTCAAAATACATTTTTTCGGTAAATCCTCTTTTTTTCAATTCATCGATTAAATCTTTACCTGAATTCATAATTCCTCCTAATTTTTTTTAAAACCTTTTGTTTCGTAATACTCTGACAATAGTTGTTCATTGGTTGTATAAACTATTTCATTTTTATTCATATACCTAATAATTTCTTCACCACCATGTGGATTATAAATACTAAATTCTTTAACTGTGTCATTATAGTTAGTTTTCTTTTCAATAGTTCTTGATCTGCTTACTCTTGTTTGAAACCAATATCTTTTCTTACTAATAAATGCTGCTAAATCTTGTCGCCATTGTTTTTGATTGAAATTGATTGTCATTTCCTCGGCATTCCAACTACCGCTATGCTTTCTCACTTTTACTCACCTCTTTGCTTTTATAATTTTTAAATTCTTTTAAGATTTCTTTTTTTATATCTATTTTTTTCTTATCTGATTTTTTAACAAGCATTAAATCGTTTTCTAATTCTTGGATTCTTTGTTTTAATTTTTTAATCTCATATTGAGAATCATAGTATAACTGTTCGTAATCTTTCATTTTTTAATTTTATTAGTTTTATCAATAACCTTTGCTATTATTGATCCTGTCCTAGTTAATTCTTTATCTTTATATCTTAATTTTCTTTTATTCATGATTAATTCCTCTGAATTAGATACTAAAATTAAATTATCCGGATTAAAATTAAATCTATCACCATCAGCAAATATCACTTTATGCTTTGGAGGTATTGGACCATGATGTTGTTCATATACTACCTGTTGTTTAGGCTTCCAATTCTTATTGCCTTTACCATCGCATACTTTTACATATAAATATCCTAAATCATCGGGCTTACTCCCTGAATATCTCATGTGTTCTTCGCCAATATCAACTGCATTAGACGATTTATTTCCTTTTTTATAAGTTGTTTTTCTACAACGTTCTTGTTTTTCTTTAGATAAGTAATCATCCCACTTTTTACCTTTATTCATTGGAATATTACCTTTTTTGATACAACCGTCGTTTTTAGCTGGCTCGAATATAAATCCTTCTGTTCTTTTAATCCTGCTTTTAAGGTTTTGAATACTATCTGGATTAGTATCTATATTAAATACTTTATTTACCTCATCAGATAATTCAATCGTAGATTTTCCTTTATGATTTTTCTTTATATAATTAATTATTTCTGGCGAATATTTAGGCATATATTTATAATTCGATATGAGTTTTAATACTCTTTTTCTACTATTTATTGATAATTTAGTAAAATTAGTATCAAATTTCATATTCATTAAGTCTGCTATTTCTTGATTAGAACGTCCTTTATGAATTTCTTTTAAATAATTATCTTTTTCTTGATTCCAGATTTTCCTCATTTTGAGTGACTCCTAATAGCATTTTGGGAACATCTCTAGTTCCAGTTCCGTATTCATTCTGTTCGTGAATTGCTTTAAGCATTAAACTTGCATTATTTATAACTTTTTCGCTAACATCTGATAATGCTTTTGCACGTTCTATTTCTTCTTTAAGTTCATCACCTTTTAAATCTTCATCTCCTAAACGTTCTAATTCGGCAAATAAATGATTATTTAAATCTAATAATTTATTTTTTGCCATTTTGTTCTTCCTCTATTCTTTTTAATTGTCTTTCAACTTTAGATTTCATGACATCATTTACTTCATTATTTGAAATATTATAATGAAGTTGTATTTGCTTTAACATTACTGTTACATCCGCTATTTCTTCGATTATGTGTTCCTTACGTGGATCTTTAGTTTTAGGTACATTATATATAGATGAAAATACATTAGTTACTTCTCTACATATTCCCCCTATAAATTCACTTATAGAGGTTTTGTTATAATCGAATATTGCTTCATTAAGTTCATACACTTCACTTTGAAAATGTTTTAATTGTTTCTTGATACCATAATGATTAACTATTTTTCTTAATTTTTTATTACTCATATCTATACCTCTATCTTCCTAAAATCTTATAACAAAATAATCTAAATTTACTTTCACGTTCTTCTAAATCAGTATCTTTTGTATGACTTTCAAATAAGTGTAATTTATAAAGTAAATTATGTGCTCGCCATTCTTGAATCCAACTTTCATTGGTTCTTTTGTAATGGTAACCTTTTTTAGAAGCAAGAATTCTTGCTTTAATTAAAACAAATTCCATTGCTTTTTTATCATTGATTTTTGCTGAATCCTTTATTGTGATATAACATTTATTTATAACAACATCTAAACCTGAAATTTTAGTAGTTACAGATGTATTATTATTTCTTTGATATTCCATATCATCACCTCATATTTTTGTTTTTTATTATGAGATTTAATTATGATATTAACTATTTATCCCTTTTGTCTTGTTTTCTTTTAAGCTTTGATTTTCTTGCTCTTATAGAACGTGGTGTTTTAGCCTTTCCTAAATCTTCACGAATGTATTTAACTTTTGATTCTTTTGTTGCTTTAGGCTGAATATTATGTTCCTTTGCTAATTTTATAAATGAATTTAATTTTTGTAATTTCTTTTCTGTTGTTCCACAATTCATATTAAGTAATTGTATATATTTGTTATCAAACCATGCTTGATCATATTTCTTGCATTTCATTTGCTACATCCTCCTCAATTTTTCTGATTAATTCAAGTTGTGCTTTTACATCGATATATTTAAGTGCATTTTCTTCTTGTTTTTCTTTTGGTAATGCACGAATTCTTGTTTCTTCTCTTAAAAGTTGATTTCTGTATGATCTAATTACCATATTTACTCTAGCAGCTTTAATTTCTGATTCTGCGGCTTGTCTATGATATTTTAATGATTCTTCTGTAACTGCTATCTTACCTATTAGGAAACCGACCATATATACTAATAATTCCGTTAATAATATAATTATAAGTTTCACTTTCTAATCCCCTCCACATATTCATTTATTCTTGTTAAAGTAGTATCTAATGCCTCCGGTGTTACATCGAATACATCAAAAGTTGTAGTTTTATCTTGTGTTGCAACTGTTACCTGCAATAATTCGGTAGTTTTAACAGATACATTGAACATTGGATCATCAAGTTTATTTATTCTTGAAATAATTTCTTCTTTTAAAGTTTCTATGTCAACATTAGTGTTAATTAAATCTTTATTGAAATCACTATTCATTCTTTGAATCCTCCTTTTCTTCTTCGGCATTAATATATTCTGCTAATACTAAATTTTCTAGGTATTGCCTAACCTCATTATTTAATGGATGACAAATATCCATAAAAGACTTATCTTCTAATCTTCTCGATGGCATACCACAAAATAATTTTTCTTTCCCCTGAATTACTCTAATGTCATTTACTAAAAATGCATTATTTAATACAATACTTGCAATACCTACAATATTGCTATCTTCTGATTTTGGTAATTTATGTATTCTGATAGATGTTATTTCAAATTTATTTTTACTCATTTTCTTTTTCCTTTCTTATTTCCATATAAATTGTAATTTTTTAATTCCTGAATAGTTGGTGGTGTTAATTTACGATTTGATTCTTTAACCACTTTTTGCAATAAATCCTTTATTTGTTTATTTTCTTCTGTAATTTTATCTATTACCCTATCCTGGTTTTTAACCTTTGTATTTAATCCCCCTTTGCTAGATGACAATTTTCTTTTTTCTACAATCAAGTCTTGTACTTTCAATGTTGAGTCTTGATATTTATTCATTAGATCAAGATATTGTTCTTTAGTTTTTGTTTTATATTTTTGATATTTGTTTTCTATATTTTTTGATTCCTCAATTAATTTTTGATTTTTTTCATTTAAGGTATTGATTTCTAAATTCTTTTGCTCTATAATACCTTTCAATCTTTTTGTTTCTTTGTTGTGGGAGCAAGTCATTAAATCTATTTCTTTATTTTGTTGTTCCCATAATCCTTTGTATCTAGTGAATTTAATACTTAAAGATTCAAAAAGTAAATCAGTTTTTAATTTGAGCCAATCTTTAAATGAATTAAACATAATAATACCCTTTCCTCTCTTTTTACAGATTTTTAAAATTGGCTTTTATTTATACACACACATTAATTATTTATAATCAGTTATTAGTTATCAGTTATTGGTTATTAGTTATTAGTTATTGGTTATTAGTTATTAGTTAGGTATTAAAAATATGCATACGCATACGTTCGTATATTTTGGCATACGATTGTATTTATTCGTTATCATCTAACCAATTATAATCAAATAATTCTATATCGGTACTTAATCCCCTATTTTCACGATCAGCACACCACTTACTATATAACTCGTCTTTTTCTACACACCATTCTTCAAATGATTTATTTGAATGTGATAATTTAAAGTCTGGACTTTCCTGTAAAGGACAGATTTTTTTCTTTTGACACTTATAACAAGATTCGTTTTTAAATGAACTCCCTAAATGACAACCTTTAAATTGTTGTTTTTCTTGTGATTCACGTTGTTTCTTCCAACGTTCTTCTGCTATTTGTTTATTTTTTTCACACTTTTGCCTATATTTACGATTATCAATATCAATGTTAGTTTTTATAAATGAAAATGCCATTTTAACAGCACCACCGCTATTAAAATCCGGAATTTTTCCAGTTCTGATGTATTGGAAGATGCCACGCATCAATACACCAATTTCTTCATCTGTTAACAAGGAAAAATGTTCTTCATAATCTAAATACATTATGAAATGAATTTGTTTATCCATGGCATCACCTATTTATTTAATATACCTTTCCTGTATTTGACTAAAACATACTTTTTTTATAAAATTAAAGAGTAAGTTTGATTTACAAATTTACAACTCTAGAATTATGAAATGTCCGCAAAAATATTTTCATAATTCTTTTTTTATTCGGCATTTATGTCACCGTGACAAATTTGCATTCCATACTTATAGCCTTTGCAAACGTTTCCGTTAGTCTTAGTATATTCTGGCCCTATTGTCATACCTATAAAACTGTAAATAAGCCAACCAGTTATTGTTAATATAAATATTGCAATTAAAATATTATTCCATCTAATCATTAAATGATTTTTTATTAAATAATTCTGAATTTTTACAATAATTAATGCTAACATAATTCCAATTCCAATTCCCGACAAGATGTTTAACATTTAGAACCCTCCAATCTTTTAATAGCTGCTTTAGTAGCCTCTATAGCCATTTTGTGATATTTTTTATCTTTTTCATTAGTATCTTTTTCTAACATATCTTCCAATAATGATAATGTCATTTTTTCTTTTTCTAGTGTTGTATTTTCTGGAATTATAATTTCCATCATTTTTATGTCCTCCTTTATGATTAATTAGTAGTCTTTTCATTCCATTTTTTCCACCAGCTGAGTTCTAGACTGAGAATATAAAAGGCTTACACTTTGTGAAATTATCTTTATTATTTCATCAGCTTTTTCTTTAGTAGGTGGATTTAATACAATTACTTTTAAAGGCATACTGTTTGAATTTACTTTTTTCATTCATTCCTCCATTTTTCAAATTGTATTATCAAAAATTATTTTTCACTTCCATAAGTGATAATGTAATTTGGATCTATTCCAAGTACAAAAATTATTGAAACAAATTCATCAGCATATAGTTTTCTTTTTCCAGTAAAAATCATACTTAGCGTATTTTCTGGAATACCTGATTTATCTGCAACATAATTTTGTTTTATTCCATTGTCATCCATATACATTTTGATTCTTTCATACATTTTCATTTTTTCACCCTCTTTCTACTTCAAGTATCTTGAAGTTATTTTTATTATTCCATAATTCTTGGATTAAGTCAACGCTTTTTTGAATTTTTTTTCAAGTTTCTTGAAATTTTATAATTATATGATATAATTTATATAGAGGTGATTAGATTGGACCTAGGAAAAAATATAAAAAAAGCCAGAACAGAAAATAATCTAAGTCAAAAAGAACTTGCTGATAAAATTACAACATTAGCTGCTGAATATGGATATAATGATTTAAAGTATGGCAATACTGCTATATCAAATTGGGAAAATGGAACCAGTAAGCCGGATGCTGACACAATAATTTTATTGTGTAAAGCATTAAATCGTGACGCTAATTATTTATTAGATTGGGATGAAAGAGTTGCCGTTGATAATGTCAAAAGCACATTAGAAAAAGTATTAAAAGATAACGATTTTTTTGACGGTGATGATTTATCGGAAGAGAATTTAGATAAACTAATAAAATTTATAAATGCTAATAAGGAATTTATTATAAACAAAAAGAACTAATTCTACTTACGAATCAGTTCAATTAACATAATAAATACCCTAATGTCAACATCATTTTTTTCTATAATCTTTAAGAGTTTATTAAAATTCAAATGTATCCCCTCCTCGGGACAATATTATATTATATATTCATTTGTGAAAGAAAATTAGAAAATACCTTAAAATGCTATTTTATAGCATTGAATTGTATAAAAAAAAGCCTAGAGTTGCAGCTCTAGACACGGAATGAAAAACCCATTGACTACTAAATCAATAAAATATAATGACAAACACTATAATTGTATACGAGTTTTTCTATACAATTATAGCATAAAAGTTTATTAAAAGGAAGTGCTATAAATGAAAGAAGTTGAAGAATTTAAAAATGGAGCCATTTCTGTAAGAGTATCAACAAATATGCAGGTTAAATACTCACCAGATAGCCAAATCAAATTATGCTTGGAATATGCAAAAAAACATAATATATTTATATCAGAAGAACATATTTATAGAGATGATGGAATCAGTGGAACAAGTGCTAACAAAAGAAACGCATTTCAAAGAATGATTGCTAATGCTCAAAAAAAGCCTAGACCTTTTGATGTAATACTTGTTTATGATTTTTCTAGATTTGCCAGAAATAAAGAAGAATCAGTTATGTATAAGGCATTACTAAGAAAAAAATGTGGAATTGATGTAATAAGTATTACTCAACCATTAACCAAAAACAAAGAATCTGTATTATTAGAATCTCTTTATGAGGGTATGGACGAATATTATGTCCTTAATCTATCTGAAAACGTGAAACGAGGCAAACAAGAAAAAGCTACAAGAGGTGAATATCAAGGTGGATCTGTTTTTGGCTATAATTATGATAAAAATACAGAAATGATATATCCAGATGAAAATACAAAAGATATAGTTAAATTTATTTTTGAAGAATGGATTAAACCTGATACTACTATAAATGGATTAACAACTAAATTAAATAGTATGGGGATTAAAACAAAAAGAGGTAACAAATGGTGTGAAGGAAGTTTAAAATATATATTAAATAATCCTTTATATATTGGTACTACCAGATTTACACCTGGTGGCATGAGTAAAGATTTTAACAGTCCAGATATTCAAAAATATAAAGGAAAACATGATGCAATTATTAGTATAGAATTATGGAATAAATCTCAAGAAAAAATCAATGAACACAACAAAACTTGGTTTAAATATAAAAAACCGGCAATAAAACATGATTATTGGTTGCGTGGATTACTAAAATGTTCTAATTGTGGAAAAAATCTCATAATGATTAAAAGAAAATCTGGAAATAAGACAAAAGCATTTTTTCAATGTAACGGTTATAATAAAAAGACGTGTGAAAAAAGCCACTCTATTTTACAGGAAAAGTTAGAAAATGCATTACTATATGAATTAAAAGAAATATTCACTAAAAAACTTGATATAAATATTGTTCAATCAAATAATAATACTGATAATATAACAATATTACAAAATACTATTAACAAGTGCAATTCCAAACTTGAAAGAATTAAGGCTGCGTACATCGATGGAATAGATACTCTTGAAGAATATAAAGAAAAAAAGAAAGATATTATTGATAATATCAATAAATTAAATAAACAACTTAATTCATTAAAAACAGAAAAATATCAAGAAAATAAAAAAAATGAAGTATATAAATTATGTGAATATGCACATGAACTGCTACAAGATGAAAATGTAGATTTCAAGATAAAAGAAAAAGTTGCTAACGAACTTTTTGATAAAATAATATATAACAAAGATGAAAACACATTATATGTGTATTTTAAAGAACATTAGCACTTACACCAAATAGTATTAATATCAATAATATCTGGATGCATTTTTTCTTCAACAATTAAAGCTGCTTTAACAAAAGTTTCTACATCACTTCCAAATATTTGTTGAGCAATTGGTCTTTCTTCTTCACTCATTTTTAAAAGGTCAAAAGTTTTTTCATTTTGATAAACTAAGGCTTTATCACTAACCATCTCCGCATATAATAGTCCTGCCCCCATTTCTTTAATAATCTTTCGAAAACTCGTATTAGAATATCCTGCCATAGGTGCTAACACAAGAGGATTTTTTATAAAAACATTACCAATATAAAATCCTTGCATAAAATCTCACCTCTTTTGTAAGTAAAGGTATTATATCAAAATTTTTGGTTACAATAAAGCGTGGGAGGAAAATTATGAAAAATAATAATTGCAGTGACTGTTCTTGTAAAACAGTAGAAGGTCGTGCTTATATTGATAAGGAAACAGGTTTACTATGTGTAGACTTAACCAAACAAGATTATAAGACCGATAAAGATATTTTGGTGCCTTATGTTTGTACCACGTGCGGTGAAACGACTTGGAAAACAAAATCACCAACTGAAAAGGAGGAATAAAAATTTCCTCTTTTTTAGTATTTAAAAAGGAAAGGACATTTAAAAAGGCCGTCCTTTCCCATAAAGTGTGAGTTTGAGTTTATATGTTATTTATATTGTATAGAGTTTTTTTATATATTTTTTTCAAAATATATGGATCGTATCTTCTGTATCACTTCTCCTTTCATGTCTAACATATTACTCTTCATTTATGAAAATTGTGTGAAAAAAAAGTGAATAAAAGAAAAAATTAGGCTTTTTTTACATAAAAGTAAAAAATTGTTCCTTTGTTTTTAGTTGACTCTACACCATACTTGAATTGATGTCCTTCTAAAATTTTTTTAACAATGGATAGCCCAAGACCAGTTCCTACTACATTTCGTTGATGATTTTTTTCATTTTTATAATATTTGTTCCAAATAAAAGGAATTTCTTCTTCTTTAATACCTTTACCAGTATCTTCTATTTGTACTAAATAACTATCTTTTTCTTTTTTTATGTTTATCGTAACTGTTTTATCTTTACCTGTATAATTAATGGCATTGTTAATAAGATTATATATGACTTGATTTAACTTTTGTTTATCAGCTTTTACCATTGCTTTAGTTGGTGCATTTAAAATAATATGGTAATCTTCGGTTTCTTTAATGATTTGATAACGATTAACAATAGTTTTTACTTCTCCTACTAAATCAAAAGATTCCCATTTAATTTCTTCGGCATTAGCTTCAAATTTAGATAAAGCGAGGATATCATTGACAAGTAGATTTAAACGGTCTACTTCATCCATGATGATATTGCAATGCATAATTCTTTTTTCGTCGTTTTGATAACTCATATCACGAACCATTTCGGCATAAGCTTTTATCATTGTTAAAGGCGTCTTTAAATCGTGGGAAACATTAGCCATTAAGTCTCTTCTAAGTTCATCATTTTTTTCAATATCTCTTCCCGATTCTTCTAGTACACGGGCAAGCTCATCTACCTCTTCTAAATCATACTTAGGAAAAGTAATCGTTTCTCCTGAGCCTAGTTTTTTAGCTCGTTTAGTAATATCCAAAATAGGACACGTTAATTTTTGAGATAAAAAGTACGCGATAAAACAAGCAAAAATAATAGCGATAATAGTTAAATAAATAAGTTGATTACGTAAAATACGATTTGAAACACTTAAATCTTCCAAAGTATTATACAAAAAAACATAACCACTATTTAATTTAATACCATAAAGATACGCTCTTGTTTCATATTCATCATTCAAAAGATTATAAGATGTCATCGACTCATTGGAATTAATAAATTCTTTTTCAATATTTAAAATACCTTGATTATTTTTACCTAGAGCGCATCCAACTTTTAAAGTATTATATTGAATGTTGTTTAGCCCATCATAATATTCAATACATAATTCGTTTTTATAAGCTACTTTTTCTAAAGTGGCATTTAAATTTTCCTCACTTGTTTTTTTTATAATAGTTGCTAATTGTTTTAAATTTTGAACTTGATAATTTTGATACGCATATTTAAGATAGAAAACTTGAAATAACCATAGTAATAATAGAATGGTAACACTAAAGGTAATAAAATAAACAAGGGTTTTATGATGAAAACTTTGCTTTTTAGTCTTCGTATTCAAATTTATACCCTACCTTACGGATCGTTTTAACATATTTTCCATATTTTCCTAAGTGTTGTCTTAAGGTTTTAACATGCGTATCAACGGTTCTATCGTCACCATAAAAATCATAACCCCATATGTTTGTTAAAAGTTGTTCACGGGAAAGTGCTATATGGTGATTCATTAAAAAACATTTTAATAAGTCATACTCTTTAGGAGTTAAAGTAACTAGTTTATCATCAATTCTTACTTCATGAGCTTTATCATCTAAAACTAAAGAACCGAAAACCATTTTATCTTCTTCGTTATGATAACGTTTGGTAATAGCTTTTACTCTGGCAACAAGTTCTTTAGGACTAAATGGTTTGGTGACATAATCATCAATTCCTAAATCAAACCCAATTAGTTTATCAAATTCTTCTTGTCGTGCTGAAAGCATAATAACGGGAATGTTTTTTATCTTCTTGATTTCTTTCATCGTTTGAAAACCATCTTTTTTAGGCATCATAATATCTAAGACGATTAAATCATAGTCCTTATTATTAACAAGTTTTATAGCTTCATCGCCATCACCTGCTTCATCTACCTTAAAATGTTCAGCCTCTAAATATTCCTTAACCACATTACGGATTAAGGCTTCATCATCCACTACTAAAATTTTCATAGCAAACCTTCTTTCTTTTAAGCCACTTGATTTACTATATTATAACAAAATTGTGATAAATAAATGAATTTTTTTAACTCCATACCATTTTAGAGACACTTATCAGTTCATCCATTTTACTGTAATCTCTTTGATATACTCTCCTTTCTTTATTAGCTAAAAGACATTTTTCATATAAATCTTCTAATAAATATTTTTTTAAATCTTTCACCGACAAATTCTTTTGCAAACAAAGTTCTATATAAAAAATTCTTTTTTGTTCCTCACATAGATTTAATAATAGTTTGATATGTTCCCATGATAAACACAAAAGGTCCTCGGGTGGTTCTTTGGGATACATAAGATATAATTTTTGCATATAAAAAAGTTCCTCTTTGTCATAAATACCAGGATACTCCTTTTCTAATTCTTTTAAAACCTCATTTAAAAATAAATCATTTTGTTCTAAAAAGTAAGCTCGGCATGAAAACCAACCACGATGGTTCTCACTTTCTTTAAATAAATTGGGCTTTCTTTCATAAATTTCTGGCGTTTTAGCCAATAAAAAATCCATAATTTCTTGTTTCATAAGTCATCCTTTCTTAGAAAGCAATTTACCTTCTACTTATATATTCCAGAAAAATCATGGATTTCCTTTTTTTTATAAGTAAAAAATCAAATTTTTTAAGCATTTGACGTCTATTCGACACTTTTTTACATAGATAAATAATTTGTCATATGTAAACTTACGTTTTTGGTAAAAGGATACATAAAGTTACCATCATCGGTTAGAAAAGGGGCAACAACAACGATACTATAGCGAGGATTTTCTCTAGGGTAATAAAAGGCAACAGTAGAATTAATAACTTCTTTATCGACAATCCCATCATTATCGCTATCATAAAAGGTTTCACTTGTTCCCGTTTTACCAACGGCATTTTTCTTTTTACTAACATAACTGGAAGCCGTACCTCCGTGAAAAACCTCGTAAAGTCCTTCGGTAATACGATTATAATAGGCTTCATCTAAAGCAATTTGATTTAAGAAAGTATTATAATCTTCTTTTTTGAATCTTAAGGCATAACGATTACCATAATTAGCTAACGTATTGATATATTGTAGTAAACTAATCGGAGTATAAGTGTCATATTGACCAATTGCTAAATTTAAAAGTAAATCTCCTGCCACTTTCGTACCTTTCATTCCCGTTTGTTCTAAAGGATAATCAATACTTGTTTTAGCGCCTAAACCATAAGAAGCAAACGTATCTCGGTAACGCTTAAAGTCCTCTTCGGTCACATCAAATTTCATGTTGTAACGATATTTTTGGCCCGTGGAGGAAATAGCCGTTAAAAATTGAAAGTAATTAGAAGATGTTTTTAAAGCAGTAATATCATCGACATAGCCTAATCTTTTATAAGAACATTTACTTGGCTCTGAATAAAGTTTTACACAACTATCTTTTATTTTTTTACCGACTTCTATTGCTCCAGACAAATAACCGACTGTATTCGAAGCTCCTTTAACGACACTTCCCATCGCATAAGAAGACGTAAAAGCAGTAATTGTAATATCTGTGAAAGTATCATTTGTTTTTTTTAAGCCAGTAAGAGCAATAATTCCGCCCGTCATAGGGTTACCCACCATGGCATAAGCTTCATTAAAATATTTAGCCGACCTTTTTTTAGAGGCTTTTATCATTTCTTCTTTCATTATTTTTTCTAATTCCAATTGAACATCTATATCTAAATTTAAAGTGATATCACTGCCACTTTTACTTTCTTTAACCTCCGTTAAAGTATTATCACTATTGATGAAATATTCACCTTTTTCTCCTTTTAAAATATCTTCATATTGTTCTTCTAAACCACTTGTTCCTACTATATCTGAAAGAGCGTAACCTTTTTTTAAATAACTTGTTAGTTTTTCCTTTGATATATTTCCAACACTTCCAAAAATGGAAAGCAAAGTTTCTTCATAAGGATAAGTTCTTTCATAAGAAATCGTTGGAAATAAAGAAGAAATATCTAAAGCATTTATCTTTTCTATAAACTCATTAGTAACATTTTTAAAAAGGACTTTATCTTGATAACTATATCCGTTTTGCATTTTTAAAAATAAGTAAGCTGTTTTTTTATTTTCTTCATCATAATTAATCTTTTCATCAGTAATACGATCCCATTTCATTTGCGATATTTCTTCTCTACTTATTTTATGCATATCATAAAGTTTTTTCTCATCTTTACTGATTAAGTCACTACCATTATTATTTAAAGCTAAATAATAGTTTTTTAAATCAGTGGTTGATAAAGAATAAGTATCTACAAAGGAACTTAATTTTTGAGCTATCTCTAATTCATCTTTGATAGTGGCTTTATAATTTTTATGATAAGAAATATTATAAACTTCTTTATTATCTACAAGAACTTTCCCATTGACATCTAAAATTCTTCCCCTTTTAGGACTTTCTCCTAAAATAATTCGTTCTGTTTTTTCTTTTAATTTTGTTTCATAATACAAGTGATTTTCATGATTGATTTGGTAAATTTGAAAAATAAAAATGCTGAAAAAAGCAACTAATAATAATTTTACTTTCATGTTATCACCCTTATTAGTATTAATTTTTTTCATTTTTTCATACAATATTTTAGGTGATGTTATGTTTAATTTAATAGCCCGTTATATGGAAAGGTTAAAAAAAGAAGATGTCTTAAATTTTGCTGTCAAAAATAATGTTTCTTTGAGTGAGGAAGAACTTGATTTTACATATCTTTTTGTCAAAAAAAATTGGGATAAAATTTTAAGAAATCCCAATTTGTTAAATTTTGATCGTTTTAAAGATCGTTATTCTGAAGAAAACTTTATCAAAATTCAAAAGTTATATCAGATGTATTATCAAAAATATGGTCATTATTTATAATATTCATGGATATGATTGAAAAGATTTTCATCAAACTTTTTTGCCCTTATCATTTTGATTTCAAAAAGATATGGAGGATAAATTCGTTTTTTATCCTCTAAAGTTTCCCCCACATAAGGCGTTTCTAAAATTTTAGGAACGTCTTTTAAGCGTTCATTATAGATAATGTTTAAGATATTTTCAAAACCAATGGTACCATAGCCAATATTTTCATGACGGTCCTTATGAGAACCAATTATATTTTTACTATCATTAATATGAATACATTTTATTTTATCAAGGCCTATTTTTTCGTCAAAAATATTTAAATAATCATCAAATTTACTCATGTCAATTCCTGAGTCATTTAAGTGACAGGTATCTAGACAGACTCCAACAGGATAAAAAGTATTATCAACTAAGTATTTGATTTCTTCTAAATTAGTTCCACATTCAGTACCTTTTCCAGCCATTGTTTCGAGTAAAATTAAACAATTAAAATTGTTTTTTAAAACTTCATTTAAACCATCTTTAATATTTTGTAAAGCTTCTTCTTGGGGTAACCCAACTGCACTACCAGGATGTAAAACTAAATATTTAATACCTAATAAATCACATCTTTTAAGTTCTCCTTTTAAAAAGTCGATACTAAAATGCCATTTTTGTTCATCTTTACGATTAGCTAAATTAATAATATAAGGGGCATGACAAATAACATTTTGAATATTGATATTATTTTCTATCATCAATTTATGAGCTTCTTTGGTTGTCTTTTCATCTATTTCTTTTCTAACGGTATTTTGAGGTGCTCCTGTATAAAACATAAAGGTATTAGCATGGTAACTTAAAGCTTCTTCGACACTTCCAAGTAAACCATCTTTACTATTAAAACCAACGTGACTGCCAATGATTAACATATCCTCACTTCTTTCTCATACTTAAAATTATATCAAAAGAAAAAGCCTATTTCTAGACTTTTATTTATTACATGACATACGTTTAGTATCTGTCGTTACTTTAGCAGTAGATACGTCGATAACATCATTAGAATCATCTTTAACAGTAGAGTCTTTTTCTTCAATAGCATAACTACTACTATACATCCAACCTTTAAATGTTAAAGCCCCGCTTCCTCCATTGGTTACTAAAACACTACCAGTGTAACCACCTTTATTATCAAAAGTATCAAGTTTTTTACTCTCAGCAGTACAAGCACTTCCAATACAATAGCAAACTGTAGATCCACCTTTTTGTAATTCTTTTCCACCTAACATATCTGTTTGAGCTTTTAACTGAGCTGAGTCAAGTAATGCCAAAAATTCTGTACGGAAAGCGCTTCGACGAGTGTTCATCATAATATTAATAACACTGTTACCTGCTAGCATCATCAAAACAGCTAAAATGATAATAACAGCTAAAAGTTCAATTAAAGTAAAACCTTTTTTGTTTAATACCTTCACGTCTTTCATACAACATTCTCTCCTATTCATGTAAAAATTATATAACATTGAGCAGAGTTTTGCAATAACATTTTATAATTAATTAACATTACGACATAATATGTCATAAATTATAATTAGGTGATTGTATGAAACCTCATAACTCTTTTTTTAATGTTTTAGCTGTTTTTATTTTAGGCGTTCTTATTTTTTATCAAGTCATTATTACACTTATTTTACCCCTACGTTTTAATATATTTATTTTACTCGTTGAATTTTTACTTTTATTGTTCTTTCTTTATCGTATTGTATGGCCTTATTAAATTTTCTGTTTTATAAATATAATCTAATGTTTTTCTAATATTTTTAACACTTTCAAATTCTTCATAAGAAAACTCTACTTTTGGAGGAATGGCCAATGTCAAAAACAAAAGATTTTCCTCTTCTTTTGCTAAAGGATTTAGTTTTAAATATGTATTTAAAAGTGGTTCAAAATTAAGTTCAAAATAAGATTTTTTATAAAATTTAATTAAGTCTAAAATAGGCGTATCTTTACGAGCATGTTCCCAACTTATTAGACAGTTTTCTCTCACATGATCAAGGGATAAATTATTATGAATTTGGCATACTCGATATTTTGTTTTGTCTTTGACTATATCATACCATTTTTCTAAACTGCCTTCTGAATAATTTAAAGAAGCTAAAATTTTAGAAATATTGGTAAGTAAAAAATATTCACTTGGACTAGGATATATTTTTTCAAAAAAATCTTGATATAAATTTTCATAATAATAACGAATATATACAATTTGCTCTTTTAATTCATCATAAATTTTTTTATATTCATCACTTGTGACATCTTTATAATAAGTCGTTTTTTGATGTAAAAGAGCAATCATTTTTATAAGATCTAAAGCTTTTTGTTCTTTAGGAGCATAGCTTTCTTTGACATAAGAAAAAACATTAATATCTTCTCTTGTATCATCTATTAAAGGAGGAAAATAAGTAAAACTACGACTATTTAAATAATCGTATAATTTTCTTATATCCTCCCTTTTTTCTTTAACCACAAAATTACCACTTGTAGATTCTAAAACTAAGGCTTTATTTTTCCAAGTTATCTTTGTTGGTTTATAAATTTCTTTTAAAACATCAAGGCTTTTACGATTCATCATCAGTAGGAATAATTATTTTAGAACCTAAAGTCAAACTTTCTACATCATTATAATTTTTTATAAAATTAAGATTCGTATTATAAAGACTACAAATAGTTTCAACGGTCTCGCCTTCTTTAACAATATGGATATGATAAGTTGTATATTCATCATCATTTAAAGCTGTATTCATAATAAGATCTTCACTTTCATTTCTATTTTCTGTTTTTTTCTTTTCTACTTCAGATTGTTCCACTTTTTCCGTTTCAAGTAAAGCTTCTTTTTCTGGTTCTTTTTTTATTTCTCTCTCAACAAGTTCTTCTTTTACTTCATCCTTTATCTCATCAGAAGATTCATTTCTTTCTTCCATCATAGCAATCATTTCGTCACTGTTAACAAGTGGAGGAGTTTCTTCCTCTTCTTCTTTTTCTTCTAGAGAATAACATAGTTCTAATTCCACATTAACCGTTATTTCTTTATCATTTTGAATATCATAGGCAAAATCTGTAATTTCTAAAGTTAAATCTTCTTTTTTTATGTTATCTGGCACTTCAATGGTAAAAGGTATTTTGTAAGAAAAAGGTAACACATTGGCACTGATATCATGACTTTTATATTCTCCAGTCACAAACAAATTGCCAGTAATTTCTTCTTTTTCTAGTTTAAATTCTCTTTCTAGGGAAATACTCGTAATTTCACTAATTTTTGTTTTAAACTCTAAATTTTTAGTAAAAGGTATCACACTTTTCATTTTTTCTCATCCTCTCTAAAACAGTTTATGGTTTAGAGCAAAAAAAAAGAAGTAAATTTTTACTTCGCATGACGTTTAGCAAATTCTTGGAGCAAAATATTAAATGTTTCTTCTGAAACGCTTTTTAAATTTTTAGAATCTTTTTCATATTCTTGAATAAGAGTAATTTCTGGTTCATCTTCTTTAAATAAATAAAGGTAAGTTTTATCTTGATAAGTTATCTTATCTAAAACACAATAATTTCCATCTTCTAAAGTAAATACCGTAACTTCCATAATTATGATCTTCTCCCATTATTTTTTGCACCTAACTCGTCTTTGATTCCTGCAATATATTCTTCATAAGAATCATAGCCTAAATAAGCAAGATATTCCTCCCAATTTTTAAAATCTTCATTGTTTAAATTGGAAATAACTTGATTCATGTTATATTTTCTATTATAAAGCATAGCTTTGCTGACGCCAGCGATAAGATACTTCGTGTCATCTTCTCTCTTTTTTTCGTGACTGCTTTCTTCATTTTTCAAAATTTCTTTAGCTATTTTATCATTATGATAAGCTATTCCAGTTTCGGTGGGATTTACACGATAAGTATTTTCCTGAATAATATCATCTCCCGCATCATAATAAGTTTGAAATTTGAATTCTTTATCTAACTCGGTTTGAAATTTATTAACGCCAAATAAAATGGTAACACAGGCCGCGCCAGCCAAAAAGGTTTTAAAAGCTTTTTGAAAATCTTTCATTTTTTCATCGAATATTTTTTGGTTACGACGTTTTTTGATTTCATGGTCACGTTGTGATCTTTCAAGCATTTCTTTATAAGATTGATGGTTTTCTTGGACAATTCTTATGCTTTCTTCATTTAATTTTTTCATAAATATTCCTCCTACTTTAAGGATATAGCAAAACAAGCAAAGTGTCAAATAAAAAACCTTGTTTGACACTGGATAAATCTGTGCTAAAATGAATATAATAGAAAGAGGTTTTAAATGATTAATGAAAGTATATTCAAAGCTTATGATATAAGAGGAAACTACCCATCTGAAATAAATGAAGAAGTTGCTTATCTCATTGGTAAAAGTTATGGAAGTTATTTACAAGAATTTTGTGATAAAAATAAATGTGTTATTGGACATGATAATCGTCTTTCCTCACCAAGCCTAACAGAATCTTTAAAAAAAGGTCTATTAGAATCAGGTATTAATGTGATTGATTATGGCTTAATAACAACTCCTATGCATTACTACACGCGCTACAAAGAAAATACTTATGGTATCATGGTAACCGCAAGTCATAATCCTAAAGATGATAACGGTTTTAAATTTTCTTTTGATAGCCTTGCTAATGCACGTGGAGATATGATTGAAGATTTTAAAAATTATACTTTACAAAATAATTTCAAAACAGGTCAAGGTATTGTAGAGGAAAGAAATATTTTAGATGAGTATTTAAAATATCTAAAAGATAACATTCATATGGGTGACAAAAAAGTTAAAGTTGTTATTGACCCAGGTAATGGGGTAACATCAACTATTGTAAAACAAGTTCATGAAATGTTTTCTAATCTTGATGTAACTTACATCTGTGCCGAAAGTGATGGAACATTTCCAAATCATCATCCCGATCCTGCGGTTGAAGAAAACATGCAAATGTTAAAAGATAAAGTGGAAGAAGTAAAGGCAGATATTGGAATTGCTTATGATGGCGATGGCGATCGTTTAGGTATTATTGATGAAAATGGAAGTTTTGTCATGGCAGATAAATATTTGATCGTGGCTATTCGCAATATGATAGAAAAAATTTCTAATAAAACTTTTCTATGTGATGTAAAGTGCTCTAAAGCTTTAATTGATGAAACAGAAAGATTAGGTGGCAAAATTTTCATGAGTCGTACCGGAACAAGTTTCACGGAAGCCAATACCAAAGAACATCATATCCCATTAGGTGGCGAATTATCTGGGCATATTTTCTTTAATGATCGTGGTCCAGAAGTTTGCAGTGCCATTTATGCAGGTTTAAGATTTTTAGAAATATTATCTTTAACAGATAAAACCTTTAGTGAACTTTTAAAAGATATTCCAATCTACTACTCTACCCCAGAAATCAAGATACCTGTAGCCAATGATAAAAAATTTAAAGTAGTTGATGAAGTATGTGAATACGTCAAAAAAATGCGTTATGAGTTTTTAAATATTGATGGCGTAAGAGTTAATTTTGATAATGCTTGGGTTTTAGTAAGAGCTAGTAATACAGGACCAAATCTTACTTTAAGGTTTGAAGCCACTACCGAAAAAGAAATGGTAAAAAGACAAAAAGAATTTACAAAAGTGATTGAAAAAATCATCTCGTAAATTCTTTTTTTTACGATAATTCTTCTAAGAAATGTAAAAGGTAATTAGCTACATGGGCACAAGATTCTTCTAAAAATTCTTCATAAGTCTTTTCATTGTGATTATTTGGTGTATCAGAAATACTGCGGATAATTAAAAAAGGAATATGAGAAAGATACGCGATTTGCGCCACACTAGCCCCTTCCATCTCGGTACATAGGGCATTAAATTTTTGATGTATTTTGTTTGCCATTTTAGGGTCTGTACAAAAGATATCTCCCGAAGCAATTACTCCTTTAAAAATAGGAATATTATACTTTAAAGAAGTTTCTAAGGCCTTTTTAATTAAATAATCATCAGATGGCATATAAACTCCAATCTCAGGAATATAACCTTTTTCATGATTAAAGGCTGTGATATCAAAATCATGTTGTACTAGTTTTTCCCCAACTACTAAAGAGCCAATTGAAAGTTCATCTGTAAGGCCACCGGCTACACCAACATTGATAAGGGCATCCACTTTCATATTATCAATAAGAATTTGAGTACATCTTGCAGCATTTACTTTACCCACCCCACACTTGGCTAAAATAAGTTTTATGTTGTTATAATGTCCTTCTAAAAAAGTTAAATCAAAAATTTGATATGTTTTATCTATTTCAATATATTTTGCCAAGGCATCCATTTCTTCATCCATAGCAAAAATTAAACCTAATGTCTGCATAAAAACCTCTTTTTTCTGCTATCTAATATAACATAATCATTTAAAAAGAAACAGTATTTTTGCCGTTTCTTTATAATTTTTTAACTGTATTTAAAATGTAGAAACTTTCTATTAGGCTACATACTTCTGATATGAGTAAGAAAACCCCGGCCATTGTTGTGATTGCTTTAATACTTTCAAAAGGATTTGTAATTAAAACAATACCTAAAATAATCATTAAAATTTCAAGAAGTAAAAGCCATAAATAACGCTTAGAAAAAGAACTAAAATTAATGGCTACTTGCATTTTTAAAAGACTGCTAAAGACAATCCATAAGCCAAGAATTATAGGTAAAACTTGCACTAAGTCATCACGATAAATAATAGTGAAAACACCACATAAAATAGTCAAAAGACCACTTATTAAATCAAAGCTAAACAAGCGATCTTCTTTTTCCGTTAAAAAGTATGAAAAAAGACTACCTAAACCACTTATAACAAGTAAGACTCCAAATAGTAAAATAAAAAATAATACGGAAGCATCTGGTTTTACTATTAAAAAGATGGAAAAGAAAATCATAAGTATAGATATTAAAATCGCATACCTTTCATAATTTTTAATATAATTTCGAATCATACAACCTTGTCCTTTCTATCCCTATTATAACTTAAATTAATTTTTTTATAAAAGACATTTAAAGAAGTTTTGTTGGTTTGACGTAAAAAAATAAGTGAAATACATCACCTATTTTATAATAATATTAACAATACGAAGAGGAACATAAATAACTTTAACAATTTCCTTACCTTCTAAGTATTTTTGAACAGTTTCTAAAGATTTAATCTTTTCTTTAACAATATCTAGAGTATCTTCTTCACAAACTTTCATTTCACATCTTAATTTACCATTAATTTGCACACCGACAACTTTTTCTGTTTCAATAGTTTTAGCTTCGTCATAACTTGGCCAAACACTATCACAGATAGGATTACAACCTAATTTTTCATTTAACTCTTCGGTGATATGTGGAGCAAAAGGATTTAAAAGTGTTAATAATACTTGATAATCTTTTTTAGTAATAGAAGCTTCTTTTTCATAAGTATTTAATAAAATCATAAGAGTTGAAATAGCCGTATTATAAGCCATATTTTCAATATCTTCACTTACCTTTTTAATACTTTTATGAATAAGTGTTTCTAAAGAAGGTGTATAAGTTTCTTCATTTGTTACTTTATCTTGTAAACGAACAATACGGTCAATAAATCTTTTACAGCCTTTTAAAGAATCTGTGTTCCATGGGGCATCTTGGGTATAATCACCCATAAACATTTCATAAACTCTTAAGGTATCTGCCCCATATTCATTAACAATATCATCAGGGTTAATGACATTTCCTTTACTTTTACTCATTTTTTGATTGTCAGGTCCTAAAACCATACCATGACTTACCCTTGTCCAAATCATTTCTTTATGAGGAACTAAACCAATGTTATACAAAAATTGAACCCAGAAACGAGCATATAGTAAGTGCCGAGCAATGTGTTCATTACCACCGTCATACCAATCAACACGATTCCAATATTTCATAGCTTCCATATCAGCGAAACACTTATCATTTCTGGCATCCATAAATCTTAAGAAATACCAACTTGATCCTGCCCATTGTGGCATAACATCGGTTTCTCTTTTTGCATCTTTGCCACAGTTTGGACATTTACAATTCACAAATTCTTTAATTTTAGCTAATGGACTTTCCCCATTATCGGTTGGTTCATATTCTTTTACATCGGGTAAAACAATAGGCAGATTTTCTTCTTTTTCAGGTACCCAGCCGCAAGTATCACAATAAACCATTGGAATAGGTTCGCCCCAGAAACGTTGTCTTGAGAAAATCCAGTCACGCATACGATAGTTATTAACTTCTCTTGCAATTTTCAAAGAAACAAGTTTTTCGGTAATTGCTTTTTTGGCGTCCATAACACTCATACCATTAAATTCTTCTGAGTTAATAAGAGTAGCCTTAGAATTTAAATATTCTTCTTTAGTGAAAGCTTTTTCACTTGTATCACCTGTAATGACATCAATCATTGGTAAGTTATGGGCTTTTGCATATTCATAATCTCTTTGATCATGACTTGGCACGGCCATAACGGCACCCGTACCATAATCGCCTAAAACAAAATCACCTAAGAAAATAGGAACTTCTTTGCCATTGACAGGATTGATAGCTTTAACGCCTTTAACTTCACAACCGGTTTTGTTTTTATTTAATTCGGTTCTTTCCATAGCAGATTTTTGTTTTGTTTGTTCAATATACGCTAAAACTTCTTCTTTATTCTCCACGCGTGGCATTAATTCTTTAATAATTTTACCATCTGGAGCAATAACAAAGAAAGTAATACCATAAACAGTTTCGATGCATGTTGTAAAAATAGAAAAATTACCACCGTCTTTAATTTGAACATCCATTTCTACGCCAGTTGATTTACCAATCCAGTTTTTTTGTCCTACTTTAACACGTTCTGTAAAATTCGTGTCATCCAAGCCTTTTAATAAATCTTCTGAATAACTTGCCATTTTAAGCATCCATTGGGATTTTTCTTTTTGCACAACAGGTGTTCCACATCTTTCACATACCCCACCAGCGGCATCTTCGTTTGATAAAACACTTTTACATTTAGGACACCAGTTAACAGGCACTTTAGCCTTATAAGCCATATCATGTTTATAAAATTGTAAAAATTGCCATTGTGTCCATTTGTAATATTCAGGATCTGTTGTTGAAAATTCTCTGCTCCAATCAAAAGAAAAACCTAGAGATTTCATTTGTCTTTTAAAATTATGAATGTTTTCTTTAACTGCTTCTTTAGGATGAATGTGATTTTTTATTGCGTATTGTTCTGCAGGAGCACCAAAAGCATCCCATCCCATAGGGAATAAGACATTGTACCCTTTCATTCTTTTATAACGCGCTAAAGCATCCTGGGCAGTATAACTTCTTACATGTCCAACATGAAGACCAGCTCCAGATGGATAAGGAAATTCAACCAAAACATAATAAGGTGTTTTAGAAGAAGTATTAGAAGCCTTAAAGGTTTCATGAGTATCCCAATAAGTTTGCCATTTTTTGTCAATATTTTGATAATTCATTTTATTTTCCTTCTTTCTTTTTATATTTTTTTACTAAATGTCTTCCATATATTTCATATAAAGCATAGATGAGTGCAAACAAAAGAACAAAACCAATGAGCATTTGAAAAACTGTATTTACTGGTAAAGCCGTGATAAAGCTAGCTGTAAACGCCATGATAAAAGCATCTAACAAACTAAAAACTAAAAGCATTTTTCGCACAGGCAATTTCTTTCTATCTAAATTAAATTT
The DNA here is from genome assembly GCA_905205665.1 of uncultured Bacillota bacterium. Taxonomy (GTDB): domain Bacteria; phylum Bacillota_I; class Bacilli_A; order RF39; family UBA660; genus Ventrenecus. The sequence goes on along the minus strand of CAJLEF010000008.1, from coordinate 11,967 downwards.
CTTTAATAAATAGTTTAACTCACCAATTGATGTGTATTTACGCTTTTTATAATTATTCAGATTCATCCAATAAGTAATTATAAAAATTAGTAAAAACATAATAGCCAAAAAGCCTATTTCCATAAACATTTCATAAGTTTCCATATATACCCTCTTTTCTTTTAGCAAAATAAAAAGGCAATACCTAAAGGACGAGTTTACCCCGTGGTACCACCTTAATTTCTACTCTATGTTTGATAAAGGAAAACAACCCTATAAGCATCCAAAAGTAAGTTCATAATTTTTCTTTGTTTGGTTCCACCAAATCCAAACTCTCTTTAAAAGAAAAGGTTTATTACTACTCTTTTTTCTCTTGCTTTCAAAAACTATTATAAAAAATATTTTTTGGTTTTGCAATCATTTTTAATAATTATCTTGCCAAAAGTCTTCATCTAAATCTCTTAAATTTAAGGTTCCTACTAACTTTTCTTTTCTTCGGTAAATTTTAAAAGTAAGATAATCTAAAATAAGTAGATTAATGAATAACAAAAATTCTAACATTTTATACCTCCTACTTATATATACAAGAAAAATCTTCGATTTCCTTTTTTATTTTACAAAAAAGTTAAAAAAAAGACTTTTAGCATTTAACTAAAAATCTTTGGTAATACATAACAAACAATAAATAAGGTAATCGCATAAGCACTTGTAAAGACATAAACGATTTTATTTTTATCTACTTTAGTAAGTTCTGTAAAGCCATGGAATAAATTAAAGAAGTATAGTAAACTACCAAGTAATAAAACGATAAGACATAACCAGATATTAACATACATTAAGATAAGACTAGCTAAAGTAGTAACTGTACTAATAACCGCGGCAGTACCAATTAAAGCATATGTTCTTTTAATATCTGATTCTGTTTTTAAAATTGTTGTAGATATGAAATGAAGAAGTCCTCCAAAACAGAAATGGAAGATAGCCATCAATAAACTAGCAATAAAGAAAACTTTAATAGGTATTTCAACATTTTTAGTAACACTGCCAAATAAAGGAGAACTACCATAAATAATCGCATAGGCTGAGTTAATACCTTCCTTAGCAAATAGATAAATGAATAAACCAAAAACTAATGCATTTAAAACAATCATAATAAGTCCTAAATTAAATTTAGATTTTTTGGCATAATCTTTCATAGTATCTAATGGTTTAGTAAACATTCCTTTTAGAACTTCTATATAATCATTTACCATGTTATTATTTGCAACTGCTGTTTTAACACTCTCGCTTGTTGTTTTTTCACAATCACAAACTTTTCCCTCTTCTAATTTCTTTCCACATTTTGTACAAAATTTTGCCATTTTTTTCAATTCCTTTCTTTTTTACCATGTACTAAAATAATGAACCATGTTATAAATTTCATTTATTTTATAACTATTATCATAATAGTCATAAGTAATAGTTGATGAGTAAGAACTTTTATCATCTTTGGTTTTAACCTCGCCAAGTAAGCTTTTATAATCGACAGTATAATCATAATTATATTTAGCGGTTATCGCAAGCTTTCCTTCGTCACTTAATTTAACATTTGTTAAAGTAACACTAGAAATTTCTAATTTTTTAAGAGTTAAATCATCATCATTTAAGTCCTCATATAAGTCCATATAATCTTCTTCTAAAGAAGATAAATTAACGTTGTTATAACTATAACTTTCTTTTACAGCATCCCAATTTTTTTTAGCAATAATATTATTATATAAATTAGAAATATCTGTTTTTACTTGTTCTTTTAAAGTACTAACCATTTCATCATTTAATTTTTGTAAAGAAACTTCTACTTCATATTGATTACTGTAAGAATTTAAAGTCTTTTCATCTTCAATTACCATTTGATTAGGTAAAGTTGTTTTTATTTTAATTGTACTAACAAATAAATTAGGAATAACATAAACATCAATACCATCTTCATAAGTATTTTCTTCGATAAATTTAGGATCAACATCTTGGTCATTTAAAGTTAATTTACTATTTTTAGGAACTCTAATTCGAAAATCTTTTATAATTTCCACACCCGTTGTAGAGTATCCATTACTTGTTAAACTTTCTACTTTCCATTCATCAAAGAATAGGTATTTCTTTTTATCGCTTTTATTTACAGTAGCCATTAAAACCTTTTCAGTATCATCACTTTTTTTAATAGTAACACGAACGGTCGCACTTTTCTTATCATCATTATAAATGGCCTCGTCTACTGTATAACTTTTTAGGTCTTTAAAACTATTTTCATTTTCGTCATAAACCTTTTTAAATTCATCTAACGTTGTAAAAGTAGTATCGCCCTCAATACTTAAAGAATTATAAATATCTTCAATACTATTACTTTTCAAAGAGGCTACATAATGTTTAGTCACACCCACAGGTCCCATCGCAGTTGCTAGATATTTATAACCGCCAACGAAAACGATAGCCACAACAAGAATAACTAAAATACTTATTTTCTTTGTTTTGCTAAGTGGTTTTCTTTCTTTTTTGGGAGGCGTTTCTTTACTTTTTTGGACTTTTGTTCCACATTCTCCGCAAAAAGAAGCGTCTGGTGGTATTTTAGCACCACATTCACTACAATACATTATCCTTTTTTCACTCCATTTCTATACTATAATTATAAGAGATAGCCTAGAAAATAACAACAAAAAACTGAACTTATTGATATTTGTTCATTATTTGATTCATATAGTACATTTTGTGATCTAGCTCTCTAATATCTTTGGCATAACTTAACATTTCATTTTGTACTTCATGTGGAATTTCTTCTTTAAATTTATAACGAATTTTATGATCCAAACTTGCCCAGAAATCCATTGCAACCGTTCGTACTTGGATTTCAGCTGGAATATATTCTACATAATTTTCTAAATAAATAGGCACCAATAAGATAAGGTGATAGCTGGTATAACCAGACTCTTTTGGATTTTCAATGTAATCCTTTCGTTGTTTGATAATTAAATTAGTAGAATGACTAATTAAGGAAACGATATCATAAACATCTGACAAAAAAGAAACAACTATTCGAAATCCAATAACATCCATGATATGTTTTTCAATATTATCTACACTGTAAGTATATCCCTTTTTCTCTAACTTCTTTTGAATACTTGGCAAAGTTTTTAATCTTGTTTTAACATGTTCAACTGGTGTATAACCATGTTTTCTTTCAAAAGAATCTATTAAAATATTAAGTTCTGTTTCAAGCATTTTTTGAGCATATTCGTATTTTGTATAAAAATTATTACTCATTTATATCTCTCCTTTAGAGTAAAACAAAAAGAAGGGTTCAAAACTACCACTTCTTTGTTTAAATATTATACAAAATTTTAGGATTTTATGCAACAACCCTATTTTGTATTTTCTAATTTTTCTAAAACAGCCTTTGTTGTTTCAATAGCTTTTTCTCTAACAGCATTAGCAGCATCTGTTAAAACAGGTTCTCCTTTATCTTTAACATAATTTACTAAATCTTTAGCACTTTTTTGAATTTCTTTAGATTTTTTCTTAGCAATTTCTAAAACTTTTTCCTTATCTAAATCTTTTAAAGCATTTTCAATTTCATCTGTTTTAGTAACAACGTATTCTTTCACGTCATCCATATCAATATCACGTGCTTTATTAACAAGTTCATCCATTTTAGCTTTTAATTCAGCTCTTGTTTCTTCACCTTTTTTAGGTGCAAATAAAATGCCTAAACCAGCTCCAACGGCTGCTCCTCCTAGTAAAGCGGCTACTGTTTTCTTTTTCATAATTTATCCCTCCGATAATAATATTATATCCATTTTCTTTTATCTTTTGTATATTTTTTTCAGGATGTGTCAAGTATTAGTCAATCCTGTACCACTTATCCAACAAACAAGATTTTTTTGTCCTTTTTTTTGCTTTACAAAAACTTAGTTTTCTCGATATAATTAACATAAATTGAAAGGATGTTTTATTTTATATGGAAATAGTATGTCGTTATATTTTACTATTTTTTGTCTATTCTTTTTTAGGTTGGTGCCTAGAAGTTGGATGTAAGTTAGTTTCTGATCACAAATTTATTAACCGTGGATTTTTAATTGGTCCTTATTGCCCTATCTACGGACATGGAGCTTTAATTATGACTATTTTGTTAAATCGTTATTTAAATGATCCGGTCACTTTATTTATCATGATTATTCTTTGCTGTTCTTTACTAGAATACTTTACAAGTTATTTTTTAGAAAAGATTTTTCACACTCGTTGGTGGGACTATTCAGGATATCGTTTTAATATCAACGGACGGATTTGTTTAGAAACCATGGTACCTTTTGGCTTATTTGGCCTATTTATCATGTATGTTTCGAATCCCTTTTTCCTTGGTCTGATTGAAAAAATTTCTATACCTATCTTATATGCTTTAACGCTAGTTATCTTGATTGTTTATTTCGTTGATAATGTCATTTCATTTAAGATTATTAAAAATATTCAACATGTTAGTGAAGATGTTCAAAAGAAACAAATCATTAAAAAAGACGATACGGAAAGAATTACAAAGATGGTCAAAAAACAAGTAGAAGACTCTATGAAGACATTTGAAAAAAGACTTATTCATGCCTTCCCTCATTTACAAGTGATAAAAAGGAAAGTAAAAGAAAGAAGAAAGTAAAAATTTTTCTTCTTTTTATTTAACATTTAATTGGATATAATATAAATAAGGGTGTGATATTATGGAACTTGATAGTTTTACCTTAGAAAAATATGACAGTTCTCGAAAACTTCATCAAGAAATTGTAACCTCTTTAATGCAAAGTCAAAACAGCGAATACCTCGGTAATATTCACTATATGATTGAAAGTATTTATAAAAGAAAAGCTAATGATTTTAGACACTTAAATGAAGTTTTCATAGCTTATTATAATGGTTACCCTATCGGACTTATTTCTATTACTTATTTAAATGAACGTCAAGAAATTAGCATAGGTATTTTAGAAAAATATAGACATCAATATCTTGGTTCTCTCCTTACATTTGAATTTATGGAAAAAATATTTGAGCTTTATCCTGATATCAATGAACTTTATGAAGTTGTTGACGATAAAAATTCTAATAGTCAAAAATTAGTTCAACGAATTGGCGGTGAGTCAACTAAAGAAAAAGGAACTTTTATGATGAGGCGTTAACCATTTTGGTAGTTTTTAAAAAGAAAATACTAAAGAAAAGGAAAAATAAGCTAACTAAAACTCCCCCTAAAACATCGCTAGCATAATGAACTCCTAAATAAACACGACTTAAAGCAACACTTAAAATAACAAAAAGAAAGAAAAGTGTTCCAATGATTTTCCAAACTTTTTTAATATTAGTTTGCCATAAAAAATAAATGAAAAGACCATAGCACATACAAGAAGCCATCGTATGACCACTAGGAAAAGAAAATCCAGAAGCTGATACCAATTTTTCATAATATGGTCTTGACCGAACAAAAAATTGTTTCAAAACAAAATTAGCCACTGTATTTAATAACATTAAAGCTAAGAAAAATTGAACGTTTTTTTTAGACTTGCTTCCTAAAAGATAAAGAACCATAACGATTACTATGTCCATCACACCACCCAGTTCTGTTATTACTCTAAAAAAAGAAGTTAAAGGAAATTGATGTAAAAAATTATAAATTAAATCATCAAAAAAAATAACATTACCATTGATAATAAAAATAGTTAAAAAGAAGAAAAGAAAAAAGCACATCAAAGAAAGATATAAATAGTTAATTGTTTTCATGTTGTTCACCTTCTTGTATTCATTATATCAGAATTTAGAAAAACGAGCACAAAAAAAAGTCGAAACTCTTTCGACTTTTTCTATGCAAAAAAGACATTGTACCATTTAATAAAGCAATAAACATTCCAAACTTTACGATAATTATCTTTCTTACCTTCTTTATGTTCATCAAGCATTTTAATAAGAATATCTTTATCAAAATATTTTTTACATACTTTACTATTAAAGGCTTTTTTGATTTCTTTATATACATCGTCTTCTCTCATCCAATCACGAATTGGAACTGGAAAACCTAATTTTTTCTTTTTATAAGACTCATTAGGAATCACTTTTTTAGCAGCATCTCTTAAAGCCACTTTGGTATTTTCTTTAGTAACTTTATAATTAAGTGGTAAAGATGAAGCTATTTTAAATACTTCTCTATCTATAAAAGGAACTCTTCCCTCTAAAGAATTAGCCATAGTCATACGATCAGCCTTTTGTAAAATATCTTTCATTAACCAAAAATTAATATCAATAGCTTGCATTTTGACAATGTTACTTTGACCTTTAAATTTATCAAATACAGGTTTTGTTATTTCTTTATTTTGAATTGTAATCGGAGTTTTTAAAAGTTTTTTGATTTCTTTATCGTTCCAAACTTTATTAACCCCAATATAACTATCTTCTAATCTTTCTCCACGTCTTACTAAGAAATTAATACCTCTTACGGGTGGAAATAAAGAGCAAAATTTAGAAATACCATGGCGAATAAAGAAAGGTATTTTGTTATAGAAAGAATAATCTACTTCTTCTCGGTAGTAATTATATCCCCCAAAGAACTCATCGGCTCCTTCACCAGATAAAACAACTTTAACATCTTTACTAGCTAAGTTAGCCACAAAGTATAAAGCCACCACAGCAGGATCACTGGCTGGTTCATCCATATGATACATGATTTTATCTAAAACTTTCATGTACTCTTCTTTAGTTATCTTTTTACTTGTATTGTTAATTTTTAATTTATCTGTTAAATCCTTCGCATAATCTATTTCATTATAACGAGGAATATCATAACCTACTGTATAAGTTTTCGAAGGTTTAGCTAAAGACACTAAATAAGAAGAATCAATACCACTTGAAAGGAAAGAACCAACTTCAACATCACTAATCATATGATGACGAGTACTATCATCCATAACTTTGCCAATTTCTTCAACTGTTTTATCATAATCTTTTTCTTCAATTGGAAAAGTTAAATCAAAATAACGTTCAATATTAATTTGTCCATCTTTATAAATTAAGTAATTACCCGCATCTAAACGTTTAACACCTTCAAAAAAAGTTTCTGTTGTAGGAGTAAAACTAAAGGATAAGTAAGGAGCAATTAAAGATTCATTAAATTTCTTTTCAAATTTAGGATGGTCTAAAAAAGCCTTAATTTCTGAAGCAAACATAAATGTTCCATCATTATAGTAATAATAAAAAGGTTTAATACCAAAATGATCACGAGCACAGAACAAAGTTTTTTCTTCCATATCATAAAGAGCAAAAGAAAACATTCCTCTTAAATGATTAGGTAAATCATAACCCCATTTACGATAACCATAAATTAATACTTCCGTGTCACTTTCTGTTTGAAAAGGATATTCTTTAAGTTCTTTTTTTAAATCTTTATAGTTATAAATTTCGCCATTAAAAACAATAACAAGTTTACCATCTTCACTAAACATAGGTTGTTTGCCACCTTCAAGGTCAATAATAGATAGTCTTCTTTGTCCTAAAGCAACATCCCCCTTAACATAAAAGCCTTCGGCATCTGGTCCCCGATGGGCAATTCTATCACACATAGCTTTTAAAATTTTCTTTTTATTTTTATCTTTACCAATAAAACCGGCAATTCCACACATAACGATTCACATCACTTTCTTTTCATTATTATAACCCGATTTAAACCATTTTAAAAGAAATATATATTAATATTTTCTTCAATCATCTTGTATGTTATTCTGTATGTTATTCTGTATGTTTCAAAACATACAAGATAAAAAAATACTAGATAATATTTTCTAGTATTCTAATCTTTAAATAAAGAAAGTTGTACTTTTTCTTTTTCTAAATCAATATTACAAACATAAACGGTAATGATATCCCCAACACTTAAAATATCACTAGGATTTTTGACAAATGATTTACTCATTTTAGAAATGTGAACCAAACCATCATCATGTAAACCAATGTCAACAAAGACTCCAAAACTTGTCACATTACGAACCGTTCCTTTTAGTTCCATACCTACTTTTAAATCTTTGATAGTTAAAACATCACTTTTTAAAACAATATCATCTAATTTATCCCGATAATCTTGCCCAGGATTTCGAAGTTCTTCAATAATATCTTCTAAGGTATATTTGTCACAATCAAGTGTTTCTACCAATTTCTTAACATCAACATTTTGTAAAGTTTCTTTAAACTCTTTTTTATCTAAATCATTTATATTTAAATGAAGATAATTTAAAAGTTTAGAAACTAAATCATAACTTTCTGGATGGATTCTTGTTTTATCTAAAGGATTTTTACCATCGATAATTCGTAAAAAACCAATTGCTTGTTCATATACTTTGTCACTAAAACCACTTAAAGATTTAATTTCTTCCCGAGAAGTAAATGGCTTTGTTTCTCTAAATTTTAAAATACTATCAATTGTTTTTTTACTTAAACCAGATATATATTTTAAGATACTAGCACTGGCTGTATTTAAGTTAACGCCGATTTCATTCACGATTTTACCAACGGTGAAAGATAAGGCTTCGTTAAGTTCTTTTTGGTTAACATCATGTTGATATTCACCAACTCCAATGCTTTTAGGGTCTATTTTAACAAGTTCGGAAAGAGGATCTTGAATTCTTCTCCCAATAGAAATAGCACTTCGTTTTTCAACGGTTAAATCAGGAAACTCACTAATGGCTAAAGGACTTGCTGAATAAACACTTGCACCTGCCTCACTTACTAAGTTATATAAAACAGGTGTATTTTTAATCGTACTCGCGACAAAGGCTTCACTTTCTCTTGACGCTGTGCCATTTCCAATAGCAATAATTTGAACTTTATATTTATCTATTAAATTCTTTAATATTTGAGCACTTTTTTCTTTCTCATTTTTAGGTTCATGAGGATAAATTGTCGCAATTTCTAAAACATTTCCATATGGATTTAAAACGGCTAATTTGCAACCGGTACGAAAAGCTGGGTCAAAACCTAATACAGTTTTTTCTTTTATTGGTTTCGTCATTAATAGATGTTCTAAGTTATCTTGGAAAGTTAAAATAGCCTTACTTTCAGCTTTTTCAGTTAACTCGGCTCTTATTTCTCTTTCGACACTTGGAAAAATAAGTCTTTTTAAAGAATCTTTTAAAGCCTCTTTTACTTCATCAACGACAAAAGAATCTTTATTTTTAATAATTTTTTCTTCTAATAAACTCATTATTTTATCTTTATCAAAAGAAAGATTAACCGCTAATACACCTTCTTTTTCTCCACGATTCATAGCTAAAACACGATAATGCTTGGCATAACGAATGGGTTCAGAAAAATCATAATACATCTTATAAACAAGACGTTCATCTTTAACGTTTTTCTTTAACTTACTTTCCATACTACCATGATAAAATATTTCGTTTTTAATAAGTTTACGATAGTAAGCATTATCACTTATCCATTCACTTATAATATATTTAGCCCCAGTTAAAGAAACTTCTAAATCATAAGAAAATTCTTTGGCTAAATCACTTAAACTCCCTTTCGTTGGAAAAGCCATTATCTTTTTAGCTAAAGGCTCTAAACCCATTTTAATGGCTTCACTAGCCTTTGTTTTTTTCTTTTCTTTAAAAGGACGATACAAATCTTCAACATCCGTAAGTTTTTCACAAGCCATAATTTGTCTTTGTAAATCTTCTGTCATCAAATCTTTTTCTGTAATAAGTCTTATAACATCTTCTTTTCTTTTTAATAGATTTTGTAAATAAGTATATTCTTTTTCAATTTGTCTTATTTGTTCTTCATCTAAAGAACCCGTTGCTTCTTTTCTATAACGAGCAATAAAAGGAATTGTTGCCCCTTCTTCTAATAACTTTAAAACAGCCTCAATTTGACTTTCTTTAATATTCATATTCTTAGCTAAAATGCTTATATTATTCATCTTTATCCTCTTTCTTATGCTTTTTAATTGTACCATATTTTCTTTCTAAAGTATTCTTTTTAAGTCCTAAATAATCAAAACAACAATCTAAATAAATATCGGTATATTCTTGCCATTTAGGATAACGTTCTTCTAGTTCTAAAATATAATCTTGGACTTCACTTAAATAAAAACTTTTTTCTTCTTCACTAAAATAAGGACGTTCTTTTTCTAAAAACAAATCTGTTCCATTAAAAGAGTTTTTAAGTAACCTTTCAGTAATATAACTATCTGTAAAAGCATATAACAAAGCCATATCCTTATCATCTGTTAAATAAAGAATATTAAAAAAACGTTGTTTTAAATTTTCAAAAAAAGCCCAAATCTTTTCTTCGACATGTTCTTCCTCAACAAAATTTTGTTTATCAATAGCGCTTATTAAATCTTCTTTAGATATTTTACCTAACATAAAATCAAGCATAACCTTTTGCTTTTCTTCTAAAGAATCTAAGCGGATATCTTCGTCATCAGCTAAGAAAAGGTTATTTATTTCTTCCTCTTCATCTGGTTCTTTAGCTAAAGAAAGATCATAGTTAAAAAGACGGTCAATACATAAACAATCATCCCGATATTGTTCATTTAAAAAGAAATAACACGGTAAAAAATCTTCTTGGAATAAATGACTTTTTTCTAAATAAAATAAAAAATCACTAAAGTTTTTAATACTACCAATCATTCTTTTTTCTTCATCAAGATAAGTAGCCAAAGTAAAACACATTTTATTAATATCTTCTTTAGTTTGGCACTTAATAATTTCTTTATATACTGTTAAAATTTTTCTCTCTAAATTCATTAAATCATGAAACTGAACTTCAAAATTCATAGATGCATCATAAGGGAAAATGACTTCTAACTCTTCTTTAGAACTATCTTTTTCTAAGTCTTGTCTTGCCTTAGCTAAAAAAGCACTTCTTTTATTAACCGGTACAATTTCCAAAAGAGCCTTAATGATACCACTTCTTTCCCTTTCTAACATCTTAATCTTATCTGTTAAAACAGCCAAACGAACTTCTTTAAAAGCATCAGAAATATATTTTTCAATATGTTTCTCATCTAAAGTTTCCTTTTTTTCGCCACTTAAAGAATTTAATAAATATATATCATCAAAAGATATTTTATCTTTTTCATGAAGATAATTTTGAAATACTTTTTTATAAAAAACTAATTTTTCTTGATAATCTTTGACATATTGCCGATAATAAGGAACATTTAAAAAAGAATTAATTTCAGCTTTAGAAAAGTGACTAAACTCTTGTTCTTGATAAAAAGAATATATTTCTCTTAACTTTAAATAAAGACTAAGAAGACAAGTTTCAAAATAAGGATTATCCACAATTTCTAAAACAAAAAACTTATCAAAACAAAGACCATACTTCTTACGATAAAGCGTTTCTAACTTTACCATATCTTCATAACTAAGACTATTTAAAAGCCTTGTCTCTTTACTCTTTTGTTCTTCTAATAACGCTTTTAAATCATTACTTTTATTTTTAACATAGGCTTTCGTTAGCTTATATATTGTTTCCTCTAGTTTCAACAATCTATCAAAAATTTCCACAAGGCACCTCCTAATAATAACATTTATTATAAATAAACCTTATTATGAAAGCAAGAAAAAAATAGTCCCTTATAGACTATTAACTTTTATACACGCTTTCTATTCTTTCTTTAAGTTTATTTTGTTTGTCATACTTAAAAGTACATCCTCATAATTTTTATAACATCTTTTAATTGTTTTATAAATTTTCTTTCTTGTTTCACTTCTAATTTTGACAATTGTTTTTTTCTTAAAAACTTTAAAATAATACCCTAAAAAAACAAAACCTTGACTTGCTTTTTTGATAATTGCCAGTGTTGTTGACATTGAACACATTGTTAGAATTAGACGAATTTGGGGCTTTTTATCGATACTTACCCAATATATTACAAAAAGAAGGGGCTGAGTGGAAATAAATAATTTCTACTTAGCTTCTTTTTTCTTTGGAAAA
>CAJLEF010000007.1 GCA_905205665.1 uncultured Bacillota bacterium | reverse complement strand
GCCTAAAAAAAAAGAGCTAAAGCCCTTCTTCTGTTTCTTCCGTTGTAGGTGTACCAGGAACAATAGTTTCATCCTTTTTTTCATCTTTATCTGTTGGTGTTTCTGGTTCTTTTGTATTGTCTTTATTATCCGTTGTTGTATTATTGTCATTGCCAGTATCTGTATTATCATCTTTTCCTTCTTCAGGATTATTATTATTTGTATTGTCGCTGCCATTATCATCCATCGTATTATCGTCAGTATTATCATCATTGTTATTGTCGTTATCACTAGGTTCTGGTTTTTTTGTGTTGGTAATAGAACTATCAGGAACTTTACCACCTGAATAAATACCGGTTCCAATAATTTCAGAAGTTATCTCATAGTCTTCCGAATAATCATATGAAAATGTTTTAATAGTTTCTATTTCTATTAGTCCTAGATTTTCTTTCATTGATTTAACTACCGTATCTAGACTTCCTTGGTAGTAGCCCACACAAGATAAACCATAAGGATTTGTAAAATAAAATGTTTGTAAAGCAAGTTTTTGAATACTAATAAAATCTTCGCCATTTAAAGCTTTACCTAACATTCCTTTAATAGATTGATAAAAGGATAAGATTTGATTTGTTTTCATGTTTGTAGCAATATTTTTACTAATTGTATCTAATAAGTTTTCAAAAGTACTTAAATTAGAGGATTTCATTAGTTGTTTAGCTACAGCTTCAATTACTTGTTGTTGATGACGATTACGGTCTAAATCGCCATTAATAAAGCCATAACGGTTACGAGAATAAGCTAGGGCTTGTTCACCGTTTAAATGTTGCATTCCTGTATTCATACATACTAAATCAGATGGAAGAGTTGAACGTAAAGAGTTACTTTCACAAAGTCTTCCTTCACCATAGATACTTACATAATAAGAATAAGTAGGTTGTTCCACATCAACATCAATACCACCTAAAGTATTTACAAGGTCAATAACACCTTGGAAATTTACCTTGACAAAATAATCAATATTAATACCGGTTAAGTGTTCAATCGTGTTAACAGTACTTGCTGTACCATAAGCAGCAGAGGCATTAATTTTATTTTGATAAAGCATTCTATCACTACTACTATAAATAGGAACATAAGTATCTCTTGGGAAACTAAGCATGGTTGCAGTTAACGTTTTAGGATTAAAAGTAACAAGCATTAAGGTGTCCCCATTAAAAGCCGCGTTTGCATCTAAGCCATCTTTACTTTCAGAGTCAACGCCTAAGAATAAAACAGTGAAAGGTTCGGTTAAACTTTTCGTAGAAGCTAAAAGTTCACTTTCTTCTGTTTTCATTTCTTTAGAGTATTCCTTTAAAATTTCTGTTTCACTAGCAATGTTTTGATATTTTTCTTCATTACGATATAAGATAGGGTAATCTTTCGTAATAAAAATCGCATCTACTTCTTTATTGTAAAGAGCCTTTAATAGTTCGGTATAATTACCATAGTAAGAAATTTCTTGTTTCATGTTTTCTTTCTTCATTAATTCTAATGGTAAAATATAGCCTGTTCGATCAGTTTCATCAGTAATCATGCCGATTTTACTATCATTTGTTAACTCAGTTCCTTTTAAACCAATTAAAACGGTTGTATAAGTGCTTGTGTCTTTAGTTACAAAGTTTTCTATTTTTTGATAAACAAAATCAATATAATGAGAACTAACTCCAAAAATTACAGCAAATATAATGGTAAAAATAGTTAAAATAGTAAACCATATTTTTTTCTTTTTAATTAATGTTTTAAAACCAAAAATAAGATAAATAAGTACAAATAGACCAAACAGTCCTAAGACAAGAATTCTTATTAATGTTTCAATTCCTTCTAAATGAAGAAGACTTTTAAAAATAAGAACATAGCATACTAAGTAACTAGTTAAAGAAATAAAATAAAAAAATAGCATTCCTTTATTGGCATTTTTAAGTTTATTTATGAGTGATTTCATGTAACACAACCTTTCTTCCGCTTCCTTTTATTCTACTTTGATTATAAACTAAAATATTAAAAATCTCAATATTTGATAGTTTATTTACATAAAAAAGGCTAGACTTTTCCTTTTTCGACAAAATTTTGGTATAATGATTATGAATAAAAGGAGGGTAGCAACATGTCTTATAGAAAAATAATATTTAGTTTATTATTATGTCTTTTTTTGGGATGTATCAAGGTATCAGCAGCAACCGTTGCCACGGTGACCGGTAATGAAGTATCTTTTAGATCTGGGGCAGGAACAAATAATCCTATTGTGACTTATCTTTATCGTAATAATCAAATCACTTTAGAAAGTACTACTCTTCATCAAGGAATAGGATGTACGGCTGGTTGGTATAAAGGCAGTTTTAATGGAAAAAATGGTTATGTATGTGCTGCCTATGTTAATGTTCCAGAAATAGGTATTATTAGTAATTATAATTTACCTTGGACAAGTCCTAAGAAAGCCATATTAGGTGGAGCGTCTTTTATCGCTAATGATTATATCTCTGCTGGTCAATACACAAGTTATTTAAAAAAATATAATGTGAATCCAAGTGGTAGTTATAGTGTTTATACGCATCAATATATGGCTAATTTAGCAGCTCCAATGCATGAAGCAGCTTCTAGTTATCGTAGTTATAAAGAAAATGGTTTGTTATCTTTAGCTCTTCATTTTACCATTCCTATTTATAATAATATGCCAGAGTATACCACTCATCCTAGAACGGGCAAAGAAGTTGGAGGTACCAGTGAGGTTAAGGATGCTTCTTTTGAAGAAACTTTAAATAAAGAAGGTTTTGATGAAACTTATAAAAAATGGCTTCGTAGTTTACATGAACAATATCCTAATTGGACTTTTTCAAGTTTAAAAACAAATCTTGATTTTAATACATCTGTTCAAAGAGAAAAATTGGTTGGTTCAATCAGCAGTTGTACGGAATGTTTTGAAAGACCCTTACAAAATACCGAAGGCAGTTGGTATATTGCTAATACTCAAACAGTGGAATACTTTTTAGATCCTCGTAACTTTTTAATGGCGGATAGCATTTTGATGTTTGAAGATTTAAGTTATACAGATTATTATACTGAAAGTATGGTTTTAAGTGTTTTAAAGGGAACATTTATGACAGGAAAAGATAATGTGGATAATATAAGTTATAGTAGTATGTTTATTGAAGCAGGTAAAACATATAATGTTAGTCCTATTTATCTCGCGTCTTTATCTAGACAAGAAGTAGGTAGCACGATTGGGTTAGTAACAAGTGGTAATCGTTTTGAATATAAAGGCCAAATATATGAAGGATTTTATAATTTCTATAATATTGGTGCGTATTCTTCGGCTGAAAATCCTGCTAAAGCTGGTTTAGTTTATGCCTCAAATGGAGCAAGTAAAAATAGTGAAGGAGTATATGCTGGTAATATAGGAAGTAACAACAATAATAATAATACTGGTAAAGACGACAACAAAAAAGATGATGACAAGAAAGAAGATGTTGTTCCAGTAGTAACACCAGTAAGTACTCATTTATCTAACATGGGCTTAAATCAAAAAGGGGAATTTGTGACTAATCTTTCACTTAATGTTACAGCCGGTAGTTTAAAGAGTAAAACAATTGCTAGTGAAGTTACTATTAAAAGAAATAATGGCTCTTTAGTAGGTGATTCTGAAAAAGTTCATACTGGTGATATTATTACCTTTAGTAATGGCGAATCAAGAAAAGTTGTTATTTACGGTGACTTAACAGGAGATGGGGAAATTAATTCAGCTGATTTACTTCGTATGCGTCAAGTTTTACTTAAAAAAGTTACTTTGACAGGGGCTTATTTAGAGGCTTCTCATGTTTATACAACAAGTGGTGCTGCGAATTCTTCCGACTTACTTCGTTTAAGACAATATTTATTAGGTAAAAAAGGCATAAATCAAGCTTAGAAAGGAATTTTATGAAAAAGAAATTATTACTTTTAATCCCTTGCGTGATAGGGTTAAATGTTCATGCTGCAAGCGTTAATGTTACTTCTTCTGCTAATTATATAGAAGCAGGTAATCGCGTTACTTTTTATATTAATATGCAAGGCGTAGGGGCTTGGTCTTTACAAGGAAATGGCTATGGCGCTACTTCTAATTGTTCTTTAGGAGATAATGGCACAGGAGACTCAGGAACAGGTACCAATATTAATAAAACATTATCTGTTACATGTACTTCTACTTCAGTAGGACAAATTGGTTTTTCTGTAACGGGTAATGTAAGTTCTGTTAATTCTGATAAAATTGACACGATTAATGTCAATACAAGTAAAATTGTCACGGTTACCGCTCCAAGAGAAAAAGATACCAATAATTATTTGAAAAGCATTCAAGTAGGCGAATATGCTCTTTCACCAACCTTTAATAAAGATACTTTAGAATATACTGTTAGTGTTCCTTCTACGGTAAATAAAGTGAAAATAGATGCAACAAAGGAAAGCAGTTATGCTACCGTTAGTGGAACGGGCGAGGTAGAAGTTAATGAAGGTGTTAATACTTTTGAAATAAAAGTTTTAAGTGAAACAGGTAGTGAAAGAATATATAAAGTTATCGTTAATGTAAAAGATGATAATCCGATTAATGTTAAAATTAATGATTCTGAATATGTAGTTGTTAAAAATGCTAAAAACTTAGAGACACCATCTGGCTATGAAGCTAAAACAATAAAAATTAGTAATTTTGATATTCCTGCTTTTTATAGTGAAACAACAGGGTTTACTTTAGTTCCTTTAAAAGATAGTAAAGGTGATGTTTCTTATGCCATTTATGATGAAACAAAAAACACTTACACATTATATAATGAAAATAAATCTGATCAACTTATTCTTTATATTAAAAATATTCCTAATGAAAAAGAAGGCTTTCAAAAAACAGCGATAAAAATTAATAATGAAACTTATGAGGCTTTACAAAGTGAAGATGGTAGTCTAACCCTTATTTATGCCATGAATATTGTTACAGGTAAAGAAAACTATTATCTATATGATAAAGAAGAAAATTCTTATGTAATTTATAATGATAAAATGCTTTTAACTGTTAAAGAAGAATTATTAAAATATAAAAATGTTATTTTATATATGGCTGGAGGACTTATTTTCTTACTTCTTTTATTAATGATTGTTCTTTTAAAGAAAAGTAAAAAGAAAAAAGTAATTATTACAGAACCATTACCACCAGTCAAAGAGGAAAAGGATGAAAATAAAGTAAAGAAAAATAAATCAAAGAAAGAAGAACCTGCGGAAATAAAAAAAGATACAACAGATAAAAAAACTACTAAAGCAAATTCTCAAAACAAAGATGATATTTTATCTAAAGTAAATGATGCCACCAGTATTATTGAAAATTATGAAAAGTCTATTAAAAATACCCAAAAAGAAATGGCAAAGAAAAAAGAAGAAGTAGAAGAAACAGAAATGTATGATATTTTTGAAGATGATAAAAAGAAAAAGAGAAAGAAAAAATGAGTGAATATTTAAATTCTTTAAATGAAGAGGTAAGAGACTATTTTAAAATTCTCTCACCTCTTTATCCTTTATGGTTAGATGATTATATTAATACGAAAGCTTTAAAAAGACTTAGTAAAATAAGTATGAATTGTGGAACAGACTATTCAAAATGTTTCAATGTTCAATACTTTTATTCTAATTTAGAACATTCTGTTGGTGTAGCCCTTATTCTTTGGCATTTTACCAAAGATAAAAAACAAACTTTAGCGGGACTTTTTCATGAAATAGCTAATCCAGATTTTAGACATTGTATTGATTTTATGTATGATGATTCTTTAAAACAAGAAAAAACACAAAAAAATACTAGGGAAACAATTTTGGCTTCTACAGAAATAATGAATCTTTTAAAAAGAGATAATATTTCTATAGAAGAAGTATGTGATTATAAAAAGTATCCTTTAGCAGATAATGAAACACCAAAGTTAGCAGCAGATCGTTTAGAATATAATTTTTCCGGTGGTTTAACACTTTTTAAAGTTTGGAATATTTCTGATATTAAAGAAATTTACAATAATATTACTATTTTAAAAAATGAAGACGGTAAAGAAGAATTGGGGTTTACATCTCTAGATATTGGTGAAAAATATTTACAAATAGTTTCTAAACTTTGGCCGTCGTGGATAAGTGATACGAATAGAACTTTAATGCAATTTTATGCAGATATGTGTAAATCGCTTTCTAAAATAGGAAAATTAACTGTTAAAGATTTATATTCTTTATCGGAAAAAGAAATTATAGATAAATTTTTAAACTGTAAAGATTCTTATTTGAAAGAAGCCTTTCAAAACTTCTTAAAAGTAACAAAAGCATATTCTTCTGATATATATAAAGAAGATAAATACTGTGTAAAAGTAACAACTAAAAGTAGATATATTATTCCTTTAGTGCGTATTAAAGGAAAAGAAAGAAGAATTACTGAAGTATCTTCTATATCAAAAAAAATAATAAATGATTATTTAAATATTCCTAAAGGTGGATACTACACTTATTTTGATTTTGCATTTAAACCTTATAATTAACTACCATTTATAAAAAAATTAAGATATAATGTTTATATAAATAGAGAAAGGGTTGGATAATATGTTAAAACTAAAAAATAAAAACTTAAAAAGTAACTCTGGGGGTGGACTCTTATCATTTAAAAAATATAAAGAACCTCATAAAAAGAGAAAAATGATATATTTCCTATCTGCCCTAATGATACTTAGTTTAGGAATATTTATCTTTTATAAATCTTATGCTTTTTATGAAGAAAAGAAAGACTTTAATGTCATAAATGGAGTTGTTGAAGATCCAGGAGATATTTATTATGCTTATTATGTCAATAATACCATTACAAGAGATTTTCCAACGAAAGACTCAGGACTAACATTAGATACGACCAAATCATCTTGTACCAGTGGGGTTACCATTTCATGGGACGATGAAAAATGGCAGGCTAATCTAAATTATAGTAACTATCAAAAAAATAGTACAACAAGAACAAAGTGTACTTTGTATTTTACAAAGAAAAAAGTATTACTAAATAACTATATAAGAAATCTTGTAAAGGACGCCAATTCCAGTTCTAATGATGTTTATACTGTTCCAAATAAAACAAGTGATAGTTGTACTTATACCTTAGCCTATGATGGAACAAGTGATAACAATTTAAGATATGTTGGAGCTAATCCTTGTAACTATGTCAAAATAGATAATGAAATTTGGCGTATTATAGGTATTATGAATAATATCGATGATGGCACAGGCAAAAAAGAAACAAGAATAAAATTAATAAGAATGGAAGCCATTGGAGAATATTCATGGGACACATACGAAATTTTTATAAATACTGGTTATGGTATCAATGAATGGAGCCAGGCTGATTTAATGAAACTATTAAATCCAGGCTATGGAAGTGAACGTGTTGGTGGCTCTTTATACTACAATAATAGTTCAGGGAACTGTTATTCTGATATGAAAAATGCTACAAAAGCCTGTGATTTTACTACAACTGGCATAAAAACAAACTTAAAAAATTTAGTAGGAAACACTTTATGGCATACAGGAACAAATGGCACAAATGATTGGACATCTGCAAGTAACGGTCTAGCCAGTCATTTCTATAGTTATGAAAGAAGTAGTAACAATGGCAAAATTTGTACGTCAAGTAATTATTGTGATGATACGGTAGCAAGAACAACAACATGGCAAGGTAAAATAGGCTTAATGTATCCAAGTGATTATGGCTATGCTACCAGTGGAGGTACTAGTATGAATCGAGCCAGTTGTTTGGCCAAAGAATTAAATAAATGGTATAGAGCAAGTGATTGTAAAAACAATGATTGGCTTTCAGATTCAAGTAATAATCAATGGACGTTATCTCCTAGGGCGTATTCCTCGGATGCTTACAATGTGTTCTACGTCAGCAACTCTGGCCATGTTAACAGCAACAGTGCGAACTTTGCTGGGCTTGTCCGTCCTTCGGTATATCTGATACCCTCTACGTCTATTTTAGGCGGAGAAGGAACACTCGAAAATCCATACGAAATTGGATAACTCTTTAGAAAGAAATGATTTGAAAAAGGATGGCAAGAAAATGATGACAAAATTATTAGTAATGTTTTTATATTTTTTACCTTTTATAGATTTATTAACATCTATTGCTACATGGGAATCTAAAGCTAGTATTGGCTTAATATTAAAAGGTTTGTTTGTTATTATTACTAGTATTTATCTTTTTTATAAAAATTATAAGAAGAAAAAATATTGGTATCTTTATGGTATTTTTATCATTTATTTTCTTTTATATGGAAGTTATTTAGTTTTTAATAAACCAAATACTATTTTTATAGAATTTATTAATGTTATTAAGATATTTTATTTTCCTTTTTTAGTTCTCTTTTTTTCTCAATGTGAAAATAAAGAATTAAGTAAAAAACTATTCTTTTATTATTCTCTATGCTTTTTACTTATGTATTTAATACCATATCCTTTAGGTCTTGGTCATAATATTAATGAAATATATGAGAATAAAAATTTATACTTATCTTATTTTTATGTTGGAAATGAACTCGTAAATATTTTTGTTTTAGTTCTTCCTATTGGTTTTCTTTATTTAAAAGATAAGAAAAGAATATATTTATTAGGTTATTTAATTCTTATTTTTTTAATGATATTATTACTTGGTACTAAAACTATGTATTTAAGTTTTCTTTTTGTAATAGGTTATTTTTTATTTAAAAAAAGAGAAATGTTTAAGAAATATCTTGTTATTGTTTTAATTCTTCTTCTTTTATTACCTCAAAGTTCTTTATATAAAAATATTAAAACTTCTTTAGAATATTATCATATTCAAAAAGTAAGTGATTTATTAACTTTTCAAAATATTGATAATGTGATTTATAGTAATCGTTTATCTTTTGTTTATAATTTACATAAAAACTATCAAAAAGAAGATATTTCTGGTAAAATCTTTGGTATGGGACGACAAAAAATTATGACTATGAAAGATGCCGAGATAGATATTTTTGATATTTTCTACAGTATTGGAATATTAGGTTTAATGATTTATCTTGCTTTCTTTGCTTTTGTTATTAATAAAGCAAAGTTAAAAGGAATATATGCTTATTTATTTTGGCTTTTGATATTAATATCTTTATTTTCAGGTCATGTATTATTAAGTCCTATGACCTCCAGTTATTTAGCTATTATGGTAGGAATTAATTATAATGAAGGGAAAGAAAAAGATGAAATTTTGGACCAGAAATCAATTGAGACGACTTAGAATTTTCTTTATGTTAAATAGTGATAAAAGAAATCAGTATATAAGAAAACATCATATATTTTATGAAATGGGGGAAAATGTATTTTTTCAACCACGTATTATGCCAACAGATCCTCATTTAATTAAACTACATAATAATATTGTTATTACAAGTAATGTTACTTTTGTAACGCATGATATTTTTCATTTAGGTTTAAATAATCTAAATAAAGGACATTTTGATTATAATCAAAATTGTATTGAAATTATGGATAATGTTTTTATTGGATGTAATACAACTATTTTAGGAAATGTCAGAATAGGGTCTAATGTTATAATTGGTGCTGGTAGTGTGGTTACCAAAGATATTCCTAGTAATTCTGTTGTAGTCGGTAATCCTGCTAAGGTTATTGGTACGTTTGAAGAATTCTTAGAAAAAAGAAGTTTAATAAAAGAAGAAAAAGATTTAGGTCTTATTTGGCAAAAATTTGCTGAAGAAAGAAAGAAAAACTAAAAAAATGATGTTTTTCTTCTTTTTTTTAATGTATAATAAATGACAAGAGGAGCTGATGTTTATGCGTCTAGAAGTGACAATTCCTAATATTTTATTAATGGTTTTAACAACCTTTATTTTTAGTGTTTTGTTAGTGCCTATCTTTAAAAAAGTGGCCTTTCATATTAAGGCGTTAGATTACCCTAATAAAAGAAGATTAAATAAAGTACCTATGCCAACAATTGGTGGTTTAGCGGTTTTCTTTGCTTTCTTGTTTGGCTATATGATTTTTGGTCGTGGTACTGTTGAGATGTTATCGGTTATTATTGCTAGTTTTGTCATTATTTTAGTTGGGTTAATTGACGATATTAATCCTATATCTGCTAAGTATCAATTTTTAGGTCAATTAGTTGCTATTTTCATTATTATTTTTTACGGTAATTTAACAATTGATAATATGACAATTTTGGGGGCAAACTTTAATTTTCCTCAACCTATTAATTATCTTGTAACAACTGTTTTTATGTTAGGTATTATTAATGCCATCGACTTATCAGATGGTATGGATGGTCTTTGTAGTGGTATTAGTACTATTTACTTTATTACCATTACAAGTATTGCTTTATTATTACAAATGGCTGGAAATATTGACAGTACGATTTCTATTTTAATGATTGGTTCTTTGCTTGGCTTTTTAGTTTACAACTTTCCACCTGCTAAAATTTATTTAGGTGATACAGGAAGTAACTTTGTCGGACTTATGATTGCGGTTACAGCTCTTTATAGTTTTAAAGTGGCAACTGTTACATCTTTAATTGTTCCTCTTCTTATTTTAGCCACTCCAATTATTGATGTGTTTTTTGCTATTGTAAGAAGAAGTTTAAAAAAGCAAAATCCTTTTACAAATCCTGATAAAGAACATTTACATCATCAACTTTTAAAAATGAAATTTTCCACTAAGACATCATTACTTGTTATTTATTTAATTAACTTTGCTTTTTCAGGAGCAACAGTTTTATATGCTTTAGGTGATTTTGATTTAGCCTTACCTTTATATATTGCTTTAATGGTTGTCTTTCTATTTGTTGTTTTAAAAACTAATATTTTATTTGAAAGAAAGGGAGACAAACATGTTAAAAAATCCTAAATGCAAAGAAATTATCCGTTATTTAATCGTGGGAGTTTTGACCACGGTTTTAAGTTTAGGAGTATATTTCATTCTTACTAATACTTTTTTAAATCCTCATAAAAAATTAGAATTACAACTAGCTAATATTATTAGTTGGTTTATTTCTGTTTTATTTGCGTATTTTGCTAATCGAAAATACGTGTTTGAAAGTAAGGAAAAACATATCTTTAAGGAATCTTTAGCCTTTTTTAGTTCTAGACTTGCCACCCTTATTTTAGATATGCTTATTATGTTTTTAGGCGTTTCTATTTTAAGTTTTAACGATAAATTAGTTAAACTATTTAGTCAAATTGTTATTATTGTTTTAAATTATGTTTTAAGTAAATTATTTGTTTTTCAAAAGAAAGATAAAAAATTTCTTCTCGAAATGAAACCTTATTATTTTTATTTTTTACCAATTTTAGATTTTTTAACCCTTACTTTTGCACATAATAATTTTGTTTTAATGATAAGTTTATGTTATAAAATTTTTATTTATATTTTATTAGGTTTAACAATATTTAAACAAAAGAAATATTATTTTCTCTTATTTTTAGGAAGCTATTTAAGTATTCAAATTTTATATTTATTTTGCCAAAATTATATTAATTTAACTAATATAATAAGTCTTTTAGATATTTTTATGTTACCTTTAGTTTTGATTTCTTTAAAAAAGAATCAGTTAAAAGAACTATCACAAGATGTTTTTATAAATATGTTTTTTCTATATGTTCTTATATGGATATTAGAATATTTTGTATTTAAAACAAATTGCTATAGTTTATATCCAATTATGGGGGTTTTACTCTTTGTGATGGTTCCTTCATTATTAAATCATAATAATTATTTAATGAAGATTATATCTTTTTTAATTATTTTTGCCGTTGTGTTAATTTCAAAATCACTTATTTTGGTGATGGCTCTTATGCTTAGTATTATTCTTTTCTTTAAAAAGAAAAACTGGCAAGTTTGGCTATCTTTATGTTTAGTAACAATAGCCCTTGGGGCTTATGGTATTTTCTATCAAAAAAATACGACTTTAGAAAAAGTGTTTTTTGATAACCGTATTATAGATACTTCAAATAATTTGGATGTTTTTAATCATGCTAATATTGAAGAAAAATTATTTGGTATTTATTCTATTTCTGATTTAGAACTAAAAAGTACGAGAATGGATTATGTTGACATTTTATTTACCCTAGGGTATGTAGGTACTTTTGTTTATTTATTATTAATGTATATAGCTTGTTCTAAACTAAAATATAATAAAAATACTATTATTGTTTTTGCCTATACTCTTTTAATATCTTTACTTGGTGGTTCTGCTCTTACTAATTTTTCTTATTTAGTATGGATGGCGTTATATTTAAATGTTTATCCATTCAAAAAGCAAAAGAGAGTGCTTATTATTTCTAATATGTATCCTTCTAAAAAATATCCACATTATGGAACATTTGTCAAAAATTGTAAAGAAATGTTAGAAGATATGTCATTTAAAGTGGATATTGCTGTCAAGTATAAACAAGATAAATTTGTCTATAAATTTATGGGTTATTCTTTAATGTATATCAAAGCCATTTTTAAGTCGATTTGGTATTCTTATGATTATTATTATGTTCATTTTACGGCCCAAACGGCGTATTCTATTTTACTTGGCAAATGGACTGGCAAAACAAAACTTATTTGTAATGTTCATGGTAATGATATCGTCCCTGATTATGAATTTGAAGAAAAAAATGTCAAAAGAAGTCAAATTATTTTAAAGTATGCTGATAAGGTTGTTTGTCCTTCTTCTTATTTTCAAGATGTTTTAACAAAAGAATATCATATTTTAACTAAAAAGATTGTCATTTTTCCTTCCGGTGGTGTTAACTTAGAAAGATTTAAAGAATTAACTAAAGAAGAATGTCAAAAATCTTTAAATCTTGATACGAAATATCAATATTATGGTTGTATTACTCGTATGGAAAAAAATAAAGGTTGGGATACGATTTTAAATGTTTTAAGTAAGTTAAAGAAAGATAAGAAGTTAAATAATATAAAGCTTTTATTTGTCGGATCTGGTATGGAAGAACCTGATTTTCGAGCACTCATGAAAAAAAACCATTTAGAAAAAGATGTTATTGTTAAACCTTTTGTAACTCAAGACGAATTAGTAAACTATTATAATGCTTTAGATCTATTTATTTTTCCAACGAAGAGAAAAAGTGAATCTTTAGGTTTAGTAGGTTTAGAAGCAATGGCATGTAAAACTTTTGTCATCGGCTGTAATTTATATGGTCCAAAAGAGTATTTAAAAAATAATAAAAATAGTCTTACTTTTAAAACGGAAGAAGAATTATATGAAGCCATTTTAAAATATCAACGTATGAGTGAAAATGAAAAAGAAAAAATAATTAAAAATGGTTATAAAACCGTTCAAAATTATAGTTCTCTTTTAATGGAAGATAGATTAAAGCAAATTTTTAAAAACTAATAAGAAAATTCTGGTTATTACAAACTAGAATTTTTTTAGCTAAAAAGTAAGAAGAGATAAGCGACACTTTTTTTGGAAAATAGAGGTGTTTGTAGTATAATAAAAATGGATGGAGGAAAATCATGAAAACAGGTATGGTCATATTAAACTATAATGATTATGAAAATACTATTAAGATGATAGAGCAAATCAAAGATTATTCTTGTTTAAGTAAAATCATTATTGTTGATAACTGTAGTACAGATGAATCCGTAAGTAAAATAACGCCTTTTTTAAATAAAAAAATTATTTTAATCGATGCTAAAAAAAATAAAGGTTATGCAGCTGGTAATAATTTAGGATTAAAATATTTAGCTAATGAAACAAATTGTGAGTTTGCAATCATTTCTAATCCAGATATTGTGGTCGAAGAAAGTGTTATTTTAGAAATGATAAAGGATATGAAAAAGGATGAAAAAATATCTTTTTTAGGTCCTAAAATTTTAGAAAATGGGCACATTACGAAAGGTTGGAAATTACCTTCTTATGCTTGTGAACTTTTAGCTACGATGAATTATTTTAGTCGATATAGTTTTAATTTGCAAAAATATCCAGACGATTATTATAAAGATGGCTTAAATGAAGTAGAAGTTTTACATGGTTGCTTTTTTATGGCTCGACTTAAAGATATGAAAAAAATCAAGTATTTTGATGAAGGCACTTTTTTATATTATGAAGAAAATATATTGGCAAAAAAAGCTAAGGATAAAGGTTTAAAAAGCTATGTGGATACAAGGTTAAGTGTTAATCATAAACAAAGTTTATCGGTTAATAAAAGTTTAAAAAAAATTGGAAAATATAAAAATTTAAAAAAGAGTATGTTTTATTATGAAAAAAATTATAATCATATTGGCTTTTTAAAGTTATTTATATTAAAACTGTTCTACCATATCAGTGTTTTCTTTGCATATTTAACATTTTGGATTTAGGAGTAAGATTATGAAAAAAAATATATTTATTGTTGGAGCTAGAGGTTATAAGTTTAATTATGGTGGTTGGGAAACTTTTGTTACCAATCTCATTTTAAATAATAAAAACGAAGATTTTGAATTCTATATTCCTCATTTAACTTTTATAAAAGATGAAGATAAAAAAATAAATCGTGTGGATGGAGTCATTTGTCCTTTAATTTATACTCCTCAAAGAGGATTTGCCACGATGTTTAATTTTACGATTAAAGCCATGAATTATGTGACAAAATTTATTCAAGAAAATCACTTGAAAAATACCGTTATTTTATTATTAGGTTGTAAAGTAGGTCCCTTAATTCCTATTTGGAAAAATAAATTAAAAGATACTAAATTCATTATTAATCCAGATGGTTTAGAATGGAAAAGAGATAAGTGGTCATGGTGGATAAAAGAATGTTTTAAAATTAGTGAAAGAATGTGTGTTAAGTACTGTGATTACTGTGTTTGTGATTCTAAAGCTATACAAAATTACATTGATGAAAAATACGAAAGTTATCAAACACCATCTTCTTTTATTGCTTATGGAGCTTATGAAAATCAAAAAGCCTATAAAAATTCTATTGTAAGAGAATTATGGAAAAAGTATGATATTAAAGATAAAAATTATTATTTAATTGTCGGAAGATTTGTACCTGAAAATAATTATGAAACAATGATTAAAGAATTTATGAAAACCAAGACAAAAAAAGATTTAGTAATTATTTGTAATTTAGAAGAAAATAAATTTTATAAATCCTTAAAAGAAACAACTCATTTTGAAAATGATAAAAGAATAAAATTTATTGGTTCTGTTTATGATCAAGAAGCATTACTTTATTTTAGAATACATGCTTATGCTTATATTCATGGACATTCTGCTGGAGGTACTAATCCATCTTTATTAGAAGCCTTAAGTAACACGGATATTAATATTTTATATGATGTTTGCTACAATAGAGAAGTTGGCGAAGATACATGCTTTTATTTCTCTAAAAAAGAAAATTCTTTAAAGAAAATTATTCAAAGATGTGAAAAATTAACACCTAAAGAAATTAAAAAATGTGGCGCTCTTTCAAAAGAACGTATTCATGAAAACTACACTTGGGATATTGTGGTTGATAAATATGAATTTGTTTTTGATAAACTTTTAAATGAAAAATATGAAGAACAAGGAGAATGATACTAATGATGATATTAAATCTAAAAGATGAACTTTTAAATTTTTTAGAACCTATCGTTGATTTTTTTAAATCTGTTTGGCAAGATATTCAAAATTTTTGTTTACAATATATGAGTCAAGATGTTTTTAATATTTTTATTTTTGCTCTAATAATCGGTATGATAATGCTAGTTGCCTTAGCTATTATTAATAGAGATTAGGAATGATAAATTATGTTAGATAAATATATAAAACTTATCATGGAAGGGTGTTTAAAACTTACGAACTCGGATACTTTATTTATAAGCTATGATAGTTATGTAAATGAAGAATTTAAAAAGACCTTAGATGCTTATTTAGAACAACACAAAATAAAAAATGTGTATTTCTTTGATCGTGATAGTCAGAAGAAAAAAGAAATTTTACAAACTAAAACAAACAAAGAAATAGAAGAGTATTATGTTCCTTTATTTGATAAGTGGGATGAGTACGCTTCTTTAAATGCTAAATTTTTAATGCTTGTAAGTGAAATACCAGGGTTCATGGATGATGTTTCTAAAGAAAAAATTGCTTATTATCAAGAGCTATTTCAAAATCATACTTCTTTATTTAGAAAAAAAGAAACGAGCATGGAAATTGCTTGGTGCATTTGTGCTGTACCTAATATTTATTGGGCTCAAGATATCTTTAAAGATGATAATAACGTTTTAGAAAAGCTAACAAATGCCATTTATAAAATGTGTATGGTAAATGAAGAAAATCCTTATGAGTCTTGGTGTCAATATATGAATTTTCTAAAAGCAAAAACAAAAAAATTAAATGATTTACATATTAAAAAATTTCATTATGAGAATTCTTTAGGGACTGATTTATGGATAACATTCCCTCATAATTACTTATTTAAAAGTGCCGCGGATGAAGAAATACTAGTGAACATGCCAAGTTATGAAGTTTTTACCAGTCCTTTTTATAAAGAAACAGAAGGTATTGTTTATTCATCAAAACCTTTAGTTTATAATGGGGTAACAATTGAAGATTTTTATTTGAAATTTAAAGAAGGAAAAGTTGTTGATTTTAAAGCAACTAAGGGAAATGAAATGCTTAAACATATTTTAGACTTAGATGAACAAAGTGCTTACTTAGGAGAAGTGGCGTTAGTTCCTTATGATTCACCCATTTCAAATACAAACTTAACTTTTAAATCAACTTTATTTGATGAAAATGCTTCTTGTCATTTGGCTTTAGGTGCTGGGTTTCCAGAATGTATTTCTACAAATGAAGAAAAAACAGATGATTTATTATTAGAAAAAGGAGTAAATGTTTCTAAGTCTCATGTTGATTTTATGATTGGAACAAAAGATTTAAAAATTACAGCTATCACAGATGATGGTGAAATATTAATCTTTAAAGATGGAAATTTTGTGCTATAGATATTTTTGTAGCACTTTTTTTCTTTATCCTTTATAATAAGAAAAGGAAGTGATGGCTGTGAACTTATTTATTTGGTATCCAAAATGTAGTACTTGTCAAAAGGCTTATCAAGTATTAAAAGAAAAAAATATTTTGGTAGAGACAAGAGATATTAAAGAAAATAATCCTACAGAAGAAGAAATTAAAAATTGGTTAAATACTTATCAAATTCCTGTTAAAAAATTATTTAATACTAGCGGTAATTTATATAAGGAGTTACACTTAAAGGATAAACTTGGTGATATGTCTTTAGAAGAACAAATAACTCTTTTAAGTTCTAATGGTATGCTTGTTAAAAGACCTCTTCTTTTCATAAATGATAAATTAATTATTGGCTTTGATAGAAAAGCGTACGACCTTTTATGAAAAAAGTATTATTAACCGGAGCTTCGGGTGGGTTAGGTCTTTATTTAGCTAAAGCGTTATTAAAAAATGACTATTTTGTATATTTACACTATTGCACGAATGCTACTTCTTTATTAAGTTTAAAAAAAGAATATCCTAATCAATGTGAGATAGTAAAAGCAGATTTTCAAGACTTTAAAGAGGTAACTTCTTTTTGTGAGTTCATGAAAAAGAAAAAAGTTGATATTCTAATTAATAATGCCGCCATAGAACATTTAAGTCCTTTGAATGAGAAAGACTATGATACTTTGATGAAAATTTTAAAAGTTAACTTAGTGGCACCCTTTACTTTAATGAAAGAACTTATTGATACGGTTGATGTTGTTGTCAATATTTCTTCAGATAACGCTATTGATAAATATGATATGGTGACTTTGGAGTATGATATCTCTAAAAATGGTTTAAACTTTCTAGGAAAAGAATTTACAAGAGAATATCCAGATAAAAAAATAAATACGTTATGTTTTGGATGGTTAGATACTTCTATGAATGATTTTCCAGAAGATATCAAAGAAAAACTATCCTTTGTTTCTCTTTCAAAAGCTACAGCAAAAGTGTTAGAATATATGACAACTAATGAAACAGGAAAAATTGAGGTGATAAGATGAAAGATTTTTTAGATTTAAATCCTAAAACTTATGAATTATATGAAAGTGTTCAAGGGGAATTTAAGAAACTTTCCAAAGAAATTGATGAAATAGAAGAATACAATTCAGCTAAAGTAATGAAAGCTTTTTGGAATGCTAAAGTAAGTGAAAGTCATTTTAATAGTACTACCGGGTATGGTTATGATGACCTTGGAAGAGATGCAATTGAAAATGTTTATAAAGATATTTTTAAAAGTGAAAGTGCTTTAGTGAGAAACCAATTTGTTTCAGGTTCTCATGCGCTTTCTAAAACTTTATTTGGTCTTCTACGTCCTAATGATTTAATGCTATCCATTACAGGAACACCTTATGACACTTTACATGAAGTAATTGGTATCAAAGAAAATCCAAGCTCTTTAAAAAGTTTTGGGGTTCAATATGATGAGATTTCGTTAAAAAATAATGATTTTGATTATGAATTAATTTCTGAGTATTTAAAAAAACATAAAGTTAAATTAATTGAAATTCAACGTAGTAGAGGTTATTCAACTCGTAAAAGTATTAGTATTGAACAAGTTTCTAAAGTGATTTCTTTAATAAAAGAAATAAGTCCTTCTACTATTGTAATGATTGATAATTGTTATTGTGAATTTGTTGGTAAAAAAGAACCTATCGAAGTGGGTGCAGATATCGTTGTGGGGTCACTTATTAAAAATTTAGGTGGAGGACTTGCTTCTAATGGAGGATACGTTGTTGGAAAAAAAGAATATGTAGATTTAGTGGCAGAAGCTCTTACTTTACCGGGTGAGGGAAAAGAAGTTGGCCCAAGCTTGGGAGCTAATAAAAGCTTTTTACAAGGAATTTTTATGGCTCCATCAGTCGTGGCAAGTGCTTTAAAGATAAATTTATTAACCTCTTTAATGCTTGAAAAGTTAGGCTTTGAAACAGATCCTGTTTCCCATGAAAAAAGAAACGATATTGTACTAACAATTGCTTTTCAAAATAAAGAAAATTTGTGTAAGTTTTGTGAAGGTATTCAAGCTGGTAGTCCTATTG
The DNA here is from genome assembly GCA_905205665.1 of uncultured Bacillota bacterium. Lineage (GTDB taxonomy): Bacteria > Bacillota_I > Bacilli_A > RF39 > UBA660 > Ventrenecus. The sequence goes on along the minus strand of CAJLEF010000007.1, from coordinate 28,336 downwards.
ATTCTTTTGTAACACCAGTACCTGTAGATATGCCTGGTTATGATGATGAAGTTATCATGGCAGCAGGAGCTTTCACCCAAGGTTCTAGTATCGAACTTTCTTGTGATGGACCAATAAGACCACCGTATTATGCATACTTGCAAGGAGGACTAACTTACCATACAGCTAAACTAGGTATTTTAAAAGCTATTAATAATGTTGTAGAAAGGAAAGAAGAAAATGGAAAATAAAGAAACTTTTTATTTAGATGAAGATGGACAAAGCATTCTTTGTCATATTATTACTACTATGTTTTCAGAAGAAAGAAAAAAATATTATGTCATTTATGAAGCTGAAAATAATGAAGATGAAATCTATGTTTCCAGTTATAATCCTACCGATGAAGATGGAGAACTATTAGATGTTACAGATGAGGAAGAATTAGCAGAAATTAGAAAGTTTTTAGAAGAATACGGGGAATAAAATGAAAAATGTATCTCTAATTTCCGAGGACGGAAAAAAACTAACTGCTTTAGACTATGATGTACTTAAATTATTGAGCAGTTATGTTGGAAAGCTTGATGTTCGTTTCTTAGAATATTACAAAGAAGATAAGGGTATCAAATATCGTAATCGTTATTTTGTTTATGAGTTTTATGATGGAATACACATTTATGAATATCGTAATAGACATTATTATGAATTAACGAAAAAAGATAGAATTAGAAACAAAAAATTAGTAACTCATAAAAGAAGTAAAATAAAAAAAGGAAGAGTTGTTTTGTTACGTTCTTTCCTAGGTTTAATAGTTGCTTGTGGTCTTTTTGGAGCGATAAAAGGAAGAAAATCTAATTTTGCTGAGCCTATAAAAACGTTACCGATAGAAACAACTGTAGGTAATGAGCCAGAAACTAACGGGATGATAGAAATATCCGATGATAATACTTCTATTAAAGAAACTTTTTCTAATATATATGATAACGTTCAAGAAATTTGTATTCCTGAAATTAATCGCTTTGATTATCGTTTAGAAAAAAGAGAAGAAACACATGAAGAACTAGGCAGTTATATTGATTACTACGCAACGAGATATGGCATAGATCCCTCTTTTATGGAAGCACTTATTACACAAGAAAGACACGATACAAAAAAGGCTAATCCAGGTCAACTTACCAATTCTATATGTGATGGAAATGGATTTAAGGCTCCGATTATTCAAGATAATGAAGTAGTAGGAGAAGATAAAGTTTACATTGTAGGGTCTTTTTATAATAATTATCCCGTCAAAGATATTGGAACGATGGGACATTTTCCTAACTTTTCAGAAAGCGAGCAAGAGTCTGTAAGACAAGCTATTCGCTTGCAGAAAGAAGGCTATGAAATTATTAAAATCGGCGATCTTAAAAATGGTACCAGTGATGAACAAATTAAAAATAACATTCGTATCTCTGCTTTATATTTATCGTACTTAGTAAACTTAAAAGAAGATTTGTTTTTAGGCGCTGCTTCTTATAATGCAGGACCTTATAGAATATCATCTGATTTAAGCTATGAAGATCTTTTTAAAGGAATTCCTAATGATGGAGATGAATTTTATTTAAATCACATTGCTACTTATTTTACAGATGATGATCTTGCTAATGGTTTTAATATTATTTTAAAAGATGGTAAAACAATACATTATGATGTGGCAAACACTTTGAAAGAAGGCAAAAAATTATGAAAAAAATACATATTTTGTATGAAGATAAGAACATTTTAATTGTTGATAAACCAAGTAAACAGTTAACAGTTGGGACGGAAAAAAATAAAACGAGCAGTTTATATTATGAAGCTAGTCTTTATGTAAAAAAACAATATCCTAAAAATAAAGTGTTTATTGTTAATCGTCTTGATAGAGATACCTCTGGTATTGTTGTTTTTGCCAAGAATGAAGAATTAAAAAATTATTTACAAAATAATTGGGATAAGGTGGCTCTAAGTCGTAAATACATCGCGGTAGCAGAAAAAAATGTCAAAGATAAACAAAAGACTTTACAGTACTATTTACAAGAAGATAAATTTTTAAATGTTCATGTTACAGAGAATGACAAGGGTAAACTATCTATTACTGAATTTACAACATTAAAACATAAAAGAGCGTATTCTCTTTTAGATATATCTATTAAAACAGGACGTAAGCATCAGATAAGAGTCTCTTTAAAAGAGTATGGTCATCCCATCATTGGGGATAAAAAATATGGCGCTAAAAGTAATCCTTTAGGAAGATTAGGCTTACATGCTTATGAATTATCTTTACAGCTTCCATATCGTAAAGAACCTTTGAAAGTTGAAAGTAAAATCCCTAAAGAATTTTTAAAAATATTTGAAAGTGAGGAAAAAGATGGAAAGATTACAGAAAGTCATCGCTGCTAGTGGTTTTTGCTCTAGAAGAAAAGCCGAAGAATATATCAAAAGTGGCCAAGTTTATGTTAACAATACCAAAATAACGGAATTAGGAACTAAAGTATCTTATGATGATGAAATTATAATTGATGGTAATGTTTTAAATTCTAAAGAAGAAAAAGAATATTATCTTTTGTATAAACCAGGTAAAACCGTTTCCAGTGTTAAAGATGATAAAGATAGAGATACTGTAGTTTCTCTTATTCCGTCTAAAAGTAGAATTTATCCAATAGGAAGATTAGATTATAATACAACAGGGTTACTTTTACTTACTAATGATGGAGAATTAACTAATATTTTAACTCATCCATCTCATGAAGTTGAAAAAATATATTCTGCCAAAATAGAAGGTATTTTAACACCATCAGAATTCATGAAATTAAAAAAAGGTATTGTGATTGAAGGTAGAAAAGTTATACCTACTTATTTAAAAATCAAAAAAATTAATAAAGAAGGTAATACCTCAACCGTTTTAATTGGAATTGTAGAGGGACGTAACCATATTGTTAAAAAGATTTTCTCTTCTTTTAACCATGAAGTGATTAGACTAAAAAGAGAAACTTATGCTTTTTTAACTTTAGAGGGTTTAAAACCTGGAGAATATCGTAAGTTATCTATTAAAGAAGTAAAAAAATTATATGCATTAAAAAACTAATCTTTCAAAAATGAGATTAGTTCTTTTTTTCTTCTTCTTCCTCTATTGTGATGGCTCCGACAGGACAAGCCTCTATAGCAGAAATAAGGTCTGGAGATTCTAAATTTTCATTTGTTTTTGCTTCAGGAAAACCGTCTTCTCCAAATTCAAAATGTTCTTCGTCAATACCGCAGCAAGCACCACAGCCTAGACAAATATCTTTATTAATTTCAATTTTTTTCATTTTCTTCTCCTTTGCACCTTATTATAACGCAAAGTTTTTAAAAAGCCTACTTGAATATTTGCAAAAATGCGAAAATATGGTATATTTAATAGGAAAGGATAGTATTTATGATGACAAGGGTTGATAGAAGTTTTGACGAACCTACTGATTTTATACCAAAAAGAGTAGCTAAAAATAGAAATTTATATGATGAAATGAAAAATACCGATTTAGATAATTTTGATATTGCAAGTAATGCTAAAGTTATCGGTGACAATAATTCCCAAATAGATATTGATAAAATAAAAGAAATCTTAGAGAAAAATTACCAAGCTCCTCAAAGACGTAGTCTAAAAATGGACATACCAGAAGATGAAGAGTATGTTATGGAAAAAACAAGAGAATACGATATTAATTCTATTTTAGAGGCAGCTAGACAAGAAAAAGAAGTGGATTACGAAGAAGAAAGATTAAAAAAAGTTCGCGATACCCAATATGATATTTTAAAAAATTTGGAATTAGAAGCGTCTGAAAAAGAAACAACTAAGAAAAATAAAGAAGAACTTTTAGAACTAATTAATACTATTAATCTAAATGAGGTTCAAAATAAAGCTAAAGAAAGAATGGAAGAAGAAGCTTTGGAAGAGGAAGAAACGGAAACAGAAGAGTTAAATCCGTTAAATATTTTAAGCGATTTAAAGGGCGATGAAAACACGGTTGTCGCCGGAGCTAAAGAATTTAATGAAGAAATGGCTTCTTTAGAAGAAGAAAAAGCCAAGAAAGAAAAAGAAGAAATTTCAGAAGCCATCGATGAAGATGTTGATGAATCTTTCTATACAAACAGTATGTCTTTTAGTAAAAAAGATTTTGCAGATTTTGATGATATTGATGAAGGTGGCAGTGGTATATTCGTCAAAATTCTTATTGTTTTCCTTGTCTTAGCCATCATTGCCGGTATTGTTTTATTCTTAAATGAGTTTTTGAATTTGGGTTTATTTTAAATAACGAGTAGTTAAACGAAAGTTATTTTTTCTTTGTCATAAAATGAACTATGAAAAAAAATAGTTTTAAAGTTAAAAAGAATTCTTTTAAAATGATTGTTTTTATTACTTTTTTGATTGTCGTTATTGCCATTTTAATTTTTAACAGGTTTTGCACCTATACGACACCTCTTTTAGTTTCTTATACGGAGATTAAAATGAATGATTATTTGGAAAATGTTGCCAGTAATTATCAGAAACTGATTACGGAAACAGAAAACTTGGAACTTTTAAAAGTTAAAGAAAATGCCAAGGGTGAGATTATCGGTATGGATTATGATTTAAATAAAATATATACTATTTCGGCTCATTTAACGGAGTATTTAAATAATCATTTAAAAAATTATGATGAGCTGTCATCCGATTTAAAAAAAGACTTTAAAACGAGTGAATCATCAATACTTTTCTTAATTCCTTTTGGGCAATTATTGAATAATGTTTATTTCTCACAAATAGGACCTAAAATTCCTGTAATTATAAATTTAGAAAATTCTGTGTTTACAAATGTCTCTACCAAAGTAACTGATTATGGCCTTAATAATGCTTTATTAAATGTTGTTTTAGAAGTGAAATTAGGTTATCAAATTATAACTCCTTTACAAGAAGAAAAGAAAACTTTAGAGTACGAACTTCTTATTAGTTCTAGTGTAATAGAAGGTAAAGTACCTAATTTTTATGGTGGTTCTATGGAAAGTAAGAGCACATTTTTTGAGGTTTATTTTCCTCATTAGATGTGCTATAATACCTCTATGATAGGATGGTGAATAGAATGATTGGGAACCCATTTATAAATGATGTTATCAATAAAGCCATTGAAGATTATTTAAAATTCAAAGCAACACCTGATAATCCATTTTTTTCTACTTTTCCCGTGATGGCTATTCGTACTCTTATATATATCTACGGAGAATTAGATATTATTAATCCTTACATTACTCGTAATGAACAAAGTCTAGGTGGCTTTGATAGTAATTTAACAAAATATGGTTTTCAAGAAGAAAAAGTAGAAGATTTTAAAGCTGCTTTTTTAAACTATCAAGAATTATTAACTAAAAATGTTATTCCTAATAGTGGCATGTTAACGATTCAAAAATATCTAATGGAAATGTATTTAATGAAAGAAAAGAATATGCATTTAGATTTTTCTTTAGAAGAAGAGTTTAAAAGTTACTTATATATTTCTTCTAATCCTAATCCGTATATTCAAAAAGATTTATCTTTATTAGGTAATCACGCTAATCAATTACAATCTTATTTTCAAAGTATTGCCTATGAAATGCACCATAACTTTTCATTAGAGGAAGAAAGACGGACTATTTATCCTTATGTAGCTTATCAAGTTTTAGGTTATAATATCAATCAAATTAATGCTCTAAGTGATGTAGATTTGAAAAAAGTGAATGAAAATGTTTTGAACTTTTTTAGAATAAATAAAGAAGAACCAAATAAAGAAGAAATGCTTTTAAAGGCAATCTCTTATTATCAAAAATATGGTAATCGTTTAACTAGTGGTAATGGTTATGTGGATATGCTTCTTTTCTTAAGTGTTCTTGTGACAACATTGTTTATTACTTTTTTAGCTTTTTGGAAATTATGGTAGGTGATTTATGAAATATATTTTACTGTCAGGTCAAAAATATTTGGTTATGAAAAATTATCGTGAGGCTTTAGATGAAGAAGCTTTAGAAGCTATTTTTACCGATTATTTTTTGCCTTTTGATTATATTGTTGGGGATTGGGCGTATGGTAAGCTTCGTTTAAAAGGCTTTAATAGCAAGACAAATGCTAATTTTAAAGATTATAATGATGTGGATAAAATAGAAGAATATTTAAATAATTACTGTGCTTACGGTTGTAAATATTTTATTTTAAGTAAAGAGCAATAGTAGAAGACTTGCTTATTTCATTGTTTTTTGCTATAATTTTTTCAGAATAGTGAGGGAATAAGAATGAATAATAAAATTACATTAACAGATCCAAACGGTACAAAAACTGAATATGATGTTGTTTGCCATTTTAAAAGTACAGATGACAATCATCCTAATATAAAGAATGTACCTATTTTAGTTGTAGATTTACACGAAGAAAACAATGGCAATCAAGTCCTTGGTTTTCTTTGGGAAAAAGATGGCACATATCAAGCTATCGCTGATACTTTAGCTTGGGGCGAAGTAAAAAGTGTTATTGTAGATATCATAAAAAATAATGCAGAAGTGGTAGGTGTTTTATAATGGCTAGCAATATAATAAATATTGAAACGGTTACAACCGCTAATAAAAGTCTTGGTGACGTAACGAAACTTGCTTTAAGTGCTGTGCAACTTGACACATTAAAAAACAATATGGTTTCGTTTGTAAATACTTATAAAGTAAAAAATGTTCCAGTAACTCCTGAAGTTACTGTAGAACCAGTAGTAGAACAAGCTATCCCAAGTATTAATAATTTTAATGAAACTGTTTCAACTACACCAATCGTTACAGAAGATGTAGTAGCTCCACAAATTAATAATGTGCCTCCTATTGTGGAAGAACCAGTAGCTCCAGTTATGAATACTGCTAATTTTGCGGATGAAAAAGTCGATATGTCGGGTGTAATGAGTGAACCAGTTGCCAATCCATTTGCAGAAAGTGTTACTCCACCAGTTGTTGATTTTAATGAACCAGTAGTTGCAGAACCAACAGTAGAAGCTCCTGTAGCTAACGAACCAGAAACAAATAATGTTCTTTCTGTGTTTGAGGAATATAAAAATAAAAAAACAGCTATCGAAGAAGAATATCATCAAAAGATTTCTGCTTTAGAAACAGAATTTCAAAATAAAATCAGTACAGAATTACAAATTCTTGCTGATGATAAAAAAAAAATAATTAATCTTCAAGAGAAAGCTACCGAACATTTAAAAAATGCTCAAGCTGCGGAAACAATTGCTAATCAAGCCTTTGATAATGCAAGGAGAATTGCTTAAAATTCGAGAATAAAACTCGAATTTTTTTCATAAATATCAATATGAAAGAAAATATTTTATATGCTTATCATATTAGTCCTAGTGATATCAAAGATTATCCAGAATTTTCCACTTTTTCCTATAATGATAAAAACTATTATTTTAGTTTGGTAAAAAGAGATGAAAAAAACTTTAAAATATTATTAGAAGTCATGCAAGAATTGCAAATGAGAAAAAGTGACATTTTTCCTTTTATTATGAATGTCTTTGGGTCTTATTTAACGAAAGTGGATAATAAAAATTATGTTTTGATAGAAATGACAGATGAACAAAAAGAGTACGACCTTTTTGACATTATTAATTTTCAAAGAGAATATACAGCTACGAATAAAGTTGTGTCTTTGTATCAAAATGATTGGGGAAATCTTTGGAGTAGTAAAGTTGATTATTTAGAATATCAAATGAGTGAACTAGGAAAAAATTTTCCAACTCTTTTAAATAGTTTTAGCTATTATGTTGGACTTGCTGAGAATGCTATTAGTTATGTTAATAGCCTAAATAGAAGATTTCCTAAAGAGCATTCTATACTTGTTTTAGCTCATAAAAGAGTACCTTATCCAAATCTTAGACTTAATTTTGATAATCCTTTAAATTTATTGTTAGATGTTTATGAAAGAGACATTGGCGAATATTTAAAAAATCTTTTCTTTTATAATGAAAAAGACGCTTTAATTGACTTAAAAGCCTATATAGAAATAAGAAAACCAAGTGCTTATCAAATGGGACTTTTATTTGCTCGTCTTCTTTATCCATCTTACTATTTTGATATTCATGAGAAAATTATAGAAAATAATTTAGACGCGGATAAAGTTCTCGTTTATACTGATAAAGTAAATGATTATGAAAATTTCTTAAAAGACGCTTTCTCATTAATGAATCAGTATGCTCCTTTAGAAAAAATTGATTGGCTCATAAAAAAAGAATCATAACTCAACGTTTATAATTCCTTTAATTTCTTTCATATCTTCTTGAATGTAAGCTAAAATATTATCTTTTAAGGTAACATCTTGGTAACCACACATGGCGCATGCCCCTGTTAATTTAACATATACGTAATCATCTTCTAATTTAATAAATTCGATGTCGCCACCTTCCATATTTAAAAAGGGACGAATATCATCTAAAAGTTCTTTGACTTGGTTAATTTTATCTATATTTTCCATAAACGTTGTCCTTTCATTAAATAATTATATGATTTTTGGCTTAACAAGTAAAGAAAAATTGTTTATAATTAAGAGGACGGAGGAAACATGATAAACTATCAAACAGGAGATATTATAAAAGGTAAAATAAGCGGTTTTGAAGATTATGGTATTTTTTTGAATTTTGAAAACGGCTATACAGGACTTATCCATATTTCAGAATTAAGTCAATATTTTGTTAAAGATGTTCATGAATATGGTTCTCTTGGGGAAGAAGTGACTTGTCGTATTTTAGAAGTGGATAATAAGAATAAAAAAATTAAATGTTCTATTAAAGATACTGACTATGGAAAAGAAAAAGATTTTAATATAGATCATGGTTTTACCCCTTTGAAAATACAGTTACCTATTTGGATGAAAGAAAAATTAGACCAAATGAACGGAAAAAGATAAAAAAAGCTTGCCAAATTTCATTTTTGCTATTATAATGAAATAGTCTTATCAGTTAAGACAGTGCCTGCCCGAGTGGCGGAATAGGTAGACGCACAGGACTTAAAATCCTGCGGGTGTTAAAACCCGTGCCGGTTCAAGTCCGGCCTCGGGCACCATTTTATTTTTGGAGGAATACCCAAGTCCGGTTGAAGGGATCGGTCTTGAAAACCGAGAGGTCGCGAGAGCGGCGCAGGGGTTCGAATCCCTTTTCCTCCGCCATTTTATATTTATCGCGGGATGGAGCAGTCTGGTAGCTCGTCGGGCTCATAACCCGAAGGTCGTTGGTTCAAATCCGGCTCCCGCAACCATGGTTCGTTAGTCTAGAGGCCTATGACGTCTGCCTGTCACGCAGAAGACCACGGGTTCGAATCCCGTACGAACCGCCATCTTATGGCTCCATAGCTCAGTCGGTAGAGCAGAGGACTGAAAATCCTTGTGTCACTGGTTCAATTCCCGTTGGAGCCACCATTGAAAAATTTTTCGAATTATTCGAACTTTTAATATATATAGCAATCAGGAATGGTTGTTTTTTTGTGTTTTTAATTACCTTGAAAAATAAAAATTATATGCTACAATAAAATTAATGCTTTTAAAGAGGTGATACCATGGATGAATTGCAAAACAAGATACTTGAATGGGTATCTAAAACTGATTACAACAAAGGTCTTAATTACAATGAAGATTATATAGAACATGTTAGTACGACTGGTCAAACAGAAAAGAAATATCAATTTCTAGTAGAATCAGAATCAAGTTATCGTAAGTATATTGTTCAAATTGATACGAATCAGTATAAGAATATAAAGAAAACATATTGTACTTGTCCTCAGTTTTTAAATAATGGATCTTGTAAACATGTCGCTGCATGTTTAATATGCTATTCGGATATTTTACTTGCTAAAAAAAATGAAAAAACAGTACAACAAAAAACAACCCAATTATTTCAATTAATGGAAAAAGAATATGAAGAGAACGTTACCAAAAAATCTGAAGTTTTTCTTTTTCCAGAGTTATGTATTTCAGATAATTATTATGAAAATACCGTAGAATTGAAGGCTAAAATTGGTCAAGAAAAAACTTATGCTTTGTTAGGAAAATTTAATAATTTTTATACCTCTTTAAAATCAGAAATGAGTTATCGTTTTGGGGCTAATTTTTCTTATGAACCTTCCAAACATTATTTTAGCGACCAATCGTTACATTTTTTAGAATATATTAAAAATTTAAAATCAAGAACATATTATAGTGGAAACTCAACTTATTTAGATAGTTCTGAAGTGAAAGCACTATTTAACATTTATAAAGAAGGAGTTTATATTAATGGCCAAAATAAAGTGACTCCAATTGTAAATGGTTTTCCTTTTGCCACGCATTTATCTAAAAATAGCCATGAGTATCATTTGGAAGTTTCTTTGGACCAGGCTTTCTTTTTAACAAAAGATGGGGAATATATACTAAATGATAATAAAATTTATCACTTAGATAAAAAACAAATTGTTTTATTAAATGAAATTGTTAGTAACGATTTAGAAGAACTTGTTTTTGATGAACGAGAATTTCCAAGTTTTCAAAAAAGCGTTTTAAGAGCTATTAAAGATAAATTAGAATTAGATGAATCCGTTAGTGATATTATTATGGAGGTTAAACCTGAGGTTAAATTTTACTTTGACTTAAATGAAAATGATATCAATTGTATTCCAAAATTTGTATATAATAATGAAGAGGTATCTTATTTTGCCGAAGCAGGCAATGTTATTCGAGATATTGACTATGAAAATGAAATTGTTTCTATCTTACAAGATTATGGCTTTCATAAATTAAATAATATCTATTTATTAGATGATTTTGACTTGATGTGTGAATTTGTTGATACAGGCTTAGATGAAATATCAGCTAAATATCCTGTTTATACTTCAGAAAAACTACAGAATACTAATTTGATAAAAAATAACTCCGTTACAACCCACTTTAGTATTGGTAAAGATCAAATTTTACACTTCGATTTTGATCTTGGAAATGTCAAAAATGATGAATTAGACAGTATCTTAGCGTCTATTAAAAATAAGAAAAAATATTATCGTTTGCAAAATGGAGATATCTTATCTTTAGAACAAGAATCTTTACAAGAATTGAATGATTTGACAGAAGATTTGGATTTAACGAAAGAAGATATGGAAAATGGTACGATTCCAAAATATCGAGCCTTATACTTAGACTCCTTGAAAGAAAAAAAATACGGCATTATCGAGACAGATTCTCTTTTTAAAAAGTTTATTAATCAATTTAAAGAATTTAAAAATAGTGATTTAGAATTTACCAAAGAAGAGTTAAACACTTTACGTGATTACCAAGTAAGTGGTGTCAAATGGTTGTATATGATTTGTAAATGTGGCTTTGGAGGAATCTTAGCTGATGAAATGGGACTTGGTAAATCATTACAAACTATCATGTTTATTAAAAAAATGTATGAAGAAAATAAAGATAGTAAATTTTTAATTGTTTGTCCTACTGCTTTAGTTTACAACTGGGAAAATGAATTTCAAAAATTTGCACCCGACTTATCTTATCAAGTCTTTGCTGGCAATCGTCAAGAAAGACAAGAACTCTTAAAAGGATACAATGGTAATATTTACATCACTTCCTATGGTTTATTAAGAGAAGATTTAGACATCTATGAAACCAAGGACTATCGTGTTTTTGTTATTGATGAAGCTCAAAATATCAAAAATCCTAAAACAGGACTTACTAAAGCCGTTAAAAGTATCACAGCGGAAACAAAAATAGCTTTGACAGGTACACCTATTGAAAACACAATCACAGAACTATGGAGTATTTTTGACTTTATAATGCCAGGATTCTTATCTAGCTTAGTAAAATTTCAACAAAAATACCACATCAAAGACTTTGATGAAGATACCAATAAATTATTAACAAATTTAAAAGCCCAAGTAAAACCATTTATTTTAAGGAGAAAGAAAAAAGACGTTATTAAAGACTTGCCAGATAAAATTGAAAATAATATTTTTATTGATTTAAATGAAATGCAAAAAAAATATTATGCGGCAGAGGTAAAGCGTGTGAATGACGAAATGGATAAACTAGTAAATGCCGGTGGTTTTACGAAGAATAAAATGATGATTTTAGCCCTTTTAACGCGTTTAAGACAAATATGTATTCATCCTTCAATTTATGATGCCAATTACAAAGGGGAAAGTGCTAAGATGGAAGCCTTACTAGATACACTAAAAGAACTAGTTTCCAATGGTCATAAAATTTTACTGTTTACAAGTTTTAAAACAGCTCTTTATCTTGTTAAAGACGCCTTAAATAGGGAAGGTATTTCTACATATGTGATTGACGGGTCTGTGCCAAGTAAACAAAGACAAATTTTAGTTGATGCTTTTAATAAAGATAAGACAAATGTGTTTCTGATTATGCTTAAAAGTGGTGGTACAGGACTCAATTTAACGAGTGCTGATGTGGTTATTCACTTAGATTTGTGGTGGAATCCTCAAGCTGAAAATCAAGCCACCGACCGAACTCACCGTATTGGTCAAACGAAAACAGTTGAAGTTATTAAATTAATTTGTAAAGGCACCATTGAAGAAAAAATATTATCTTTACAAGAAAAGAAAAAACTTCTATCAGATAAAATGATAGAAGAAGATATGGATGATAATGCTTACTTAAAAAGTTTATCAGAAAAAGATATTCGTGATTTACTTGCTTACGAAAACAAAGATTAATTTAAAATATAAATTCCGGCATTTAAATAGGTTGCAAATACTAACCAAAGTAAGTAAAAAATAAGTAAAGTTCCTGAAAGGGGACTTTCTTTTTTATAGTTTAAGAATAACAAGTATGTAAAACCTATTAAAAGACAAATAACAAATAAAGCCACTAAATAAAGTTTAAAATTAAAGAAAATGATTGGCCAAATAAAATTTAATATGAGACCAATATAATATAACATCATTGTTTCCTTATTCTCACTAACTTGTCTATTTTTATAATAAGCATAGCCAATTAATAGATAAAGGATTGTCCACGCGATAGGAAAAACTATTTTAGGTGGTGCCAAAAGAGGTTTTACCATATCTTGATAATTTAAACTATCTTTAATAATAAAACTAACAATACCCCCACCTATTAAAGGAGTAAAGATTTGTAGTAAATTTTTAAGTTTATTTTTCATTGAATCACCTTTTGTAATAATATATCCCAAAATAAGAAAAATATGATAAGATAAAAGAGGTGTTTGAGATGAAAGAAGAAGATTTTACCCAAATGGTAGAACAAAATAAATTAGTTCATATTAAAGATAATTTATATTTAACAAACTATCAAAGGGAAGTTTTAGAAGAATATCACATTCCTTATCAAAATGTTAAAAGTAACAAAGATTTACTTTTTTACTTATCAGAAATAGGTTCTGATGAAGAATATGATGAACTTGAAAATGTGGCTCGTGAACTAGCCGATTATAGTTATTATCATGAAACCCATAAGTAGGAGGAAAAAGCATGAAAACATACGTGGAAATAGATACCCAAAATATATTACATAATGTTTTAGAAATTAAAAAAAATTATGCTGAATATAAATACATGATAGCGGTTTTAAAGTCAGGTGCTTATGGTCATGGCGAAAAAATTGTTGAAGAAGTAAAAAAAGGTGGAGCCGATTACATTGCCGTTTCTTATCTTAAAGAAGCCTTAGAAATTAGAAAGTATGACCAAGATATTCCGGTTTTGTGTTTGCAACCTATTAACAAGGAAGATTTACAAATCGCGATTCGAAACAAAATCACTTTATCCATACCAAGTCATGAATATCTTGTTAATTTACTTTCTTTACATATAAAAGAACCTATTAAATTACATTTACAAATAGATTCAGGAATGGGACGCCTTGGTTTTCAAAATGAACAAGATGTTTTTACAGCCGTCAATTTAATTAAAAGTACAGAGTATTTAGAATTAGAAGGTATTTATACTCATTTAGCAACGACTGGTATTTTTGATAGCCATTATGATGAACAAATTAAAAGGTTTCAAAAGATAACGAGTTTAATTGATTTAAAAGAAATTCCTATGGTTCATCTTTCTTCCAGTGTGAATTTAATGATTCATGAACGACCTTCTTTTGTGAATGCTTTTCGAGTAGGTATTTTATTATATGGTTATAATGTATGTCCAACAGAAAGTAAGGTAGGACTCAAAAACAAACTTCGTTTAGCCCGTAATAATTTTCTAAGAAAAATATGGCATATTAGTAAAACAACTTTAAATGTCACTTTAGACGTGAAACCAGCTATGAAATTTATAACAGGAATTATTCAAATAAAAAGAGTAGAAAAAAATACATACTTAGGATACGGAGCTACTTATAAAGTCAAGAAAGATATGCTGGTAGCTATTTTACCTGTGGGATACGCGAATGGTATTAGACCTACGAAAGTATTAATTAAAGATAAATTATATCCTGTTGTTGGAGAAATTAGTATGAATATGATGATGATTCAAGTGGATGAAGATGTAAAGTTAAATGATAAAGTCACTATTCTAGGAGATGGAATTACCCTTGGAGCAGTTTCACGTGATAAAGACATGGGAATTGCTCAGACATTAATTGAAATAGGTAATCGAAACGAAAGAGTATATAAATAAGAAAGAGGAAAAATATGGCAAACGTTTACAAATGGTTAATGAGAAAAAGAAAAGGAACTAATAAAGAAAGACTTAATAAAATGATAGATATTATGGCAAAAGATAACCATACATCTAAAACTAGAATTAAGTTAGATATGTATTTTAATATTTTAACAAGAGGGGTAGGTTATACCGATTATTTTCGAGGCAACTATTATAATTTGACTCGTAAAGAAAAAGATACATTTGTTACAACTAAGTCTTTTTATAAATTAATTTCTTATTTAAATGATGATAAATATGAAATCGTTTTACATGATAAAATTTTATTTAATACGATTTTTAAAAAATATTTAAAAAGAGAATTTATTGATTTAAGAGAAACAAATTTAGATGAATTTAAAACATTTTTAAACTCTCACAAAGTTGTTTTTGCAAAGGACCCAGTTGGATATGGAGGACATGGAATTACTAAAATAACCGTATCTAAAGAAAAAGATCTTAAAAAGCTTTATGAAAAACTTTTAACACAAAAACAATACTTAATAGAAGAAGAAATTGTTCAAAGTAAAGAAGTTAATGAGATTAACCCCAATGTCGTTTGCTCTTTAAGAATTTGTACTCTTTACAAAGACGGTAAGGTTTATTTGGTTGGCAATGCCTTTCGTATCAACCAAGATGAAAGTGAAATTATCGGTTGTACCAATGACCTTTACTTTAGTTTAGGAAAAGACGGTAAAATTGATTCTAATGTTCTTGATGATTACGGAAAAATTTACGAAGAACATCCTTTAACCCATAAAAAATTTAAAGAAGTAAAAATTCCTGATGTCAAAGAAGCTTTTTTGATGTGTCAAGAAGCTGCTTTAAAACTTCCGCAAGTAAGATACATTGGTTGGGACATTGCCTTTACGGATAATGGTCCTGTTATGGTAGAAGGAAATGAGTATCCTGGTTATGGTATTTTACAATTTTATAAACTAAAAAATAGTAAAGAAGGTTACCTAAAAGTTCTTAGTGATATTTTAGGTGATGAATTAAAATAAGAAACGAAAATATTTAGTCTAAACTAAGTATTTTTTTCATATCATTTTCTAGGTGATACTTCTTATGGACATAAAAGGTTTAAATAAAAAAGAAGTAGAAGTACAAAGAAAATTAAATGGTTCCAATGTTTTAACGGAAAAAAAGCAAAAAAGTTTTATGCGATTACTTTTAGAATCTCTAGGAGATCCCATTATTAAAATTCTTTTAGTAGCTTTAACCATAAAAGTAGTTTTTTTATTTCGAGACTTTGATTGGTTTGAAACCTTAGGAATTTTAATCGCTATTTTTTTAGCATCTTTTATTTCGACCATTAGTGAATATGGCAGTGAAGAAGCCTTTAAAAAACTCCAAGAAGAACAAGAAAGCATTGAGGTAAAAGCCAAAAGAAATGGTAAGATTACCAAGATAAAACTTGAAGAAGTTGTCACTAAAGATATTATCTTTTTATCATCAGGTGATAAAGTGCCCGCGGATGGTTTTTTAGTATCTGGTAAAATAAGTGTCGATGAATCCCGTCTTAATGGTGAAACCAAAGAACATTTAAAAGATGCGAATACTATGGATAAAGATGTCTTAAGGGGGACGGTTGTCTATGATGGCGAAGCTTATATGGAAGTTACAGCCGTTGGGGATAACACAGTGTATGGTAATTTAGCTAAAGAACTTCAAGAAGAAGAACCGATGAGTCCTTTGAAGTTAAGATTACAAGGATTAGCTAAGACTATTAGTAAAATTGGTTATATTGGCGCCTTTTTAGTAACCTGTTCTTATTTATTTTCAGTAATTGTTTTGGATAATCATTTTGATGGGAAAGCTATTTTAAATACCATTACGAATGTTCATTTAATGGCAGATTATCTTATTTATTCTTTGACTTTATCTGTAACTATCATTGTGGTGGCTGTCCCAGAAGGTCTTCCTATGATGATTACGTTAGTTTTATCAAGTAATATGAAAAGAATGCTTAAAAATAATGTTTTAGTGAGAAAATTAGTAGGGATTGAAACCACGGGTTCTTTAAATATTTTATTTACCGACAAAACCGGTACACTTACCAAAGGTAAATTAGAGGTTATGCAAATTATTAGTAATGAAGAGGCTTTTGACAAAGAAAGCAAATTAAAAAAGTACCCTCGTTATTATGAAATACTAGCTCAAAATCTTATTTTAAACAATCAAAGTATTTACAGTGATGATGTTATCATTGGCGGTAATGCGACCGACCGAGCCCTATTATCTTTTTTAAAACCCCAGACGTTTGCATGTGAAATTATGAAACACACTTATTTTAATAGTACAAATAAGTATTCCGCCGTTACTATTAAAGATAAAGGAATTAAAAGAACGTTTTTAAAAGGAGCCAGTGAAGTATTACTGCCTAAATGTCATCGTTATTTAAAGTTAAATGGGGAAGAAAAGCCCTTTATTAACAAAAAGGAAATAGAACAAACGATAAAAAATTTAACGAGTAAAGGGTGTCGTGTTTTAACACTGGCTATGGGACATGATGAAGATGAAAGTTATTTAACTTTCTTAAGCTTAGTTGTTCTAAAAGATGATTTAAGAGAAGAAGCCCTTAAAGGAGTAGAACTCATTCAAAATGCTGGCATTCAAGTAGTGATGATAACGGGAGATGCGAAAGATACGGCTACTTCGATTGCCAAAGAGGTTGGTATCATTAAAAATAGTAGTGATATCGTGTTAACGAGTACCGAACTTAATTATTATAGTGATGAACAAATTAAGGAGATTTTACCGCGTTTAAGAGTGGTCGCAAGGGCTCTTCCCCAAGATAAGAGTCGGCTGGTTAAGTTATCCTTAGAGCAAAATTTTGTTGTTGGCATGACAGGGGATGGGGTAAATGACGCGCCTGCTTTAAAAAAAGCAAACGTTGGCTTTGCTATGGGAAGTGGGACAGAAGTAGCCAAAGAAGCGAGTGACATTGTTATTTTAGATGATAATATCTTATCGATAAGTCAAGCAATTTTATATGGACGAACGATTTTTAAAAGTATCCGTAAATTTATTATTTATCAATTAACCTGTAATTTTTGTGCTTTATTCCTTTCTATTATTGGACCTTTTATTGGGGTCAATACGCCTATTACTATTATTCAGATGTTGTGGATAAATATGATTATGGATACTTTTGCTGGTCTTGCTTTTTCTTATGAACCCGCTCTTTTAGAAACAATGAAAGAAAGTCCTAAAGATAAAAAAGAACCAATTTTAAATCGTTATATGTATTCCCAAATATTATGGCTTAGTGCTTATTCAGCTTTACTTTGTATCTTCTTTTTAAAGTCACCTTTTATTCATAATTTAATAAGAAACGGAGAAAATGACAAATATTTAATGACAGCCTATTTTGCCTTATTTATCTTTATTGGCATTGGTAATGCTTTTAATGCCAGAACTCATAGACTAAATATTTTAGCTCATATTAAGGAAAACAAAGTATTCTTATTAACGATTCTTTTTATTTGTACAGTTCAAATTATTTTAATTTATAAAGGTGGCGTTGTTTTTAGAACTTTTGGTTTAACTCCTTTTGAATTATTCTTAGTTTTACTATTATCTTTTACGGTAATTCCTATGGATTTTATAAGAAAAATAATTTTACAACGTAAAGGAATTAAATTAGGTGTTTAGTTTTTTCTTTAAATATGATACTATTAAATTAGAATAGGTAGTGTAATATGGAAAATAAGTATAAGAAAATAATTTTAATGGTTTTTTTACTTCTTCTTATTATTACTTTAATGTTTTTTTACTTTCAAAAGAAAGATTTAAATTCTAATCAAACAAATCCTTGTTCCTTAGATGTATCATCTTTAAATGTTTTAGAAGGTACGTATTATTCTGTTGATGATTTTGTAAATAATGTCTCGACTAAATGTAAGGTTTCTTTTTTAGATGAAAACATGCAAAATTATAAGGACGTTGGCCAGTATAAAATCACGATTATTGCAGTAGAACCTGATAAAAAAGAAACACAAATTTCTAAGCAAGCCATTTTAAGAATTTTAGAAAATAAAACGAAAGAAATTGATGTTGGGGAACTTATAAGTTATATCTCTAAAGATATGGTAGATTTATCTCAAAATGTGTATGCGAATCAAAATATTTTAGAGAATGCCTTAATTGGTAAAAGTCTTAGTGCTTTAGGAAATAAAGTCTCTTTAGATGATTTAAAAAATTATCTTATGACGAATTATAATAAAACAATTGACGAGCAAATTTTAAGTAGTAATCTTCATTATGATAATATCTGTTATGTTTATGATGGTGCTTATTTTGAAGGAAGTGAATGCGCTACGATTCAAAAGTTTCTTTTGGAAAAAACAGAAATAGTTCAAAAGACAGAGGAACAAATCGTTTTAGAAACTTGTGCAATTTATAGTAGCTTAACAGATAATGGTAATTTTAATCTTTATGACTTTGATACAAATAATATTTTAAAAGAGAATTTAACAAAAGAAGAAGTAGATAATTATTTTAATGAAAATAATATGTCTTTTCCTAAATATCAACATACTTTTATAAAAAAAGACAACCAATACATATGGACAAAAACAGAGAAAATTTAAAATGAAAGATAGCTAGAGATAGTTATCTTTTTCTATATCATCATGGCTTGTGAAAGAAAAATAAAAATGATATGATGAAGCTAGAAAAAAACGAACGAAAGGAAATATTATGAAAAAGAAATGGTTTAAAATTATGTTAATTAGTATTATTGTTCTTTTAATAGGTGGCAGTATTTTTATTATGTATCTTGTTAATAATCAGTGTATGGAAAAAGGTCAAAAGGTTATTTTTGGTACATGGGGAAAAAAATGTTCATCGGTGGTAGATATCAAAGATGATGGCAAAGATTACTCCAAAAATGTGGATAACATGGAAATTAAATGGCATATTTCATCTTCTTGGAACTATGAAGAAGTTGAGAATACTAATAATATTTTATTTTCTTTAAAGTTATATAAAGAAAATAATGAAGATTATGCACTTTTAAATGTTTATGAAGACTCTTATAGCGTATGTGGAACAGGAAGAACAGAAGATACATTTATTTTAAATAATAACCAAGAAGCTATTATAGGTTATTATAATAACACGATTTGGTCTGATATTTCATTTAAAGATTATGCTCCAAAAGTAGCGATTATTAATTATTCTTTAAAAGAAAATGAAGCTAAAGAAATATTAGAATTTATTAAAACAATAGAAATAACCGAAAATTAATAGGAGTAAGTCAAGACTTAAGTGGTTTGACTTTTTTTAATATGTTCTTTTGCTTGTCTTTAAAAGAATAATTTCATATAATTGTTATAGGATAAAAAGGTGATAGTATGTTCGGAAAAATAATAGATATTAATGAAAATCATGTTTATGTTGAAAATTTACAAAAAACTTTATTAGCTAATTTAAAAGGGATACATGTTACATTTCAAGATAAAGAAAGATTAATTATTGGTAAGATAGTAGAGGTTAGACAAGATAAAATAGATATCTATTTATTGGGAGAAATCTTTAATCATAAATTTATACAAGGAATATATAAGGCACCATCTTTAAATATTTTTCCTCGTATTATTACTGGTGAAGAACTTATTTCTTTAGTGGGAGTTCAAAATTATCATGATAAAAATACGCTTTTAATTGGAAGTTCGCTTACTTATGAGAATTTCAAAATAACTGCTGATATGAATCAATTTTTTTCTAATCATTTTGCCATTATTGGTAACTCTGGTTATGGTAAAAGTTGTGGGGTAGCGCGTATCTTGCAAAATGTCTTTACTTATAATGAAACTCCTCCTTTAAATGCTCATATTGTTTTATTTGATGTTTATGGGGAATATAAAAGTGCTTTAGAAGGATTAGAGAATATTTCTTCTATTCACTTCAAAAGTTATGAAAATAGTTTTCAAGAAGGATCAACCACTATTAGCTTTCCCCCATATTTTTTAGACGCGGATGACTTAGCTATTTTACTTAATGTAGAAGATGCTTATCTAATTCCAATTTTAGAAAAAACATTACAGTATGTTCGTATTTTCAAAAATGAAGATCCGCAAAGTTTAGAATATAAAAATAATATTATCGCGACCGCTTTATTAGAGGTTTTATCAAGTGGTAAAGAAGCCAGTCAAATAAGAGACCAAATTATTTCTATTTTAACCAAATATAATACGCCTGATTTAAATGTAAATAGTGAAATCAAAGAACCTGGTTACACAAGAACATTAAGACAATGCTTAAATATCGATAACCAGGGAAAAATTAATGCAATTACACAAGTTATTGATTTTTTAAATAAATTTAAGAGAATAAATTTACAAACTAACTTTGTGGTACCTAATTTAGCGTATTCTTTAGAAGATATTTATGACGCCTTAGAATTTGCTTTATTAAGTGAAGGGGTTTATAATTCGGTTTCGATGTATGAAAGAGCTGTATCTTTAAAAACACATCTATATCAAATTATCAATAGCCCTAATAAAAGATTTTTTGAATATAAAGAAATTATTAGCAAAAAAGATTATATTGAAGGCTTATTTAAAACAATAAATAATGAAAAAGCACAAATTATTAATATTAACTTAAATGAAATGGAAGATCGATTTGCAAAAATTTTAACCAAACTTTATTCCAAATTGTTTTTTAACTATGCGACTAATTTAACTGACCGAGGTTCTTTTCCTGTTAACATCATTTTAGAAGAAGCCCATCGTTATGTTACTAAAGATAATGATATTGATGTTATTGGATATAATATTTTTGATAGAATAACTAAAGAAGGTCGTAAATACGGGGTATTAATGGGCTTTATTACCCAAAGACCTAGTGAGTTATCTAAAACAGCTTTATCTCAATGTTCTAATTTCTTAGTTTTTAGAATTTTCCATCCTGATGATTATGAAATTATTGATTCGATAACTTCCAGTGTGACAAGAGATGATTTAAATAATTTAAAAACCTTACGTCGTGGTATGGCTCTTACTTTTGGGACAGCCTTTAATTTACCTATGATTGTTAAGTTAGATATGCCAAATCCTATGCCATCTAGTAGTAATGTCGATATTGTTAATAAATGGTATGAAAATAATAGTCTTTAACGAGGACTATTTTTTTTGCTTAAATTATCTCATTAAAAAAAGCCCTTAGGCTTTAATATTCATAAATTTCATAAGGACTATCGGAAGTTCCATTTCCAGATTTATAAAGCATATGTGTTGGAATTGCTACAACTGGACGAAGGAATTTTTTATTATTCGCGGCGTCTAGAGAAATAACTCCAGAAGCATTAGAACTATAGACTTCATAAGTATTTTCATTTGTGCCGTTTAATAACCACCATTTATTTTTAGTTTTAGATAGATAGTTATAATTAGAACAGTTACGATCAGAAATTTTATTACATAGGCTATCCACGGATGCATTCATATAATCATAAGTAGAAAGAAGAGAAATAAGACTAGTAAATGTTTTGGTACATTCGATAGCGCCTGTTTTATCTTTATCATTTTCACTTCTTGAATGAACACAAGAATCCATTGTTTGTAAATATTTTTCATAATTTTTAAAGTTATTACGATAATAAGATTCTAAAGAATTATAAATACGACTACTTTCAAAAGTATTATATCCTTTTTGGCTATTAACCGTTTCATTATAACGGTCATCAAAAACATAATTAACTTTGTTATCTAAGGTATCAGCACTGATTAAATAAATTTTATCATCATTCCACTTAATAATTCGCCATGTGGTATTCATAAATTTGAAGTAATTGTTAACAAATTCTCCACGATAAACATAGTTTTCATTAAGAGAATAAAGTCCATCGTCTTTCGTGGCAATCTCTTCACTCTCTAAAATTTTATCAGTTAAAGTTTTCGTTTCATAATTATCACAAGAAAGAATAGGAATGTAATAATATTTATTATTATTTTTATAAACGTCAACACTACCAGTACAAGAAGAGTCTTTACTTACTTTACTCATTTCTTTAATGTATTTTCCCCCAACTAAAGTATCATACATAACCGTTATCGTACTCATATCATCGGTTGGCAGAAGGTCTTTATTTGTTTTTAAATATTCTGTGGTGGCACTAACCATCATTTTTTCTGTAGAAGCATAATCATATCTTGTAAAGATTTTAACAAGTAAAATGATTAACACAATAATAAGTATAAAAACAACTACGCCAATAGTAATTGTTAAAATTAATTTTTTCTTTTCATTCCATATATCTTTTAATTTATCCATACGATTCACCTTAATTAAAATTATATTAAAGAATTAAAAAAAAAGCAACGAGATGTTACTTTTTCTTTATTAACGGTTGTAGTATTCAACAATTAATGATTCATTGATTTCAGGATTTAATTCGCTTCTATCTGGACGTCTTAAATAAGTTCCTGAAAGTTTATTTTTGTCGAATTCAACAAAAGCTTTTGTGTTTACGACAGCTTCTAAACTAGCTAAAATAGCTGGGTGATTTGTTGATTCAGCTTTAACAGCGATAACATCACCAGGCTTACAAGTATATGATGGAATATCAACTTTAACACCATTTACAGTAATATGTCCATGGTTAACAAGTTGGCGAGCACCACGACGAGTAGTAGCCATTCCCATACGATATACTAAGTTGTCTAAACGACTTTCTAGTAAGAATAATAAATTTTCACCAGCAATACCTTTCATTTTAGAAGCACGGTCAAAAATCTTGTGGAATTGTTTTTCATTTACACCATACATAATACGTACTTTTTGTTTTTCTTGTAATTGAACACCATATTCACTTAATTTTTTACGTCTGTCAGAACCATGAACACCTGGAGCATAAGGACGACGTGCTAATTCACGACCATTTTCTAATGTAGAAAAATTTAAACGACGTGATTTTTTGTATTGTGGACCTGTATATCTTGCCATAATAATCTCCTTTCTATAGATTTCTTAAAAGTATCAAGACCTTTTTTATAGGGAGTAGTTACAAACACGTTCTAATGGCAGATTATACTAGTGAATATTATTTAACTACACATTATAAAAAATAAATCTTCCTGCCTTCTAAGCGCTTTTTATTATACTAAATGTAATAGGAAAGTGTCAAGATTTTTCCTTAAATACGATAAAAGATATATCAGCGATAATGACTGTGTATCATTAATTAAATAAAATAAATCTGCAATCTTGTTTAAACACTAACATTGAATCTATTTACTATATTGAAATCTTTGAATAAAAAATTACATAAATTTAAGTAATACAAATATCTTTTAATGTAATTATTTGCTATAATCAAATTGTGATGTAAATGAAAAAGAAATATAAAATATTAGTAATTATTTTAATAATAGTTGGTATAATAGCCAATAATTTTATATGGTATAAATTATATTCAAGAGAAAAAGAAAGACTAAAACAGGCTATAATTCCTTCGTTAATGGATGATTATTATACTAATCAATTAATACTTTCGAAAAATGGACACGACTACGATAATTCTGATGATTATAGCGTTTCTGATTATGAAGCTGTTTTAGATGAATATTATGATAAATTGCAATATAGTTTTGTGGTTAATAATTTCCCATTAGTAAAGCAAAATCCAGATTATCCTAATGGCTGTGAAATAGCAAGTGCAACAATGTTATTAAACTATTTTAATATTGATATTGGTATGAAAGAATATGTCGATTTTTATTTACCCAAAGAAGAAGTTTATGAAAAAGATGGTCTTCGTTATGGACCTGATCCTAGTAGATATTATGCAGGAAATCCGAGTGATTCTTTCAGAGGATGGGGAACATTTTTACCGGTAATAAAAAATTCTTTATATACCATCTTTAAAAGTAAACTTCCAGAAGATACAGTTGGTCACGTTTATACTTCCGATGATAAATTACCTTTAGAAGAATATGTTCAAAATGGTAGTCCTGTTTTAGTATGGACAACAATTAATTATAGTGAAGCTAAAGATATTTATGAATGGTTTAGTTATGATAAATCAAGAACATATACTTATCCCAAAAATGCTCATGTTGTTGTAATAATTGGTATGGATAAAAACTATTATTATATTAATGATCCTTTAAAAGATGAAAAGGCAATTAAAGTATCAAGAAAAGAATTTGATAAAAGTTATGACTCAATGGGAAGACAAGCTTTGTATATTGAAATAAGTAATATATATGAACCTAAAAATACTTCGGACGAATATAGTGTTTTTAAATAAAATTTATATGTTTATTTATTATATTTTATCTGAGAATTTGAGAGTTTTCTTCTTGTAAAAAATGAATATATTCATTGTAATTAGAGAGTAACTTTGATATACTTTAGACAGGAAATGGATGTGGAAGAAATGGCTAAATTTTGTAGCAATTGTGGGGTAGAGGTCAAAGAAGATACTAATTTTTGCCCAAACTGTGGAGCCCCTTTATATCAAAGTCCAAAAAGTACAACTCATAATTTTAATCGACCTATGATTCAAAAAAGAGATATCGCTTTGTGTGTTATTTTATCTTTTCTAACTTGTGGACTTTATGGCCTTTATTGGTTTGTAACAATGACAGATGAAACGAATAGTTTATCAGATGAACAATCATCGAGTGGTGCAGCTGCTTTAATTTTTACCCTTTTAACATGTGGCTTATATGGCATTTACTGGAATTATAAAATGGGTCAAAAGTTATATGTTGCTGGAAAAATGTATGGCTTAGATATTGCGGATAATTCTGTTTTGTATCTTATTTTAAGTATTTTTGGTCTTGGTATTGTGAGTGAATGCCTTATCCAAAATGATTTAAATAGATTTTCTAATTAATGAAAAAAATAGTTTTGGGGCTTGTTTTATTCCTATATTTAGGAATTGTCCAATTTTTTCATATTTCTTTAAAGTGCCCGTTTTATTTACTAACGGGTCTTTATTGTCCTGGATGTGGCATAACTCGAATGTTTCTTTCTTTATTCCAATTTCGTTTTTATCAAGCTTTCCGATATAATCCCTTTGTCTTTGTATGCTTAGTAGGTTATCTTTTTTATAAAATCATTCCTTATGAAATACCAAAAAAATATAAATCTTTTTTTATAAATAGTCTTTTAATCTTAACTATTTTATTTGGCATTTTAAGGAATATCCCTTTGTTTTCTTTTTTGAAACCAACACTTATTTCTTAAGCGTTTGTTTCTTTTTCATGGCAAAAAATATATAATGAATGTAGTAAGTGGTGAAAATAGTGATTCCAAAAGAAATAAAAGAAGTATTAGATAAAATATTAGAAAATGGTTTTGAGGCTTATCTTGTCGGGGGAGCTGTGCGTGATTATATGCTTCATCGTCGTTCTAACGATTTTGATATTGCTACGAATGCTTTACCAGCCGACATTATTAAGATTTTTGGACCATCTTATAAAACTATACAATATGGTTGTTATAATATGCGAATAGGAAGTTATAATGTCGACATAACAACTTACCGAAAAGAAGAAGCCTATGAAGGCAGAAATCCTTCTAAAATAACTTACACCAATAATTTACTTTTAGACG
Organism: uncultured Bacillota bacterium; assembly: GCA_905205665.1. Lineage (GTDB taxonomy): Bacteria > Bacillota_I > Bacilli_A > RF39 > UBA660 > Ventrenecus. Next base: position 2,113 of record CAJLEF010000007.1, on the reverse strand, counting down.
CGGAAAGAAGAGATTTTACTATCAATGCTTTTTATATGAATCGTAACGAAGAGATTATAGATTTGTATGACGGTCAAAAAGACATTAAAAGAAAAATGATACGAGCAATAGGAAATCCTACTACTAGAGTAAGAGAAGACCCTTTAAGAATTTTAAGAGCAGTTCGTTTTGCCAGTATTTATAAATTTAGTTTAGAAAAAAACTTAGCTAATGCCATTAAAAGAGATAAAAAAATGTTAAATGAATTATCTTTAACAAGAATAAAAAAAGAATTAGACGGTATTTTACTTGCCAATGGCTTTACTTTATTAAGGCAATTAAATTTACTTAAAGAGTTACAAATTACAACGAAAAGTATTGTCTATGTCAATGATTTAAGTGGCTTATGGGCTCAGATTAAAACAGAGGTGGAATACCCCCAAACTAAAAGTTTAAAAATGAGACAAAAAAATATTGAGGAACTCTTAAAGTGTGATACAATTAATATGCAAAATTTGTACCGGTTTGGTTATTATGATTGTCTCGTGGCAGCCCAGATAATGAAATATCCTTTGAAAAAATTAGAGGCTTTAGAAAGAAAAATGCCAATTCATAGTCGTAAGGATATTGCCCTGCAAGGCAAAGAGATAAGTGAAATAACGCATATACAAGGTAGAGAATTAGGAGTTTTAATAGAACACATTGAAAATTTAATTTTATCAGGAAAATTAAAAAATGAAAGAGAAGAGATATTAACTTATTTAAAAAATAATGGGTATTAGAAAAAGAGGTGAGGAAAATGCCTAACATTGAGTTTTTAACAGAAAAAAGATTTACTTTATCTTCACATTTAATCGAAGTGGCGCTTAAAAATAACCTATCTTTAATCGAATTTCTTCTTTTAATGTATTTTGAAGATACGGATGACAAAACTTTAAATGTTTCTAAGATTTCCAAAGTATTATCTTTAAAAGAAGAACAAGTTTTACAGGCATTCAATCATCTTATTACTCTTAATTTTATCGAAGTGGATACTGGTAAAGACGAAAAAAATAAACGTTGTGAAACCATTAGTTTAACTCCACTTTATGAATCTTTATGGAAGAAAGTGGAAAAGAAAAAAGAAGCTGAAACGAAAGAAACTATTTTTGATACTTTTCAAAAAGAATTAGGACGTAATATCTCACCTATGGAATATGAAATTATTAATGCTTGGTTAGAAAAGGATTTTTCAGAAGAACTTATTTTAGGTGCTTTAAAAGAAGCCGTTTATAATGGGGTAAGTAGTTTAAGATATATTGATAAAATATTATATGAATGGCAGAAGAAAGGATATCATACGCTCAAAGAGGTCAATGAAGGGCTCACGAAGAAAAATGAGAAAAAAGCACCCGTTGAACTTTTTGACTATAATTGGTTAGAAGATGAAGAATACTGAGTTGTTATTAAATTATTTAGACGAGCTTTATCCTGACGCTCGTTGTGAACTTAATTATGATAAGCCTTATGAACTTTTAATCGCTACGGTTTTGTCAGCTCAATGCACAGATAAAAGAGTAAATGAAGCTACTAAAATATTATGGCAAAAATATGATTTAACATCTTTAAGTGAAGCCCCCCGAAAAGAAGTCGAAAAAATCATTTATCCTTTAGGTTCTTATACCAAAAAAACATTTTATATTCAAGAAATTGCTAGACGCCTTCTTAAAGATTATCAAGGCGCTGTTCCTAATGATAGAGCTTATTTAGAAAGCCTACCAGGTGTTGGTCGTAAAACGTGTAATGTTGTGTTATCTAATATTTTTGATGAACCAAGTATTGCAGTCGATACTCATGTAGAAAGAGTTTCTAAACGTTTAAAATACGCCTATAAAAATGATTCTGTTTTAACGGTTGAAAAAAAATTAATGAAAAAGTTTCCAAAAGAAAAATGGAGTCGTCTTCATCATCAATTAGTTTTATTCGGAAGATATCAATGTAAGGCTCAAAGTCCTCTTTGTGAGGAATGTAAATTACAAAATATGTGTTCGTTTTATAAAAGTCATCATCAATCAAAATAAATGGTTGATGTTTTTTTATGTGATAATTTATAATAACAAGTGCAACACTTGAGGTTTTAATAAAAAAAGTTCAT
>CAJLEF010000006.1 GCA_905205665.1 uncultured Bacillota bacterium | reverse complement strand
CACCAAGTACAGCAGCAACATTAAGTAATAATACATTTACGATAGCCTTAGGAACAAATGCAAGTGCTCAAAAAGTATGTGCTAATACCACTGACAAAGTTGGAAATGTCTCTTCAACAAGTTGTTCTTCAGCATACCGTGTTGATACGACTAATCCAGCAGCTAAGATAAGTGCAAGTGTATCAGGAAGTAGTATAAAAGTAAGTGCGAGTGGATCAACTGATTCCGGAAGTGGGATTGTAACTTATTACTATAGCAAAGATGGAGGAAGTAATTTTGTATCAAGTTCATCAAGTTCTTATACATTTACAGGTCTTGCTAATGCAACTTATACTTTAGTCGTAAAAGTTGTAGATAAATCAGGAAGAGTAAGTGGTACGGTGAGCACGAAAGCAACGGTTAATGTGGGAACGATTGCAACAACGTTAGTTACAAATTTAGTAGGAAAAGGTCAAGTTATCGCGGATGACCCTGATGGTAATGCACGTTATTATGGAGTAAGTCCGAATAATTATGTAAGTTTTAATGGAGAGTTATGGCGCATTATAGGTTCTTTTAAAAATATAGATAATGGTAGTGGAACGAAAGAAACAAGACTTAAAATTATCCGAAATTCATCTTATGGAACGCTTCAATGGCATACATCAGCTACTTCGAATTGGAGCTCTACCACTTTGAAAACAACTTTAAATACAACTTTTTATAATACTTTAAATACAACAAGTAAAAATATGATTTCTAAAGCTCTTTGGACTTTAGGAAGAGATTCCATAAATAGTACGGATGTCATTGGACATTATAAATTAGAACGTACAACAACACAGGTGTCTGATGGTTATCCTATGACCTGGACAGGCATTGTTGGACTTATGTATGTGAGTGATTACGGCTATGCGACAAGTGGTGGTTCTTCTGGGCGCGCAAGATGTATTTCTTTTAGTAAAAATAATTGGAGAACTGCATATACAACATGTGCTCCTAATGATTGGCTATATTATGGATCAGCAGAATGGACATTGTCTTTAGGTACAAATTATAAAACAACAAATGTTGTTATGGTTAATAATAATTGGGGTGGAGTGAGTGCAGTAAATACAAATGTTGTAAGACCTGTAGTTTATTTGAAGGCAAATGTTAGAATTACAAGTGGTTCAGGAACCTCTTCAAGCCCTTATACACTAGGATAGTGTATAAGTTAATGATTTCTTTTGAAGTTTAAAAAGTAATATATGTATTTAATAAAATTTAAATGATAAAAGTGAACTTTTTTTAAAAGAAATTAGTGCATAAGTACTAATTTTTTTCATATATTGAAATAGGTGAATCAAATGACACTAGAGGTAGGAAATTTAGTAACAAGATACAAGTATAATCATGATGTTGTTTTTAAAATTTTGTCTATAAAAAATGAAACTGCCTACTTGAAAGGCGTGAATGTTCGTTTATATGCAGATGCTCCTTTAGAAGATTTAAAAATCTATCAAAATGACACAAGAAGTGTTGATGAAGATGAACCATTATTATTCAATGACGATCGAGGAGATTATTTTTTTCTTCCAGGAAAAGTACTGCATATTGACGCGGATAAAGATTATCTAGAAAGATGTTTGAATTTTTATAAAAGAAATAAAGTTATGGCTATCGGTAAACAAATAAATGAAAAAGAAATCTATAAAGAAATAAAAAATCTTTTAATCGAATATCAACCAGACATTGTCATTATCACAGGACATGACGCTTACTATGAAAAAAAAGGAAGTAAAAACGATATTAAAAATTATAAAAATACTGAGTACTTTGTGAAAGCAGTTAAAGAAGCTAGAAAATATGAAAAAAGTCATGAAAAACTTGTTATTATTGCTGGTGCTTGTCAAAGTGATTACGAAGAGCTTATTAGAGCTGGTGCCAATTTTGCGAGTTCACCCAAACGTGTTAATATTCATGCCTTAGATCCTGCTATCATTGCTACTGTACTTGCTATGAGCGAAAGAAATAAAGAAATTGATTTAGTTAGTTTGCTTTCGAAAACAAAGTATGGTTCAGATGGCATGGGAGGAATTATTAGTACAGGCATGATGTATGTTGGTTTTCCAAGGTAGGGAGGGACAATGAATTTAGATATTGTGAGAGAAAATATGAAAAAATACCTAAATAAAAATGTTAAAATAGATGTGTATGGTATGCGTAATAAAAATTATGAATATTATGGGATTGTTTCGGGATTATATCCATATGTTTTTACTGTATTAATAGATGGTACGCAAAAAAGCTTTAATTATTCAGATGTTATAATTGGCGATGTCGTTGTAAACTTTGCGTAAAAGTCTTGAAATCGCCCTTTGGTTCGTTATAAAATAAAAGCATAAGTTAGAGATAACTTTAGAAGGAGAGAATATTATGAAGATTACATCTGTAAGTGTTCGTAAAATTACGAAAGAAAATTCAAGATTGAGAGGAATTGCATCTGTATTATTAGATGATTCATTTGCCATTCATGATATTAGAATAATTGAAGGAGATAACGGTCTATTTATAGCTATGCCAAGTAGAAAAACTGCTACTGGTGAATATAAAGATGTATGTCATCCAATTAATCCAGATGTACGTACTGAATTTACAAACGCTGTATTAGATGCTTATAATAAAGCTGAAGAATAAAAATACTAGGGGTTCCTAGTTTTTTTAAGGTATAAATTATTTTTAAGTTCATATGCTTTATTGGGTGATAATATGGATAGTGTTCCACAGTTAGTTTCAAGTAGTCATGAAGTAAAAATTATTGATAGACGAGAAATATATTTAACGGGTGTTAAAAAAATAACAAGTTTTGACCATGAAGAATTCTTACTGGAAACAACGATGGGAACATTACTTTTAAAAGGAAGCAACTTAGAACTATTAAAACTAGATACTCATGACGGGAATGTAAAAATAAAAGGAAAAATAAATAGTTATCAATATTTAGAAAAAACAGGAACAAAGCCAAAAGAAGAAAGTTTTATGGCTAAATTATTTAAATAATGAATGAAGTTATTCAACTTTTATCTTTTTTTGCTTCCTTTTGTTTTGGTTTTTTCTTTCATGTTTTAACCAATTTTCATTTTAAATTAACCGATACTTATCCGAATTGGCTTAAATATCTTACTACGTTTCTTTTTATAGTAGATATTACTTTAATGTATCTACTTCTCCTTTATTATCTAAACGATGGCGTTGTTCATATTTATTTTGTTTTCTTTGTTCTCTTTGGTTTTGCCTTATATGGTTACCTGTCAAAAAATGTCAATGTTTCAAAAAATTCCATCCTTAAAATTGTAAAAAAATAGAAAGAATGATATAATCTCGCATAGAAAGTAGGGATGGTATTTGCAAAAGAAAACACTTTCTAAAGCGAAAAAAAGATTCTTTCTTTTAACGATTGCTCTTGTGGTGGTAGTATCTTTGTCTATCATTCAGATTTTTCAAGATTGGATTTCTATAGTATCCAATAAAACAGAAATACAAAATTTAAATAATTATTACGATGAACTACTTGCGGAAGAAGAAAGTTTAAATAGTGAAGTGACAAAGCTACATGACTCGGAATATGTGGCTCGTTATGCCAGAGAAAAGTATATGTATAGCTTACCTGGTGAGTTTATCATAAAAATGCCTACAAAAGATGAATAAAAAGGCGAATTTTGACGATTTGCTCTTTTTTTTTGCTTTTTTTTTCGTTAAACTATAGTTAGTGATCAATATGGAAAAGTACTTCGTAGCAGTAAATTATAATTTGGTTTTTCATGGTTTAACCATGATAGAAAATTTAAATATCGATTTACAGACGTCTTGTTGTCTTTTAGGGGAAAGTGGCTCTGGAAAAACTATGCTTTTAAAATCACTATTAAAAAACAAAAATTATGCCACGAATGGTACAGTATCTTTTTATTTAAAAGAACGTCTACTTTTCCAAAATATAGATATTCAAAATTATGATGAAGAAACGATTTCTTTTTTAAAAAAATTTTTTAAAGAACCTGACGATTATAAATATGCCTTATGGACTAAAATAAAGAATATTCCGGATTTTCTGTTTTGTGATGAACTAAATCTCAATAATGAAGATTTCATATTGTTTTTAAATTTTTTAAAAGTTAAAAATATAAAAATATTTTATGTAACTAAGAACATTGAACAAACAATCTATTTTAATTATTTATATGTTCTTAAAAATAATAAAATTGCTATAGAGGGAGCAACAGAATCTGTTTTAAAAGAAGAAAAATTAATGAAATTATTAGGCTATTCTATTCCTTTTTATGTTAATTTATCAAAACAGTTAGGATATTACGGATTATCACATAAAATTTGTTATAATAAAGAAGACTTGGAGGAATCGTTATGGCCATCAATCTGACGTCTTTTTTAAAAGAAGATAATTTTACGGTTTTTGTAAATTTCAAATCGCATTTTAGGAATGCCAAATCATCTTTAGAAAAAGGTTTTATTTTAGATAATAAAGTGACGTCTTTGATAAGTGTAGAAGAGTATTTAAAAAATAATACTCATGCTTCAAGTGATAAAATCATCAAACTTTTTAAACTTGTGAAACTAAAAGAGAGTATTTTAACTGAATCATTAAAATATTTAACTCCTTTAGAATTAAAAAAAATATATTTAGTTGAAGTTTTACTTTTAAAATCAAAAATTATTATATGTGAATATTTTTTTAGAGATATGATTAATGAAGAGAAAGATTATTTTAGAAGACTTTTACGTAACTTAATATATATACAAAAAGTAAAAATCGTTTTAATTGAGAATGATATGAACTTTATATGCGAAACAGTAAAAGAATTTTATTTATTTACAAAAAATGAAAAATGCAAATTAATCACAGATTTTTATAACGAAGAAATTTATAAGTATGTGCCAATGCCACATACTGTCGAAATTATTAAATATTTAGAAGAATGTGGCTATGAAATTGACCATGAAATAACGTTCAATGAAACTTTAAAAGCCATATATCGAGGTGTAGCATGAGATATTTAGCCATAATAAAATATGATGGAAGTAAATTTGAGGGCTTTCAAAGGCTTAATAATGGTAAAGGTGTGCAAAATGAAGTAGAAAATGTTCTTTCTATAATTGCCAAACGAAAAGTAGAAATAAAAGGAGCTGGACGAACAGACCGAAAAGTTCATGCTTTAGGTCAAGCTATTTCATTTGATTTAGATATGGATATTACTTTATCTAAATTAAAGTATGTTATGAATAGGTTATTAAATCCTTATGTATCTGTTTTACGTATTCAAAATGTGGATGACACTTTTCATGCTCGTTATAGTGCCAAAGAAAAAACTTATGTATATAAAGCTTATTATGGTGAAAAAGATCCTTTTTTAAGCGATTATGTCACCTATATTTATCAAAAGCCAGACTTGCGAAAAATGAAAAAAGCATCTAAATTATTTTTAGGTACACATTCCTTTAATAACTATGTCAGTGGTTTTAGAGATAATTACGAAACAACTATTTACGATATTAAAATAAAAAAACAAGGAAATTACTATTATTTTACATTACGTGGAACAGGTTTTTATCGCTATATGGTAAGACATATTGTTGGGGCTTTATTAGAAGTTGGTTTTAATAAAATATCTTTTGAAGACATTTCTTTTTCACTTTCTAATCCAACACAGAAAGTTCAATTTATGGTAGCAGAGCCACAAGGATTATATTTAAAAGAAGTAAAATATTAAAAATTAACAAGAAAAATGTTAACTATTGATATTATTCGATTTTTTTATTTGACAATAACCATTTAATCGCATATAATTTTAATCGGTACATTTTATTTTATCTTTAAGAAGTTTGCCGTGGGAAAGTGGATTTTAAGAAGATTAGATGAAAGGAAAGAATATTATGAGTACATTTTTACAAAAAAAAGAAAATGTTGACCGTAAATGGTATGTAATTGATGCCGAAGGAAAAACATTAGGTCGTGTAGCTAGTAAAGCTGCTACTATTTTAAGAGGTAAACATAAACCTACTTATACACCAAGCGTTGACTGTGGAGATTATGTTATTATTGTTAATGCATCTAAAGTTCGTTTAACTGGAAACAAGTTAGAAGACAAAATGTATTATAACCATTCTGGATTTCCAGGAGGCTTAAGAGAACGTAATGCTCGTACAATGCTTCAAAATTATCCTGAAGAAATGATGGAACGTGCTGTTAAAGGAATGCTTCCTCATGGACGCTTAGGAAGACAAATGGGTAAAAAGTTATTTGTTTATCGTGATGAAAATCATAAACAAACAGCTCAAAAACCAGAAGAATTGAAAGTAGATTAAGGAGGATAATTTATGGCTAAACAAACATGGAGTGCTATTGGTAGAAGAAAACGTGCAACTGCACAAGTAACTTTAACAAGTGGTACAGGAAATATTACAATTAATGGTGTAGATGTTAATGAATACATGCCTGATAAAATTTTGGTTTTAGACTTAAAACAACCTTTAACATTAACAAATAACGAAAATCGTTTTGATATCGAAGTTAATGTAAAAGGTGGAGGATACGCTGGACAAGCTGGTGCTATTCGTTTAGGTATTACAAGGGCTTTATTAAAATTTGATGCTAATACTGATCAAACTGCAGATACTGCTTATCGTAAAATCTTAAAACCAGCTGGTATGATTACAAGAGACCCAAGAGTTAAAGAACGTAAAAAATATGGTCTTAAAAAAGCTCGTCGTGCTCCTCAATTCAGCAAACGTTAATATTTTCTTTTTAAAAAATGTCAAAAAGTTCACAAAAGTGGGCTTTTTTTGTAGTTGCAAACGTAAAATAAAGTATGAAAAAGAATTATATTTGTTTATTTTTGTTTTTATTACTTTTTTGTTCTTTTAATGTTACTTTTGCCACGGAAAAGAAGTTGCAGAACATTGTTATTTTAGATCCTGGTCATGGTGGAGTTGATCCAGGAACAGTGATAAATGACATTAAAGAAAAAGATATTAATTTGAAGATTGCTCTTAAAGTAAAAGAAAAATTAGAACAGAAAAATATAACAGTTTTACTTACAAGGGACGGCGATTATGATTTAGCAAGTCCGGAAGTTAATAGACGTAAAAAAAGTGATTTTGATCATCGTATTCGGAGAATAAATGAAAGTGGCGCTAATTATTATATTTCTATTCATTTAAACTATTTAGAAGACAAAAGTTATTCTGGACCACAAGTGTTTTACACTAAAGAAAACAAAGATTTAGCCATTCAAATGCAAAATGACTTTAATAAAGCTCTAAATGTAAATCGGGAAGCCAAAAAAATATCGAATACTATCTATATGTATTCGAAATTAAAAGTGCCTGGCGTTTTAATAGAATGTGGTTTCTTATCTAATGAAGAGGAACGAAGAAAATTATTGGATGATAATTATATAGATAATTTAGCCAGTATTATTGCTAGCAGTCTTAAATTTTAGAGTAAATAAGAGGCTTGTTGTCATGCCAAGAAATACCAGATAAGTAGGAATAATCTTTTAAAATGTTCATAACATCATTTAAAGAACCTTTATTGGCAAAATAGCTATCAATAGTTTTAATGGTGTTTGTTGCTTTTTTAAGTGCCACTTCATATAAATCATTAAAAGATTGGTTGCTTTCTTTACCACTCCAAGGATTTAACCATAAATCATGATTTTCATTTAAATAATTACGATTTATTTCTGTGACATGAAAACTTAAATATTCATAACGGCGTTTACTAAAGAAAGTAATGTTGTCCTTTAATCGATAAAGTTTTTTCTTGATTCCTGTTTTATCCGTGACAAAATTTTTTAGAATGAAGTTCCCATTTTGAACAGACTTTTCATAAATATTCCCCATATTTTTAATGTTAAATGTTTGAAAATAAGCATTATCCATTACACATTTAAGTTCTTTAGAAAACTTTATTTTGGGTAAAAGAATATTAGCTAACTGTTCTTCTTTTAAGTTTTTATTCCACTTTTTTTGTAACATGTAGGCATCTAAATTTACTTCCATTTTTTCGTGTAATCCGCGATATTTCAAATTTAAATTAACATCATTTGTATAATAAAAAACAAAGGGATGACAATGGTAATCCAAGATGTAGTGGGTGACACTACCATAAAGAAAGGCTAAAAGTTCGGCATTATTTTCTAAATGCTTTTTCTTGATATTTTCTATAATTTTTTTAAAATAAATATCTGTTTTTAATTTTTGAGCGTCTATCCCTAATTGCCTTATTTTTTGACCAGTAATAGGAAATAAGAAATGATAATAAAATAAATTATCAAAACTTTGGGCAAATATTAAGTATGTTTCTATGTTGTGTGTAACCGTTTCTTTTATAGAATGGGGTAGACTTTCTAAAACATCTTTGGCAAATAAATGATGAGTAACAATCGAGGGCATAACAAGCTCCTTTCTTAAAAAATATTATAAAACAATTTCACCTTTTTTTCACAAAATCATAACAAAGTTGACATGAAAACTTTTTACAATTAGTAAGTACTTTGTGATATAATGTTTGCAGAATATGGGGCGATGTGATGCAGAAAACATTCAAAACTCTTGAAGAACAAGTTAGCATTATGCAAGGTAAAGGGCTTATTGTTACGGATACAAAAGAAGCTGAAGATATTTTACTTCGTGAAAATTATTTTTTCTTTAATGGTTATCGAATGCTTTTTATGGAAAGTGCCAGCAATAAAAAATTTATTGAGGGAACAACCTTTGAAGAAGTATATGCGATGTTCCAATTTGATAGACACATGCGCAATATTATTTTTAAAAACTTACTAATTATTGAAAATAATATTAAAAGTATAACATCTTATAATATGTCAAAACATTATGGTATTCGTGAGGAAGATTATTTAAATCCTAAAAACTTTGTTTCTGATAAAAAAAGAAGAAAACAAGTAGATGATTTACTAAGAAAAATGAAAAGACAAATTAGAATTAATGGTGGTCAACATCAAGCTACCATGCATTATATAGATAAATATGGTTATATTCCTTTTTGGATTGTGGTCAAAATTTTGTCTTTTGGAATCGTTAGTGAATTATATCAAATCTTAAAGCCTGAAAATCAAGCCGAAATAGCTAAAGACTTTGGTGTCAGTGTTGAACAGCTTATTGTCTATTTACCAATTTTAGCTAATTTTCGGAATCTATGTGCTCATGAAGATATCTTGTATGACCATAGAGCTCAACGTGACATTGAAGATACAATTTATCATGAGCAACTACATATTCCTAAATTAAATGGGGAATATATATATGGAAAAAATGATTTATTTGCTATTGTTTTAATTTTAAAACAAATGCTTCGTAAGGATGATTTTTTCTTACTAATGAGTGAGATGGAATATGAAATTCAAATTTTAGCTGATAAATTAAAAACAATCTCTATCGAAAAAGTACTAGATAGAATGGGATTTCCAATCAATTATCAACAATTAATTAAATTATGAAAGGAATGTTAACAAAAATGAAAAAAGAAAAGGTTGTTACTGCCAAAACATCAAATTCTATAGGACGTTATTTGATACTTTCAGTTATTATGCTTTTTATAGGAGCGGGAGGATTATATTTACTTATTTATTTTTTCCCAGAACCATTTGTTAAAACGATAACGGAAGAAGTCGTTAATAAAAATGTGACCGTGACAGATACTGGTATTGCTGATGCAGTTGATAAAGTTTATGATGCGGTTGTTGTTGTAAAAACCTATATTAATAAAGAATTATATGCAACAGGGACTGGTTTTGTATATAAAAAAGATGGTAATAAAGCCTATATTTTAACCAATAACCATGTTATTGATAGTGGAGATGCGGTTTATGCTGTTTTTACTGATGGCTCTATTGTTGAAACTAAAATTGAAGGCAAAGATTCTTATTCAGATACTGCTGTTTTATCCATTGATTCATCAAAAGCCTTGGCAATAGCAACGATGGGAAGCAGTGAAAACTCAAGACTTGGTGATACGGTCTTTACAGTCGGTGCTCCAATTAATGCTGATACATATTCAGGAACAGTTACAAGAGGTATCTTATCGGGAAAAAATAGACTTGTCAGTGTTTCTTCATCAAATAGTTCTCGTGCCGATATGATGATGAGTGTTTTACAAACAGACGCGGCTATTAACTCTGGAAACTCAGGTGGACCATTATTAAATGCTAATGGTGAAGTTATTGGAATGAATTCTTTAAAATTATCTTCAGGAAGTTCAACATCTACTGCTACTATTGAGGGAATGGGTTTTGCTATTCCAATTGAAACTGCTTTAAAATATGCTACTAAACTAGAAAAAGGAGAAACCATTGAAAGACCATCTTTAGGAGTATCTATGTTAAACGTCAGTGACTTTAACTATCCTACATTAAGTAGTCTAGGTGTTTCAAGTGGTGTTTACATTCAAACGGTTGTCGCTTCTTCTCCAGCTGAAAAAGGTGGCATTAAAAACGGTGATATTATCGTTGCTGCAGATGACAAAGAAGTTACTAACTTGGCCTATTTAAGATATTTACTTTATAACCACACAGTGGGTGATACGATGAAAATTAAAGTTTATCGTAAAGGAGAATATAAAGAATTAACGATTACTCTAGACCAAAAAGCAAGTTAATTTAAATAAAAAAGGAAGTTGCAATTACGCAGCTTCTTTTTCTAAATAATTTTTAAATCCATTCGCGATACCATTCGCGTATCCATCTTTATTATTTAAAATATTTTGTAAATCTTCTAAATTGTCTAAATAACCTAATTCTATTAAATAAGATTCAGCCGTTTTATTCGCGTTATAATAAGGGTTTTTAGGATAATAGTAAGGGCCAACATTTTCGTATCTACCATCATTAGAAGCATGAGTAGAAATGCCCCCAACTTCTCTTAGATTATAATAATAAGGTGTGTCTGTCGTTTTATTGCTTGGTTGAACATCATCTTCTAAAATTTCTTTTTCTGTAAATAATCTTTGATAAATGCCTTCATCTACTTTGTTGGTGTATTTATAAGAAGGAGACGCATTCGCATCTTTAATAAGACTATCAACAATCGAAGTGGCTAAGGAAAGTTTGGTGTCATTAGCAATGTAAACTTCAATTCCTTTTGCACTTGTTTGATTTCCTCCTGCCCCAGTGGAATTATGATGAATAGCAATATTATATTTTGAAGAAGTATCATTTGCCATCGTGGCACTGCCCATTGTCTCATAAATATTTACTAAATCATTTTTGGTTTCTCTTGTCATACTTACTTTATAACCTAGAGCGGTTAATTTATCTTTCAAGGCTAAAGATACCTCTAAATTGAAATCACTTTCCTTATATAAAGTCATATTATAAGGACAATAATCTCCATAAGGATTTGTAATAATATTATTTTTAAAACATATTGTCATACCAGGATCACTCGCATCATGTCCTGGGTCAATCGTGAAATCATAAACATCATCTGGTAAAGTGGTCTCGGTAATCTCAAATCTTAAAGTAGGGAGTTCTTCGTAAGTATTCCATTCAATCCCTATTTTGTTGTTTTTGTTATTTTTAGTTAAAGTATAATAAGTAAGATTATTGTAATTTGTATCATTTAAAACCGAATAATATTTGTCACCATTTTCTTCATCGGTTGTTTTGATAAGAAGATAATAAGTATCATTTGGTATATTTTCTAAATATAGTCCATCATTAATATAGTTACTTAAGTAAAACGAGTAGCCAGAATCATCTTTATCAAAAGTAGCCTTTAAATCTTTTTCTTCCTGGGCACTTTTTAAAATAAGTTTAATATCATTAACGTTTTCCCCTATAGCAATATTACCTGTAATATTCATGTGTGTTCCGTAAATCACATATTTATCGATATTGGCATATGTGCCAACTTGAACGTTTTCTAAAAACGACGTGATTTTTTTCTTTGTCAAAATCTTATAACCCCAAAACAAACCAAAAATCAAAATAGCCACGATAATAAGAGGAATAATGACTTTTAAATTTTTCCTTTGGTTCCTGTTTATTTTTTTCATAAATCCTACTTTCTATGGTAAAATTATAGCAAAGTTTATGAAAGAACTCAATATTAGAAAAGGTGGGAAAATCTTTGAAAACAGTTTTTGATTATATTGAATTTTATGGCGATATTTCCTTTTTAGATTATGAATTTAATGATGTTGATGCACTTGTTTTTGCCTTATTAAGTTATGTGAAATTAGAAGGAATTGTTCCTAAAGAAAAAGGAAAAAGCGTAACGATTAAAGAGGCCAGTACTAAATTTTTAGATAAATATAGTGAAAAAGATTTTAAAAAAGAAGATTGGCTGTTTCCCAATTCCTATAAATTAATGCTCATGTTACAAATCGCCAAAAGATATCAAAATATTAGACTTTCTCATTTGATACTAGAGGCTAATGAATTTTCTCAATTTGGTGCTTTAACGATTAGAACACCTTTTGTGACTTATATTTCTTTTGAAGGAACGGATAGTCATGTCGTTGGTTGGAAAGAAGATTTTGAATTAATTTATAAATTTCCGGTGGAGGCTCAGTTAAAAGCTAAGCGTTATTTAGAGGAAACCCTTACTTTTTTTGACCGTAATGTCTATGTTGGTGGACATAGCAAAGGTGGCAATTTGGCCATGTATGCTTATATGTACGCGAAAGAAACGGTTAAAAAGAAAATCAAAAAAGTATGTAATTTTGATGGACCTGGTTTTTTAAAAGAGGTTGTAAATTCTCCTTTATATGAGGAAATGCAAAACAAACTTTTAATGGTTGTTCCAGAAGAAAGTGTTGTTGGCATGATTTTGGAACATAAAAATTATATGGTTGTCAAAAGCAATGCTAAAAATATTATGCAGCATAACGGATATAGTTGGGAATGTTTTGGTGGCTTCTTGGTACCGGCTACTTTATCTAAAAAAAGTAAGAAATTAGAAAGCAACTTACAAGAATACTTAGATGGTATGAGTATGGAAGAAAAGAAAAATTTTGTGCTAACTTTTTTTGCTATTTTTGAAAAAATGAATATTCAAAATGTTTTGGAATTAAAAGAACTTAAATTAGCTATGCTTCTTAAAATAATGAAAGAACTTACGAATATTCCAAGTAGTACGAAAAGAAATTTGGTGGCAATTTTAAGAATGCTAATAACTGGTATGAATTAAGTATAAGTGGCATTTATATGCTCGGCAAGGATGTAAAAAGGATATATTTAGCTACTTTTCTTTCGGGAAAATTATATAAAATACAATTTATTTTGTTGATAGTAAGTATTGGTTTAATAAAAAAAGACTGAGTTTATATAACTGATTGCAAAATGAGACTCTAATTAGAGATTTAAAAATTCTTTCTTAAAAGCGTGATACTTTTCTTTCTAAATCAAAACAATTTGTTATTTACATTCCTAAAATATAATGCTAAAATACTTACGAGTAAGCGATTACTCCTTGCTTTTTTTTAGTAAAAAAGCCATTAGACCATAAGGAGGTGTAGAAAATGAACAAATATGAAATCATGTTTATTGTTAAATCTACTATGGAAAGCGCAGATGTTAAAAAATGTGCTGAAACTTTTAAAAAACTTGTAGAATCTTTAAAAGGAAAAGTAGTAGAATACAAAGAACTTGGTAGCAAAAAACTTGCTTATCCTATTAATAAAGAATTAAACGGATATTATTTTGTTATGCAAGTTGAAGCTGACAAAGATATCATTAATGAATTTGACCGTAAAATTCGTTTAGATGAAAATGTTTTAAGACATTTAATTATTCGTTTAGATGAGGAGTAAGAGATATGAATAAGGTTATTTTAATTGGAAGACTTGCTAGAGATCCTGAGATGAGAACAACAAGTTCAGGCGTTTCTGTAACAAGATTTACAGTTGCTGTTACAAGACAATTTACTGGACAAGGAACACAACCACAAACTGATTTTATTAGTTGTATTGCATGGCGTAGACAGGCTGAAAATATTGCTAAATATTGTACTAAAGGCTCTCAAGTTGCTGTTGATGGAAGAATCCAAACAGGAAGCTATGATGGTCAAGATGGACAAAGACATTATACAACCGACATTGTTGCGGATAATGTAACTTTTTTAGGCAGTCGTAATGCTGGTGATACTTCATCAAGTTATGGCCAATCTAATGCAAGTTATCAAGATGAAATGCCTTCATATAATGAACCTCAAGGAATGCCATCAAACGATGTAAGCACTGATCCATTTAAAGATTTTGGAGAAGAAGTAGCTTTGTCTGATGATGACTTACCATTCTAGGAAAGGAGAGTTTATTTATGGCAGAATTTAGAAGAAAAAAGAAAAAAATTTGTCAAATGTGTGCTGGTAAAAGTGTTGATTACAAAGATGTTATGATTATTAACAAATATATTAGTGATAAAGGAAAAATTTTACCAAGACGTATGACTGGTGCTTGTGCTAAACACCAAAGACATATCGCTGAACAAATTAAATATGCAAGATTTATGGCTTTAATACCGTACGTTAAATAAAACATTTCATTTTTAGAAATGTTTTTTTTTAACGCAATTAATGTTATAATATGAAAGCAAAAGAAAGCGGTGAGAAAAATGAAAGTGATTTTATTACAAGATGTCAAAGGACAAGGAAAGAAAAATGATGTGATTAATGTTAGTGATGGCTATGGAACTAACTACTTAATCAAAAAAGGTTTAGCCGTATTAGAAACTAAAAAAAGTAAGGAACTTTTAGATAAAAGTTTATTAGAACAACATTTAGAGGAAGAAGAAAAAATAGCAGAATGTCAAAAAATAGCTGCGGAATTAAAAAATAAAAAAATGAAATTCCAAGTTAAAACAGGTAAAGAAGACCGTGTTTTTGGAATGATATCTACCAAACAAATTAGTGATGAATTTAAAAAAATGGGCTACAACATTGATAAAAAATGTATTAAATTAGATCATCCTTTAGATTCACTTGGTGTTCATGAAGTAACCATTGAACTCCATAAAAAAGTAGTTATTAAGTATTCTATAACTCTTACAAAATAATATAAGAAAGGAAGTGTTTTTATGGCTGCAAGAAATATGCCCCAAAATATTGAAGCAGAAATGAGTGTTCTAGGTGTCCCATTTCTTAATCCATATGCTATGGAAAAAATAACAGAAAATTTAACTGAAGATATGTTTTTTGTAGACGCACACAGGAAAATATATAATGCTCTTGTTAGCCTTTATAAAGAAAACGTTCCTATTGATATTACAACAGTAAAAAATGAACTGGATAAGCAAAAAAACTTAAATGCTATTGGAGGTATAGACTATTTAAGTGAAGTCATTGATTCCGTAGCTACAAGTGGCAATTTAGATTATTATATTGAAATAGTCAAAGAAAAAGCAACAAGAAGAAAACTAATTGATACTGCGACAGATATTATCACAAATGCTTATAATGAAGAAGATGATTTGACTAAACTTTTAGACCAATCAGAGCAAAAATTAACACAAGTAGCAAGAGCGCGTAAAACAAGTGAGTTTAAACCTATTTCAGTTGCTTTACATGAAGCTCATGAAAACTTAGAAAGACTAAGTCAAAACAAAACGGCTGTAACAGGTATTCCAAGTGGTTTTCCTGATTTAGACCGGGCTACCTCTGGTTTCCATGAGGGTGAACTTATTATTTTAGCAGCTCGTCCAGGTATGGGAAAAACGGCTTTTGCTCTTAATATCGCGACAAATGCTGCTATGAAAACTGATAAAAATGTTGCCATCTTTAACTTAGAAATGAGTGCGGAACAACTCGTTAATCGTATGATAAGCGCTGTTGGGCAAATTGAGGGTGAAAAACTAAAAACCGGTATGTTAAATGATAATGATTGGAAAAGATATACAGAAGCCATGAGTGAACTTGCTGATACCAACATTTATATCGAAGATGACGCGAGCGTTACCTCTTCGGAAATCAAAGCCAAATGCCGTCGGCTTGCTGCCAGTCCAAAAGGTTTAGGACTAGTCGTTATTGACTACTTACAGTTAGTTACGACAGGCGGTCGGGTAGAATCAAGACAAGTCGAGGTTTCTGAAATTTCTCGTGCCTTTAAGACAATGGCTATGGAGCTTAAAGTGCCTGTTATTGCTTTAGCACAGCTTTCCAGAAATGCTGAAAGAAGAGAATCCAACCAACCAAGACTTGCTGATTTACGTGAGTCAGGTTCTATCGAGCAAGATGCCGACCTTGTAATGTTTTTAAATCGTCAAGATTATTTTGAAAATAAAACTGCGGATAACAAACAGACTATTGTTCCTGTTGATGTTATTATTGCAAAACATCGTCGTGGTAGCACTGGTTTATTTCAAATTTTATTTGAACTTAATAAAAGTTGTTTCAAACCATATTCTCCTATTGATGAAAATTCATTTAGTTAATCATTTACTTTGTAAAGTATCAAAAAATATGTTAGTATGAAACTAAGATATAAAAAGGAAGGTATCATTATGCAAAGAAAGAAAGTTGCTGTTATAATTCTTAGCATTCTTACATTGTTAATAGTTGTTACAACAAGTTTAAATCATAAAAATGTCAACCCACAAAGTGTATATCAAGTTTATTTAGATGGTGAGGTCATCGGTCTTGTTAAAGATAAAGATGAACTTTTAAATTTGATTAATGATGAACAACAAGACATTAAAGATAAATATAAAGTTAATGAAGTTTATCCACCTAACGGGTTTAATATTGAAGAATATATTACTTATGATGATAATATTACTTCAGCAAATAATGTATATAAAAAAATTCAAGAGAAAAGCGATTTTACTATCAAAGGTTATGTTATTACTATTACCAGAGCTAAAACAGAGTCAGAAGCTGAGAAAGTAACTAAAATTTATGTCTTAGATGATCAAATATATTATGATGCCGAACAAAACTTTATTCATGCTTTTGTTGATGAAGGTACTTACAATGCATACATTACTAATACTCAAAGTGAAATTAAAGATGTTGGCTCAATTATTAAACATATGGAATTTGGCGAAACAGTTACTGTAAAGCAAGTTAATATTTCTACAAAAGAAAAAATATTTACTGATGCCGATGAACTTACACAATATCTTTTATATGGAAAGACAGATGCAACTTCAACTTACACCGTAAAAAAAGGAGACACTTTGGCTTCAATTGCTAGTGCTAGTAAATTAAATGTTCAAGAACTTATCATTGCAAATCCTAAATTTAGAAGTTCTAATGCTGTCTTAGCAATCGGAGATAAAGTGAAAAATAGTTTAATTGATCCGATTTTAACTTTATATGAAGAAGTAAGAGTAACTGAGGATATTGAACAAGCTTATACCAAGAAAACCGTAACGGATAACACCATGGCTTATAATACCACTAAGGTAACCCAAACAGGTATTACTGGTTTAGAACGTGTTACCCAAGAAATAAGAATTATCAATGGTGAAAGAGCGCAAGACTCAAATGTTATTTCAAGTGTAACGATTCGTCAGTCAGTGGATGAGATTACCTCAGTTGGCCCAAAATATACGCCAACAACGACATGGGGTTCTCAAGGAAAAAGCAATTCTGTTATCAACACAGGATTATCTTGGTCATGGCCAACGAAAACACCTTATATTATTACAACCGATTATGAATATCGTTGGGGTTCTTTCCACGATGCCATAGATATCTCTGGTACTGGTTTTGGCTCACCAATTTATGCCGCCCGTGCTGGTGAGGTTGTCGAAGTTTATACCTCATGTGCTAACTATGGCTGGTATGGCAGTATGTGTGGTGGCTCTTATGGTAACTATATTATTATTCGTCATGATAATAATTACTATACAATGTACGCCCATTTAAAAAGTGATTTATTAGTCTCAGTTGGTTCTCACGTTTCACAAGGACAACAAATTGGCTACATGGGTAGTAGTGGTTCTTCTACCGGAACCCATCTTCACTTTGGTTTTTCAGTAGGTTATCCACATCATGGGGGAACTTGGTATAGTCCATGGAGTTTGTACCGATGAAGGCATATGTATTGGCAAGTGGGAGTGAAGGTAATTCTACCTTCTTTTCTCATAATAACTGTAATATTTTAATTGATATTGGTAAAAATGCAAAATACATCAGTGAACACTTAAAAGAAATTAATGTCGAACCAGAAAAAATAGATGCCATCTTAATAAGTCATACTCATGATGACCATGTGACAGCTTTGAAAGTATTTTTAAAGAAAAATCATCCTAAAGTTTATATTACTGAAAAAATGTACTATGACTTAGAATACTTAAAAGACTATGATAATTTAGTTATTTATGATGATGATTTTTACATTGGTAACATTAAGGTGACCACGATAAAAACAAGCCACGATGTATCTGATTCTAGAAATTTCATTCTTTCTTGGGATAATGAATCTTTAGTTTATTTGACTGATACAGGTTACTTAAATCGTAAATACTTTAGTCTTTTGGAAAATGCTAGTTTTTATCTTATTGAAAGCAATCATGATATAGAAATGCTTTTAAACGGGCCTTATCCTAAATGGTTAAAAGAAAGAGTTTTAGGTACTTCGGGACACTTATCAAACAAAGATAGCAGTTTTTACTTAACAAAACTAGTAGGAGAAAAAACTAAAAAAATAGTCCTTATGCATTTATCACATACTAATAATACCGAAGAAAAAGCTTTAGAAACTTTAGAAGAAACATTTAAAGAATACGAAAAAGAATTGCCACCTACTATTTGTGCCAAACAAAACTTTATCACGGAGGTTTTTGATGATAAAAATATTATGTCTCGGTAAAATAAAAGAACCTTATTTAAATGATTTAATTGCTGATTATCAAAAAAGAATTTCCAAGTATCACCCTTTAGAAATTATTGAATTAAAAGATACGGGAAATATCGAAGAAGAAAAAAGAAGTCTTTTAAAACATATAAGTTCCAAAGATTATATCATTACTTTAGAAATAGAAGGTGAAAAACTAACAAGTGAAGCCTTTGCTTCTAAAATAGAAAAAACTTTTATCTATTACCCTAATATTACTTTTGTTATTGGAAGTTCTTTAGGACTTCATCCAGATATCAAAAAAATAAGTAATTTTGCTCTTTCTTTTTCTTCATTAACTTTTCCTCATGGCCTTTTTCGAGGAATATTATTAGAACAAATTTATCGGGCATTTAAGATAATAAATCACGAAACATATCATAAGTAGGAAGGATGATAAAATGATAGGTAACGATTGGGATGAAAAATTAAAATTAATTGAAGAAAGTGAAGGATTCAAAAACTTTATGAGTTTAGTGGATTATGAATATATATGTAAAACCATTTATCCACCTCGTAACTATATTTTTAATGCTTTAAAATTAACTCCTTACAAAGATGTCAGAGTAGTTATCATGGGTCAAGATCCATATCATGGTGAAAATGAAGCTCATGGTCTTTCTTTCTCTGTCCAAAAAGGAATAAAAATTCCTCCCTCACTTCAAAATATTTATAAAGAACTTTATAATGATTTAGGAATACCACCTCAAAAAGATGGTGACCTTACAGGTTGGGCAAAAGAAGGTGTATTACTTTTAAATGCTGTCTTAACCGTAGAAAAAGATAAACCTGCTTCCCATCGAAATTTAGGCTGGGAAAGACTAACGGATTACATTATTGAACTTGTTAATCAAAAAGAAGAACCAGTGGTATTCATTTTATGGGGAAATTTTGCAAGAGAAAAGAAAAAATTTATTACTAATCCAATTCACTGCATTATTGAATCTCCCCATCCGAGTCCTTTCGCGGCTAGAACGGGTTTCTTTGGAAGTCATCCTTTTTCCAGAACAAACGAATTTTTGAAAAGTAAAGGTCTTAAAGAAATTAACTGGGCTCGTCATGAGTAAAGAAAAAGAATTAATGAATCCATCACTAATTCTTTTTTTGTAGTAATAAACTTATTAATTCAGATACCGCATAAATAATGAGAACAATACCTAAGAAAATAAACAAGACATTGTCTGTGAAAATTGTGTAAAAAGCAAGTAGGATAATAATGATACTGCTAATGATTTCGCTTAAATATTTTTTCTCACTAAAGCCCTTGTATATGGTAGCGTTTTGTAATTTTTCAAGACCAATAAAAATAAGCCAAATACCGGTAACTACTTGAATAGCATTGGTTAAAAAATTAGATAAAATAATAACCAAGATACCTACGACCATACTTGTAATGGCACTTTTTAAAAGTTCACTGTGAATAATATTACTTTTTTTCTTTAAAGCATAGTAATGATACATCTTATAAATGCCATATAAAAAAATTAATAAGCCACAAATATTAAAAATAAAAACAATTAAACTTTTAGAATTAAAGGTTAAAATAATTCCTAAAATCAGTAAGAAAATACTACTAATAATATTGTTTTTTTGAGGTTCATCTTTGATAACAGTTACTTTCATTAAGGCTCCTTTCTAGAAACATTATAGCATAAAATTTTGGGGTGTGTTATAATTAACTAAAGTTAAAAGAGGTTTGCTATGAATAAAGAAATGATATTAAATTTATTACGACAATATGGCTTTGGCTTAAATCAAAAAGACCCTTATTTATATGATGGTGAACTAGGTTTAGGTATTGTTTATTCTTTTAAAGACCCTTTTTATGGAATGCTAACAAGAGTATATCAAGCTTTTTCTTTAAAAGAATATGAAGACTTTTTGAATAAATACTCTTGGTACAAAAAAAATGGTCAAAAAACTCGTGTTAAAATTTGTTTAGAAAATTATAAAGAAATTATGGCTAATCCTAAATTTATCTATCAAGGAAAAGAAAAAAATTATCAAGAATTACAAGATATTGCTCAAAATAAAAAAGAAACGGTTTTAAAAGAAAAAAATTATATTAAAAAATTACGTAGAACAGTTAATATTCTTATGCAAATCTTGGATATTAAAAGAAAACTTCAAATAGAAACAAGAAAAAACTACGAAGAATTTTATCAAAATTATATTACAAAAAAAGAAGCCTTTGAAAAAGAATTAGCAAATTATTTAAAAGAAAAACAAGAAGAAAAAGAAACTTCATTGCCACCTTTTATAGAAGATTTAAAAGATGTAGAAATTAATAAATTACGTTCAGAATTAGAAAAAGACCTAACCAAAGAAGAATTAGAACAACAAATTTATAACTTGACCGATTTTATTAAAGAATTAGAAGTAGATGAAGAATACTTAAAAAATAAATACCAATTAATTTGTTTGCCATTACAAATTAAAGAAATCAAAGAAAAAGAACAAGTATTAGAAAGTTATAAAAAGAAAATATCTTTATTTAATAAAAAAGATAAATTGCTAAAGGAATTACAAGATATAGAAGAAAAAAGCACTTTAAAAAGCATTGTTACTTATGAACATTATAAAGAAAATGAAGAAAAAAGAATCGTAGAAAAATATGCTATGATACCTGATTTAGACATGCGTACCGTAGGTGATTTTTTAGCAGAGTTTGATAATATTAAATTTGAAGAGATGACTTATACGAGTGAAGAAAAAGAAGAATATTCTTTTGAAGAAATCATGGAGGAAGTAGAAAGTGATTATCAAAACAGAAGTAAAGAAGAACAAGATTTTTTAGTGGGCTATTCTTATTTATTAAATGTGATAAAGACCAATCGTATTTCCGAATTTTTTAACATGTTAAGAAATCCAAATAATGTGATGGTAAGAGTGAAATATTTTCAAGATATCGATTTTACGAGTGAAAATAAATGTGCTTTAACAATTAAAAAATATATGAAAAAAATTAATAGTATTATTTCTTATCCTCTTATTGGCAACTTAAATGTTTTCTTTATTGATAATAAAATTATGACATCCGATAAAGTGATTAAAGCCTCTTCAAAAAAAGCACAAGCTCCTGTTTTAACAAATGGTGATGAAGTGACATATGTTTGTAATTTAAAAAAAGGCGTGTCTACTTATTTTATACCGTGTGAGTTAAAAGAAGATATTTACAATGACGGGAATTTAATTCTTGCTTCTGAACGGTCCT
This sequence comes from uncultured Bacillota bacterium, assembly GCA_905205665.1. Lineage (GTDB taxonomy): Bacteria > Bacillota_I > Bacilli_A > RF39 > UBA660 > Ventrenecus. The sequence goes on along the minus strand of CAJLEF010000006.1, from coordinate 68,934 downwards.
TATTTTTAATTGATTTAAGTAATTTAGTTATAAAAAAAGACAATGATGACATGTTAAAAGTAGTACAATATGAAATGGTTAAAGAAATGAAAGAAGATTATTTGCAAGCTGATGATTTTAAAAGTAAGAAAATTTTAATGTATCGAAATATTACAATAGAAAGAGGAAATGAAATATGAAATTTAATGAATTTAAAAAACAATTAAAAAACAAATTAGATATTTTAACACCAAAAGCCTTTGATGAGGAAATGAAAAACTATGAAAACACCTTAAATAGAGAATTAGAAAATGGTATGAACGAAGAAGAAATTGTTTTATCTTTTGGTAATCTTGATTTTATTGTGGATAACATCTTAGAAAAAAGAGGTATTGATAAAGCAAAAATATCAAATCATAAATTTTTATATAAAGAATTTGAACGACTATTTACTTCCATTCACAACCTAGTGGATGTGATGGCTAAAAATGATATGAAAGAAAACGCTAAAATTATATTAGACCTTCTTGTTTTAATCGCCTTTATTTGCTTATTAAAGATTCCTTTTTTGTTTATTCAAAACATTGGTGATGATTTATTACTATCCTTTAACCAACCAATTTTATTAGAAATCGGTCATTTTATTTTAGAAATTGTTTATATAGTTGTGGCTTTAATGTTCTTTATGAATATTTTTAATAAATGGTTCAGTAATTTGAAAAATAAAAAAAGAGTTAAAATTGAAGGAAAAGAACTTGAAGCAGTTTCACTTAAGGAGAGTAAGTAGCCACTCTTTTTTTCTTGCAAAAAGACGTGTTTTGTTGTAAACTCTATTAAGTATTCATTTTGAAGGGGATGAGTTTAATGGATAAAATTATTAATATAGCAGTTGTTGCCCATGTAGATGCGGGAAAAAGTACTCTTGTTGATGCATTACTAAAACAAAATGGCGTTTTTAAAGCCCATGAAGAAGTTGGCGAACTTATCATGGATAGTGATTCTATTGAAAAAGAAAGAGGAATTACTATTTACTCTAAAAACTGTTCCATTAAATATAAAGACTATAAGATTAATATCGTAGATACACCAGGCCATGCTGATTTTTCGAGTGAGGTAGAACGTGTTATTAAAACAGTAGATACCGTTGTTTTAATCGTGGACTCAAAAGAAGGACCAATGCCTCAAACAAGATTTGTTTTGAAAAAAGCCTTAGAGCAAAATTTACGACCAATTTTATTTATTAATAAGATTGATAAGAAAGATGCTCGTCCAACTGAAGTTGTTGATATGACCTTTAATTTATTTATGGAATTAAATGCTACTGATGAACAATTAGATTTCCCAATTGTTTATGGCATTGCTAAAGACGGAAAAATTGGTTTCTCACCTGATAAAATGGAAGACACAGTAGAACCATTACTAGAAACTATTTTAAAACAAGTTCCTGCTTATAAAGGTGATGAAAATGATCCATTACAACTTCAAGTAAGTAATCTTGATTATGATAATTTCTTAGGACGTTTAGGTATTGGTAGAATTTCAAAAGGCTCTATTAAAAATGGCGAGATGGTTTCACTTGCTCGTAATGATGGAAAAGTAGAATCTTTCAGGGTTTCTAAGTTATATGTCACAGAAGGTATCAAAAGAGTAGAAAAAGAAAAAGCTTACTTTGGCGATATTGTTACCATTGCAGGTTGTCCTGATATCAGTATTGGTGACACTATTTGTTTAAAAGACCATATTGAACCTCTTCCTCCAATTCATATTGAAAAACCAACTTTGTCTATGAATTTCTTAGTTAATAATGGACCTTTCGTGGGTAAAAGTGGTAAATTTTTAACATCTCGTCATTTAAGAGAAAGACTTGAAAGAGAACTTGAAACTAACGTTGGTTTACTTGTTGAAGAACTTCCTAATTCAGATGGTTTCAAAGTAAGTGGTCGTGGAGAATTACACTTATCTATATTACTTGAAAATATGCGCCGTGAAGGCTACGAACTTTGCGTTTCAAAACCAGAAGTTTTATTAGAAGAACGTGATGGCAAGAAATATGAACCATTTGAAAGAGTTATTATCAATTGCCCATCTGAATATCAAGGTACTGTTATTAATGACTTACAAGAAAGAAAAGCTACTTTAGAAATTGTTAGTACGACAGATGAAGGTTATTCACACTTAGAATTTTCTGCTCCAACTAGAGGACTCCTTGGATATCGTAGTGCATTCATTACCAATACTAAAGGTGAAGGTATCATGATTCGTAGTTTTGAAGATTACAAACCTTATGTTGGTGATGTTATTCGTCGTAAAAATGGCGTTCTTGTATCCATGGAAAATGGCAAAACTTTAGGTTACTCTTTATATAACTTACAAGACCGTGGAACTCTTATTGTAGGACCTGCTAAAGATGTTTACGTAGGTATGATTATTGGTATTCATAACCGCGATAACGACTTAGATGTTAACCCTTGTAAAAATAAAGAAATGTCTAATACGAGAAGTAAAGCAAGTGATGACGCGATTGCTCTTGTACCACCACGTATTTTTACATTAGAAGAAGCATTAGAATTTATTGAAAGTGATGAATATGTCGAGGTAACTCCTGATGATATTCGTTTAAGAAAAGCTATTTTAGACCCTAAAATGCGTTTTAGAAATAATCGCTAATTTAAATAAATATAAGAAAAATCTTCACTTTTTGGTGGAGTTTTTTTTCTCTTTAAAAATAAAATGATTTACGATATAATAAGTATACAAAAGTTGGTGAAATAAATGAAAAAAATAAAAGAGTTATGGGATAGAAATCGTGTCTTATTTGTTTTGACGACAATCGTTTTAGTATGTTTAATTTTAATGTCTGTTGTCATTGTTCGTTACTTTGTGGGTAATGGAACAGGTAACTATGGGGATAGACTAGAAAGTATTGAAAAAATTCCTTTAGAAGAAGCCGATAAGGAGGCTATCATCAGTAAATTTAAAGAAAATGAAAGTGTTAGTGACGTTAGTATTCATTCTCAAGGTAAAATTATTTATATTCGTGCTACTTTTACAAATGTTACCGCGGATAGAGCTAAGGAAATTGCCTCTTCAACTTTAGAGGTTATATCTGATAAGTATTTAAATAATTATGACATTCATTATACTTTAATTAGTAATGCAACTGAAAGCGCTACTGGATTCATTGTAATGGGTGCAAAAAATATTGGCGAAGCTCAAAAACAAATTATTTGGGGTAGTGTCACAACAAAAGAAATTCAAAGTAAAGAGGAATAATATGAAAAAGAACAAGTTTAAAATCTTCATAACAGCTATCATCGTTATTTTAATTGTTGTTTTAGGAATTTTAATTTTTAAAAATGACCAGTATAAATTATCATCAACTGAAAAGTCTTGGATAACAAATAATGCCAACTCTATTTTAAATATTAATGTTATTAATGATACCAATATTTTTGGTAAATTAGGTAAAGGTGTTTTTTACGACTTTTTACAAGATTTTAAAGATGAATATAATCTTAAAATAAATAATGTTATGGTTAGTAAAAATGAACAAGAAAATAATATTTCTTTTGTTGTTACGGACACCAAAAACGAAAATGCATTAAATTTTTATGAAGATCATTACATTGTGGTTTCTAAAAAAAGTGAATTTATTAATTTAGATTCTTTAACAAATCAAAAAATTGGTATTTTAAATTTTACAGAAAAAACTGTTAAAAATTATTTTAATAATCAAGCAGTTAGTTTTACGAACTTTTCAAATTTTAGTGATTTAAAAAATGCTTTAAATAATGGTACAATTTCTTATATTATTGTTCCTAGAATGGAATATGTTGATGAAATTTTAAAAAATAACTTTAATATTAGTTATCATTTAAGTGATTTAAAAAGATATTTCTATGCGACTGATAGTACCTCATCTACTTTATTTCAAATTATGACTAAGTATTTTCATAGTTGGTCTAAAAAAAGTTTAGAAGATGAAATCTTTGCAGGAGAAAGAAGTGTTTTTCAAGACGCTTTAAGTATTACAGATGCTTCTATTGATGAAATAAAAAAACAAACTATTCGTTATGGTTTTGTAAATAATGCTCCATATGAAGTTTATGGTGATGGGAATTTTGGTGGTATTTTAGCTTGCTATATTAAAGACTTTGCTAAGTTTTCCGGAGCGGACATTGAATATGTTAAATATGCTTCTTTGAAAAAAATGAATAAAGATATTAATAACATTAATCTTTACTTTAATTATAATACATCTCTAACAAATGGCTCTATTGTTGAAACGAATTTACCACTTTTCTATGATGTTTATGCTTCTTCTTTGAATGATACCCTTATTCATTCTTTCAACTCATTAAAAGATATTACTCTTTATGTTGAAAATAACTCCTTATTACAACAAAATTTAAGTAAAATTCAGGGGTTAAAAATAGAAACTTATGAAAAAGATAAATTAGATAAAGTTTTAAAGGATGAAAAAAACATCATTATTATTGATTCTTTAGTGGGTAAGTATTTAGAAAAAAGTACTTTAAAAAATTACACAAGTCGTTATCATAGTTATTTAAATGTAAACTATTCTATGAAGTCTACTCAAAGTGAAGATTTTAACTTATTAATGACAAAATACATAAGTTATGTGGATAATAATCTTATGGTAGAAAAAGGAATGTATTCTGCTTCTGTTACAGAATCTAAAGGTGCATTCGTTAATAGCTTAGCTAAATATTTATTATATAGTGTTCTAGTTATTCTAGTTATCTTATTTATTATTTACCGTTCTAGTAAAAAAGTAAGAATGCAAAAGAAAATAAAAAAAGAAGATAAATTAAAATTTGTTGACCAATTAACCTCTTTAAAAAATAGAAATTATTTAAATGAAAATATGCCTAATTGGAATAAAAATACCCTTTATCCTCAATGTGTTATTATGATTGATTTGAAAAAAATTCAAGAAATCAATGATACGTTAGGCTATGAAGAAGGGGATAATCAAATTAAAAGTGCTGCGAATAGTCTTATTAAAACACAATTAGATAATACCGATATTATTAGAACAAACGGTAATGAATTTATGATATATTCTATCGGTTATAATCAAAAACAAATTACAAGTTATATTCATAAGTTAAGTAAAGAATTAAATAATTTACCTTATAACTATGGGGTATGTATTACTTATAGTATGATTGAAAATGATTTAAAATCAATAGAAGACGCGATTAATGAATGCGTTGAAGATATCAAAAATCAAAAAGGAAAAGATACAAAATGAAAAAAAAGTTAAGTGATTTTGGAAAAAGAATATTCGGGATGTTATCTCGTAATGATATGCTTATTTTACCAGGTCAATTAGCTTTTTTTCTTCTTTTAGCTGTTGTACCAACTATTACATTAATTATTTATTTTGCCTCTATATTTAATGTTTCCGTTAATTTTTTAACTAATTTTTTAACCAAGGCTTTTGGCAGTGAAGTAGCAAAGTTAATTGTTCCCATTATTAATGATATTCAATTAAATCCCAGTTTACTAGTTCCTCTTTTAGTTGCTTTATATGCAGCTTCAGGTGGAGCAAGTTCTCTTATAGTTACCTCTAATCAATTATATGGAATTGAAAACACAAATTTTGTTCATCGTAAAATAAAAGGACTTATGATGACCATTATCTTAATTGTTATCGTTGTTTTCTTACTTTTAATTCCTGTTTTTGGTGATAAATTAATCGAATTAATTGAATTTATTAATTTCAATGATACCTTGACAAATATTTTTTCCTTTACGATTCATTTATCGAAAACACCACTGTCATGGTTATTAATCTTTTTCCTTATTAAAGTTGTTTATACAATGGCACCCGATGATGTTGTTCCAAGTACTTGTACTACCAAAGGTTCTTTATTTACGACATTTGGACTTGTAATTAGTACTTCGATTTATTCAGCATATGTTAATAACATGGCCCATTATGACGTTTTATATGGTGGGTTATCTCATTTTGTTGTTCTTATGATTTGGTTTTATATTATATCTTACATTTTAACGATAGGAATTGCTATTAATGGGGATGATGTTAAAATTTGGAAAAATAATAAAAAGTAAAATAGACATATTAAAATTAAGACACACCAGTATTAAATGTGTCTTAACTTGTTAATTGTTAAATTTAAGAGAATTTAAAATTAACCTTAATACTGAAAAAGGAAAGTAGGAAGAATTACTTTTCTTTTTTTAGGCAATGTGTTAAAATGTTTTTGCATTACGAGAGGAAATGAAACAATGAAAAAAATATGTATGGTTATTTTAGATGGTTTTGGTTATAGTGACAATAAATTAGGAAACGCTGTTATGATGGCTCCACCTACTAACTTTTTGAATTTATGGAAAAAATATCCTCATAGTTTATTAGAAGCAAGTGAAGAAGCTGTTGGTCTACCTAAAGGACAATTTGGTAACAGTGAAGTAGGTCACATGACTATTGGCGCTGGTTATAAAATTTTACAATCTAATGAACTTATTAATTCTTTTTTAGATGGCGACTATCATCAAAATGAAGTATTCGAAGAACTTTTAAATAAAGCTCGTGAAGAAAATAAAAGAATTCATTTAATTGGTTTAACAAGTAATGGCGGGGTTCATGGTAATATTGAACATACCTTAAAATTGTTAGACATCTTTGCTAAAGAAAGTATTAAAGATGTTTATGTTCACGTCATTAGTGATGGTAGAGATACTGATATTCATTCTTTATATAGTTATATTTCTATGTTAGAAGAAAAAATGAATACTCTTCATGTTGGTAAAATAGCTTCTATCTGTGGTCGTTATTATGCGATGGATCGTGATAAAAACTTTGAAAGAACTAAAAAATATTATGATCTTATTGTCAATGGCGAAGGTATTTTAGCTGAAAATATCCCCAAAGCGATTCAAACTTGTTATACCAAAGATATTACAGACGAATTTATCCCTCCATTAAAAACAACATCTTATCAAAAGATTGAGGAAGACGATATTATACTATGGACCAATTATCGTATTGATAGAGCTAAACAAATTATGAGTGCTCTAGCTTCTAATAATTTCCAAGATTTTGAAATTAAAGATGTTAAATTTAATGTTTATTCTTTTTTGCCTATTGATTCTAAAATCAAAGCTAAAAATATTTTAGAAAGAGCTAAAATAGAAATGCCATTAGGCGTGTATTTATCTAAACTAGGTCTTACACAAGCAAGGGTAGCTGAGACGGAAAAATATGCTCATGTTACTTATTTCTTTGATGGTGAAAGTAATGCTTCTCTAGAGGGATGTCAAAAGTTTTTAATTCCATCTCCTAAAGTAGCAACTTATGATTTGAAACCAGAAATGAGCGCGATTGATGTTACTAAAAAAGTAGTTAATTGCATGGATAAAGATTATGATTTTATTTTAGTTAATTATGCAAATCCAGATATGGTTGGTCATACTGGCAACTTAGAAGCAACTATTAAAGCCTGTGTTACCGTAGATTTATGTTTGAAATTACTTGCTGAAAAAGCCCAAGAAAATTTTTATACTTTAGTAGTTTTAGCAGACCATGGTAATGCGGATAAAATGCTCGATGAACAAGGTAATCCTGTTACCACTCATACAACAAGTTTAGTACCTTTTATTATTACAGATGAAAAAGTAAAACTTGAAGAAAAGGGTGCTTTACCTAATGTCGCTCCGACTGTATTAGACTATATGCAAATAGCTTTACCAAAAGAAATGAAAGAAACAAAAAGTTTACTTATTAAATAAGAAAAACGTTTGGGAAAACCAACGTTTTTTTGCTTTGAATGTGGTTTTTTTACAGGAATACTGTTATAATTATTCGAGAGGTTTGATAAACATGATAGATTTAAGCAATTTAAATGAATTACAAAAAAAAGCTGTAGAACATATCGATGGTCCATGCTTGGTTATTGCTGGAGCAGGCTCTGGTAAAACAAAAGTTTTAACAACGAGAATTGCCAATTTAATAGCAAGTGGCGTCCCATCTTATCAAATACTAGCTATCACCTTTACTAATAAAGCAGCTAAAGAAATGAAAGAGAGAATCGCTGGTTTAACATCTTTTACAGACGCTTTTGTCGGAACTTTTCATAGTTTTGGTATGAGAATTATTAGAGAAAATGTTGAAGCATTAGGGATGAAACGTAATTTTACTATTTTAGATACCGATGATGTCACCAGTCTTATTAAAAAAATATTAAAAGAAAAAGGATATGACCCCAAAGAAGTATCACCTTATTTTGTACGTAGTAAAATTAGTTTTATTAAAAATGAAATGTTAACTCCTTATGAAATTGAAAAATATTTTATAGATGATTTAGAAAAAATAGCTTATGAAGTTTATTTAGAATATAATAGCATTTTACAAAAAAATAATTCTGTAGATTTTGATGATTTATTAAGACTTCCTGTTTTACTCTTTGAACGTCATCCAGAGATTTTAGAAATCTATCAAAATAGATACCGTTATATATTGATTGATGAATATCAAGATACGAATGAAGTACAATATAAAATGGTCAAATTATTAGCTAAAAAAAGAAGAAACTTATTTGTAGTAGGTGACCCCGACCAATCTATTTATCAATTTAGGGGTGCTAATTATAAAAATATTTTGAATTTTGAAAAAGATTATCCAGATACTAAAGTGATTTCTTTAGAAGATAACTATCGTAGTACCAAAATGATTTTAGATGCCGCGAATGATGTTATTAAAAATAATCAAAATCGTAAAGAAAAAAATTTAAGAAGTCATCATGGCGAGGGTTCTAAAATAAAATATATGCGTGCTTCCGATGAAAAAGAAGAAGCTCACTTTATTATAAAAGAAATTCGTAAATTATTAGAAGAAGGTTATCAAAAGAAAGACATCGCGGTTTTCTATCGTACAAATGCCCAGTCTCGTTCTTTAGAAGAACAATTTTTAAAAAGCAATATTCCTTATAAAGTAGTGGGTAGTTTTTATTTCTATTCACGAAAGGAAATTAAAGATTTAATTAGTTATTTGAAACTCATTTTAAATCCATCTGATGATATTAGTCTTCGAAGAGTTATTAATACTCCCAAAAGAGGAATTGGTAATGCAAGTATTGATAAGTTAGAAGCACGAGCCTTAGAAAAGAAAACAAGTATGTTTGAAGCTATAGAAAGTGGTAAAGAACAAAATTTTAAAGATTTAATTACTACTTTACAAGAAGATGCGAAAAGTTTAAGTTTAACTGAACTAGTAGAAGATGTTTTAAATAAATCCGGTTTAAGACAAGAACTTGAAAATGAAAAGTCCTTGGAAGCTGAATTAAGGCTAGATAACTTAAACGAGTTTAAAAGTATTACTGCTAATTATGAAAAAGAAACTGGTAGTGCTGATTTAGGAGATTTCCTAGAAGAAATTAGTCTTGTGGCTGATATGACAGAACATAAAGAAGAAGGTGACATGGTTACCTTAATGACTCTTCATAGTGCCAAAGGTTTGGAGTTTCCGGTTGTTTTCTTAACGGGGATGGAAGAAGAGTTATTTCCTCACCTAAACAGCTTAATGGAAAAAGATGGGTTAGAAGAAGAAAGAAGACTTTGCTACGTTGGAATAACAAGAGCCAAAGAACGTCTTTATTTAACAAATGCCAGACAAAGAATGCTTTATGGACGTACAAATCAAACGATGCCAAGTCGTTTTCTAGATGAAATATCAGATGATTTGATTGAAAATATGAGTCAGGAACAAAAATTTGTCGTTAAATCTTCTATGTATAATGATAACGATGTATCTTATCAAGTTGGCGATATTGTCATTCATGATATTTTTGGTCGAGGCGTTGTTGTCGGTGTTGATAAAACTTTAATCAGTATCGCTTTTGGCAAACAATATGGTATCAAAAAAATGATGAAAAATCATAAAAGTTTAAGAAAGGTAAGTTAGTTATGAATAGTGTTGATATGTTACAAATAGAAATTTTTAAGAAAGGAAGGGTTGCTAATCTTTTTTATGATGGGGACTTTCCTTATTTATTATGGCAAGACGCTGGATCTGACTCACTTCAAAGAGTTGATATTAATCTATTGAGTTCTTGGAGAAATATTGATAGTACTTTGAAAAGTACTCCTTTAAATAATTTATTAGTTTCTTATCTTAATGGATATTATAGAACTGCTTTGTTTTCAGGAAATGATGTGATGACAATGGCAAATCGTGATTTACGAAATTGCCTTGATTCCATAGAAAATACTCTTAGTGCTAAAAAAGAAATGGCAAATCAAATTGGAGGTTTTACGCGATGAAAAAAACATTACTTGTGATGGCTGCTGGTATGGGAAGCCGATTTGGAGGTCTTAAACAAATAACACCAGTTGATGAAGAGGGAAACTTTATCATTGATTATTCTGTTTTTGACGCGAAAAGAGCGGGCTTTGATACTGTAGTCTTCGTTATAAAAAAAGAAAATTTAAAGGATTTTGAAGAAACAATTGGAAAAAGATTAAAAGATAAGATTGAGGTAAAATATGCTTTTCAAGATAAAGATGATATTCCTATTTCTTTAGATATTTCTAAAAGAGAAAAACCATGGGGAACTGTGCAAGCCGTTTTATGCGCTAAAGATTTAATAGAAGGTTCTTTCATTGAAATTAATGCCGATGATTTTTATGGCAAAGACGCTTTTGTACAAGCTGCTAAATTTTTAGATGAAAATAAAGATGAATTTACTTATGCCAATATTTGTTATCCAATTGGTATGACTATGAGTGCTTATGGTGCCGTTAAAAGAGCTGTTTTAGAGTTAAAAAATAATAAAATTACTTCTATGGTTGAAAGCAGTGTTACTAAAGATGAAAATAAATTTTTAGCAGAACCTTTAATGGGTGGAGATAGTTACAAAATCGATGAAGATACTTTAGTATCCACAAACTTTTTTGCTTTTAAAAAAGATGTGTTTGGTTTACTTGAAGAATATTGGCTAGAATATTTTAACCAAGATGATGACAAAATATTAATAGGAGAAGTTTTATTACCTATTTGTTTAGAAAAATATTTACAAGAAAAGAAAATAGAAATATTAGCTTGTCCTACAAAAAGTGAATGGTTTGGAATGACTTATAAAAGTGATTTAGACATGGTAAAAGAAAAAATAAAAGATTTAAAAGCACAAGGAGTATATCCAGAAAAATTATGGGAGTGATAATATGAATCCTGAAGAAAGAATCAAAGAGCTTGTTAAAATATTAGAAAAAGCTAACTATGATTATTATGTATTAGCAAACCCTACGATAACCGACCAAGAATTTGATAAATATTTAAGGGAGCTGGAAAAATTAGAAGAAGCTCATCCAGAATTTGCTAGTGAAAATTCTCCGACAAAACGTGTGGGTGGCGAGGTTATTGATAAATTTAAAAAAATAAAACATCAAATACCTATGCTTTCTTTACCCGATGTTTTTAGTGAAGAAGAAATTATTCTTTTTGACGAAAGAATAAGAAAAAGCGGTTATAATCCTGAATATGTTTGTGAACTAAAAATTGATGGTTTATCCGTTTCTCTTCATTATGATAATGGTGTTTTTAAAACGGGTGCGACAAGAGGAGACGGAATTACTGGGGAAGACATTACTCATAATGTTAGAACGATAAGAACAGTTCCGATGAATTTAAAAAGACCTGAAACGATTGAAGTTCGTGGGGAAATTTATATGCCAAGAGAAGTTTTAACTTCTTTGAATGCGGAACGAGCTAAAGAAAATTTACCCCTTTTACAAAATTGTCGTAATGCCGCGGCTGGTTCTATTCGCCAGCTTGATTCTAAAATTGCGGCGAAAAGAAATTTAAACACATGGATATATCATCTTCCTAATCCTTTAGATTATGGTTTAAAAACACATTATGAAGCTTTAGAGTTTATGAAAAATCTTGGCTTTAAAGTGAATCCAGCTAATAGGATTGTCAAAAGCGTTGACGAAATCTTGGCCTTTATCCATGAATATGCCGAAAAAAGACCTAAGTTATCTTACGATATCGATGGTGTTGTTATCAAAGTTAATGATTTAGAGATGCAGGAAAAACTAGGCTTTACCTCTAAATATCCAAGGTGGGCTATTGCTTATAAATTTCCCGCTGAAGAAGTTTTAACAAAATTAACGGATATCATTTATACGGTCGGAAGAACGGGTAAAATAACCCCTAACGCTGTTTTGGACCCTGTTATTGTTATGGGGAGCACCGTTAAAAGAGCGACTTTACATAATGAAGATTATATTTTGATGAAAGACTTAAAAGTAGGCGATACAGTTTCTCTTAGAAAAGCAGGCGATGTTATTCCAGAAGTCGTTGAAGCAAAAAAAGAGCGAAGAACAGGAAATGAAACTCCTTTTGTCATGATTCAAAAATGTCCTATATGTGGTAGTCCTTTAAAGAAAAAAGAAGGACAAGTAGATTACTATTGTATGAATCCTCTTTGTCCTGCTCGTCATATTGAAGGTCTTATTCATTTTGCTTCTCGTCATGCTATGAATATTGATGGCTTAGGCGAAAGAATTATGGAAGATTTCTTTAACTTGGGTTTTATTAAATCGATTACCGATATTTATCATTTAGATAAACATAAAGAAGATTTAGTAGAACTAGAAGGTTATGGCCACAAAAGTGTGGATAACTTACTTTTAGCTATTGAAAAAAGTAAAGAAAATAGTTTGGAAAGGCTTATTTTTGGTCTCGGTATTGAAGGTATTGGAGATAAAACGGCCTTACTCTTAGCGAAAACTTTTAAAACTCTTGATAATTTAATGACCAAAACAAAAGAAGAACTTTTAGAGATTCGCGATATTGGTCCAACTCTTGCTTTAAATATTTATGATTTTTTCCGGCAGGAAAACAATCAAAAATTGATTTCTGAATTGAAAGAATTAGGACTTAATACAAAATATTTAAAAGAAGAAGACAAAGAAAACAGTCTTATTAGTGATAAACGTTTTGTTATAACCGGAACTATTTCCTTTTTAGGAAGAGATGAAATTGAAGCTATCTTAGAAAGTTATAATGGTCATCCATCTAGCAGTGTTTCATCAAAAACAGATGTTGTTATTGTCGGTGAAAATGCTGGCAGTAAATACGAAAAAGCTAAAGCTTTAGGTATCCCTATTTGGGATGAAGAAAAATTATATTCCATATTAAAAGATTTAGGTGAAATTTAACCTAAATCTTTTTTAGTCTTCGTAAATTGCGTCAATATAATAAATAGGGCGACCTTCTTTAAAATATTGTTTTTCATAATTGGTCATAATATTAGGAATTTGTAGTTCGTCATGATGTAGATCCATGCTTACTCTTTTAAAAGTATACCAATAAGATGAAAGATACTCAATAGAACGAGCAATGTAACCTTTATTATCTGTTTTGACAATAATATGTTTTTTCTTTTTGAATATTTTATCATAAAGCTTCAAATAAACAGGATGAGTTAATCTTTTTCTTTCATCAATTTTTTTAGGCCATGGTTCTGGAAAAGTAAGATAAATAATATCAATTTCTTTGCCAAAAACAGTATCTAAATAAGTCGCGTCCATACAAATTAGTTTTAAATTAGGCAAATTTTTATTATTTAAATTATTAACAGCATTTACCATTTGTGATTCATTGATTTCAATTCCTATAAAGTTTTTATTAGGGTAAGTTTTAGCCATATCAATAATAAAATCACCTCTACCCATACCAATTTCAATACATATAGGGTTATTATTTTTGAACACATCTTTCCATTTGTTTTTAAAGTTTTTGGGGTTTGTTACGAGATAGTTTGATTTTTTGATGATATCCTCAGCATTTTTAATTTTAATATATTCCATAATTTTGTCCGTCCTTTTCGTTCTTTATTATAGCACGTATAATACTGAGTAGTAAATTGATTAGTTTTGACAAGTTGAAACTTTTAATATTTACATTATAAATATCTGCGATTGAGTTTAGGCAAATTATATCAAGGGTCTTTGTATCCATTTCTATGACGGCCTAGCTCTTTTCTTTTTATTATCCTAGTTTTAGAATGTGAGGATTAATTTTTAATCTTATATAACAAGCGTGATGAGGAATATTGAGATTCTAGAGTTCAATCGTATATGAAAGGAAGTATGCTTATGCAAAGTGTTCTAGCCATTGATGTAGCTAAAGGTAAAAGTATGGTATCTTTAATTAGTTCTTGTGGTGAAGTTCTAATTGAACCATATGAAATTAATCATTCTATTAATGATTTTGCTAATTTACTTAATAGAATTAAAAAGCAAAAATTAGATAATGTTTCTGTAATAATGGAATCTACGGGTATTTATCATAGACCTGTTGAAAGATTTTTCTTAGAAAATAATTTCAAAGTATTTGTTATTAATGCATTATACTCAAAAATGTATAAACGTAACTTAAGAAAAACAAAAACCGATAAATTAGATTGTATATCTTTATCAGAATTATTCTTTACTACTGATTTTAGAGAATATATTAAACCAGATGATATTTATTTAAATATGAATGCTCTATCTAGACAATATCATGCTTTAGATGAACTATGTGTTAATTTGAAAAATAGATATAAAAATTTAGTATATTTGTGTTTTCCTGAATATGAGTTAATCTTTAAAAAGAAAACTATTTATAGTGACTTGGCACTAAGTTTTATTGAAAAATATCCACATGCTGATATTATTTCTAATACTAGAATAGATACATTGCAAAATTTCTTTAAAAAGAATGGTTTTAGATATTGGAAAAAGAAACCTGCAACAATAAAAGAATATGCAATCAACTCTTATCCATCTGTTTCGAAAGATGATGAAATAACTTCAAGCCTATCACAACTTGCAAGATTAATTAATACTTATCAAAAAGAAATAGAAACAATTAAATATAAAATAATATTTTTAGGGAAGAAAACTAAATACTTTGAAAGTATTAATTCTATATTTGGTATCGGTGAATTTACAGCATCGCTAATAATCGCAGAAATTGGTGACATAAATAGATTTAAAAACATAAAAGAATTAACTGCGTATTGTGGGTTAGATCCTTCAATAAAACAATCTGGTAAATCTATAAATATAAAAGGTCCAATTTCTAAATCTGGAAACAAATATTTAAGGAAAATTCTTTTTGTATCTATATTAAATATTCTAAGTGTTACCAAAGTATGTCATATAGAAAATGATATTGAAACTTATTACAGAAAAAACGTAATGAAGGAAAACATCATTATGTTGCAACAATTGCATGTACAACTAAACTTCTTCGACAAATTTTTGTACTATGCAAACAATTAGATAAGTAATCAACACCACTTGATTACATTAATATTATATACTAAATAAGCACATAATTTCAAAATTTTAAAAAAATAGAAATTTCGTGTTTTTTAAGTATGCATTAATATAACACAAAAATTTATTGTTGACAAATCTTAGAATGTCATTAATTTTTTTCAAACAAAAAAGGCCTAATAAAATTTATACCTTTTTTATTTATTACCAACGATTACTTTTCCATCTACATTACAAATATAGCAATTTGGTAATTTATTTTTTATTTTATTTAAAGCTTCTGGATCATTTTCAAACTTTCTTCCTACTAATACACCTTCAATTAGTTTAGAAGGCAATCCAAACATAATTGCTGATTCTCTATCAGTTGTAGAAGCATCTTTATTAAATCTTAAATCAATAAATTTTGGATAATATCTATAATCTAAAAATTCTTCTAAAGTTTCAGCTTCTAATTCAGTATTCCAAACATCTCCATATGATATTTTTTTTGCATAATCACTATCTGTATTTAGTATAAATGCTACTTGAGATTTATTAGATACTAAACTTGGTAAATATGTAACTTCCTTTGTTTTATCTCCCCACCAAATATAAGTTTCTGGATCATCATTAACTTTCTCTGTAATTTCATCAAATTTATGATATGGGATTAGAAAACTTTCATGATAGGCTTCTAAACCTCTACCTTTTTTACATACAATAGTAAATCCACTATAATCTACAATATAATCTTTTAACTTCATATCTTCTTTTATATTCCATACGCCAACACTATTTTTTATTTTGTTTTGTCCAGGAATTGCAATTTCAGAAAAGTCTGTGCTAATAAATCCATTATCTACTATCCAATCAAACTCTCCAAATCCTTCTCTTATTCCGTGCATAAAAGTTTCTTTTTTTAAAAATACTTCTTCTCCTAGAGAATATTTGTTTTTAGTATCAACTACAGTATCATCATAAAATAATTCTATATTATTTAATACTAATTCTAATGCTTTTCCTTTAAAAGTTCTATTAGCATAATTTATATAATCTTCTTTAGTTTTCATTAATAATACCTTCTTCCTTTAATTTGTTTAATATGTATAAATAACAATCATCGAATAATTCATCTAATTCTTTTTGATTAAATAATAAATATATATTTTCATTATTTATATCATCTTCACTTAATTTATTAAACTCTTTAAATTCACCATTATTTAAATAATCAATTCTATGTTCAATATTTTCTTGTGAATAAAAGTTATCATTTAAAATAGATGCATTATTAAATATTTTATCTACATTATTAGGAATAAATAATTCTTCATTATTATAAATATATCTTCCATATTTTTCTAAATCACTATGTTTATATTTAAGAGATTCTCTAAAATTTTCAGATACATCAATAACATTACCATCATCACATTTAATACCAATTACATTTTTATTTTCATCTTGAATCCATTTATTAGTGTATATATATTCATTATAAAATTCATCAGTTAATATATGACAATAATAACCTATAATCATTGGATTTTTAAATCTATCTTTGTAATCATTTAGAAATTTATTTAAATCTATTACTAATTCATTTGGACATTTTTTAAATCTTATACCAGTATAATAATGAGCATCTTTTCTTGTATATATTGAATCACTATCAACATCTGGAATTAAATTACCAAAAGTGAATAAATCATTATCTAGATTTAATTTTTTATTGAGCTTTTTTGCTAACTTTAAATGTATTCCCCAACTTGGCATATTATCACTCCTATAAACTTTTAGTGAATCTTTTCTTGAAATTAGTTTTAACTAAAACATCTTCCAATTTATACCCAATATTTTGATAAGACTTGTTTGATGATTCATAATTTATATCAGTTTGTAAAACAGGTATTAAATTATTATTTAAAATAATACTTGTCATATCATATATTAAATTTGCCATATAACCATTACCACGATATTCTTTTCTTGTATATGCATGTTCTACTCTAGCATAATTATCAATAATTTGATATGTTGCAAAACATATTATCTTATTATCTTTTTTATAAACATAAAAATTATTATCATTAATCCAATTTATAATCCATTTTTCAACATCATCACGACTAAAATCATATTCCCATTCTTTACCATTTTGTATCCACAAATCAATTAACTCTTCTTTATCTTCAATCGAAACTTTCTCTATTTTGCAATCAACTGTTCTTTTAGGCTTTTGAGGATTTATACATTTATAACATCCATTTATTTCAACAAATTCATTGATATTAATACCATTACTATCACTCATAAAATCATTAATTTCAGATTTATAAATAATATTTCCTTCTGCAGGTAATAATGACATCGACTCTTCTAACTTTTCTTTAGATATATCTTTTTTTGTCCAAAACCAAACATCTCCACTAGGGATTAATGTTTCGTTATCTTGATTATAAAAAATAAATATTGCATAATTTGAATTATCAGTTTCTATATCATAAAATTTTCTTTCACATAAATTTCCATATAAAAAATATTTATAATAATCATTTTTAAAATCATTATTACTAAATATAGGATGATTTACCTTTACCACATAATCACCATCTTTCAATTATAATTATATCATAGGAATGGTAAAAAACTAGACAATCTGGTTTTTTAAAAACAATGTCAAAATAGTATAGTTTTTAATGTAAACTTATCAAAAAATCGCGATGATTAGAAAATATTAATGTAAAATAAAGATAGAATTAGTATATAAAAGTGAGGTAAGTAGAACATGATAAGATTGTTTTTCATAAAAAGCAAATTGAAAAATAAAAATTTGATAAATAACAATGACGATAAAATATTAGAAAAATATATAAATATTGCCAAGAAATCAAAAGAAGAAATATTACAAGAATTTAATACAAATATAGAAAAAGGCTTAACAACAAAAGAAGCTAATTTACGTTTAGAAAAAGATGGGGAAAATGTTGTTGTTAAAGATGATAAACACTCCTTTATATATTTCTTTATAAATTCTTTTAATGATAAATTTATTTTTATTCTCCTTCTTTTAGCGATAATAAATAAATTAGTCGGCAGTGATACGATAGGTACGATTATTATTTTAGCAATTGGTTTTATAAGTGCGATGATAAAATTCTTCCAAAATTATTCTACTTATAAGTTTAATAGAAAATTAAAAAGTGAAATGTTTTCAACAGCAATTGTTTTAAGAAATGGTAAAGAAGTAAGTCTTAGAACAGAAAAAGTTGTTAAAGGAGATATTATTCATTTAAATGCTGGGGCTATTATTCCAGCCGATGTTATCATTATAGAAAATAAGGACTTATTTTTAAATCAATCTGTTTTTACAGGAGAAAGTGCCCCAATTGAGAAAAAAGCCTCATTTAATGAAACGAATGAAATATTTTCTTTATCAAATATATGCTTGATGGGAACAAGTGTTATAAGTGGTAATGCAACGGCTGTTGTTATTAATACAGGTTTTAAAACCTATCTGGGAAGCATGGGTAAACAAATTGATAACCAAAGAGAAATGACAAATTTTGAAAAAGGAATGAATGAAATCACGAAGTTATTAATTAAATATATGGTTGTGGTTTCCATCGCTGTCTTTTTCATTTATGCTTTTATTCGTAAAGATATTTTAGAGGCTATTTTATTTTCTTTGTCTGTCGCGGTAGGTATTACGCCAACGATGTTACCTATGATTGTGAATGTTAATTTAACTAAAGGAACAAAAAAGCTTGCAAAGCAAAAAACATTAGTAAAAAACATTCAAGCTATTCAAAATTTGGGTGCTATTGACGTTTTATGTACTGACAAAACAGGAACATTAACCTTAGATAAAATTGTTTTACAAAAATACATCAATGTTGAAGGAAAAGAAGATTTATCTATATTAGAATATGCTTTTTTAAATAGTTACTATAGTACGGGCATGAAAAATCTGGTTGATAAAGCGATTATAACTTATGGTCTAGAACATAAGATAAAAGATCAAATCGTGACTTATGAAAAAATAGATGAAATACCCTTTGACTACACTAGAAAAAAAGTAAGTGTTGTTGTTAAACATGAAAACCATTATAGAATCATTACCAAAGGAGCTTTAGAGGAAATATTAAAGGTTTGTAAGGATGTTAAGATTAATGAAACATATAAACCATTAACAAAAGATATGCTGGAAAGTATTAATAAAAATGCTGAAAGCCTTGCTAAAGAGGGCATGCAAGTCATTGCGCTTGCTTCTAAAAAAGAATATCGCGGTAAAGATATTTTTGATAGTAATGATGAAAAAGATATGACATTTATCGGGTTTGTTGCTTTTTTAGATCCACCTAAAAAAGAAGTTAAAAGTACTATTCAAAAGTTAAATGAATATGGCGTAACCACTAAAATTTTGACCGGGGATAATCCTTATGCTACAGAAAACATTTGCCATTTAGTAGGAATAGAAAATAAAGAAATATTACTTGGCTCAGATATTGATAAAATGGATGATACTAAACTTTCCAAAAAGGTAGAAGAAGTAAATGTTTTTGCCAGAATGAATCCTTTACAAAAGGAGAGAATAATAAAAATACTTAGACAAAATGGCCACGTTGTTGGTTATATGGGTGATGGTGTAAACGATGCCCCATCATTACATAATGCGGATGTAGGAATCTGTGTAAATACAGCCACGGATATTGCTAAAGAAGCAAGCGATATTATTCTATTAGAAAAAAGTTTAAAAGTTGTGTTTAATGGGGTTATCGAAGGAAGAAAAGTATACGGTAACATCATAAAATATATGAAAATGGCTTTAAGTTCGGATTTTGGTGATGTCTTTAGTATTTTTCTTGCCAGTATTTTCTTGCCATTTCTACCATTATTACCTATTCAAATGTTGATTCAAGATTTTTTGTATGATTTTTCTCAAATCGGTATACCTTATGATAATGTTGATGAAGAATTTTTACTTAAACCTAAAAAGTGGAACACAAAAGGATTAGGAACATTCATGAATGTGATGGGACCAGTAAGTTCTATTATTGATGTTTTAGCTTTTTTAAGTTTTTGGTTTATCCTTGGTTATAATCAAACGGCAAGTGAAAGTTATTTTCAAACGGCTTGGTTTGTGGAGTGTTTGATAAGTGAAACTTTAATTATTCATTTTATCAGGACGTCCAAAGTTCCTTTCGTTCAGTCAAAAGCAAATCCTATATTAACGTGTTTAACGACAGTTACGATAGTAGGGACAATACTTGCTCCAATAGTTTTACATAATATTAAATCTTTTCATTTTGAATTATTGCCACCATTATACTATGTGCTAGTAGTAGGCTTAACTGTTTTATATGTAATTTTAGTTCAAATTGTAAAGAAAATATACATTAAGAAATTTGGAAACTGGTTGTAAAATATCTAAATTTCTACCTTAAAGTAAGTAGCTAACAAAAAGGGCATACTTACTTTTTTGTTCTTTCATAAAGAAAATAAAATCCGATTGTAGATTATAAAATTGTAAGAAAATTAATTTTGTATCATACAGAATACAAAATTTTCCTTAAAATTATAATTTGAATAATTACTGATGTTTAGTATAATAATAACAGATTAATGTGTTTACTAATTTAGTATGAAAATATATATTTAAAAAAGTAAAGACAGCAAGCACTGTAAAAAAAGGCGTGAGGAAAATGATAAAATTATCAGAAATAATAGAAGCTCTAGAAGATGTTGATATTAATATGACCGCGTATTATAATACTAAAACAAATGAAATACTGTGGCAAAATGGTATTGAGCCAGAATATTCGACTTATAAAAAAGAGGATGAATTTAATGATGAAGTTATCTTTATGTTTGATTTTACTTCTAAAAATGATTATGATATTATGCTTCAGTTTATTTATACGATAGATAACATTGAGTTAAAAATGTTTTTGATATCTCAAGTAAATGGTCGTGGTGCCTTTAAAAGATTTAGAATAGCTATTGATACTTATAGTTTAACTGAAAAATGGTATAAGTTTAGGGATGAAAAATATAAAGAAATTGCTATCAATTGGTGTGAAGACAATCACATTAAATATGAAAAAGATTGTTAAATAAAAAATAAAAAAAGCTGTACGAAATTACTCTATTTCATTACAGCCCTTATTTTAGTGCTTTTTTATCAATTATTTCAATGTATTTTATTGAATGCATTAAAACGAATAAACCAAGTAAAAAATCAAGAATATCTGCGGATAATATAGTAAGCATCATCAGTATTCCAATAATTATCCCAATTATACCAGCATTTTTATTTCCTTTTTTTGCCTCATTATAACCTATAAATAAAATCACAGCGTATACAAGTGAAAAAAAATTCGCCTTATTTATTAGTGAAAAAAAGAAAATTATTAAGTCCAATATAAATAATACTAGCATATCATTTTTTAAATTTTTTTGTGCCTTCTCAAACTCCGTCATTTGTTTACCTCCTATCTTCAAGATTATTATAGCATACGCTTTGATATAATGTGAAATTTTAAAAAACTATTAGTAACTTAGAATGTAGTTTTTTCAAAATGGATATGTCATAAAATTGTTTATAAATGATTTAATAATGGGAAAAATATATATTTACTAATACCCTACAGGGGTGTTATAATGCTTTTAGCAGAGCTAAAAAAACTCTAAAATAAGTCAGGAGTCTTTATGTATGTAACTTACATTAAAATAGATGGTATCCATTGTGATAATTGTCGTAAAAAGATAAAAGAAAAATTATTAAAAGAGAAAGATATAAAAAAGTAGAGATAAATAAAAATATGGCTAAAATTATTTCTTCTAAAAAGTTAGATGATGAAAACTATTTTGAGGTGAAAAAATGAAAAAAATAATTTTAAGAATAGAAGGTATGACTTGCAGTGCTTGTTCAAGTAGTCTTGAAAAATATTTACTAAAACAAAAAGGCATTGAGGATGCTTTAGTAAATTTAGTCATGTCTTCTGCAAGTATAAGTTATGACGATAGTCTTACCGAGGATGATTTAAATCAATTTGTGAAAGAAGCTGGTTTTAAATCTTTAGGTGTTTATCAAGAGCAGGAAAAAAAAGAATCTCATAAAAAAGTGTACTTTGCTATTAATGGCTTACTAGCATTATTTGTTTTATATGTTTCTATGTCTCACATGGTTCATTTGCCTGTCATACCTTTTCTAAATATGATGACATATCCTTTGAATTACGCGCTTTGTTTATTTCTATTTAGTTTATATTTTTTATATTTTGGTAAAGACATTATTATAAGTGGTATTAAAAATATCAAATATAAATCGCCCAACATGGATACACTTGTTATGTTAGGGGTTATGGCAAGCTTTTTATTAAGTACATTTAACTTAGGAATGATTTTAAAAGGAAATACCGATTATGTTGAGAATCTATATTTTGAAAGTGTCTGTGTTATTCTTTACTTGATTAAATTTGGAAGATATATAGATAATATCAGTAAGGAAAAGACGAAAGAAGCCATAAAAGGATTAGTAACTATCACCCCTAATAAAGCCCTTCTTTTTAAGGATAATGAAGAAAAAGAAGTATCTATAGATGAGGTAAAAAAAGGAGATATTTTAATAACAAGAACTGGAAATCGCTTTGCCGTAGATGGTATCGTGGTTAAAGGACATTCTCATGTTGATGAATCTTTTATCAGTGGGGAATCAACGCCTGTAAAAAAAGGTGAAAATGATAAAGTTGTCGCGGGTTCTATTAATTTAGACGGTGAAATTTTTTATAAAGCTGTAAATATTGGCAAAGATTCTACCATATCAGAAATTGTTAGATTAGTCGTCGAAGCTACCAATACGAAAGCCCCTATCGCGCGTATTGCCGATAAAGTAAGTGGTGTTTTTGTTCCAATTGTTATTGTTCTTTCTCTTTTAACATTTATTATTCACTTGTTATTAGGATTTACTTTTAGTGATTCTATTGTTTATCTTGTCAGTGTTCTTGTTTGTGCTTGTCCTTGTGCTTTAGGGCTTGCTACTCCTCTTGCAATTGTTGTCAGTGAAGGATTATGTGCTAAAAATGGAATTTTAGTAAAGAAATCAGCGATACTTGAAAATGCAAACAAAGTAAATGTTGTTGTTTTTGATAAAACAGGCACTTTAACTTATGGTAATTTAAGAATTTCTAAAGTAATAAATAAATCTTCTTATTCTGAGGACGATTTATTAAAACTTGTTTCTTCTTTAGAGATAAAATCTACCCATCCTATTGCTGGTGCCTTTAAAACTTATTTAGAAGATAATACTTTAAAAACATTAGAAGTCGAAAATTTTAAAAATATTCTCGGCGTAGGCTTATCTGGAAAAATAAATGATAAAGAATATTTGCTAGGTAGTCATAAAATTTTAGAACAATATCATATTGATAATGAACTTTTAAGTGATGAAGAAGATTTATCACAAAATGGTAATAGTATTGTTTATGTAGTTGAAAATAAAAAGATTATTGCTCTAATCGGTGTAAAAGATATTATTAGAGATAATGCTAAGGAAGTTGTAAAAAAACTAAAAGAATTAAATAAAGAAGTCATTATGCTAACAGGTGATAATGAAGTAACCGCTAAAAATATTGCTCAAAGTATTGGTATAGAAAAGGTCATTCCAGAAGTGTCTCCTAAGGATAAAGCAGAAGAAATAAAAAAATTAAAAGCCAAAGGTCTAAAAGTGATGATGGTAGGAGATGGTATCAATGACGCGCCAAGTTTATCCATTGCTGATATTGGGGTCAGTTTAAATTCTGCTATTGACATTGCAGCTGATTCGGCGGATGTTATTTTGATGCGAAATGATTTGAATTCTATTTATCATTTATTTGATATTAGTCAAAAAACATTGCATAATATAAAAGGCAATTTGTTCTGGGCTTTTTTCTATAATGCTTGTATGATACCAATCGCCTGTGGCTTGTTTGAATTTATAGGTGTTAAAATGAACCCGATGCTTGCTGGTCTTGCGATGACCTTATCTAGTTTTACTGTCATAATAAATGCTTTAAAACTAAAAAAATGGAAAGGAAAATAAAATATGTTTCATAAAAAGATTAGAAAAATAGTTACGATTGAAGGCATGATGTGTAATCATTGTAAAAATAAAGTAGAAAGTTCTTTAAAAGAACTAGAAAATGTGACGAAGGTTAAAGTGAATTTAGCTAATAAAAAGGCTGAAATTTATTCAAATGCCGTGATTAGTGATGAAGATATTAAAAAAACTATTACTAATCTTGGTTACCAAGTAACTAATATTGAAGGAAAATGATTATGAAAAAGATAGGTGTTCTTCTAATACTATTTACTTTTACTTTTTCGGTAACTGGACGTAATTAAAAAGAAACAGAGATAACTGATGATGAAAAAGTTAAGGAGGAAAAATAATGGGCTATTTAGATGAGTATATTTTAGAAGTTAAAAAATACATTGCAATACATCCTAATATAACAGAACTAGAACTTATAAGATATGTTTACTTAACTCTTGGTGAAAGATTATCTTTTAATGAAAAATTTTTGCCATTTGGAAATAGTAAAACAAGACAAAATATGTATAAATATCATAGTCAATTTAAAAATGATTTAGAAGAATGCTTGAAAAACGCCAAAATCATCTGTAAATCTTCTTCTTATATTTTAGAATATATCTTAAGGTTTTTTAAAGTGGATATTAAAACATTAGTGGATCAAGATGATATAAGAAAATGTCCTCATGTTTATAATATGATAAAGCAAAAAGATGGTCGGACTTATTATGTTGATCTTCAAGAAGATTTATATAATATTCAATCTCATTATTTTACGAAAAATTTTGGTATTGATTCTATCAAAGAAATGAATATGGTTATTTCAAGATTCGAACAAGAACAAATAGATAGAAAAATTGGATATATTTCATCTGATTATTATTATGCAGATGAATATTTATATTTAATTAGGCTCATTTCTGATTCTATTACTGATTTTAGAGAAAGGGTACAATTTATTTTAGAAAATGTCGACGTTTATTCTTTAGAAAAGATGGGATATACGGATATAGAATGGCATCATAAAACAATATTGGAACATTTTTTTAATAAAGATGAATTTGATTATCAAAAATCAACGGGAAAAATCAGAATGATAGACTGTTATAAAGATATAAATGGGGAACGGAAGTATATTCTTTGTATATCTGTTCAAACTGGTCAAGTAACAGACATTTATTTATATAATAGAAAACGAGCCAAATATTGTAAAGTGGATATTAGTAATTTTGCTCATGCTGTTAAAAACGGTTTAATTGTACATAATTGTTCAGTGCCCAATTTAAATAGAATTTTAAAAAAAATCAATTAACTGCAATTTGATTTTTAGTTTGTTCAACTCCTAGTTGATTTATATAATTATGAAAAATATTTATAATGGTGACTAGGAGATAAAAAAATGAAAAAACGATTGTTTTAAATATCGAAATTTATCTATAACAGGAGAAATACTTTCTGAAGAAAAAGAATTATTTGATAAATTTTATCAAAATACCAAGGCATGATCCAATAATTGTTAAAACGACAATAACATATTTAGGTAATTATCATACAATACTTTAGGTGATAAATATGGCTAAAAAAATTGTGATTGACGCAGGTCACGGGGGAGATGATCCTGGAACAAGTGCCAATGGTATTATAGAAAAAAATAAAACGTTGGAAATAAGCAAATATTTACATAAAAGGTTTGATGAACTTGGCATTGAAAATAGTATGACAAGAACAGATGATAGTACCTTAGGTCCAAAAGAAAGACCAATAAAAGCACAAAATTTTTATGGGAATGGGAATGATGTTTTACTTATATCCAATCACATTAATGCCGGTGGTGGTGATGGTGCGGAAATTATTTATGCTTTGAGAAATAATGATAAATTGGCTAAGACAATAGCAAATGAATTTATTCGCTCAGGCCAAAATGTTCGTAAGTATTATCAAAGAAGATTGCCAAGTGACCCATCTAAAGATTATTACTATATTTTAAGAGATACCCCTAATAATGAATCTATTATTGTTGAATATGGCTTTGCGGATAGTACAGGTGATGATGCCAATCTTTTAAAAAATAATTGGCAAGAATTGGCGGAAGCTGTTGTAAGGGGTGTTGCTAATTACTTAGGAGTTACGTATACACCAAGTAGTGGCTCGTCTAATACTTATATTGTAAAACCAGGTGATACTTTATGGACGATTGCTAGAAAATATGGTGTGACAGTTTCAGAATTAAAAGAAAAAAATAATTTAACAAATAATAGTTTATCTATTAATCAAGTTTTAATTATCCCAATTAAAGATGAAGATAATGAAAGTACATATGTTGTTCAAAAAGGTGACAACCTTTATAGTATTGCCAACCGGTTTAATCTAACGGTTAATGAATTAAAGGCCTTAAATAATCTTACAAGTGATTTTTTAAGCGTAGGCCAAACTCTTAAGGTTAAGAAAAATAGTCAGAGTTCTTCAGGAAATACCTATATTGTAAAACCAGGTGATAACTTATATCAAATTGCCTTAAAAAATAACACAAGTGTTGATGAACTTAAAGCATATAATAACTTAACAAGTAATCTTTTAAGTGTAGGGCAAATCCTTAAAATTCCAACTAGTACCGAGAATGCTATTTATACAGTTTCTAAAGGCGACAATCTTTACTCCATAGCAAGAAAGTACAATACTACAGTTGATGCCATAAAAAAACAAAATAATTTAACAAGTAATTTATTAAGTATTGGTCAAAAACTCATAATACCATAAAAAAGCAGTTCATATATTGAGCTGTTTTTTTTAAAATCGTTAATTATAAATTTCACTACATTGACCTTTTTGAGGATTATAAAAACAATGTCCTTTATAACTACCAGCAAGAGGTTGGGTATACCAAGTTGATTTACAACCTTTATTCTTAGAAGGAGCATAAAACCATAAGGCGTGTGTAGCTGGATAATAATATTCTCCTTTTAAAATTCTTTCAGCTAAGTTTTTTTCTAATGTTGTTGGACTTGCTTGGAATAAAGAACTATTTATACCTACAAATTGATTAGGTTGATAAATGGCATCATATATTGTATTGATGTTTTTAAATGTATAACAATTTGCTAAGGCTCTATTTACAACGACATTTCCAACCATAAGCATACCAAGGTCACCTTCAGCTAATGCTTCAGCCCGCATAATTCTGGCTAATAATTCTTTTTCCTTTGCTGTATATTGAATAATCATAATAATCACCTAAAATAGTGTATGTAAAATTTTCTTAATTGTTTTTTATATGATATACTACATGTATAAAATAATAATTGAAAGAGGAGAAAAATTTGAAAATACAAATAATTGGTTCAGGAAGCATGTGGACTAAATTTAATAGTGCTTGTTATCTTATTAACGATGAAATTATGATTGATTTTCCTAATGGAGCTTGTAAGTATTTATATCGTTTAGGAATTAATCCTATAAATGTTAATCATATTTTATTGACGCATTTTCACGGAGATCATTATTTTGATGTTCCTTTTTGGTTACTTCATAAAATAAAAAAATCTGACAACAATATAAATATTTATTGCTCTAAAGACGGAAAAAAGAAGATACGCCAAATAAGTAGGCTTTCTTTTCCACAGTCTTTGAAAAATACATTAAATAAAATTAATTATTGTTTTAAGACAAATTTTTCAATTAATGATTTGCAAATATTTAAAGTTTTAGTGAATCACGGTAGAATGAAACCCGCTTTTGGTTATATTATTAATTGTAAAAATGTCTTTGTTGGTTTTACAGGTGATACTGCCCTTTGTGATTCTGTTTTACAAATGGCTCATAAATGTAAATATTTATTTTGTGATTGTATGTTAGATATAGGAAGTAAGTCTCATCAGGGAATTGATAATTTGAATTACTTATCTTTAGAATATCCAAATTGCACTTTTGTTGTAAGCCACTTAGAAGATACCACGAGAGAAAAACTTATGAAGTTAAATTATCCTAATGTCATAGTCCCTTCTGATGGTCAAATAATTAATATAGAATAAAGGAGAAAGCGTATGTGTATTGAAAATATTGCTTTGGTAAGAGCCACCAATATTATACCGTTTGATGGAATTGTGAAACCTTTAAGTAACGTTTGTTATCTGACTAAAAATATTGGTCTTCCTTTTTCTGGCATGATAAGTGATTTTTTACTTGAAACTGGTATAATCCCTAGGTTAGATTATAGTAAAATGTTTGACGAAAATTATTATGATAATTATGTTTCGTCTTCCTCAGAAATTTTAAAAGATTATTTACCGTATGTTTCTGATTATAATTCTATGGTCTTATTTTCCTTAAATGGTTTATGCCCTGATGATAACGAACATGGTTTTGGAAATAATACTTTTTCAAGTAAAAAATGTGCTATTATTGAACCACTTAAATATCATATTAATGAGGCTGTTTCGTTAGTTCCAACGGATACAGCTATTAAAGGAAATATTTTTTTATCAGAAGAAGCTATCTTATTAATTGAAAAAGAATATTATGAAAATTTAGGCAAAGAAGAAATAAAAAAACTTAATCAGTTAGATATGACAATAAATTTATTTACAGGTTCTTTAAAAGAAGCAATTAAGTTTACTTTAATGAATTCAAATAAATATCCTTTTGAAACGTTAAGTTTATCAGAAAGTACAGGTGGCGTTATGCCTTCAAAGACAAGTGAGGAGTTTAAAAGGATAATAAAAGATACTATTCAAACCTATCAATTGTCTGATAAAAAATATTATAACTTAATAACTTCAACGGATAAGTCAATTGTCAATTATGATAAAGTTTGTGATGAATATAAAAATATGATTGCTGTTCAAAATTATTTTATGACCCTTTTTTTACAAGAATTGTTAATTAAAATGGGTGTTTCGCAGCCAATGATAGATGAAGTATCAAATAATTTATACAATAAAATCTATCTTTCAAAAGTAATAGATTGTATAAAAGAATATGGAATTGATAATTATAAAAGTTTTGTGGATAACTACAATTCGGTCTTGGAAGAAAAAAAGAAAAATAAAAAGTTAATGACTCCGCAAGAAATTATTGCTGCGAATTCCTATCGTTTGAAATAAATGAAGCAAGATGGAAACTCTAAAAAAATACTAGAAATATCCCAGTAGGTATGTTATAATGAACTTGCTTTTGATTTTTAGAGGCGTGGTATAATGGTAGCATAGGAGTCTCCAAAACTTTTGATGGGAGTTCGATTCTCTCCGCCTCTGCCAGAAGGTAATAAGCTCTGATGAGGAGTTAATAAATTAAAATACGGATGAGAGGAATTTCCCGTATTTTTTTAAATAAAAGAAAATTGTGAATGGTTTGAAAGGCTTTAATTCTACCTTCATCTATGCGTGTCAAAATAAAACATATAAAAACCTTGAAATGTAAGTCGGAGAAATAAGCGCCTATGAAGATACATATCATTTAGGTGAAAAAATATAAAATGACTGTTTAGATACTGTTATCATAATTAAAATAGATTGACAAACCATTTCTTTTATGCGAGAATTGAGGTGCATTTGGGAGTTATGTAACTCCGTTATAAAAAAGTGTTGAATGTAGGAGTAGTTATTTATCCTGTTTCAAAGAGAGATGAGGGTTGGTGTAACTCATTAGCAGAAAATAATGAAAAAAACTACAGGAGCTTAATCGGGTAGTTTCGATAAAAACTTTAAAGAGCATATTAAAATAATATGAACTAAGGTGGTACCGCGGATTTAACAGTTAATTCGTCCTTAAAGGATGAGTAACTGTTTTTTTATGGAAAGAGGTAAAACTATGAGAGAATTAACAGAACAAGAAAAAGTAAGAAGAGAAAAGTTAAGTGAAATAGCTAAAGTATGTAATCCTTATCCAGATAGTTTTAAAAGAACTCATACTTTAAAAGAAGCCAAAATGCTAGATGATGGTACAACAGATGTTAGTGTTTGTGGTCGTATTATTTTTATGCGCAAAATGGGAAAATTATCATTTGTTCGTATTAGAGAGTTAGAAGGGGACTTACAATTAGAACTAAAAGTTGATGAAATTGGCGAAGAAAAATATGATTTCTTCAAAAAATTAATTGACTCTGGTGATTTTATTGGGGCAACAGGCGAAATCTTTACTACGCAAACAGGCGAAAAAACTTTACGCGTAAAAGACTATCAATTTTTAGGTAAGGCTTTAAGACCATTACCAGAAAAATTTCATGGCCTACAAGACACTGAACTTAAATATCGTAACCGTTATGTCGATTTAATTATGAATCAAGAATCACGTAACGTTTTCTTAGGACGTAGTAAATTTTATGCTTTTTTACATCGTTATTTAGGAGAAAATGGTTTCTTAGAAGTAGAAACTCCTATTATGCAAACTGCGGTAAGTGGTGCGGCTGCAAAACCATTTTTTACGCATCACAATGCATTAAATTTAGATATGAATTTAAGAATTGCTCCAGAAACATATTTGAAACAATGTATTGCTGCTGGCTTTGACCGTGTTTATGAAGTGGCAAAATGCTTCCGTAATGAAGGAATGGATACGGAGCATCTTCAAGAATTTACGCAAGTAGAATGGTATGTTGCATACTGGAATTTTGAAGACACCATTGTTTTCTTCCAAGATTTTATAAAAAATGCTCTATTAGAACTTATTGGTACGACAACAATTAATTATCGTGGTAATGAACTATCTTTTGATGGTAGCTGGGAAAGAATAAACTATATTGCTGCTATGAAAGAATTATTAGGTGACGATTTCTTAGACATTGAAGAACCTGAAAAATTAAAAGAACTTGTTATAAATAAAGGTTTATTTACAATGGAAGATTTAAATGAATATAAATCTATTAGTCAAATTATTGACTTTGTTTATAAGAAAAAAATTAGAGCTAATATTGTTGGACCAACAATTCTTTATAATTATCCAGCTGTTTTAAAACCACTTGCGAGAAGAAATGATGAAGACAAAAACGCTGTAGATGTTTTTCAAGTTGTTGTTTGTGGTACAGAAATTTGTAATGCTTATTCAGAATTAGTTGACCCAGAAATTCAAAGAGCTAATTTTGAAGAACAGGCTAAAGCTAAAAGCCAAGGTGATGATGAGACCATGGAACTTGATGAAGACTTTATGGGAGCTATGGAGCAAGGTATGCCGCCTATCTCTGGTTTAGGTTTTGGTATTGACCGTTTAATGATGCTTATTTATAATCAAGAATCCATTCGTGATGTAGTTTTATTTCCAACCATGAAAAAAGGAAATACAAATAATAAAGAATCTGTGATTAAAACTAATTCTATAAAAGAAGAATTAAAAACAGATTTCAGTCATGTTGTCATTGAACCATTATTTAAAGACTATGTTGATTTTGAAAACTTCAGTGCTTGTGATTTTAGAGCTGTTAAAGTAAAAGACTGTGTAGCTGTGCCTAAGAGTAAAAAATTATTACAATTTACACTTGATGATGGAACAGGCGTTGATAGAACTATTTTGAGTGGAATTCATGCTTATTATGAACCAGAAGAATTAATTGGTTCGACTTTAATTGCTATTTTAAATCTACCTCCAAGAGCGATGATGGGAATATCTTCTTGTGGAATGCTTCTTTCTTGTGTTCATGAAGAAAATGGAGAAGAAAAGTTAAACTTAATTCAAATTGATAATAATATTCCAGCTGGAGCAAAATTATATTAATTTAGAGTCCATTAAGGGCTCTTTTTCTATGGTTAATAATTCTTTTATAAAATGTGAAAAAACTTTTTAAGATGTGGTTCTTTTAGAACTAACTATAACCCACGGTCAATGTTATCGCTCTTTTTTCTTCGATACAATTAATCTGGGTGTTGTGAATGAATCATTATGATAAAATGCTTAATTTAGCAAATAATATTAAAAGATATCGTTTAGAAAGAGGACTTACACAAGAAGCCTTTGCTGAAATGATAAATAAAACGGCTAATTATGTTAGTCAATTAGAAAATGCACATAAAGGAATTCAACTTAGAACGGTATTTGATATTGCAGATGCTTTAGAAGTTCCTGTCAAAGAATTATTTACCGAATGTGCCCCAGTTGTGGGTAAAATTACAAAATACAAGAAAGTTCATCATTAATCTTCTTTTTTTCACAGAAATTTCATCAAACGACATCTTAAAAGGTCTTTAAAATACTAACTTTTGTGCTATAATTTAAATGGAGGAGGATTAGGATGAAGAAAATGTTTAAAGAACATGATCTTGTAAAAATCATTGGTATTATGTTACTTCTTGTTGTTGTTTTATCTTGGATTATTCCTACAGGAACTTTTTCAAGTGGTGCAACATTCACAGAAGGCGAAATGGGACGTTTAGGACTAGGCCATTTATTTTATGGGTTTAGTTATGCCATTCAAAATTATGCCATTCAAATTGGATTTTTACTAATGGTTGGAGTTTTTTATGGAGTTGTATCTAAAACGGAAGACTATAAAGAATTTGTTAATCGTTTAGCAAATATCTTTAAAGGAAAAGAAATTCTTGTAAGTTTAATTATTTCATTTATAATTGTTTTACTTACATCTGTTCTAAATAATACTTTTGTGTTAATTGTATTTATGCCTGTTTTAATTACTATACTTCGCAAAATGGGACTAGACAAAATAAGCTCTTTTGCTATCACGTTTGGTTCTATGTTAGTAGGTGTTTTAGGCGCTACTATTGGTACAGAAGGGTTAGATGCTTTCGTTAATTATATTGGTTACGGAGGATCTGAGGTTACTTTAACAACCGAACTTGGTATTCGTATTGGTATTGCTTTCTTAGCCTATGCAGTATATAGTTTCTTTAATTATTTATATATTAAAAAACTAGTTCCTACTAAAGATAGCAGTGAGGAAGAAAAAGACGATGCATTCTATGTAGAAGATTCTAAAAAGAAAGGAAAAGCAAAAATTTGGCCAGTTGCTGTAATGTTTGGTATTCTTTTTGTTTTAGCCGTTTTAGGATTTGTTTACTGGAATAAATCTACTGGTTCTAGTACAAAAATCTTTGGTCTTGAAATTTTTGATAATTTCTTTGAATGGATTGAAGGTATTAAAATAGGTGATGTAGCTATTATCTCTTCTTTCTTTGGAGGAGAAGCCTTACCTAATATGTCAGCTAAATTATTCCCTGAATTTGGTAGTTGGTATTTATTTACTTATTCTATTTTCTTAGCTATTACTGTTCTTGTTGTTAAATTTGTTTCTAAAATGAAATTTAATGATATGTTAACAAATGCTTATGAAGGAATTAAAGTAATGATTAAACCTACTTTATTCTTGATTTTAGCTTACATGATGTTTGTATTATTATATTGGTCTCCAATACTTACAACCATCTTAAATGAAATTGGTAAATTAAGTGGTTCATTTAATCCATTCGTTGTTTCTTTACAAGCTTTCCTTGCATCAATCTTTAATACTGATTTTGCTTATATCGGTTATTCATTAAGTTATGCTATTGGAAGCTTTACAGGAACTGAAGGAAATATTGCTTTCTTAATTTATACAACTATTTATGGTCTTGTTCAATTCATAACTCCTATAAGTGTTTTCTTATTATTTGGTCTTTCTTATATGGATATTCCATACAAGAAATGGCTTGGATATATTTGGAAATTCTTTGCAGTTATGTTAGCTAGTTTACTTATTATCTTTACCATTTTATGGATGATATAAAAAATAACAAATAGGCTCTTGCTTATTTGTTATTTTTTTTGTAATATACCTTTTGGAGAGATATATTATGGAATATAAAAAATTAGATAATGATCATTATGTAATACGCCTTAATAAAGGTGAAGAGGTTATAGAGCAATTAAAAATCTTTGCTGCTAACGAAAATGTTTTAACCGGGGAAATTACTGGTATTGGTGCCAGTAATAAAGTTGAAATTGGTTTATTTAATACAGAAACTAAAGAATATAAAACAACGATTAAAGAAGGAATGTTTGAAGTTACTTCTTTATTAGGAAATATTTCTAGAAAAGATGGTGAAGTTTATCTTCATTGTCATATTAACTTTGCTGATGCTTCATTAAATACATTTGGAGGTCATCTTGTAAAATGTTATATTTCAGCAACTTGTGAAATTATTGTTACTGTTATTCATGGCGAGGTTGGTCGTCGTTTTGATGAAGAAATTGGTTTAAACTTATTTCAATTTTAATAAAAATGAATAAATAATGAAAAAAGTCCTCATAACATTCATAGAATGATTAAGGAGGATTTTTTTATGTTTGAAAATTTTGGCATAGAAGTTTCAATTATCTTAAAAAATGCAGAAAAAGAACGTTATAACTTAAGACACCCTTATGTGGGAACAGAACACTTATTATTATCTTTACTCAAATATGATGAAGATATTGCGAGTCTTCTTCAAAAATATAATATTACCTATGATTTATTTAAAGAAGAACTTATTAATACCATCGGGATGGCAAGTCGTCCTCAAGAATTAAACCTTTATACTCCAATGTTACGTGATGTGTTAGAACTTGCTTTACTAGACGCGACTGAAAAAAGTAAGAAAAACGTAACTCCTAAACACCTTTTAAAAGCATTGATTGACGAAGAAGAAGGCATTGCCTATCGTCTTTTAGAACGTATGGATGTACCCTTTGATGAAGTATACAGCTATTTAAAAAAAGAAACTCTTTCTAAAGAAAGTAAAAAAAACTTAGAAATTTATAAAGTTGGCTTACGAATGAATGAAATGGTTAATAAAAATGAAAAAGTTGTTGGACGTGATAAAGAAATGAAACTTCTTTTGGAAACCCTTTTAAGAAGACAAAAAAATAATCCTTTATTAATAGGAAAAGCGGGAGTAGGTAAAACAGCTTTAGTAGAAGAACTTGTAAGAAGAATAAAAAAGAAAGAAGTTCCTGAGGAATTACAAAATTATGAAGTAATTGCCTTAGAAATGGGAACTTTAGTTGCGGGCACAAAGTATCGGGGTGAATTTGAAGAGCGTCTTCAAAAAATAATTAAAGAAGTGATGAATGAAGGGAATATTATTTTATTTATTGATGAGATACATACAATGGAAAATGCGGGTGGAGCCGAAGGTGCTATTGCAGCTTCCGACATTTTAAAACCATATCTAGCAAGAGGAGACTTAAAAATTATAGGCGCGACAACAATTGAAGAATATCACACTTACTTAGAAAAAGATAAAGCTTTAGATAGAAGATTCGAACACATTTTATTAGAAGAACCTAATGAAGAAAATATGAAAATTATTTTAAAAGCTGTCACACCTTGTTTTGAAAATCATTATCACATTAAAATTTCTAACCAAAATCTCAATGACTTTTATGATTTAGCCAACGAATATCTTTTTGATAAATGTAATCCTGATAAAACAATTGAACTTATCGACTCAGTATGCTCTAAAGTAAAACTTAAAAATTCATTTAAGAAAAAAGATACCAACGATTTAGAACTTACTCGTAAAAGAAAAGAAGCCTATTTAAAAAAAGGAGATTTTGAAAACGCGATAAAAGAGGCTAATTTAGAAAGTGAAATTAAAGAAAATTTAGGAAAAAATAAAGGCTCCCAACTTTTAAAAGTGACTAAAGATGATATTTTAGATGTCATTGAAGCTAAGACACATCGAAATATTAAAGAAAGTAAAAAAGAAATCAAAAATAGATTACAAAAAAATTTTTTTGCTAACCTATTAGGACAAGATAAAGTCTTAAATGAATTATTAGAAAATTTAAATTTAAATAAACGAATACCTCAAAGTTTTTTACTTTTGGGACCTAGTGGGGTTGGTAAAACACAAACCGTTAAAATTGTGAGTGAAACTTTACAGACAAAGCTTTTACGAATTGATATGAGTGAATATATGAGTAAAGAAAGTATTAATAAATTAATTGGTGCTCCATCTGGATATGTTGGCTATAACGAGCCTTATGTTTTTGAAAGTTTAAAATGCGAACCTAATGCGACCATTTTATTTGATGAAATAGAAAAAGCCCATCCTGCTGTATTAAACTTACTTTTACAAATTTTGGATGAAGGATTTATAACGGATAATAAAGGAAATAAAATAAGTTTTAATCATACTCTTATCTTTTTAACAAGCAATATAATAGGAAAACAAAAAGTTGGTTTTTCTAAAGTCATAGAAACATCTTTAGACGGTCTTTTATCTCGTGAACTTTTAGGACGTATTGATAAAGTCCTTGTCTATGACCATATTTCAAAAACAGTTGCGGAAGAATATATTAAAAAGAAACTTAAAAATAAAAATATTAATAGCGATGAAATTTTAAAGGAAGCTAATTTAGAAAAATATGGCATGCGAGAAATTAAACATCTTGTTTCCAAATATAATCGTAAGGAAGAACTTACCGCGTTGTAGTTCTTTCTTTTTATATATAATTTCTATATAATAAGGAAAGGAGGAGGAAAAATGAAGATAAATAAATTAGTTGTGGGTGAGTTACAAGAAAACTGTTATATTCTCACAAATGAAAAAAATGAAGCCTTAGTTATAGACCCTGGCGATAAAAGTGAAAAAATTTTATCTTTTTTAAGACCATATCATGTTGCTGGTGTTTTAGTAACTCATCATCATTTTGATCATGTCGGCGCCCTAAATGCTTTACTAGAGCATTACGAGTTAAAAGAAAACGAAGTAAACGGAGACTTTTCCTTTAGGAAAATTAAAACTCCGGGGCATACTATAGATTCTTATTCTTACTATTTTGAAAATGATAATGTCATTTTTGTAGGAGACTTTATTTTTGCCGGCACCATTGGGCGTACTGACTTAGGTGGTAGTAGTAAAGAGATGAAAAAATCTTTAGAAAGTTTTATAACAACCTTCCCATTAGATGTTACAATTTATCCTGGTCATGGAAAAAGTACAACTTTAAAAGAAGAAGTGGATAATTTAAAAGGGATAATATCTTATTTATAAATCATGCTTTAAAGCCTTTAAAATAGGGCTTTTATTTTTTTGAAAAAAGTGAAAAAAAGGCTTGCTTTTTAATAACCTATAAAGTATAATCTACTTTGTATGACGGCAGGGATGTGTGAAGTTACTGATACACTTGGCAACGTTGCTAATTGTTTTAGAGAATTTGCACGGAGCAAGTCTATACAAGATATAGGCGAAAGGAGGGCATATGTTATGTCAAAAAGTAAAGTTCGTATCAACCTTAAAGCTTTTGATGCTAATGTTTTAGATTTAGCAACTGGTAAAATCGTTGATACCGTTAAAAGACTAGGAGGAACTGTTAAAGGACCTGTACCTCTTCCAACTGAAATCGAAAGAGTTACTGTTTTAAGAGCAGTTCACAAATACAAAGACTCTCGTGAACAATTTGAAAGTCGTACTCACAAGAGACTTATTGATATTGTTGAACCTAGTAAAGAAATTGTTGATGCTTTAACAAGACTTGATTTACCAAGTGGTGTTGATATCAATATTAAATTATAATGAAAGAAAGGAAATATTATGAAAGGAATCTTAGGACGTAAAGTTGGAATGACAAGTGTCTTTTCTAAAGACGGAAAATTAATTCCTGTAACAGTTGTTAGTGTTGAACCTAATACTGTTATGCAAGTTAAGACTTTAGAAACTGATGGATACAATGCTATTCAACTTGGCGTAGTTGACAAAAAAGAAAAAAATTCCAGTCGTGCAAGTGTTGGACACGCTAAAAAAGCTAACACTGCTCCTAAGCGCTTCTTGAAAGAAATCCGTGAAATGGAAGGAACTTATCAAGTTGGAGATAAAATAAGCGCAGATTTATTCGAACTTGGTGATGTTGTCGATGTAACTGGTACATCTAAAGGTAAAGGATTTGCTGGTACTATTAAAAGACATGGACAAAGTCGTGGCCCTATGGCTCATGGTTCTCATTACCATCGTGGACCTGGTTCTCTAGGAACAATGCTTCCAAAAAGAGTATTAAAAGGAAAGAACTTACCAGGACATATGGGATGTGAAACAGTTACTGTTCAAAATCTTGAAATCATTGAAGCAAATACTGCTGAAAATTATATTTTAGTAAGTGGAAATATTCCAGGCGCTAAAAACTCATTAGTACTTATTAGAAGTGCCGTTAAAAATTCTCGTAAGAAAAATCCAAAAGAAATCATTTCTTATGAAGAAGAAACTGTTGTGGATGAAGTAGTTGAAACAAATGAAGTAGAAACTACTGAAAATGAAACACAAGTAGAATCATAGAAAGGAAATAGCATATGAAAAAAATTGAAGTTAAAAATTTAAATTCAGAAAAAGTACGCGATATCAACTTAAATGATTCTATTTGGACCTCAGAAGTTCATGAAGATTCATTAAAGAAAATGATTCGTTTACAACTTGCTGCTACTCGTCAAGGAACTCATAAAACAAAAAATCGTAGTGAAGTTTCTGGTGGTGGTAGAAAACCTTGGAAACAAAAAGGAACAGGTCGTGCAAGACAAGGTTCTATTCGTGCTACTCAATGGGTAGGCGGAGGAATTGCTCATGGCGTACAACCTCGTGATTATGGTTTCAAAATTAATAAAAAAGAAAGAGCTTTAGCTCTTAGAAGTGCTCTAGCAGATAAATTAAATAACAATAGTATTGTTGTATTTGAATCTTTAGAGTTACCAAGTTTAAAAACTAAAGACGTTAAAGAACTTATTAGCAAAAATGCTTTAGCTGGTAAAGTTTTATTCGTTACTGGCGATGATTGTGAAAACCTATATATGGCTTGCCGTAATTTAGGATACACATATGTTGTTATGGCTGACGAAATTAACGTTTTAGACATTGTTAATGCTGACACATTAGTTCTTGATGAAAAAGCATTAAAATTAATTGAGGAGGGTACTCGTCATGCGTAATCCAGATATTATTTTAGGCCCAGTAATTACTGAAAAAAGTGTAACAGGTAATCAAAATGGCGTTTATACTTTCAAAGTAGCTAAGTCTGCTACTAAATCACAAATCAAAAGTGAAATTGAAAGACATTTTGGTGTTAAAGTATTAAATGTTAACACATTAATTACAAAATCTAAAGATAGAAGAATCGGTAAATATACTGGTAAAACAAAAACTTATAAGAAAGCAATTGTAACCTTAGCACAAGGTTCATCAATTGAAATGTAGGAGGTAAGAAAGTATGGCAATAAGAAAATATAAACCAACAACTAATGGTCGTCGTGGTATGTCAACACTTATGAATGAAGAACTAACAGCTTCAACTCCTACTAAGTCTTTATTATCAAAAAAGACAAAAACAGGTGGACGTAATAACCAAGGAAGATTAACAGTTCGTCATATTGGCGGCGGAGCTAAACGAAAATATCGTCAAATCGATTTCAAAAGAAATAAAATTGGTATTACAGGACGTGTTGCTACTATTGAATACGATCCAAACCGTAATGCAAATATCGCTTTAATCAATTATTTAGATGGTGAAAAAAGATATATTATCGCTCCTAAAGGATTAAAAGTTGATATGATTATCGAAAATGGTGAACAAGCTGATATCAAAGTTGGTAATGCTCTTCCACTTATGAATATTCCAGTTGGTACTGTTATTCACTGTATCGAATTAAATCCAGGAAGTGGAGCTAGTCTTTGCCGTAGTGCAGGATCTAGTGCACAAATTCTTGGTCGTGAAGGTAAATATGTTTTAGTTCGTTTACAATCAGGTGAAACAAGAAAAATTCTAGGAAATTGTATGGCTACAATTGGTGTTGTAGGTAACGAAGACTTTGAACTTGTTAACATTGGTAAAGCTGGACGTACAAGACATATGGGTGTTAAACCTACTAACCGTGGTTCTGTTATGAACCCTAATGACCATCCACATGGTGGTGGTGAAGGTCGTGCTCCAATTGGACGTAAGAGCCCAATGACTCCATGGGGTAAACCAGCTCTTGGATATAAAACAAGAAAAAATAAGAAAGCTTCTGACAAACTTATTGTTAGTCGTAGAAAGAAATAGGAGGACAAATAATGGCTAGAAGTTTAAAAAAAGGACCTTTTGCTGATGAACATCTATTAAAAAAGGTTGATAAACTAAATGAAAGTAACAAAAAAGAAGTAATTAAAACATATTCTCGTCGTTCTACTATTTTCCCAAGCTTTGTTGGACATACATTTGCTGTTCATAATGGAAAAGATTTTATTCCTGTTTATGTAACAGAAGAAATGGTTGGACACAAATTAGGGGAATTCGCATTAACACGTAAGTTCGGCGGACATGCAGGTCAGAAGTAGGAGGTATATATGGAAACTTATGCAATTCATA
The DNA here is from genome assembly GCA_905205665.1 of uncultured Bacillota bacterium. Lineage (GTDB taxonomy): Bacteria > Bacillota_I > Bacilli_A > RF39 > UBA660 > Ventrenecus. Next base: position 28,286 of record CAJLEF010000006.1, on the reverse strand, counting down.
AAAGTGCTATGATAGCTCCTAGAAAGGCACGCATGACTATGGATTTAATCCGTGGTAAGGATGTTGACACTGCTAGAAGAATTCTTAGTACAACAAATACAAAAGCAAGTCGTTTAATCTCTAAAGTATTAGAAAGCGCTGTTGCTAACGCTACTAATAACTTTGGAGCAAACGAAAGTGATTTATTTATTAGCGAATGTATGATTAACCCAGGACCTGTTTATAAAAGAGTTAAATTTGCAAGTCGTGGAAATGTTGATAGAAGAGACAAAAGGACAAGTCATATTATCGTAAAAGTCAGTGATGGCAAAGGAGGCAACAACTAATGGGACAAAAAGTTAATCCAATAGGTTACCGTTTAGGTGTTAATAAAGATTGGCAATCAAAATGGTATAAAAATAGAAATGAATTTGGTAAAACTTTAATGAGTGATATCAAAATTCGTGAATATTTAGAAAAAAATCTTAAAGATGCTGCTGTTGCGTCAGTGACTATTGAAAGAAAGAAAAATCGTTGTGAAGTAACCATCAATACTGCAAAACCAGGCGTTATCATTGGCCGTGGTGGAGAAGATATTGATAAATTACGTAAAGCTTTATCTAAACATGTTGGTGAAGAAGTTTATGTAAACATTCAAGATGTTTCAAAAACTGCTGATTTATGTGCTCAACTTGTTGCTAATAACATTGCTTTACAAATTGAAAACCGTGCACCATTTAGAAGTGCTCAAAAAAGAGCTATTAGAAACACTATGAAAGCTGGAGCTAAAGGTATTAAAACATTAGTTTCAGGAAGATTAGGCGGAGCTGAAATGGCTAGAAGCGAAGGATATACAGAAGGAACTGTTCCTTTACATACTATCCGTGCTGATATTGATTATGCAGAAGCAGAAGCTAATACTACTTATGGTAAGATTGGTGTAAAAGTATGGATTTACAAAGGTGAAATTCTTCCAACTAAAAAAAATGTAAAGGAGAGTGACCAAAATGTTAATGCCAAAAAGAACTAAGTATCGTAAACAACATAGAAGAACTTATGATGGACACGCAAAAGGTAATACTGAATTACATTTTGGTGAATTTGGTTTAATGGCCAAAGAAGGTAACTACGTAAGTGCTCGTCAAATCGAAGCCGCTCGTATTGCTATGACTCGTTACATGAAACGTGGTGGTAAAGTATTTATTAATATTTTCCCAGATATGCCACGTACTAAAAAACCACTTGAAACTCGTCAAGGTAAAGGTAAAGGTAACGTAGAAGAATGGGTAGCAGTTGTTAAAGAAGGAAAAATCATGTTTGAAATTTCTGGTGTTGACGAAGAAACTGCAAGAGAGGCTTTAAGACTTGCTTCTCACAAATTACCTGTTCAATGTAAATTTGTTAAAAAGGAGGGAATCTAATGAAAGCTCTAGAAATTAGACAAATGACTTCTGAAGAAATCGAAAAGAAAATCAAAGAAGGCAAAAGTGAATTATTAAATATGCGTATGCAAAGTGCTAGAGGCGGATTAGAAAAACCTCACAAAATAAGTGCTATGAAAAAAGATATCGCAAGAATGATGACAGTTTTAAAAGAAAGAGAATTAGGAGGTACAAATGAAAACGGAAAGTAGAAAACAAGAATTAGTCGGCAAAGTTGTCAGTGCAGCTAACGACAAAACCATTACCGTTTTAGTTGAAACTCACAAAAGCCATCCATTATATGGAAAACGCGTAAAATATTCTAAAAAATACGCAGCACATGATGAAAAAAATGTAGCTAAAGTTGGAGACACAGTAAGAATTAGAGCAACAAGACCATTATCTAAAACTAAGAGATATGAACTTGTTGAAGTACTAGTTGAAGCTGTAGTATTATAGGAGGTAATCTTATGGTAATGCAAGAATCAAGACTTAAAGTAGCAGATAACACTGGTGCAAGAGAAGTCCTAGTTATCCGTCCTTTAGGTGGATCTAAAAGAAAAACAGCTAATATCGGAGATATTGTTGTTTGTACTGTTAAAAAGGCGATTCCAAATGGAAACTTAAAAAAAGGAAAAGTTGTTAAAGCTGTTATTGTAAGAAGTAAACAAGGTGTTCGTCGTGCTGATGGAAGTTATATTAAATTTGATGACAATGCATGTGTTATCATTAAAGACGATAAAACTCCAGTAGGTACACGTGTATTAGGTCCAGTGGCTAGAGAATTACGTGAAAAAGATTTCATGAAAATTGTTTCTTTAGCAAGTGAAGTTATATAGGAGGTTCAAATGAAAATTAAAGTAAATGATGAAGTTTTAATTATTGCTGGTAAAGATAAAGGAAAAACTGGCAAAGTTACGAAAACCTTAAAGAAAATTGACAAGGTTGTTGTTGAAGGTGTTAACATCGTTAAAAAACATCAAAAACCTAATCAAATGAACCAAGTTGGTGGAATCGTTGAAATGGAAGCTCCAATTCATGTTTCTAACGTTAAAAAAATTGAAAAAACTGAACCTAAAAAGAAAGCTAAGAAAGATTAAGGTGGGAATTTATGAGTACATATAAAGAATTATATAATAAGGAAATTGTTCCTGCTCTTATGAAAGAATTTAATTACAAGACAGTTATGCAAGTTCCAAAATTAGAAAAAATTGTTATCAACATTGGTGTTGGCGAAGGTCATGCTGATGAAAAGTATATCGAAGCTGCATTAAAAGACTTAGAAGCTATTACTGGTCAAAAAGCAGTTATTACAAAAGCACATAAATCAATCGCTGGATTTAAAATCCGTGAAGGACAACCTATAGGTGTTAAAACAACACTTCGTGGTGAAAAAATGTATATTTTCTTAGAAAAATTAATTCGTGTTGCTCTTCCTCGTGTAAGAGACTTCCGTGGGGTATCAAAAAATGCTTTTGATGGACATGGTAACTATACATTAGGAATTAAAGAACAATTAATTTTCCCAGAAATCGTATACGATAATATTTTAAAAATTCGTGGTATGGATATTGTTATGGTAACAACAGCTCATACAAACGAAGAAGCTAAGGCATTACTTGCAGGATTTAAGATGCCTTTCAAAGGATAGGAGGACACTATGGCAAAAACAAGTTTAAAAGTAAAACAATCACGCACACCTAAGTTTAGCTCTCGTGCTTATACAAGATGTGAACGTTGTGGAAGACCTCATGGTGTTCTACGTAAATATCATTTATGTCGTATTTGCTTCAGAGAACTTGCCAATGAAGGTAAGATTCCTGGCGTAAAGAAAGCAAGTTGGTAGGAGGGTGTACTTATGGTAGCAGATAAAATTTCTGATATGCTTACAAGAATCCGTAATGCAAATCAATTAAAATATGATACAGTTGAAGTTCTTGGTACTAAGATGACTCGTGGTATTGCTGATATTTTAAAAAGAGAAGGTTATATTGCTGATTACGAATATACTGAAAACGTAAATGGTGACAAAATGACAATCACTTTAAAATATGGTGACCGTAAAGAAAGAGTTATTACAGGTTTAAAAAGAATTAGTAAATCTGGTTTACGTGTTTATGCAAAAGTTGATGAAATTCCATACGTTTTAAACGGTTTAGGAATTGCAATTATTTCAACTTCAAAAGGACTTATGACTGATAAAGAAGCTAGAAATGCTAAGTTAGGAGGCGAAGTACTTGCCTATATTTGGTAAGGAAAATCTATGAGTAGAATTGGTAATAGAAAACTTAGTATCCCAACTGGTGTTGAAGTAACTTTAGAAAAAAATCTTTTAACTGTTAAATCAGGAAAAGGTTCATTAAATTTAACTATCGATCCACTTGTTGTTGTAACAATTGGTGAAGATGTTATTGAAACCAAACCAGCTAACGCTACTCCTCGTGCAAACGTTATGTATGGTACAACAAATTCACTTATTAAAAATATGTTAATTGGTGTATCAGAAGGTTACACAAAAGGATTAGAAATCGTTGGTGTGGGTTATCGTTTCAATGTTTCTGGAAACAAAATAGGTGTTACTGCTGGTTTTTCACATCCAGTAGAAATGGTTTGTCCAGAAGGAATTGAAGTAAAATCAATTAGCAATACCGAAATTGAACTTTCTGGTATTGATAAACAAAAAGTATCTGAATTTGCGGCAAATATTCGTAAATTAAGAAGTCCAGAACCTTACAAAGGAAAAGGAATTCGATATAAAGGCGAACATATCCGTCGTAAAGAAGGAAAGAAAGCGGCTAAGTAGGTGAGAATATGATAAAGAAAGAATCTAAAAATACGGCACGTTTAAGAAGACATGCTAGAGTTCGTAAAACAATTTCTGGTACAAGCGAAATGCCTCGTTTAAACGTTTTCCGTTCTAATAAAGAAATTTATGCTCAAGTTATTGATGATGTAAACGGTATCACTTTAGTTAGCTCTTCATCAAAAGAATTAAAAATCAATGGTGGTAATATCGAATCAGCTAAAGCTGTAGGTAAAGATATTGCTACAAAATGTAAAGCAAAAAAAATAGAAAAAGTTGTTTTCGATAGAGGTGGATATCTTTATCATGGACGTGTCGCTGCTTTAGCAGACGCTGCACGTGAAAACGGCTTAGAGTTTTAGGAGGGTACAAAATGGCTAGACAAAATATGGATCCAAAGAAAAAATTATTGGAAGAAAAAGTTATTAACCTTAGTCGTGTTACCAAAGTTACAAAAGGTGGAAGACATTTCCGTTTCTCTGCTACTGTTGTTGTTGGTAACCGTAAAGGCCTAGTTGGTATGGGTACTGGAAAAGCTAATGAAGTTAATGATGCAATCGCTAAAGCTTCAAAAGCTGCTAACAAAAATGTTACTCGTGTTGCCCTTCAAGATGCTCGTACCATTCCTCATGAAGCAACAGGTAAAGTTGGACGTGCTGTTGTCTTAATTAAACCTGCTAAAGAAGGTACTGGTGTTATCGCTGGTGGTGCTGCTCGTGCAGTCTTAGAACTTGCTGGTGTTAAAGATATCGTATCAAAAAGTTTAGGCAGCAATACAAAAGTTAATGTTGCTAAAGCTACTTTAGAAGCTTTAAAAAGCGAACGTACTCCTGCAAAAATTGCAGCTTTAAGAGGAAAGAAAGTTGAGGAGTTATAATGAGATTAGAAAGTTTACCTAAAACTAAAGAACTTAAAAATACAAAACGTGTTGGTCGTGGACCTGGGTCTGGAATGGGTAAGACTTCTACTCATGGAGAAAAAGGTCAAAAATCAAGAAGTGGTGTTAGTATCTCAGCTTGGTTCCAAGGTGGACAATCTCCTTTATATAGAAGACTTCCAAAAAGAGGATTTAAGAATACGCGTTTTGAAACAAAATACGCAGTTATTAACTTAAGTGATTTAGATAAATACTTCAATGATGGAGACGTTGTTACTCCAGAAGTATTAAAAGAAAAAGGAATTATTAAAAAACAATTAAATGGAGTTAAAGTTTTAGCAAATGGTACTTTGACAAAAAAATTGACTGTAAAAGCTAGTCGTTTTTCAAGTATCGCTGTGACTAAAATTGAAGAGTCTGGTGGAAAAACTGAGGTGATCTAATATGAAAAAAGGGTTATCCAGATTTTTTTCCAAAGACGTCAAAGATCTTAGAAAAAGAATTTTGTTTACGTTACTCGTTTTAGGAATGTACTGTATTGGGTGTGGCATCACAATTGTGTGGGCAACACCTTGGCTTGATTCCTTATATGGATCATTAGGCTTTATGGGTATTTTTAACTTAATGAGTGGTGGGGGTTTTGATAAATTCTCAATCTTTGGTCTTGGTGTAACCCCATATATTAATGCTTCAATTATTACTCAGTTACTCACTATGGATATCATTCCATACTTTAAAGAGTTAAAAGAACAAGGATATGTTGGAAGACAAAAAATTAATCGTATCACAAGATATTTAGGAATTATCCTAGCCTTTATTCAATCTTATGTTTTAACGGTTTTCTTACTTAATGTTAAGGATGTTGACATGGTTTTAAAAATCACTCTTATTATGAGTGCTGGAACATCTTTCCTACTTTGGTTAGGTGATCAAATTACAAATAAAGGTATTGGTAATGGTCAATCACTTCTAATTATGGCCAGTATCGTTTTAAGTCTTCCAGCTGTATTTACAGGAGCTTACAATGCTTTTGTAACCAGCGCTAGTTATGCTTCTTGGTTAGGAATATTATTCTTCATATGTTACCTTATCATGTACTTATTAGTTATTGTTGGTATTGTATGGATTACCTTAGCTGAAAGAAGAATTCCTATTCAATATGCAAATAAAACAGTAAGTGCATATAAAGCAAAAGAATCTTATTTACCTTTAAAGATAAATTATGCAGGAGTTATGCCTGTTATCTTTGCTTCCATGTTACTTACTATTCCATCTATTATTGTTAATTTAATTGGCAATCAAAGTGCGATTGACTTTGTTAGTAACTATATTTTATATACGTCACCAACAGGTTTTGTACTTTATATTGCCTTAATCGTTTTCTTCAGTTATTTTTATACCTTCATGGCTATGAATCCTGAAGAAATGAGTAAAGATTTAAATAAAAGTGGCGCTTACATTCCAGGGGTAAGACCTGGTGTGGAAACAACTAAATATATTAATAAAGTTGTTGGCAGACTTACTTTAGTAGGAAGTATCTTTATTGCTGTTTTAGCAGGATTACCTATTTTAATTTCAAATCTTACAGGATTAAGTCAATCTATCGCGATTGGTGGAACCGGTATCTTAATTGTTGTCGGTGTGGCTATTGAAACGTTTAAACAAATTCAAAGTGGAATGGTTGCCCGTACTTATTCAAACAGAAGGATGAAGTAATGAAAAATGTTATTTTTCTTGCTCCTCCTGCTGGGGGTAAGGGCACATTAAGTGATTATTTAATTGATACATTTAACTATGAACATATTTCAACAGGTGATCTTTTACGTGAAGAAGCCAAGAATAATGAAGAGTTAAATGAATTTTTAAAATCAGGTCATTTAGTTTCTGATGACATGATTATGGAAATGGTTGCAAAAAAATTAAAAACTTTGCATAAAGACAGACCATTTATTTTAGATGGTGTGCCAAGAACATTGCAACAAGCTCAAAAACTTGATATAATATTGTCTGGTTTAGAGCATTCTAAGGTTGTTGTTATTTATTTAGATGTAGAAAAGGCGATTTTAATAGACCGTGTGGTAGGTAGACAAATTTGTCCGAAGTGTCATCGCAGCTACAACAGTAGAATAAAAGAATTTAAACCAGGTATTGATAATATTTGCGATAATTGCGGTGCAACACTTATTCACCGTGATGATGACAATCTAGAGTCTTTTATGATTCGTTATCAAGAATATGAGAGCAATACACATCCGGTAGTATCTTTTTATAAAGAAAAAGGAATGTTAGAAGTACTTCAAAATAATGAAGTCGACCAAACAGAAGCTCTCAAAAATTTAAGGAGAATCGTCGATGAACATTAGAAGTGAACGAGAAATAAAATTAATGAAAGAAGCCGGACATATTAATTTTCTAGCTCATAAAGAGATGGAGAAATATATACGTCCTGGTATTACAACTAAAGAATTAGACAAAAAAATCAATGATTTTATTGTAAGTCACGGAGGCATCGCGTCTTGTTACGGCTATGAAGGATTTCCAGGCCATGCTTGCATTTGTATAAATGATGAAGTGGTTCATGGAATTCCTGGTAACCGTCGTTTAAAAGATGGCGATATTGTAAAACTTGATTTTACAGTACGAAAAGCAGGATATGAGTCAGATATGACCAGAACTTATCTTGTAGGAAATGTCGATGAGAAAGTAAAACAAATGGTTATTGATACAGAACAAGCTTTATATGAAGGTATCAAATGTGTGAAACCAGGTAATCGTATTGGGGACATATCAAACGCGATTGAAACCTATGCTCATGCTCATGGTTTATCTGTTGTAGAAGAACTAGTGGGACATGGAATTGGAACCGATATGCATGAAGAACCTGATGTACCTAATTATGGAGAAGCACATAAAGGTCCCGTTTTAAAAGAAGGAATGGTTTTAGCAATAGAACCCATGCTTAATTTAGGACGTAAAGAAGTCGTTATGTTGGATAACGATTGGACAATTGTGACAGAAGATGAAAGTTTTTCATGTCACTTTGAACATACTGTCTGTGTAACCAAAGATGGGTATGAAATTTTAACAGGAGAATAGAAATTTATGGCGAAAAAAAATGATCGAAAAAGCAATTTACAAAGCAAAGACGTTGTAAAGAACAAACATCAAGTGAATAATACGAAATCCGACAAATTAGAAGTAGAAGGAAAAGTAGTAGATGTCTTAAAAGGCGGAGATTACTTAGTAGAACTACCAAATGGATATACTGTAGAGGCCTACGTTTCTGGTAAAATGCGCGTTAATATGATTCGTATTCTACCAGGTGATACAGTCACTATTGAACTTTCTCCTTACGATTTAACACGTGGGCGCATTACATGGAATAAAAGATAATGGAGGTAAATTATGAAAGTTAGAGCATCAGTAAAACCAATATGTAAGAAATGTAAAGTAATTAGAAGAAATGGTAAAGTTATGGTTATTTGTGAAAATCCAAAACACAAACAAGTACAAGGAAAGTAGAGGAAAGTTATGGCAAGAATTAAAAATATCGAATTACCAAACGAAAAACATGTATGCATTGGTTTAACTAGTATTTATGGTATTGGTAGACCTTTAGCAAAAACTATTTGTGCAAAAGCTGGCGTTCCAGCTGACCGCAAAGTTAAAGATTTAACAGACGAAGATATCCAAGCTCTTCGTAAAGAAATTGATAATCATGTTGTAGAAGGTGATCTACGTCGTGAAGTTCAAATGAGCATTAAAGAAAAAATGGAAATTAACTCATATCAAGGAGTTCGTCACAAAAAAGGACTTCCTGTAAGAGGACAAAGAACTAGCAGAAACGCTCGTACAAGAAAAGGTAAGGGTAAAGTTGTTGCTAATAAGAAAAAAGCAGGTAAATAGGAGGTTTTAGATTATGGCATATAATAGAAGAAAAAGAAAAGTTAAGAAAAATATTCCTGAGGCCGTTGCTCATATTAAATCAACATATAATAACACTATCGTAACTATTACAGATAAAGAAGGTAATGTTATTAGTTGGGCAAGTGCTGGTACTATTGGATACAAGGGTTCTAAAAAGAAAACTCCTTTTGCAGCTGGTACAAGTGCTGAAGCTTGTGGTCGTGCCGCTATGGATTGTGGTGTAAAAAAAGTTGAAGTACATGTTAAAGGTTTAGGAGCAGGAAGAGAAAATGCTATTCGTCAATTACAAGCTGTTGGTATTGAAGTAACAAGTATTATTGATGAAACACCAGTTCCTCATAATGGATGCCGTCCACCAAAAAGACCAAGAAATTAGTTCTCGGAAAGGAAAATGATTATGATTAAATTTGAAAAACCAGATTATAAAATTGCGGAATATCAAGATAGTAATCACTATGGTAAGTTTGTATTAGAACCCCTTGAAAGAGGTTTTGGTCATACAATTGGTACTGCTTTAAGAAGAGTTATGTTATCAAGTATGCCTGGATGTGCTATCAATACGATTAAAATCGATGGCGTTTTACATGAATTCCAAAAAATTGACGGTGTTTATGAAGACGTAACTGCTATTGTATTGAACTTTAAAAGTGTTGTTTTAAAAAATCATTCAGAAGAACCAAAAGTAATGCACCTTTCTGCAAATACTCCAGGACCTGTTACCGCAGGTATGATTGAACATGATCAAGATATTGAAATTATTAATCCCGACTTTGTTATTTGTAACTTAGTTGAAGGTGGTAAAATTGATATTGAAATCACATGCAATAATGGTAAAGGTTATGTCGATTCTAAAGAAAATCAAAAACTTTATGCTGAAGACAAACCAGGTGTTATTGCTATCGACTCATTATATTCACCAGTTGAAAGAGTAAACTATGAAGTAGAAGGTGCTCGTGTTGGTCATAATGAAAACTTCGATAAATTAATTATGGAAGTTGAAACAAATGGAAGTATTACTCCAGAAGAATCTATGGCTTTAGCTGGTAAAATTTTGATTGAACATTTCAGTATTGTGGCTGATTTAAATGCCATTAGTGATGTTGCCGGTCTTATGAGTGAAAAGAAAGTTGATACAATTACTAAAACTTTAGAAACACCAATTGAAGAAATTGAATTCTCTGTACGTGCTTATAATTGCTTAAAAAGAGCAGGAATTCATACGGTTCAAGATTTAATCAACAAAAAAGAAGTAGAAGTTACAAAAATCCGTAACTTAGGTAAAAAATCTTTAAAAGAAGTATTAGACAAAGTTGAAGAAATGGGACTTAAGTTCCACGAATAAGGAGGTAAAACGAAATGGCTTATAGAAAATTAGGAAGAGAAACTCGTCAAAGAAGAAGCATTTTAGCAGGACTTTCTAAAACTGTTATCTTAGAAGGTAGTGTTATTACAACAGAAGCAAGAGCTAAAGAAGTTCGTAAATTTGTTGAAAAAATGATTACTTATGGTAAAAGAGGAACATTAGTTTCTAGAAGAAAAGCTTTAGCTTTCTTCCATAATGATAACGAAGTTGTTAGTAAAATATTTAATGAACTAGCACCTAAATATCAAGACCGTAATGGTGGATATACTCGTATCATTAAAATCAAAGAACGTATTGGCGATGACGCTTTACAAGTTAAATTAGAGTTAGTTTAAGAATAGAGATACAAATTCTCTATTTTTTCTTGTCTTTATGTTCTTTATTCGTTAGAATATAAACTTATGAAAAAGGATGATACTTATGAAAAAATATTTAAAAGAAAAAGGAAAACAAGTCCTTGAATGGGCAAATGTAAGAGAAGATTCCAATATGAATATGCAATTACAAAAATTAGCAGAGGATTCTTTAAAAACAATTGATGATTCTTCAAAAAAAGTGAAAAATTATCATAAGCAACATAAGATTATGAATCGTTATGAAAGAGTTATGAGTACCATTCAAAAAATAAGAAGTGCCTTTGATGGTGATTTAACATGCCAATATACTCTTTATCCATTAAATGACATTTTTTTAGATTGTATGAAAAAATATGATTTATCTTCTTTAGAAAAAGGTGAAATAATTTCTTATCTGTTACAACAAAATTATGAAATTGTTAAAACTAATAAATTTATTATTTCCAATTTTGAAATGGACAGAAAATATTATAAAATTTTTAATGTAAGTAATGATACAAATCGAATCTTTTTAAAAATGCTTATTTGTAAATTAAAAGGTCTTTCTTATAAAGATATGTTTGAAGTAAAAGAAAACAAGAAAACTATTTTTGAAGAATATTATAAAAAAGTTACTTCTTCCAAAGAACTTTATAAAAAGGTTTATGATAAACTATTTTCTATTATAAAAAATAATGTTTTATCTCAAAAAGATTTAGAGTCCATTAAAGTTTTATTAAGAATGGTTCATGTAGATGAAAATATTATCGATGATTATCTAACTTATCTAAAAAGTATAAGTAAAACAAATATAATTAGTCCTAAAAAAGTAATCAAAAAAGAGGAAGTAAAACCTTTATCCCATAATGAGATAAGAAGAAGATTATCTAAATATTACGATATAGGTAAAGAAGAAGTTATCAAAGAGTTTAATTATGCTCATTTTAAAGAAGTTTTAATCGCGTTAAAAGAACTTAATATGTTAGAAAAAAGAAATAATATTGTATTTAAAAAATTAAGTGAAAATCCTCTTTTAAATGATGATTATTTTGCTTATTTATATCAAAAACTTAAGTTTCAATATCCTAATAAAGAAGAACTAGATCTTATCAATGAATATTTAGAAGAAATAAAAAAATGTAATGAAGAAGATGCTTTATTTTGGCAAGAAGAAATTAAAAAAATATTACTTTCTTTAAAAGGAGAATTAGATAAAAGTTTTAAATATGAAAATTTTGTTTTAAAAATGAAGAGTGAAAAGATGTAAAAGGCTTTAAACATCTTTTTTTTCATGTTAAAATAAACAAAAGAGAAGAGGAAGTTTATGCAAAAGAAAACAATTCTAACAGGTATTCGTCCAACTGGTAATTTACACTTTGGGCATTTATTTGGAGCGGCTCAAAACTGGTTAAAATTACAGGAAGAATATGAATTTTTCTTGGAAATTGCCGATGTTCAAGCTTTAACAGATAACTTTAATAATCCGAGTAAAGTTCGTAAAAATGTTTTTGAATTAACAAGTGATTTATTATCCATTGGTATTGACCCAGAAAAAGTTCATTTATATATTCAATCAGATATTCCTGAAATAGCTGAATTAACGGTTTATTACTCAAATTTAGTAACAATGGCTAGGTTATATCGTAACCCAACTGTTAAAACAGAAATTGCCCAAAAAAAGGCTTTATTTGGCCAAAATGGAGAAGGCGTTACTTATGGCTTTGTAGGTTACCCTGTAAGTCAAGCCGCTGATATCACTGCATTTAAAGGAGGTCTTATTCCCGTTGGTGAAGATCAATTGCCTCTTATTGAACAGTGTAGAGAAATTGTTCGTAAGTTTAATCACATTTATGGTGAAACTTTATTAGAACCAGAACCCATGCTTTCTAAAACTCCACGTATTAAAGGGTTAGATGGCAATGAAAAAATGGGTAAAAGTTTAGGTAATGCTCTTTATTTAGTAGATGATGAAGACACCATTTCTAAAAAGATTATGGGAGCTTTAACTGATACGAATAAAGTAAAAAAAGATGATCCAGCTGACCCAGAAAAATGTATGGTTTACTATTATCATAAATTAATCCAAAATGAAAATTTAGAAACGGTTCATGATGAGTGTCAAAAAGGTGCTCGGGGATGTGTTAATTGTAAAAAAGAACTTATTCAAAAAATGAATGAATTTTTAGCCCCAATTAGGGAAAGAAAAAGATATTATAAAGAACATCCAGAAGAAGTTGAAATGATTTTAAAAGACGGTACAAAAGTCGCAAAAAAACGTGCTGAAGAAACAATGAAAGATGTAAAAAAAGCAATGCAAATTGATTATTTTGAAAAATAAAATTTTTGCTTACACGAAAAAAATATTTGTGCTATACTATCTTAGTCGTGCAGCGAAAAAGCATAAGTCCAGACAATTTGACTGTGCTTTTTTTATGTTTGGAAAGGGTGAGTTTATGAATAAAAAATTAGATGTTGCAAACGACAATATCAATAAGCTTTTGTTAGCATTTTCTATACCATGTGTTATAAGTATGCTTATTAATGCTTTTTACAATATTATTGACCAAATTTTTATTGGTAAAGGGGTAGGAACGATTGGTAATGCCGCGACCAATGTTATTTTTCCTATTGTTATTATTTGTAATGCCATTGCTTCTTTAATTGGTAATGGTTGTGCGGCTAATTTAAGTTTAAAACTAGGAGAAGGTAAAAATGAAGAAGCTTCAAAAAGTGTTGGAAGTTCTATTACTTTATTGTTTATTTTTTCAATTGTTTTAGCTATTTTAGGTGAGTTATTTTTACCTAAACTTGTTTATTTATTTGGATGTACGCCTACGGTTTATGATTCGGCGATTAGTTATGGAAGAATTATTTTATATGGAGCACCTTTCGTTATTATTTATACAGGTTTATCTTCTATTATTAGAGCGGACAATGATCCAAAATATTCTATGATATGTCTAGTAACAGGGGCTCTTATTAACTGTGTTTTAGATCCAATCTTTATCTTTGGTTTTAAAATGGGGGTTGCAGGCGGTGCCCTTGCCACTATCATTGGTCAAGCTGTTTCCTTTTTAATTGCGTGTCTTTATATTCCCAAAATAAAATCTGTTAAATTAAAGAAAGAAGATTTTAAACTTAACAAAGATGTTTTAAAAACACTTGGTCTTGGTTTATCTAGTTTTATTACCCAAATGACAGTTTTAGCTTTATTTGTGGTTATGAATAATTTAATGACAAAATATGGGGCTAGTACTAAGTTTGGTAGTGATATCCCCTTATCTGTTTATGGTGTTATGTCAAAAATAAACAGTGTTTATGTTAACTCAATCTTAGGAATATCTATTGGGGCTCAACCTATTTTAGGCTTTAATTATGGGGCTGGAAATTATAAAAGAGTTAAAGAAACCCTTCGTAAGGTTATGTTAATTGGCCTTTGCATTGGTATCTTCTTTAATATTATTTTCTATTTCTTCCCAAGTCAAATTGTTTCTATCTTTATTAGTTCTAGTGATGAAAGTTATACTTTATTTATGGAATTTGCCGTTTTATTTTCAAGAACTTTCTTTTTGGTTTGTGCCTTAAACTTCTTTGAAATGTCAACTAGTATTGTTGTTCAATCTCTTGGTAACGTTAAAAAGGCTACCTTAGTTTCTTTTGTAAGACAAATTATTCTTTTTATTCCTCTTGCTTTTTACTTAACTCATAAAATGGGCTTAAATGGTGCTTTATATGCTGCGCCTATCGCCGATGGCATTTGCTTTTTTGTCGTCTTATTTGTTTTCTTTAGTGAATATCGTAAGTTGGATAAAAAAGAAGAACAACTAACAGATGAATTTGAAGAAAAAGAATATAATAAAAATGTAGATAAAGTTATTACTATTGGTCGGGAATATGGTTCTGGTGGACGTTATGTGGGAGAACTTTTAGCCAAAGAATTAGGCATTCCTTTTTACGATAAAGAGATTATCTTTTTAACTGCTAAAAAATCTGGTTATGCAGAATCATTTATTGCCAAATATGAAGAAAGTAAAAATTTATTTTATGAACAAGATAATGATATCTTTGTAGCAGAAACAAAAGTTATTAAAGAAATTAGTAAAACACCATGTGTTATTGTTGGTAGATGTGCAGATAGCATTTTAGAAAAGCAAAAAAATGTTTTAAAAGTATTTTTATATAGTGATGAAAAAAGCAAACTAAAACGTATTCATAAATATTATCATGAAGAAAATGCTGAAAAAATCCTTAAGAAAAAGGATAAAGAAAGAGCTAAACATTATAAATATTACACAGGAAAAGATTGGAAAGATTATTCACATTATGATATTGCATTAAATGTGGATAAGTTTGGTATTCAAAATACTGTTGAAACAATCAAAAACATTGTTTTAAACAATAACAGTAAAAATTAAAAAAGGTCGTAAGGCCTTTTTTTGATATTAATTAATTTTTGATAATAAATTTGGCCCGGTATACTCAATCACAATGTCATTAAAAAATGTGAAATTATTTTTACCAACTTTGTTAACAGCATTTTTAAATTCTTCTAAAATATCATTAGCTATTTGTATTTTCTTTTTTTCTTCCCAGATGTTTTTATTTTTTCTGAGCTCTCCAAGTTTTTTATGAGTTGTGTTTAAATAATTTAGATGATTTCCTGTTAAATCTTCATAATTTTCTAATGCCAATTGATAATAAAGTATTTGAGACATCTTATTATCAAATTCATTGTTTATGTTGTTGTTCATTTGTTATCTCCTTTAAATTTAATATACTTTAATAATTTTTTGCTTGTAATAACCTTTTGTTCAATGATAATCCTTAGTTAAAATCTCATCTATTTCTATAAGAAAATTATATAACAACTTACATATTAGAGGTATAAAAATATCCTCTTAATGCCCTAAAAGCCTTAATTTTGTGGTATAATAAGGACATAGTTTAATTACTTAGAGGAGGGTTACTGTGAAAAAAATAGGTGACTATGTTGTTTATCGTAAAGAAGTTTGTGAAATCAAAGATGTTAAAGAAAATCCCGTTAATCATGTCATGAGTTATAAGCTTGTGCCTATTACGGATACGTCTTTAACAATGAATATTCCCGTTGATAATGAATTTATTAGAGATTTAATGACTTTAGAGGATATTAATGTTTTAATCGGACAAATCAAAGATATTCCAATTTTATTAGGAGAAGCTAAACAACTTGAAAATGAGTATAAAAGAGTATTAAATGAAGGAACAAATTATGGACTTGTTCAAATTATCAAAACGACATACGAGAGAAATCAAGCACGCATTAAAAATAATAAAAAAGTAAGTGAAAAAGATAATCGCTATTTTGAAATGGCTGAAAAATATCTTTATAATGAAATGGCAATCGTTTTAAATATGACACCCGAAGATGTTAGAGATTATGTCATTGAACAAGTTTCAAAATAAGGCACAAAAGTGTCTTTTTTGTTTCCTAAAATTACCAGTAGTTATTCGTTTAAGCACTAATTATAATAACAAATAGGTGGTTTTATGGAGTTAAAAGAAAAATTAAAAATCTTAGCTGACAGTGCTAAATACGATGCTTCTTGTTCTTCAAGTGGTGTTAAAAGAGCGAGTGAGAAAGGTTTTGGAAATACTTCTTATTCAGGTATTTGCCATACTTTTTCAAGTGATGGTAGATGTGTTTCTCTTCTTAAAATTTTGTTAACCAATTGTTGTATTTATGATTGTAAATATTGTTTAAATAGAAAAAGTAATCATATTGAAAGAGCTATTTTTGAACCAGAAGAGATATGTAAAATCACAATTAATTTTTATAAAAGAAATTATATTGAGGGTTTATTTTTAAGTTCTGGTGTTATTAAAAATGCCGATTACACCATGGAAAAAATAATAGAAACGATTACTTTGCTAAGACAAAAATATCACTTTAAAGGATATATTCATGCCAAATCTATTCCAGGAGCGAGTGATTATTTAATAAAAAAATTAGGTGGTCTTGTGGATAGGATGAGTATTAATATAGAACTTCCCACCCAATCTTCTTTAAAATTATTAGCGCCAGATAAAGATAATCAAAATATTTCTCATGCGATGGCTTTAGTAAAAGAAAATAAAAGTAAAGTTTTTGTGCCGGCGGGTCAAAGTACCCAACTGATTATCGGGGCAAGTCCAGAAACAGATTTTAATATATTAAGTGAAAGTGAAAATTTATACCAAAAATATCATTTAAAAAGAGTTTTTTATTCTGCTTATGTTCCCGTTAATAAAGATAAGTTGCTTCCAAATATTGTTATGCCACCTTTAAAACGGGAACATCGTCTTTATCAAGCGGACTTTTTGCTTCGTTTTTACAATTTTAAAGTAAGTGATTTATTAGATGATTCTCATACTAATTTTAATGTTTTATTAGACCCTAAAGCTGATTGGGCTATAAGACATTTAAATGAATTTCCCAAAGAAATTAATAGTTGTTCTTATCAAGAACTTTTAAAAATTCCTGGTATTGGTCCTAAAGGAGCCAAAAAAATTATTTCTTCTAGACGATATTTTGAAATTACTTTTGAAGATTTAAAGAAAATGAATATTTCCTTAAAACGAGCCAAATATTTTATTTTATGTAAGGGTAAATATTTTATGAACAAGGATTTTTTTAATGCTTCTTTTATTATGAAAAATTTATTACTAGAACAAGATGAAATCAAGGAAAGTACAGAAAGGCAACTTTGTTTATTTCATGAATAAAACATTTTTATATCAAGGTTTTGAAGAACTTTATTTATTGTGCGTAACCTTAATTAAAAGAAATATTAAACCTGATAAGATATGTGAAGAAAAAGAATACTTTCCTAATTTGTTTGATGAAATCATAAAAATTAATTATTTAAAACTTGATTTTAAAATAGATAAAAACGTTTATAAAATCATTTTTGAAGCTTATCTTTCTAGCGATTCTTTAAAGGAACTTGCTATCTATTACTATTTAAAAAACTATTTTAAATATGGAACCAAAATATTTTATTTACGAAATCTTAATTGTGTGAGTAAAATAGAAAATTTAAGCCATTATGTTAGAAGAGAAACTCATAAGATGAAAGGCTTTTTACGTTTTAAAGTCATGAAAAATAATCTTTTGTGTGCAAGCATGACTCCTGAAAATAACATTATTTTGCCAGTCAGTCTTCATTTTAGTAAAAGATTTAAACAAGAACATTTTCTAATTATAGATGAAAAAAGAAAACTTTATTCCTTTTATGATACAAAAAGAATCTCTATTTTAAATGAAGACAATATTAAATCTTTGGATTTAATTCCGAGTTTAGAAGAAGAAAATTTTGAGGTTTTATGGAAAACATTCTTTGATACGATTGGCATTAAAGAAAGAGAAAATAAAAGATGTCAAACAAATAATATGCCAAAGAAGTATTGGCAGTACATGGTGGAAATGGAGGAAAAATTATGAAAAAGGTTATTGGTCCAGATGAATTAAAAATAAAAATAAAGGAAGCCCTAGAACTTCTTTGTGATACCGTTTCTAAAACTTTAGGACCATCTGGTAATAATATTTTGTTAGATACTAAAGATTTAGCCCCTTTTATTACTAATGATGGGGTTACGATTGCTTCTTCTATTTCTTCTTCTGATGAGGCAACTAAAGCTCTTTTAGAAATTATTAAAGAAGCCAGTATGAAAACAAATGAAATGGTAGGAGATGGCACGACAACGACACTTGTTTTATTAAAAGCTATTTATGATTTAGGATTGAAAGAAATGGAAAAGGGGACAAGTTTATATAATTTAAAAAAAATGTGGCATGAAGAACTAAAAAAGATTTTAGATGAAATAGAACAAAAAAGTAGAAAGCCAACGACAAATGATTTATATCAAATAGCGTATTCAGCTTGTAATGATGAAGTATTAAGCAAGGTTTCGGTGGAAACTATTTTGAAAGTTAAAACAAAAAACGCTATTAAAATATTAGCAAGTAAAACGAAAGAAACTTATTTTGATTATGTGAATGGTTATGTTCTTAATAGTTTTTTATCCCATGAATATTTTTTAAATGGGGATGATAAAATAGAAATTCCTCATCCTTACGTTTTAATTTATAAGGGCTTTTTGGATGATTTAGAAGAAATATCTCCCATGATAAACCCTCTTTTAAAGGATAAAGAATCTATTATTCTTATGACAGAGGGGTATTCTAAAGAGTTAAAAGAAACTTGCCTTTCATTATATTATGAGAAAAAAGTCTATATTTATCTTTTAGAACTTCCAACCTATGATAGTATGTTGTTTGAACTTTATAAAGATTTAGAAAGTTTAATTGATCTTAGCCATTTAAAAGAAGCTGTCTTTACAAGAGAAGAAACTATTTTGTTTTCAAATCAAGATACCAATAAAAGGAAAGAAGAATTAAAAAAAGAAATTTTAATGTGTCATTCCAATTATCAAAAAGAAGATTTACAAAGAAGACTTTCTATGCTAGAAACGGGCTTATGTACTATTTATGTCGGTGGTTATACAGAAGTTGAAAAAAAAGAAAAAATCATGCGTTTAGAAGACGCTTTATGTTCGTTAGAAGTTTCCTTTTATGGAGTTAATATTGGTAGTGGGGTTACTTTATATCAAATTAAAAAGGAAAATAAAAATTTAGTATTAAGTGAGATTTTAGATATTCCTTTAAAACAAATTATTTTAAATAATGGAATTTCTAGTTTAGAGTTAGAAAAACACTTAGAGAAAAATGAAATTTATAATTTTACTTTAGAAAAATGGGAAGATATGAACTTAACAAACGTTTTAGATGCGACAAAGGTATGTACCACTTCTTTACAAAATGCTTTTTCAATTGCCCTTATGCTTCTTAATTTATCTTTTTTAGTTATTAATGTGGATGAGAAAAATGAAAGAGATGAATTTTAAAAGGGATAAATTTGCAAAACAAGTTAAAATATCATATAATATACCCACAGGTGATGTATATGAAAATTGATTTTGTTGAACTTACTCATGTCGCGGTAAGACAAAGTCAGTACCCCGAACCTTTTAAAAAAGAATTTTTATTAGTAGGTAGAAGTAATGTTGGTAAAAGTAGTTTTATTAATGCTTTAATTGGCCGTAAAAACTATGCACGTACTTCTAGTAAGCCAGGTAAAACTCAAACTCTTAATTTCTATGATATTAATCATGATTTTTATTTAGTTGATGTGCCTGGTTATGGTTATTCTAAATTATCAAAAGATAATGATAAAAAAATAGGCTTAATGATTGAAGAATATTTAAAAAAACGTAAAAATTTAAATCATGTTTTTATGCTTATTGACTATCGCCATAAACCAACCGAAGATGATATTATGATGTATAATTTCTTACAGTATTATCATATTCCTATTACTATCATCGCGACTAAATATGATAAAGTAAATATGTCTATGAGAGCTAAACAAGATAAGATTATAAAAGAAACATTGAAGCTTGAAGATGATTTTGTACGCTTTTCTGCGGTAACTAAAAAAGGTAGAGAAGAAGTCTATAAAATAATTAATTCTTATTTAATTGATACACTTGATATTTAAATATCTTTATGGTAAATTTATTCATGTGGAATAAATATACAAAGAAATTGGAGGAACTTTATGTTAGAAACAATATTACTTATCATTTCTGTTTTACTTATTGCTTTAGTACTTTTACAAAGTAATAAAGCCAGTGATGCAGGTCAAATTATTAACTCAACAAATGATCGTTTATTTGGTGTTGTGAAAGAAAGAGGCATGGAATTATTTATTACAAGATTAACAGCTTGTTTAGGTGTGTTATTTATGGTTATTTCTTTCATCTTATATATAAAGTAGATTCGAATAATTTATTCGAATTTATTTTTTTATTGTCGATAAAACAAAAAGACAGTATAATAGGGATAGGATATAAGGTGAAAATATGAAAGAACAAGTGTTAGAAACTTTAAAAAAAGAATATGACGCAAAAACATTATTACAAATAAATGATTTAATGGGTTTTGAAACCAGTGAAGAATTAAAAGATTTACAAGATGTTTTAGAAGAACTTGTAAAAGATTATGTTGTCTATAAAACTAAAAAAGATAAATATATCTTACTTGCTAATTGTCCTAGTTTAAAAATTGGCAAATATCAAGCTAATAAAAAAGGTTTTGGTTTTGTTCTCTTAAATAAGGAAGACGATTTATATATCAGTGGTGAAAACTCTAATGGAGCTATTGATGGGGATATTGTTTTAGCAGAAGTTTTAAATAAAGGAATCAAACCTGAAGGTCATATTATTAAAATTATTGAAAGAAATCTTCATAATTTAGTTGGAGAAATTGTTTCGTTTAAAAAAGGCTTAGGGTTAAAATTAGATGATGAAAGACTAGATTTAAATATAAAATTAGATAAAAAAAGTTTACAAGGATGTGTTGTAGGGCATAAAGTTTTAGTAAAACTAACGAAAGAAATTGGAAGAAAAAAATATTTAGGTGAAGTTATTAAAATTTTAGGACATAAAGATGATCCTGGAACAGATATTTTAAGTATTGCTTATAAATACGACATTGAACCTGATTTTAGTGCAGAAACCAAAGAAGAATTATTGTCTTTACCAGAAGAAGTATCACCTGCTGACTTAATTGGTCGTCGTAATTTAACCGACAAAATGATATTTACGATTGATGGCGCGCATACAAAAGATATTGATGATGCGATTTCTTTAGAAAAAGATGGCTCTAATTACATTTTAGGTGTTCATATTGCCGATGTTTCTAACTATGTCAAAGAAAATACAGGACTTGGTAATGACGCTTACAAAAGAGGTACTTCTAATTATCTTGCTAATACGGTTATTCCTATGTTACCCCATCAATTATCAAATGGCATTTGTTCTTTAAATGAAGGAGTCATAAGACTCACAATGAGTTGTGTGATGACTATTAACGAAAAAGGCAAAGTTATTGATTATGATATTTTTGAATCTTATATTAAAAGCAGTAAAAAAATGACTTATGAAGCTGTCAATGATATTTTAATGCGTGATATTATTCCTGATGGTTATGAACCTTTTGCAGATACTTTAAAAGAAATGAATACATTAGCCCATATTTTACGAAAAGAAAAAATGGGTCGTGGCTACATTGATTTTAATTTGGATGAACCTGAAATTATTCAAGACGAAAATGGTAAAGCCATTGATATCGTAAGAGTGGTAAGAGAAGATGGCGAAAAAATGATTGAAGACTTTATGATTGCTGCTAATGAAACAGTTGCTTCTCATATTTATAATATGGATTTACCGTTTATCTATCGTGTTCATGGAGCCCCTAATAGTGATAAAATTGATGATTTTACTAATTTATTAAAAGCTTTAGGTTATACTTTAAAAACAAGAACACTTGATATGACACCTAAAACCATGCAAAATGTTTTGAAAGAACTAGATGATAAACCAGAATTTAAAATTTTATCCTCTCTTCTTTTAAGAAGCATGAGAAAAGCTGAATATTCCAAAGAAAATATTGGTCACTTTGGATTAGCATCTAAAGCTTATACACATTTTACAAGTCCTATTAGGAGATTTCCTGATTTGACGGTTCATCGTTTATTAAAAAAATATTTAGTTGAAAAAGATTTTTCTATGGCAACAATTAACTATTTAAATAACGCCCTTGTTTCTATCGCAGAACATTCTAGTGAAAGAGAAGTAGCTGCCCAAAATGCTGAACGTGATGTTGATGATATGAAAATGGCAGAATATATGGAAAGTCATATTGGGGAAATTTATGAAGGAGTTATAAGTTCTGTTACTAGCTTTGGCTTCTTTGTCGAACTTCCTAATTTAATTGAAGGTCTTGTTCACGTAAACTCTTTAAAAGGTGATTACTTTAATTATGTCCCTGAATTATTATCTTTAATTGGAAATACAACCAAAAAAACATATCGTATTGGTGATAAGGTTAAAGTAAAATGTGTAGGCGCTAGTAAAGAAAGAGCGATGATTGATTTCGAAGTTGTTAAGGAAGATAAAGATACTTTAAAAAAGAAACCAAAGTCATCAAAATAATATTCGATGTATTTTTAAGAAGGTAACGAGATTATCTTCTTTTTTAATTTTTAGCAATAAAAAGACTTTTATTCAAAAATTTGATACAATATATATGTCTTTTGACCTTATAAGAAAGGAGCAAAATTGTTATGAAATGTATTTTAATGAATAAAGATACAGAAGTTTTAGTGGCTGAATACAATGAAACATCGCAATTTTTTGATTATATTTATGATGTTTACGATATTTCACATGCTCCTTATATATTAAAAAGTTTTTATATCGAGAATGAAATTAATGATACTCCTTTTAGAAGAAATCTTACGGAGTGGTTTAAAGGTCGTGGTATTCCATCGTGGCGTGATAAATTAGATATACTTTTGCATCGATTAGGTATCACAGCTCCTAATGATTTGTTAGATAAAGCATTTGGCTTATCTTTATCCGACCAATATTGGCTAAAACCATATAATACGAATATAAAGTATGATGATATTAATTTTTTTGATAACGATTTTCCTTATACGGAATTTTTAGAAGCTTCCTTGTCTAAAAATAGTCAAACTATAGTTAAGGAAAGTTCTTTAAAGACTCCTAATAATACAACAGATGGAATGCTCAAAAAAGCTTGGATTATTGAAAATAGTACAAGATATTTACTTAAAGGTGGTTATAAAAATGAAGCCATGCAACCTTTTAATGAAGTTTTAGCTAGTGAAATATGTCGGCGTCTTGGTTTTCATCATGTGGAATACACATTAGATATATATAAAGATACTGTTGTGTCTAAATGTCCTTGTTTTATTACCAAAGATACAGAACTTATTACATGCTATCAAATTAGAAATGATATGATTCGGCATGATAGTATCGAAGATTATGAAGACTATATCAAAGTATTGGAAGAGCACGGTCTTTCTAATGCTAGAATAGAAATGGAAAATATGTATATTTTAGATTTTTTAATTATGAATGAAGACAGACATTTAAATAACTTTGGAGTAATACGAGATGTGAATACTTTAACATGGGTAAGTATGGCGCCTATTTTTGATAATGGTCAAAGTTTAAATCTTCTTTATTATGATTCAGATGAGTTACCCCTTTATAATGAAGGTCGTTTATTTTACGAAACGAAATCATTTGATGAAATTATTAAAGTCGTAAAAGACATTAAGCGAATCGATGTCAGTAAATTGGATGATATTGTTAAATGGTTTAATAATTTATTACATGAATATCAATTTATTACGCATTTTTCAGAGGCAAGAATAAACAAATTATGTCTTTTGCTAAATGGACAAATAGAAAAGTTGAAAAAATTAATTGAAAGTTAAAATACAGGTGAATAATTTATGGAAATAAAAAATAAAAAAGCATATTTTGATTATGAAATTTTAAAAGAATATGAGGCAGGATTAGAACTTTTTGGAACAGAAATAAAAAGTATTCGAAAGGGTTCAGTCGATTTAAGAGACTCTTTTGTTACGATTAAAGATAATGAAGCCTATATTTTAAATATGTATATTGCAAAATATGACGAGGGTAATCGTTTTAATCATGATGAAAGAAGAACGAGAAAATTACTATTACATAAAGCAGAAATAAAAAAACTTAAAGAAGCGCGTCAAGAAGATGGAATAAGTATCATTCCTTTAAAGGTATATATCAAAAAGAATCATGCAAAAGTATTAATTGGTCTTAGTAAAGGTAAAAAACTTTATGATAAGCGCGAAAGTATCAAAAAAAGAGATTTAGAAAGAGAACAAAAAAGACAATTTTAACTTGTAAATAAAAAACTTCTTTGCTATGATAATAGCTGTGATGAGGAAAAAGATAAATAGATGTTTTAAAAAATGGCCATTTAAATAAGCAAAATTTTATTGCTCCTTAAAATCACACATTATTTCAAAAAATCTTAACTTGGTCAAAGCATGTTAAGCTAGAAAATAGTTCTTCGTTAGAGAGGAGCTATTTTTTTACATTGTAAAAATAAAGATATTTGAGAGTAAATAGGTATTGTTAAAAAGTTAAATTAAAAGAAAATGATTTTTGTGATAGAATAAAAAAGGAGGAAATGTAATATGAATATTTATTTAAAAGAAGATGATATTTCTGACTTTTACAGAATTTCCGATTATAATCAAGAATATTTTGCTATGTATCCTGACTTTAAACCCTTCGCGACAACTGAAAACTTTAATGAATTTTTAATGGACGTTAAAAATAAGAGACAGGGAATAAATAATCATGGTGTTAAAGAAATATTTTATTTTGCAATAGAGAATAATAAGATTGTCGGCCATGGGAGTATAAGAATAAATCCAGAAAGTGATGAAAATTATATGATATATGGTCATATAATGTATGGAGTCGTTCCTAGTAAAAGGAAATTAGGTTATGGAACAGAAATTTGCCGATTATTAATTGAAAAAGCTAAAAAATTGGGAATTGAAAAAATTATTATTACATGTAATGAAGATAATGTAGCCTCAAAAAAAATTATTATGAATAATAATGGAGAATTCTTTGAGAGCGTTATTGACATCGAAGGAAATCAAATTTGCCGATACAGAATCAATAATAATAAGCGATAAAGATATTTTATGAGTTGCATAAAATATGATATAATACTCACTAAGAAAAGGCGGGATTAGATGAAAATTTATAATACACTCACAAGAAAAGTAGAAACTTTTATTCCTCATGAAGAAGGAAAGGTTAAAATGTATACTTGTGGTCCAACCGTATACAATTATGCCCATATTGGTAATTTAAGAACCTATATTTTTGAAGATATTTTAGAAAAAACTTTAAATTATTTAGGTTATAAAGTAACAAGATGTATGAATATCACAGATGTAGGACACTTAACTAGTGATTCTGATTCTGGAGAAGATAAAATGGTCAAAGGAGCCAAAAAAGAACATAAAACAGTTTTAGATATTGCTAAATTTTATACGGAAGCTTTTAAAAGTGATACGGCTAAGTTGAATATTAAGTGGCCTGAAATTGTATCTCCTGCAACTGAAAATATTGAAATGTATTTTGAAATTATTAGTAAACTTTTAAAAGAAGGTTATGCTTACGAAAGTGGAGGCAATATTTATTTTGATACTTCAAAACTAAAAGACTATTATTGCCTTACCAATCACAAAGCTGATGAAATGGTTGTTGGTGCTAGAGAAAGTGTCTTAGAAGATAGTAACAAAAAAAATCAAGCTGACTTTGTTCTTTGGTTTACAAAATCAAAATTTGAAAGCCAAGAACTTAAATGGGAAAGTCCTTGGGGAGTAGGATATCCTGGTTGGCATATCGAATGTAGTGGAATTTCCATTAAAAATCTAGGCGAGTATTTGGATATTCACTGTGGTGGTGTGGATAACATTTTTCCACATCATACAAATGAAATTGCACAAAGTGAAGCTTTCTTAGGTCATAAATGGTGCTCTTACTGGGTGCATGGTGAACATTTAAATGATGAAACAGGTAAAATGAGTAAGAGTAAAGGTGACTTTTTAACGGTTTCTCTTTTGGAGAGTAAAGGATATGATCCTTTAGTATATCGTTTTATGTGTTTAAATAGCCATTATCGTAAACAATTGTTATTTAGTTATGACATTTTAGATAATATGACTCAAAGCTATCATAAATTAAAAAATAAAATTGCAACTTTAACTAAAGAAGGAGGAGTAGATGAGGCCTCTTACCAATTATTTGATGAAAAGTTTAAGAGTTATATTGCTGATGATTTAAATACTGCAAATGCTATTTCCCTTATTTATGAATTATTAAAAAGTGAAGTAAATGATAAGACAAAATATGAACTTATTAAAGCTTGGGATAGTGTTTTGTCACTTAATTTATTAAATGAAAAAGAATTAGATGAAAATTTAAAAAAGTTTATTGAAACTAAAATAGAAGAACGCCAAGAAGCCAAGAAAAATAAAGATTTTGCAACAGCAGATAAAATAAGAGATGAGTTAGAACAACGTGGAATTTTACTTAAAGATACAAGAGATGGTGTTACTTATGAATTAATATAGGCAGAAATGTCTATATTTTTTTTGACATGTTTTGTCGAATGACTTGCAATTAAATTTTTAATATGTAGAATAAGGCCTACTTTTGTACAAAAGAACATTTTTAAAGAAAGGACGAATTATGATTACGAAAGAAAAAATAAAATTTCCCTTACTTAAAGATAAAGTAGCCAAAAAGTTATTTACTGAGAAAAAAGTAGGTTTAGAATACCTAAGAAAAATCATCAGTTTAGCAATAGGGATTCCTATGGATATGATTGATAAGGATATCAAACTAATCCATCCAAATATTGGCGTTAATAAAAACATTGTAAATTCTGAGGCTGATGTTGTTCTAGAAAATGATGAGTTTTATGTCAATCTAGAAATCAACTATTATAATAATGAAACCAATGATATAAAAAATGGTTTGTATTTATATCATTTACTGTTAAGACAAGTAAAAAAAGCTAAAGAATATGAAACCTTAAAGAAAGTTTATCAAATCAACTTAAACAGTTATGATGCGTTAGGAAAAAATGAATTTGTTTATCATAGTAAACTATATGAAAAAAAATATCATATTGAAAGAAGTGATTTTATTGAAATCATTGATATCAATCTAGAAAAGTTAAGACAAATCGATTATAATACTCTTGTAAAGAGCGAAGATATGACATTAGAAAAAGCCTTATATCTATTCGTATGTGATGACATAGAAAAGTTAAATGCTATTTATGAGGGTGATAAATTAATGAAAAAATTAATGAAAGAAAATGAAGATTTATTAAAAAACTTTGATGAAATGCTTTATTATGACCGAGATAAGATGTTTGAGAATGCTTGCTATGATAAAGGCTATAGTAAAGGCAAACAAGAAGAACGACTACAAATTGCCAAAGGATTTCTAAAACTTGATGTAGCGATTGAAAAAATCGAGATTGCCACAGGATTAAGTAAAGAAGAAATATTAAATTTAAAAGATGAATAAAAAAGGACTCAGTAATATCTGAGTTTTTTTTGACATGTTTTGTCGAATGACTTGCAATTAAATTTTTAATATGTAGAATAAGGCCTACTTTTGTACAAAAGAACATTTTTAAAGAAAGGACGAATTATGATTACGAAAGAAAAAATAAAATTTCCCTTACTTAAAGATAAAGTAGCCAAAAAGTTATTTACTGAGAAAAAAGTAGGTTTAGAATACCTAAGAAAAATCATCAGTTTAGCAATAGGTATTCCTATGGATATGATTGATAAAGATATTAAACTAATCCATCCGAATATTGGTGTCAATAAAAACATTGTAAATTCAGAAGCAGATGTTGTTTTAGAAAATGATGAGTTTTATGTCAATCTAGAAATCAATTATTATAATAATGAAACCAGTGATATAAAAAATGGTTTATATTTATGTCATTTACTGTTAAGACAGGTAAAAAAGGCCAAAGAATATGAAGCCTTAAAGAAAGTTTATCAAATCAACTTAAACAGTTATGATG
>CAJLEF010000005.1 GCA_905205665.1 uncultured Bacillota bacterium | reverse complement strand
GGTTTAACAAGTACTACTGTTACATCAAGCCAAACAGTGAAATACACTTGGGTAGTTTCCTATAATGCCAATGGTGGTTCTGGAGCTCCTGGCAATCAAACAAAATATGGTGGTTCTAATTTGACTTTAAGTAGTACTAAACCAACAAGAACAGGTTATACTTTCTTAGGTTGGAATACTAGTAGTAGTGCTACCACCTCTTCTTATGCTCCAGGTGCCATATACAATACAAATGCCAATTTAACGCTTTATGCTGTATGGCAAGTTAATAAATATTATTTGGATGTCAATGGTTATTTAGATGGGTCATCAAAAGGTAATACAACCGGTTATGGGACTTTTGATGTTTATATAAATGGCACTCAAGTTGTCAATGATGTTTCCGACTTTTATCAACAAATAGCTTACGGTAGTACCTATGAAATAAAAGATATAAAATCAAGTACTGGAAAAACATATGCCGGTGTTTATCAAGGGTCTTTAACTGGAACAATTGGAGCGGAAACGAAAGCTGTAAGTTTGAAATTTAATACCTCTGCCTTATATTTATTTAATAATGGAACAGTTTATGGTACAACAACGACTTGGAAAGGAAAAAGTGATGCAGTAGATTATATCTCCTTTGGAAATACTATTCATTATGATGACAATAGTAAAAGTAAATATGGAAACTCCATGATTGGTTTTAATAGTGAAATAGATTTAACACATTATAAAACTATTACCGTTAATTTCAAGGTTAATAGTATTTCGGGTGCTACTTCAAAGTATCCGTTTATCGTTGCTATCTTTACAATGTCACCTTCAGATTATCAAACCAATTTAAATGCCGATACTGGTAGTAATTCTGCTACAAATTTAAGCAAAAAGTCATCTTTTAAAGACTTTACTTCAACTGGCACTTACACATGTACAGCTGATATATCTTCTTTAACGGGAAATTATAAATTCATTTTTTGGGTGATGTCTCATCAATATGCTAGTGGTTTAATAAACTTAGATATTACTTCTATCGTTTTAACACCATAAATAAATCAGTTACCTCTTTGCATATAATCTGAAAATTAAAAGACTACAACTCTCTAATTAGAAATCATTATAAATTGTTCGACTTTTGTGGGTCAGATGTGAAATAAAATAAGTATCCAATTTAAATTCTTAGTTGAAAAATTTCGGACAATTTTTTACGGTATAACGGAGTATTATACAAAGAATTCTTCTTTTCGTGACTTCCAGTAGGACGGTATATCATATGGTGTGTAGATTCTTAAATGAATTGCATACCGTATTTTTTTTGGACTTAAAGGAGGAATTAATGTTTTTTTAAAAAAGACAAAGTGTTAAAAGCGTTAATAGTTACATTATAATTGAATTTAATAGGAAAGGGACAAGGTAACCTGTTGGCATTTATCAAGATAGACTTCTTAAGAATAGATATTGGTTGGATATATTTGAAAGTATTAAAAGGAAGGTAATCTCTAGAATTCATAGGTTTTATTTGACCTTGTCAATTAATGATTGGTTTTATATAATTTAACAAAGGAGATGTTTCATTTGAAAACAAAAATTACAAGCAATACTTATTTAAGAGATATTCTTAAATATCGTCTTAAAATGTATTTCGATGAAGATGACTGCTATATTATTGTTAAAAAAATTATTGATTGTACTGAGAAGTTTATTATTAGAGACAATTTAACCGTTATTGATAATGATTATTATGTTTTAGAAGTAGTGCCAAAAAAAGAAAGTTATGCTATGCGTGTCTTTTTAGATCCTAACAAAAAGCCACTAGAGTATTATTTTGATATATGTGAAAATGCTCGTTTAGATGAAAAATTTCATATTCCTATGTATGATGATTTATATCTTGATGTGACGTATGCTTTCGGAGAAATTAATATTTTAGATGAAGATGAACTATTGGAAGCTTATGAAAGAAAAGAATTTGATAATGTAAAATTAAAACATATTTATGAAGTTAAAGACAAGTTAGTAAAAGAAATACAAGAACATACTAATTATTATATGAATAAGAATTACACGAAGTATTTAGAAGATATTTAAAAAAACTTTCCGTATTTTGGAAAGTCTTTTTTATAAAGTCTCAACCTCTATTGTTTTAGAAGATTTTTTACCAATTAAAGCATCTTTTAAATCAGATTCACCTTCACCTAAGTCATCTTTAATATCAATAACTCTTAAAACTTCTTCAAAACTTGTTAAACCATTAATAACCTTGATTAAACCATCATCTAACAACTTTAAAGTATGGCCATTGTTGTAAATAAGTACCCTTAGTTCTTCTTTAGTCGCGTTATTGACAATCGCATCTCTTATTTCTTGATTTAAAACTAAAACTTCTTGTAAAGCAATACGTCCTTTGTAGCCTTTGTAACATTCATCACACCCGACAGGTTCGTAAATGCTATCAATATCTATTTTTAATGCTTCTTTCATAACTCTTTTTTCATAGTCAGTCGTTTTTCTTGGTCGGCGACATTTTGGGCAAAGTTTTTTGCAAAGTCTTTGAGAAACAATGGCTTCTAAGGCAGAACCTAGTAAATATCTTTCAACATCCATATCTACAAGCCTTTCAATAGTTGTTAAAGAGTTATTAGTATGGATAGTAGATAGGACAAGGTGCCCTGTGATAGATGCACGAACGGCAATACGGGCAGTTTCATTATCACGAATCTCACCAATCATGATAATGTCGGGGTCTTGTCTTAAAATAGAACGAAGAGCACTAGCAAAAGTAAGACCAATTTCACTCATAGTTTGGACTTGGTTAATGCCCGCTATTTTCATCTCGACGGGGTCTTCAACGGTGATAATATTTCTTTCAACACGATTTAAAGATTGTAACATAGAATATACTGTTGTTGATTTACCAGAACCAGTAGCACCGGTTACTAAAATAATCCCATTTGGTTTATTCATTGCTTCTTTTAATTTACTTAAGTTTTCTTCTGAAAAACCTAGACTATCTAATGATGCTTGGGTAGCTGAATAATCTAAAAGACGGATAACCACTTTTTCTCCATAAACGATTGGAAGTGTCGAAACACGAAAGTCTAAATCTTTGCCATCTACTGTCATTTTGATAGCCCCATCTTGAGGGACTCTTGATTCTGTAATATTCATACCAGAAATAATTTTAACACGTGTTACTAAATTTTTTTTAACTGCCGCGGGCACTTTAGCATATAAAATAAGTTCGCCATCAACCCTAATCCTAATATTTAGTACATCAGGGGTAGGGTCCATATGGATATCACTCGCTCTTTTTTTGGCTGCATCCACTAACATTTCATTAACGATATCAACAATTGGTTCATTTTGATAATCATATTCTGTAAACATAAAATCATTTGCTCCTTTATTATTCTTTTTAATTTTACCATACCCCTTTCTAAATTACAATTTGTTGCCTAAAAAAATTTGCTTTTAACTGTTTTTTGACAAGACTTTTCAGTGTGTATGTGATATTATATATAGGCAAGTTGAAGGGTGGTATTATGAAGAAAACAAATTATTTAGCAAAACAAAAAAGAACGGTTTATTTAATCTTGATATTTATTCTAGGATGCATCCTTGTTTTATCCTTTTTCTTAAATACTTACTTACTTAAATTACAAAGAAAAGAAAGATTAGAAAAAATAGGCGATTATACGAGTTATGAATTATCTTATGAGCCTCAGAAAAGATGTCAACTTAAAGAAAAATTTACTTTTGAAGATAAGACTTTTTATTTTGATTGTGTAGACGAGGTGTACTTAAGTTATGGCTCTACCAAGATGACTTTGGAAGAAGCCTTAAAAAATAAATATTTGACTTTTGCTGATTTAACCACCGGCCTTTTTGAAGAAGAAACAGATGAAGAAATATTTTATGAACATGAAAAGACTAAAACAACGCAGGAATATCGTTTTGTCGTCAATAAAGAAAAAAATACCATTACTTTTAAAGGGGCTATTGAATAACTTTTTTAAGAGCTTTAAAACTTAAGAAAACAACAAAAACAATATTAATAATTTCACTAAAAACAAGGCTATAAAGGCCAATATGGCAAAAAGATAAGATACTTAAAGTGATAAGCTTTAAGATAACTCCAAAGAAAGTGATTTTAAAAGAATCTTTGGCAAAACCACCAGCTTCTAAAATACTTGATAAAGGAGCTTCTAAATAGAAAAGAACAAAGAAAGGGGCTAATATAAAAATATAGTCACTTCCAAGTGTTGTTTTATAAAGAATGGTTAAAAGAATGTCTCTAAAAATAAAAAGAAAAGTACTACTAATTATTCCTATGAAAAAAGAATAACTTAAGGCTTGTTTAATTCTTTTCTTTAACATCAAAGTATTTTGCTCGCTTTTGTATTTACTTACTTCAGGAATTAGAATTTGACATATAGCCATGATAAAAAAAGATGGTAAAGTAAGAAGACCAATGGCATAGGCATTGTAAGCCGCATACTCTTTTAAAATATAAGAAGAAGTGTAACCACATAAAAGTAAGAAATTAGTTAAGATAATCGGTTCTAAAAAGAAACCAATATTACCAAAGACACGACTAGACATAGAAGGAAGACTCGTTTCTAGCATCTCTTTGATAATTTTTTTATTCGGCTTTATATCCTCTTTTGTAAGACATATTTTTCGAGGTAAAAAAGCCATAAAAACTAAGATACTAATAAATTCTGTTAAGCCATTTAAAAGAATATAAGAGATTACTCCATACATAAGACCATAAGAAATGATTTTAGGTAAGATAAATAGGATAAAAAGAATACGGGCTATTTGTTCAAAAAAATTAGAAATAACATTCGGATGAACTTTTAATTTGCCTAAAAAATAACCTTTTAAAAAAGAAGTAATAGAGATAAATGGCAAAGTAAGAGCCATAGCTAAAATAAGAGGATAAACTTTAGGTTGATGTAAAAGGGTATTGGAAATAAAAGGGGCTAAAAGAAAAATTGTAAAAATTAAAATAATTTCTAAAAACAAAATAAAAAAGCACGTTGAAAAAAAGATTTTTTTACTCCGTATTTTATTTTCACTGACCATTTTAGAAATACTAATGGGTAAAGCAAAAGAAGAAAGAGTAATAAACAGAGAATAGGTGGGCATGACAATCGTTAAGTAACTAATACCTTCAGGAGTTAAAATACGGGTACTTAAAATACGAATAATAAAGCCAAATATTTTAGTAGTAATACCCCCTAATAATAAGATAAGAATGGATGTTTTAAAGGTGTCTTTTTTCAAATAATCACTTTCCTATTCTCTTTATTTGCTTTATAATATTATTATGCAAATGGAAAGTATTTAAGAATAGGTGATGACATGAAAGAAGAAAATTTTGCAAGTTTAGAAGAACTTTATCAAAAATTACTTCCCGCATTAAGAACGAAAAAAAATGAAATGATTCGTGAAAAATATTTATACATAACGGAAGATGATATTTGGCGTTATTTATGTAAACATATATGGAAAGGTCAAAAAGCACTTACTTTAGGTATTATGGTGGATGATATATTAAATACCGATAGCTTAACAATCTATCAACATAAAGGAGAAATGTATGCAGCCAATTAGTGTTAACAAACAAAGTAGTATCCGCCTGGAAGGAAGTAAAGTCCTTTATTTTGATCCTTTAGAAGTAAAAACAAGACATGATGCCGATTACATTTTTATAACACATCCTCATTTCGATCATTTTTCTTTATTATCTATTTTGGAGTTAAAAAAAGAAGGAACGGTTATCATAACGGCCAAAGATATCGTGGAAGAATTATTAAGTGTTGGTTTTGATGAAGAGTATATTATGGTGGTGAAACCTAATAAAACTTATAGTTTAAAAAATATAGAATTTAAAACCATACCGGCTTATAATCTTCATAAAAAAAATCATCCTAAAGCCAGTGGTTGGGTTGGTTATGTTGTTAATTTAGATAATGTGATTTATTATATCATGGGCGATACTGATGTCACAAAAGAAGCCAAAGAAGTAGCGTGTGATGTTCTATTTATCCCAGTTGGGGGAACGTACACGATGGATTGTTTAGAAGCAGCGACTCTTACGAATTATATTGCTCCAAAGCTTGCCATTCCTATCCATTATGGTTATGTGGCAGGTTCTATTAAAGACGCCTTAGTATTTAAGAAAAAATTAGATTCCACGATTCATTGTGAGATTTTACTAGAAGAAGAAAAGGATAAGAAAAATCATGCCTAAGAAAGTAGTATTAATAACAGATATTCATGGACTTTTAGAACCCCTTCAAAAATGTATAGAAAAAATTACTCTTGAAAAACCAGACGCGATTTACTGTCTTGGTGATGCCATCGGCGATGGACCAAATCCGGAAGAAGTTTTAAGTTTATTAAGAAAAAATAAAGTTACCCTTATTTTAGGAAATCAAGAATATTACGAAACACTTGGTATGGCGCCTTTTTTGTCTTATCTAGATTTAGAAAGAATGCAAATGATTGATTGGACAAACAGTAAGTTATCGTTAGAATCCAAAAATTGGCTCAGGAATTCTCCTTGTTTTGTCGATTTAACTTTAGGAGGTAAAAAAATTGGGTTATGTCATTTTGCTGGAGATGTTCGATCAGATTGGCTAAATCATGGGCAAGCCCATTTTCAACAAAGAATAAAAAATGGGGAGAATGGCGCGGAGTTATTTACGTATACCAATTCTAAAGAACAAATAAAATATTTAAAAACTTTAATAAAAAGATATGGAAAAAGTGTGTATGTTAAAAATATTTTAGATACTTTAGAACATCCTTTGTTTCATGGGCAGTCTTTATTTTCTTATGATGCTATTTTTGAAGGTCATGTTCATTTTGAAAAGCCATCTCAAACATATAAAGGCACCACTTTTTATACTTTAAGAAGTTTAAGTATGGGTTATGCCGAGAAAGAAGAAGATGTGGCTTGCTACTATGTACTTGAAGAAGTAAATGACGGTTTTACTTTTACACGTAAAAATGTTTTATTTGATCGTGATAAAATGCTTCGAACCATTAAAGAAAGTGACATGCCATCAAAAAAAATAATAAATAAATATGTAAAAATGTAGAAAAGAGGTTTACGATGCAAACAGACGAAATTTTTAATAAATTACTAACAAAATGTGAAGAATATTATAATTCTGAAGAAATTAGAAAAATAACAGAAGCTTATCAATTTGGTTTGCAAAAACATGCAGGCAAAATGAGATTAAATGGTCTTCCTTATATGACTCATCCACTTGGTGTTATGGAAATTCTTTTAGATATGTGTGTAGATGCGGAGACTATCATGGCTTCTTTAATTCATGAAACTATGAATCATGCGGGGGCTACTAAAGAAGAAATTGAAAATCTTTTTGGGACCGATGTGGCTAATATTGTCTGGACCATTTCTAAAATTAATCGTTTAGAGCTTCAAGATGATTCTGAATACTCTGCGATGAACTTACGTAAAGTTTTAGTAGGGATGAGCGAAGATATTAGAGTTTTATTTTTAAAACTTGCTGATCGTCTTCATAATTTAAGAACTGCAGATGCTTTAAGTGAAGAAGATCGTAAAAGAAAAGTGAATGAAACTATGACGGTTTTAATTCCAATCGCTCACCGTCTTGGTATGTATAAAATTAAAGGTGAAATGGAAGATTTATGTTTAAAATATAGTAAACCAGATGTTTATAATGATATATTAGAACGTTTAAATGCTACTCAAGAAGAACTAAAAGAAAGTTTAAAAGATATGGAAAATTCTATCAGTGAAATGTTAACCGAGCAAAATATTCCTTTTCATATCAAAAGCCGTGTAAAAAGTGTTTATAGCATTTATAACAAATTAAATAATGGGAAAACTTGGGAAAAAATTTATGACATTTTAGCTTTAAGAGTCATTGTTGAAAAGGTAAGTGAGTGCTACTTAGCAGTTGGTCTTATTCACGCTAAATATAGACCTATTCCAGGACGTTTTAAAGACTATATTGCAATGCCTAAAGCTAATATGTATCAAAGCTTACATACCGGTGTTTTTGGTAGTGATGGTCATCGTTATGAGGTTCAAATTAGAACCGAAGAAATGGATGAATTTGCCGAAAAAGGTGTTGCTTCTCACTTTGCTTACAAAGAAAAACATTATGTTAAAAGCATTATGGAGCAAAAATTAGAAATTTTTAGAAATTTAATTGAATCCAGTGAAAATTTATCAGACGCCCAGTTTGCGAGTGAAATCAAAAGTGATTTATTAAATGATAGTATTTATGTTTTTACGCCAAAAGGAGATGTTCTAGAACTTCCTCAAGGTTCTACGCCTCTTGATTTTGCTTACCGTATTCACACTGGGGTTGGCGATAAAACGGTTGGTGCTATCGTAAATGATGCCATTGTACCTTTAAATTATGAACTTCAAACCAACGACATTGTAAAAATTAAAACAAGTTCAACTGGTGTTCCTAATAAAGAATGGTTAAATTTTGTCAAAACAAGTCATGCCCGTAATAAGATAAAAGCTTATTTTAGTAAGCAAGAAAAAGATATATATACCGAAAAAGGTAAAACAATTTTAAATAATGAACTTAGAAAAAGACATCTTTCTTTTGATACGGTTTTATCTAATGAGAATGTAAAAAAAATATGTGCCGATTTAAAATTAGAAAATGTCGAGGATATTTATTTTTCTATTGGATCCTTACGTTTCACGGCGAGTTATATTATTTCTTTAGCTACTGAAGAGAAAAAGGATGTTAGAGATGTTTTAATAGAAAAAGTTTTAAATAATGATGGTAAAAATACCAATCATAAAAAAGAACGGGGCATGGTTTTAGTTAACGGTGAAGATGGTATTATGACTAATCTTGCCAAATGTTGTCATCCTATTTTTGGCGATGAAATCGTTGGTTTTATTACAAAAGGCGAAGGCGTTACCGTTCACAGAAAAAATTGCCAAAATGTTAAAAATGAACCCGAACGACTTATTGATGTCAGTTGGAATAGTCTTAAAGAATCTTCTTATTTTGCTAAAATTTTAGTAACCTGTGAAACTGGTAAAAATTATTTATTAGATATTATCGGCAAAGCAACGAGTAAAAACGTTTATGTCGATGCGGTAAAAACAAAAGCTAATTTAACAGAAACTCTTTATGAACTTACCGTTAAGACTAGTGGTAAAGAATCTTTAGAAGGATTCATGAATAGCTTGATGACCTTCCGTTTTGTAAAAGAGGTGACTCGTAAGTGAGAGTTTTAGTTCAAAGATGTGAAAATGCAAGTGTTACGGCCAATGGTAAATTGACAGGCACTTGTCAAAATGGATTAATGCTTTTGGTTGGTTTTACAAAAAGTGATACCGAAGAACATATTGCTTATATGACAAGAAAAGTCTTAAATTTACGCATTTTTCCTGATGATAATGGAGTGATGAATAAAAGCGTCTTAGATGTCAACGGGGCAATTTTACTTGTCAGTCAATTTACACTTTATGCTGAGACTAAAAATGGTAATCGCCCAAGTTATATCAAAGCTTTAAATGGCGAAGAAGCTATTAAACTATATGATAAATTTAAAGAAGAACTGTCTAAACAAATTCACGTTGAAGCAGGTGTTTTTGGAGCAGATATGAAAATAAGCTTCACCAATGTTGGGCCAACGACTATTTGGCTAGAAAAAGAATAAAAAATAGCTGTCAATTACATGTCAAATGCCTTTTAGAAATGAAAAGACTTATTCGTAATTTTATAGACGTCTTTAAAAATATTTGATATGCTTAGTATGATAACGAGGTGAATTATGAAATCATATTATTTAACAGATGTGGGGAAAGTCAGAAGTCATAATGAAGATAGTGTTTTAATTATTCAAAATGGCAGTGGAGAAACTTTAATGCTTGTTTGTGATGGCATGGGCGGACACCGCGCTGGCGAAGTGGCTTCTTCTTTGGCTGTTACCCATTTTGGCAAAAGATTTCAAAAACTCAGTAGTGTGGGTTCAAAATTAGATGCAGTAAATTGGCTTAATGACAATATCAGCGAGATTAATGAAGAAATTTTAGATTATGCCAAAACTCACTTTGATTCTACTGGCTTAGGCACAACAATAGTTTTAGCTTTACGAACCAATAACTTTTTGATTTTTGGTAATATTGGAGATTCTTCTGGTTTTGTTTTAAAAAATAATCGTCTTCATAAAGTCACTAAAGATCATACTTTAGTAAACTTATTAGTAGAAGCGGGAGATATTACTGAAGAAGAAGCAAAAACACATCCTAAGAAAAATATTTTGATGAAAGCTTTAGGTGTTGGCGAAAATATTGACATGGATATTTTTGAAGTAGAAACTGATGTCGATGGGATTTTCCTTTGTAGTGATGGTCTTACCAATATGTTAACTGTCGAGCAAATTGAAAAAGTGCTAGA
Organism: uncultured Bacillota bacterium; assembly: GCA_905205665.1. Taxonomy (GTDB): domain Bacteria; phylum Bacillota_I; class Bacilli_A; order RF39; family UBA660; genus Ventrenecus. The sequence continues at coordinate 84,848 of CAJLEF010000005.1, read as the reverse complement.
TGAAGAATTATCTGTGGAAGATAAAGTGAAAAAATTAATTAAAAAAAGTAATGCCCGAGGTGGAATTGATAATATCTCGGTTGCCTATTTAGAAATATAAAGTGGGTGTTAAAATGATAATGAAAGGGCAAAAAATCAGTGACCGTTACCAAATCATCAAGGCAATTGGTGAAGGAGGTATGGCAAACGTTTATCTTGCTTATGATACAATTTTAGACCGTAATGTCGCCGTGAAAGTATTAAGGGGAGATCTTGCTAATGATGAAAAATTTGTAAGAAGATTTCAACGAGAAGCACTTTCGGCAAGTAGTCTATCGCATCCTAATATCGTAGAAGTTTATGATGTCGGGGAAGACGCTGGCCAATACTACATTGTGATGGAATATGTAGAGGGAAAAAATTTAAAAGATTTAATTAAAAAAAGAGGAAAACTTACTTTAAGTGAAGTTATCGATATCATGCTTCAGATTACCGATGGTATGAGTGTAGCACATGATTCTTATATTATTCATCGGGATATTAAACCTCAAAATATTATGATTTTAGAAAATGGTATGGTTAAAATCATGGACTTTGGTATTGCCATGGCGATGAATAGTACGCAGCTTACACAAACAAACTCAGTGATGGGTAGTGTTCATTATATTCCACCTGAACAAGCTAATGGTAAGGGAGCTATTTTACAAAGTGATATCTATTCGATGGGAATTGTTATGTATGAACTTCTTACCGGAACTCTTCCTTATCGAGGTGACAATGCCGTTGAAATTGCTTTAAAACATTTAAAGGAACCTTTACCAAGTATTCGTGAAATTTTACCAAACATTCCTACAAGTGTTGAAAACATCATCATTAAAGCGACCGCTAAAAACCCTAAAAATCGTTATGCTGATGCTAGAGAAATGCATATGGATTTATTAACGTGTTTAGATGAAGAAAGATTACACGAGCCTAAGATTACATTACCTTATCCTGAATTTACAGAAGATAAGAAAAAAGAAAGTAAGAAAATTTTAAATGATGAGCCTGTAAAACCAAAGAATATAAAAAATGAAAAAAAAGAAGATGACGAAGGTGAAATTTTGGCAAAACAGATAACAAAAAATGATTTAAAAAAACAAAATAAACTGTTAATTGTCTTGGCTTCTATCTTTACTTTTTTAATTGTAGCCATTACAACCATAGTGATTTTAATACCTGCCTTAACAACGAATAAAGAAATTACCATTCCTGATGTATCTGGTTATACGGTAGAAGATGCCCTAAAAACTTTACAAGATGCTGGCTTTAAAGTGGCAAGTGATCAACAAAAGACAAGTTCTGATACGATTCCTTATGGCAATGTCGTTAAAACATCTCCTCTTGCCAATACTAAAAGAACAAAAGGCACTGAAGTTACTTTATGGGTAAGTGAAGGCGACTCTAAAATTACCTTAGAAGATTACACTGGTAAAAACTATTTAGAAATTAAAGGTAAATTAGAAGCCTTAGATATTCAAGTTTTAGTGGAAAAGAAAAGTACAACCGATGAAAAAGCCGAAGAGAACACGATTCTTTCTCAAACTCCAGCTGCTGGAGAAAAGGTAAGTAAAGGAGACTATGTTACCCTTTATATTCCAAACGTAGATAAATATCCTGATTTTACAACGGGTAGTTATACTTATAATGATGTCGTAGATTATTTAAAGAAATATAATGTCACCGTTAATAAAATTGAAAAAGAAGATAACTCTCGTGAAGCGGGCATTGTCATTGGCCAAAGTAGAGAAAAGGGTAGTCGTATTGTGGAAAATACAAGTATAACCATCACAGTTACTAAAAAAGGTTCTTCTACTACGACTCCAAAAGAGGATTATGAACAAACCGATAGCGAAGGACGTGTTTGTGGTACAGAAGGAGCAACATGTTAAAAGGACAAATCATCAAAAACATAAGTAACCATTATCTTGTGAAAACAGATAATGGTTCTTATGAATGTGTACCAAGAGGAAAATTTAGAGCTCAAAAAAAGACTCCTTTAGTCGGAGACTATTGTGAAATTGATGAAGAAAATAACTACATTCTAGAGTTATTACCACGTTTAAATGAACTTTCAAGACCAAGTGTTTGTAATGTTAATTATGGTCTTATTGTGACATCTATGAAGCAACCTGATTTTAATTTTCTTTTATTAGATAAAGAAATTACTTCTATTATTTTAGCTAATATTAAACCAGTTATCTGTTTCACTAAATTAGACTTATTAGAAGATATTTCTTTATATGAAACGGTTAAAAAATACTATGAAAGTATTGGTATTCCTTGCTTCCATAATAACGATTTAGAAGCTTTAAAAAATTATTTAGCGAATTCTTTAGTAGTTTTAACAGGTCAAACCGGAGCTGGTAAAAGCACTTTATTAAATAAGTTAGATAGAAATTTAAGTCTTAAGACAGGGGAGATATCTCAAGCTTTAAACCGTGGCAAACACACCACCAGACATACAGAAATTTTTACTGTTGATTCGATTTCTTTTTGTGATACTCCAGGCTTTTCAGCCTTAGATATTTTAGACTCTTCAAAAGAAGATGTTAAAAATGCATTCTTAGAATTTCAAAAATACTCTTGTGAGTTTAAAGATTGTTTTCATTTAAAAGAACGAAATTGTAGGGTGAAAGAAGCTGTGGAAAATGGTGACATTTTACCAAGCCGTTATCAGTCTTATGTTCATATTTTAGAAAACTTACCTAAAAATAGATATTAGAAAAAGTCTTGCAAACTCGCAAGACTTATTTTTTTATTGGCTACCCTGGCTGGATTCGAACCGGCGAAATGATGGGGTCAGAGCCCATTGCCTTACCACTTGGCGACAGGGTAATAATTTAAAAAGCCTCTTTAAAGGCTTTTATAATACACAATAATGGTGTCCCCACACGGGCTCGAACCGTGGACCCACTGATTAAGAGTCAGTTGCTCTACCAACTGAGCTATGGAGACATTTATCACTAACAATTAAAATTATATCATATATTTTTAAAAAATAAAGTCTAAATTAAAGCATTTCCTAATATTTTCTCTATTAGTGAATAAGGTTTTATGGCAAAAGGCAAAATAAAAAACTGCCTTTAAAGCAGCTTGTAAATTTTAATTTGTTATCGTTTTTAAATTAGCAATATATTGCTTCATAATAGTTAAGTATGTTTCATTAGCTTTACGACTATCTTCAGAAAGAGTATTCATAAAATCAACAGGCATAGATACTGCAGAAGTATCTTTTTTAATATCCTTTAAAACATCAGATTCTTCTACGCCTTTTTTAGTTAAGACATACTTATAGGTACCTGCTTTGAAATTACTTTTTAAAGAAGCTAATGGAGAACTATTTAAACTGTAATCTTCTAAAGAAATTACTTTAAAACCATAATTTTCTAAATATTTGAAAGTATTAGAATCAGCTATTAAAATATGATTATTACTACTTTTTGCATTTTTAGCTATTGATCTAATTTCTGCATCCATAATAGATAAAGTTTCTTCTAATGTTTTATATTTATTTTCAATTTCTTCATTAATATATTTAGAATCAATTTGTTCTTGTAAGCTATCTTTAATATTAGCTGCTAACATTAAATAATTACTTGGGCTAAGCCATAATTCTTCCACACCATAATCATATTTTAAAGCGTAGGCCGCATCAATAATTTTAAGATTTTTATTCTTTTTTACTAAAGTATTAGCAATTTGTTTTTCACTTGTTGTACCATTATAGATAAAAAGTGTTCCTTTACTAAAATTGTCAATTTGTTTTTCTGTTAAAGTGTAATCATCTACGATAGCCCCATCTGGATAAATAGAAGATGATGTGGAGTGATCACTATAAAGCGTGGTGGCTAAATACTCAATAGGATAAGTTGTAGTATAAATACTGGCATTTTCAAGATTATTACAACCACTCGCTAAAAGTAGTAAAGACCCTAAAATGATACTATAAAAAAACTTTTTCATTTTCCACCTCCTTTTATTCAAGTGGTTGATAGCCATAAATGCCATGAGGACGACATTTTAAAATTCTTTTAAGTCCTAATTTCATTCCTTTAAAAGAACCATACTTCAAAATAGCTTGTTTAGTATATTCACTACAAGTAGGAATACACCGACAATAACTGTGGGACGATAAAGGTAAATTTTGATAAAAATTAATTAAAGAAATAAGTAACTTTTGCGTAGCTATCACCTAAAATCATTTTACTACAAAAAAACTTACTTGTAAAATAACTTTTCTGTGTGTATAATTTTGAAAGGAGGTTATGAAAATGAACTTTGAAGAATTTTTTGAAAAATATCATATTCAAATAAAAAATTTGGAACAAATGCAAACTGCGTTTACACATACGTCTTATGCTAACGAACACCATTTAGAATCTTATGAACGTTTGGAATTTTTAGGAGATGCAGTCTTAGAACTTATTACAAGTGAATATTTTTATTTAAACACTGATTTAAGAGAAGGCGATATGACTAAAACAAGAGCAAGTTATGTTTGTGAACATGCTTTAGCTACTTATGCCAAAGAAATAGGTTTAAATAAATATATTAGAGTTGGTAATGGGCAATTAGATAATGTAAATGATACCATTATCGCAGATGTTTTTGAAAGTGTTTTGGGGGCTATTTATTTAGATTGTGGTTTTACAGTTGCTAAAGAATATGCTTTAAATATCATTGTGCCTTATATTGAAAGAAAAGAAATATTTTTATCAGATTATAAATCAGCCTTACAAGAAATGGTTCAAACGGATAAGGAAAGTTTAAGTTATGAAATTGTAAGAGAAGAAGGCCCGGCTCATGATAAGACTTTTGAAGTAAATGTTGTTATTGATGGTATTGTTTTTGGAACAGGCATTGGCAAAAGCAAAAAAGAAGCCGAACAAAAAGCAGCTTGTGATGCTTACCGGAAAAGGGCTAGATAAAGATGAAGTTAAAAAGTATTCGAGCATTTGGTTTTAAATCCTTTGCAGATAAAATAGATATTGAACTTAAAACAAATATAACAGCTATTGTTGGACCTAATGGCTCTGGCAAAAGTAATATTGTTGATGCGGTTAGATGGGTACTTGGCGAACAATCTGTAAAAAGTCTCCGTGGTGCGGGTGCTATGAGTGATGTTATTTTTGCTGGTAGTGAAACAAGAAGTCCTTTAAAAAGATGTGAGGTGGCGTTAACCTTTGATAATACAGATCATTTTTTGAATACGGATTTACAAGATGTGGAAGTAAAAAGAGTCCTTTATCATACAGGTGAAAATGAATATTACATTAATAATAGTAAAGTTCGTTTAAAAGATGTCACTAACTTATTTTTAGATAGTGGTGTTGGTGTCGATTCTTTTAACATCATTAGTCAAGGTAGTATTGAATCTATCGTAAGTTCTAAACCGTATGATAGAAGAGTAATCTTAGAAGGGGCGGCAGGTGTTTTAAAATATAAAACACGTAAAACAGAAAGTGTTCGTAAATTAGAAAAAACTAAAGATAATTTAGAAAAGGTAACCTTAGTAACTGATGAACTGGCTTTATCAGTAGAACCTTTAAAAGAACAAAGTATTAAAGCTAAGAAATATTTAGAACTCAAAAAAGATTTAGAAGGCTTAGAAATTAGTTTAGCAACTTATGATATTAATCAAATTCATGAAGTTTATAATGTTTTAGCTAAAGAAATGGAAGAGTTACAAAGCAAAAAAGAAAAACTTGAAGTAACGAGTACCAAAGATAACAACGAAACAGAAAGTTTAAAATTAAAACTTTTGCATTTAGAAGAAGATATCGACAAAAAGAACAAAGAACTTATTTCTATTAATGAAAATTTAGCAAAGATAAATTCAGAATACACATTACTTTTAGAAAGACAAAAGTACGAAGTGAGTGAAGAAAAAGTTAATGAAAATTTATTAGCTTTGAAAGAAGAAGAAGTCCGTCTTTCTAAAGAACTATCTCTTTTACAAGAAGATATTACTAAATTAGAGACAAACTTGAACCACTCTCGAAGAGATTTAAGTGACTTAGAAGAAAAAGATTCTTTACAAACTTTAAGTGAAAGACACTTAAATAATGAGTATGAGGAATGTTCTCGTAATAATTTAATTTTGAAAAATAAAATAAATTTATTAGAAGCTAATATTGAACAAGATATGTCTTTACCTGTTGCAGTGAAAAACGTTATTAATCATCCTCGTTTAAGAGGAATTCATAAAACAATTGGTAAAAATTTAAATGTTAAAGAAGAATTAACAACAGCTATTGATATTGCTTTAGGAGCTTCTTCTAACTTTATCATTTGTGACAATGAAGCTTGTGCGAAAGAAGCTATTAATTATTTAAAAAATAATCATTTAGGGCGTGCTACTTTCTTTCCTTTAAATGTCATTAAAGGACGAAAGATAAGTGGTGAAGATTTAGAAATAGCTAAAAAAACTATAGGTTTTTTGGGCGTTGCCAGTGACTTAGTTTCTTATGATGAAATATATAATAATATTATAACTAACCAATTAGGCAATGTTTTAGTCGTTCGTGATTTTGACGCTATGAATCAACTTGCTTCATCTTTGAATTATCGTTATCGAGTAGTTACTTTAGATGGTGAGATCATGCATAGTGGTGGTTCTTTAACCGGTGGTTCTATCAAAAAACAAACCTCATCTTTAACCGAAAAGAAAGATTTAGTAAATGTTCAAAATGCTTTAAAAGAAAATGAAATTACATTAAAAAATATTTTAAGTAAAAAGACAGAACTACAGCAAGAAAGTGAAGAAAGAAAAGAAAAGATTTCTAAATTAGAAAAAAATATTTTTTATCAAGTAGAACTACTTAAAAATAAAAACAAAGATAAGGAAGAATTTGAAAGCAAATTAACATTTTTAAAAGAAGATATGTCTTCTGCAAGTATGTTAAAAAATGGCACAGTAGCTTCTTCTATTGTTACTATTTTAGATAAGAAAAAGAATGTTGAAATTGAAAAAGAAAAAATAACCCGTGATTTGACAGACTTACAAAAAGAGAAGAGTGAACTTTCCTCTTCAATTTCAGAATTAGAAAATAAATATCGTGAGAAAAACAGTAATTTTCATAAAATTGAAAATGAAATTAATAAGCATGAAATTGAAATTGGTAAGTTAGATACTAAAATGGATTATTTACTCAATATTTTAAGTGAAGATTATCACATTACTTACGAAAAAGCTAAAATGGACTATGAACTTGATATTAAAGAAGATATTGCGAGACTAAAAGTAAAGAGTCTCAAAAATGAAATACGAGCTTTAGGAGACGTAAATGTCGGTAGTATAAGTGAATATGAAAGAGTAAATGAACGTTATGAATTTTTAATGACCCAGAAAGAAGATCTAGAAAAATCATGCGAAGATCTTTATAAAATCATTGATGAGATGGATGGCGTTATGGAAACTCGCCTAAAAGAAGCTTTCCAAAAAATAGCAGAAGAGTTTTCTATAGTATTTAAAAAAATGTTTAAAGGTGGCCGTGGTGAATTAAGACTTACCGAACCTGAAAACATTTTAGAAACTGGTATTGAAATTGTAGCAGAACCTCCTGGAAAGAAATTAAATAGTATTCAACTTTTATCTGGTGGCGAAAAAACATTAACAGCTATTTCTCTTTTATTTGCAATATTAAATGTCTATCCTGTACCATTTTGTATTTTAGATGAGGTAGAAGCAGCTTTAGATGAAGCAAATGTTGACACTTTTGGTAAATACTTACAAGAACAAAAGGATAAAAGTGAATTCTTACTGATTACCCATAAGAAAAGAACAATGGAATATGCTGGTACTTTATACGGTATTACGATGCAAGAACAAGGTGTTTCTAAAATTGTAAGTGTTACTTTAGAGAATAAGGATATGTAAAATAAAAAACTGAACGTCTTTTAAAGATATTCAGTTTTTTAAATTTCACGCATTTTATCACGATTTTTAAAAGGGTTTTTAGGATCAATTTTATCTATAAATAAAATGCCATTTAAATGATCAATTTCATGTTGAAAAGCAATAGCAATGTCTTCCCGAACGCGAATTTGAAATTTGTTTCCTTCTACGTCATAGGCTTCCACAGTGAGTCTAGCAAATCTTGGTACGATTCCTTCTACGGGACGATTAACAGATAAACATCCTTCACCTTCGCCAACAAATATTTCTTCTTCACTGTGAGCAAGAACTTTTGGATTAATAACAATGTAGTTTTTGAAAGTATGATCATCTTTTTCTTCAACAATAACAAAAATTCGTTTTAATAAGCCAACTTGAACAGCTGAAAGGCCCATCCCAGGTCTTAAATTATATTTTTCTTCATATTCTTTAATTTGACTCATAGTAAGATAAGTTATCATATCATTAATCATATCTTTGTCTTCTTTTGATAAAGGAAAGGTAACTTCCTTACTTGTCATTCTTAATTTTTTATCATATTCTTCTAAAATATGTATCTTTGGTAAATTCATATACAACACCCCAAAACATTAATATTGTACCACAAAAAACTAAAAATAAAAGAAAATTTCGTCAGCAGCCTTTTGCTATGTTATAATAAGCAAAGTATATAAATATAGAAAAGAGGTTTTTATGTTAACAATTTGTGATAATTTAAAAGACGCTAAGTTTGTAACGCATGATAGCAAATTTCATGCTGATGATGTTTTTTCCACCATCTTTTTAGAAAAAGTATTTAAAAATATTACTTTGTATCGTGCAAAAGAAATCAATGCTAGTCTTTATCCAGATAAAATAATTTATGATATTGGTTTTGGTGAGTTTGATCATCATCAGGCTGACTCTAAAGTAAGAGAAAATAAGGTGAAATATTGTTCTTTTGGAAAATTATTTGAAAAATATGGTAAAGATTATTTAAAAAGTCTTAATGTTAAAGATATTGATTATGCTTATGATCTTTTTTTACATGATTTTGTAATGCAAATTGACGCTTATGATAATGGGATGTTTCTTTCAAATCCTAATGATTATAAAGTATCTTCTTTATCAGAAGTAGTGGAATATTTAAATCCTACATGGTGTGAAGAAAAAAGTTATAATGAAGCTTTTTATGAAGCTTATCAAATCTTTAAAGTGATTTTTGATAGAATTGAAAAAAGAACTTTAGATTATTTAAAAGCTAAAGATATGGTGGAAGAGAAAATCGAAAAGAGTGGTAACCATCTTCTTTTATTAAATGAGTATCTTCCATATAGCAAAGCTGTTTTAGATAGTAAAAGCAAAAAAGCAGAAGATATTTGGTTTGCTATTTTTCCTTCTAACCGAGGTGGATACGTTATTCATACGATTCCCAAAGAAAAAAATAGTTTTGAACTTCGGTGTCCTTTAAAAGAAGAGTGGGGAGGCAAAGAACAAGAAGAATTAGAAAAACTAACAGGAGTGTTAGGCTTCCGTTTTTGCCATAAAAATCTTTTTATTGCTTCTTGTGATACTTTAGATGGAGCTATAAAAATTGCTAATTTAGCAATGAATCAAAAAAGGTAACTCAAAACGAGTCACCTTTTTATCTATCTTTAGTTGTTAGAATTGTTATTCCAATTCCAGCCAGCTCCTATGATGATAACAAGTAAGATGAATAAAACGATCCAAATAGCGGCGCCTGCACCATAACCAGAAGTGTATCCGGCATATCCTGTGTTATAACATGGAGAATATCCGCCACCCATACCACCATAGTAACCATTATTACCATAATAATACATAGTATTACCTCCTAATCTATCTACTATATTTTATACATCTTTTTAAAAAGTGATATAAAATGTATATTATTTTTTGTTTAATAAATGTCAACTATTTTTTAAAATAACTTTGTATCTATTTATTTTTGTGATACGATTATGATAAGGTGATACTATGAAGTCCTTAATGAAAAAAATAGATAGACCTCTTTTTTTTCTAATGTTAGTTTATATGATTTTGGGAATTGTGATGATTTTAAGTGCCTCATCAGTGTCGGCAGTATTAAGATATCAAGTTTCCTCTTATTATTTTTTTATCCGACAAGTAATATTTGTCTTGTTTTCTTGTTTTTTAGGATTTTTATTCGTTTTAAAATATCCTACACGTAATTATAAATGGTTTGCACCGCTTTATTTAATTATAGTCGTTGCCTTACTGCTTTATGTTTTTGGTTATGGTGCGATAGCTGGTGGAGCTCAAAGCTGGATTGATTTTGGTTTTTTTAATTTACAACCAACCGAGTTTGCTAAAACTGCTTTAATTTTATATATGGGGGTTTTTTATGAAAAAAGTTTAAAAAGAAAAAAAACATTTTTGTATAATTTTATTCCTATTGTTATTGCTCTTTTTATTTTTATTTTAGTAGCGAAACAACCAGATTTTGGTGGAGCGGCAATTATTGCTGGAATTGTCTTTTTCACTTTTTTGAAAGTACCGTTTCCTGAAAAAAAGAAAGTAAATATTATAAAATATATAGGAATAGGGACTATTTTATTTGCTATTATCCTTCTTTACAGTGGTTCTGATATTTTTAATTCTTCTCAGTTATCACGTCTTAAATTTGCGGCTCCATGTAGCCGTTATATGGACGATACGGGTTATCAAGTTTGCAATGGCCTTATTGCATATCATAATGGTGGCCTTTTAGGTGTTGGACTTGGCAATTCTAGTCAAAAATACTTATATTTGCCGGAAGCTCATACTGATTTTATTTTTCCTATACTAGTAGAAGAATTAGGACTTTTAGTAGGCATTTTAGTTTTAATTGGTTATATTTTAATTTTATATCGCATTTTAAAAATCGCTAAAACTTGTGATAATACCCGTAATTTTATTATTTGTTATGGAACTTTTATTTATATCTTACTTCATTTAGCCATAAATTTAGCTGGGTCACTCGCTTTAATTCCTTTAACTGGAGTACCACTTCCATTTTTAAGTTATGGAGGAAGTTATAATATGAATATTATTTTATTGTGTTTTGTGCTTCAAAGAATTGCTATTGAAAATAAAATTAACGAAGAAAAAAGACAAATTAAAATGATGACAAACTCTTAAACCATATGTTTGAAGAGCCAATTTTTTAGTGGTTTTTTTTCATTGTGAAAATCTTTTCTTTTAAAAATTAAGTTGTTTGCTTATGAAGAAATATGATATACTTAAAAAGAGAATAGAGGGAATAGTATGCAAGAGAATTCGAATCCTTTAAAATATCCGAGCATTGGTTTATTTATGTCTTTTAAATCTGTGATGGAAGTTATTATTTATATTTTTGAGTGTCTATGGCGTGGTATTGTTTATGTTTTTAAAGATTTGCCAACCTTTTTATGGCAGCATGCCAGTGTAAAAGTATCAGAAGCCGTTGCTCCTGTAAATAAAAGTGCAAGTTCTAATGCAAATACAAAGGCAAAAAAAGAAGAAAAGCCAAAAAGTGTTTTAAACATGGATATTAATGATCTATTAAAAAACACATCTTTTATGAAAAAGAAAATCGAGGGCCTCGAGAAAGAAAAACTAAAACTTTTAAATGAATTAGAAACGACAGGTAAAATAAGAAGTAAAGAAGCTCAAGTATACCGTTTTACTGCCAAAAATAGAGAAGGTAAAATTGAAACGGGTATTATGAACAGTTTTTCTAAGCTAGATGTTAATACCTTCTTAGTACAAGATGGTTATGATGTTTATAAAATCGAAACAAGTGATCTTATTAATTTAATTTATGGTAAATCAAGTCTTTTTTCGGTTCGTTTAAAAAATAAAGATTTATTATTTTGGCTCACACAGCTTTCTACTTATTTAAAAAGTGGTATTCCACTAACAGATTCTATTAGAATATTGAATCGTCAAATGAATAAAAATGCTACTTATAAAAGAGCTTTTCAATCTATCATTTACGAGCTAACCATGGGAGAATCTTTTTCAAGTGCTCTAGAAAAACAAGGAAATATGTTTCCAGCTCTTTTAATTAATATGATAAAAGCCGCTGAAGCAACTGGCGAACTTGAAGAAACCTTGGATGATATGGCTAATTACTATGAAGAAATAGAAAAAACTAGAAAACAAATGGTGTCTGCTTTGACTTATCCAACTATTATTATGATTTTTGCTTTAGCAGTTATTACTTTTATTATGGTATGGGTAGTTCCTCAGTTTGTTAATATTTATGAGGAAGCAGGAGCTACTTTAAATGGCTTTACCGTTCTTATTTTAAATATTAGTAATTTTTTACAAGCTAATGCTTTAACTCTCATTTTAATGATTTCAGTTATTATACTTATTTTAGTTTTACTTTATCAAAAAATTAAGGCTTTTCGTAAATCATTGCAGACTTTTGCTATGAAAATACCAATCATTGGCAAAGTTATTATTTATAATGAAATGACTATCTTTTCTAAAACGTTTGCTTCTCTTTTAAAAAATAATGTTTTTATTACGGATAGTATTGATATTTTAAGTAAAATAACAAATAATGAGATTTATAAAGAAATTATGTATAATACCATCGACAATATTGTCAAAGGTGATAAAATAAGTTTAGCTTTTAAAGATCATTGGGCGGTACCAGATGTTGCTTACTTTATGATTGAAACAGGTGAATCAACAGGTCAGTTAGCTGAGATGATGAGCAAAGTAAGTAGTTACTATCAAGAAATGCATCGTTCTATGGTTAATAGCTTGAAATCATTTATCGAACCGATTACTATTTGTTTATTAGCTGTAATTGTTGGTGTGATTTTAATGGCTGTTATGGTGCCAATGTTCGATTTATATGGACAACTAGAATAGGTGATGTTATGAATGTATTTAATGGTATAATGTGTTTTATTTTAGGAAGCGTTTTAGCTTCCTTTTATGGAGTGATGGCAGAAAGACTACCCCTTGGTAAATCCATTGTTAAACCAAGAAGTCATTGTGACTATTGTAATCATCCTTTAGCTTTTTATGAGTTAGTGCCAATTTTTTCTTATTTATTTTTAAAAGGAAAATGTTCTTCTTGTCATCATAAACTTCCTAAAACAATGCTAATTACTGAAATATTTCTAGGACTATCTTTTTCTTTATCTTACTTTTATTATGGCTTTTCTTATTATTTTTTAATATCTCTTTTTCTCTTTTCTTTATTTGATTTGATCTTTTTGACCGATATTAAATATATGATAATTTTAGATTCTCCTTTAATTGTTAGTGCGCTTGGTATTTTTCTATTACAATGGTTCTTTTATGGTCTTTCTTTTGCTCTTTCAAGAATCCTTGCTGGCGTTATTTTATTTTTCTTTATGTTTTTTATCGGACTTTTAGGTAAATTTTTATTTAAAAGAGAAGCTTTAGGAGGAGGAGATATCAAACTTTCATTTCTATTCGGACTTATTTTAGGTCTTCCTCACGGTTTAATGGCTCTTATTTTATCTACTTTTTTGGCTTTACCGTATGCCACGTTTACTTTATATTCTTCTCATACTAAAGAACTTCCATATGGCCCATTTTTAATTAGTGCTTTGTGTTTAGTTTTCTTTTTCTATGATAAATTCTCATGGTTTTTAGACTTTTTATTTCAAGTTAGATTTTAAATAAAGTTGTAATTACCTAGATTTTGTGTTAGAGTACAGCCAATTTGAAATGAAAAAGAAGAAAGAAGGGTAATTAAAAAAAATGGTTATTTGAAGAAGAACTGGAGAAAAATTTAAGAACTCCCAATGAAGGCAACTTGACTGAGGAAGACATCCTAACATTTTATTTGCTTGGCAATGTACCTCTTTTAATTTGTGATTCTCATCCATGGGTTAACCAAGTAGACTAACTAAAAAAATTTTGTGATAATTACGAAACGATATTTATTCGATGTGCTACTCCTGCTAATATTGGCGGAATTAGTGTATATGATGATCGAGTAAAGAGTACGGTAGATGCCCCACCAAATTGGTATACCAAACTTAACGAGAGACGCTATCTTGACCATATTCAGATTTTGTTCAAATAAGTACCGATCATCTACACTCATTTGAAAATTATTTATTTTGGAGTCAAGTATCTAAAAAACCAGTGGTATCTTCTCCTGAATTAGCTAATTTGGAGATGTATTCTCTTATATGTGAATTTATTCAAAGTGAACTTTCTAAAAATAATAATATATTTATTGTATCAAAAGATGATCAAGAAAAATTAAAAGATAAGAATTCTAATTTTTATGCTGTCAAAGAAATTTTTCAATGACAGTTTTTTTTAATACTTTAAAATAACCTCCTATAAATATCTTCATTTTTTTTAATCTATACTTTCGAAAAAAAATGTGATATTCTTTTATAGTAGAAGAGAGTAAGAGTAGTAGATGATTACAAACAAAAACAACATAAACAACACTCTTAAAAAGTTAAAAATAGAAAGAGGTTCAAAATATGAATAATGAAACGGATAATTTAACTAAAAAAGAAGATACTAAAGAACTTAATACCTTAAGTGATTTAGCCTTAGAATCATTAGAAAATATTGCCAATGAATATCAAAGTGAATTTGATGAACATATGAAAGATTCGGATTTGATTTTTAAAACAGAAGTGGAAACAAAAGAGGAAATGAAAAAAGAAGAACCACCTAAGAAAAAGAAACCTTTAGATAAGTTAAAGGATTGGTGGAAGTCTCTTGATAAAAAAAAGAAAATCATCTTTTCTATTGTTGCTGTTTTAGTCGTCTTATTAATTGTAGGAGTTATTGTTTTCTTTGTTTTAAAAAAAGACAATTCTTCTTCCTTAAGCAATCCTGATGTTATTTTAGAAAAAGATAATTATCGTTACGAGAATGGAACACTTATTTTGCTTGATAAAGATGGTAAAGAACTTGGTAAATATGAATGTGTTAATAAAGATGAAAAACAATGTGAAGTGGCTTTCTTAAATCAAGATACGGTGATGGATACCACAAGACTTGAAAATGAAAAAGAAGAAGCTTTACAACTTCGTTCCTCTATTTATCACGATCGTTTTGTTTTCATTCGAGATACAAAAGATGAAAGTGTTAAAAGTTATATTTTATATGATCTTAAAGATGAAAAAACAGTAAGTACTGTCTATGATGTCTTAACAAGCTATCAATATACGAATGATATCATTGTAAAAAATGAGGAAAGCAAATACGGTTTAATAGAATTAACTGATGAGGAAGCTAAAACGGTTATTCCGGCTACTTATGATGAATTACACATTATTCCTAATCAAGAGGAAGTAAAACTTGTTTCTGTTCGTAAAGATAACAATTCTTATGTATCCAACTTGGAAAATAAACCTTTAACCAAGGCTTTCAATGAAACCATTGTAAATGCTAATGATAAATACGTGGTAACGAAAAATAGTCAAAATAAATATCATGTTTATGATTATAATGCTAAAGAAGTAAGCAAAAATGATGATCAAGACTATATTGTTTTATTAAAAGATATCATGATTTCTGTTCGTCAAAACAAGTTATATGTTTTAGATTATGAAGACAATTCATACAGCATGAAAGACATCGAATTAAAAAGTGATGTTTATAATAAAACAGAAGTTTATAATGATGATTTAAAACTTGTAAATACTAAAAAATCATTTGATTATGAATTAACAGACGATATTCTTCTTGTTAATGTTTATGATAATGATGAGAAAACAAATTATAATGTTAATTTAAAAGAGGGAAGATTATCTAAAAATTTAGCGTTCTTAAATTATTTTGATGGTTCTTTATATATTTATGGTGACAGTAGTAAAAAAGAACTTCTAGGTTCTTACCGTTGCAACAATCAAAATACCATTGAAAATAATACCCAAAAACTTAGCAATTGTACTATAGCTAGTGATTCTGTCTACAGAGAAACAAATGGTAATGTGAAAGAAACGGGAGATGTCAAAGAAGGTTACATTCCAATTATCGGTAAAAAATATGCCTTTATTAAAGATGGCTCTAGCATTTATTTAGTTGATTTAAGTAATACAACGAAACCTATTAGTGAATTTTCTAGTGTGGACACTTCTTCTTATACAGGTGGTGAAGATGTAACTTTTATTACTCCTTCTAATTTATACTTTATTGCTGTTTCAAAAGCTAGCGGTAAATACGGCGTTAATAAAATAACGAGTGATGGCGTAAGTTCTGTTATTCAATTTAATAAATCCGAGATTAAACGCTTAGGTGATTACTTTGTGGTGACAGAAAATAATAAATATTCTTTATATGATAGAAATGGTTCTAAACAAACTGAAGATAAAGCTTCTCCAATTGTTGACTATTACAAAAATTATTTGAAAACTTTTAAAGATAACATGTTCTTTGTTCATTCATTTGATAAAGAAATAAGTAGTACAGCATATAATTATGTAGAACTTTATGACGATTTTTATGCTGCAGTTATTAATCATCGTGTTCATTTGTATCGTTACGATGAACCAAATAAAGAATACATTTATGAAGTAAATGGGGATGAAAAAGGTGAAAATGGCCTTAAACTTTTAACAGATCGTTATTATGGTAGCAATGTCAACTCCTTTAGAATTACCTTTGATAGTAAGTATATTTATGTCGAAATTGGTAATACCAATAATACTTATAATGCTCCTTTAAAATTCTTATTAGATGGCAGTTATGTAAGTGAGAAAGAAGAGACGACAGATGGACAAGAAAATAACTAAAAGTGCGGGGATAACGATTGTTATTTTACTCGTCCTTTCTTCCTTTTTAGGGGGATATGGCATGTTTTTACACCACTCTAAAAAACAGATTATCATTAATAATGAGAAGCCAAACACGAATAAAGAAAAGTTTTTTGATAATAAATTATGGTTTTATACGGAAGATGGCGAGTTGATTGGTAATTATGAATGTACTTCTGATGATTGTGATATTGCTAAAAATACCGTGACTGATGGTACATATAAAAAGACTTTTATCGATTCTTCTGCTTACGTTAAAGTTATTCAAGATAGATATGCTTTTATTACAGATGATGGAATAACTTTCTTATATGATATAAAAACAAAATCAGCCTATAAAACTACAACTTATAAAGAAGTTAAAGATTATGGACAGGGACTCACTAATGATAATGTTATTTTAGCAGATATGGATGGTAATTATGGCGTAATGAGTTTTCTAAATATGCCCCATATGCTTATTCCTTTTACTGATAATTATAAATTCATTGGTCTTTCTTATGAAGAAAGTACAGAACTTTTAAATTCGGATTATTACATTGCTTTAAAAGATGGGACTTGGAATATTATTGATACTAATGACGCAACTTTAACAGCAAATATTACTGAACCAATCGTGGCTTTTAATGGGGATGTTATTATCATTGAAACACTTAATAATGATAATGTTTTGATTGATTATAATAATAATGAAAAATTAGATGGTCATTTTAAAAAATTATCTTTTACAGGTAAATATTTAAATTGTACGACAAATGAAGATACCTTCTATGTTTACGATTTAATGAATAATAAAATAATTAGTGATACCTTTTCTTTGGCTGGTAATGAAGGTAAAACAATTTTAGAAGAAACCAATCTAAAAGTATATATTGGTAATAGTTTAAGGCAAACGATTAAACTATCTTGATTTTTAGAAAATATACTGGTATGATATTTAAGAAATGCGAAGAAGTTAAAGGAGTATAAAATAAATTTTTTAAAGAGAGTTTATGGTTGGTGTAAATAAACAAAATTTATTTTAGAAGGTTGTTAACAAATGCATGTAGGAGATGTCTCCTTTATCAAGAAAGAGAAAAAATAAGGATGGTACCGTCAAACTTTGACTCCTTTGGATGGATCATTCTTTTTTGTTAGAAAGGCGTTAATAGTTGAAAATAAATAATTAAATTTGAATATTCAAAATGAGGGTAAAATTAACATTTAAAGATTTAAGTTAGTCATCCATGAGAATATTAAAATCATCATTTTTGAAATAATAATCAATTGTCATCTAAAGTACCATTACATCAAATAAAAAAACATGTTTTCAGATTTAGAATATATTTAGAAAAAAATAATTTGGGAAATTTTCTTCATTGATTTATGTATGTATTTTGCAGTTAATCATTATAATAAAAAAGTTTAATTCATTTATTTTAATCTTGATTTTTGCCTTTTAAGGACTGAGAAGTTGAAGAGAGGAAAGAAATTATTTATGAAAGAAATTTTATTAATTAGTCGAACAGGTATGGTATTAACAAATGCTACAGAAGATGTAAATAAATGGAATGATGAATTAATTGCTGAAACATTAAAACAAGAAGTAGATGCCAATTATAAAGTGAAAAATGACTCTATATTGGATAACGCTAAAAGCGCCGCTAAGGATTATCAGATGTTAACTATTATGGATGGTATTAATGATTTAGTAGCTCTTTTTCCGGAACATATCAGTACTCATCAAGTTATTTATTTTGTTGAAAATATAATGGAAGAAGAAGCTTTTAAAAGATTTCGTTTGATTAAATATGATGCGTCAAAAAAAGTTTGGAAGAATATTGATACAGCAAATCTTTTAAAAACATATGATGAAATCAAGGAGCAAAATCGTGGACTTAATCGATAAAAAATATAATCACTTAGAAATAGAAGAAGGAAAATATAATTTTTGGAAAGAACAAGGCTATTTTGAAAGTGGTAAAAATGACGGCAAACCATTTTGCATTGTTATTCCACCTCCAAATGTAACAGGAAAATTACATCTTGGTCATGCTTGGAATACATCTATTCAAGATATTATGATTCGTTATAAAAGAATGCAAGGCTTTGATGCTCTATGGGTTCCTGGAATGGATCATGCTGGTATTGCTACGCAAGCAAAAGTTGATAAAAAACTTCGTGAAGAAGGAATTGATCCTCGTAGCATGAAAAGGGAAGATTGGTTAAAAGAAGCTTGGAAATGGAAAGATGAGTATGCTTCTAATATCCATCGTCAATGGGCTAAACTTGGTTTAAGTGTGGATTATTCGAAAGAAAGATTTACCTTAGATGACGGCCTATCTAAAGCAGTTCGTAAAGTATTTGTTGATTTATATAACGAAGGTCTTATATATCGTGGGGAAAGAATGATTAATTGGGATCCTGTTGCTAAAACGGCTTTATCAAATGAAGAAGTTATTTATAAAGATGTACCAGGTAATTTTTATCATTTAAAATACCCTATTAAAGGAACAGATGAATATTTAGACGTGGCAACAACTCGTCCTGAAACAATGTTTGGGGATATGGCAGTCGCGGTTAACAAAGACGATAAAAGATATCAAAAATACATTGGCAAAACCGTTATTTTACCACTTGTTAATAGAGAAATACCTATTATTGCCGATGAACACGCTGATATGGAAAAAGGTACGGGTTGTGTTAAAATAACCCCTAAAAGTGATCCAAATGACTACGAAGTAGGTAAAAGACATAACTTAGAAGGCATTGATATTTTAAACTTAGACGGTACCATGAACGAAAATTGCCTTTCTTATGCTGGCATGGACCGTTTTGTATGTCGAGAAAAATTATTAGAAGAATTAAAAGAAAAAGGTTACTTACTTAAAGTGGAACCTATCGTTCATAGTGTTGGGCATTCTGAAAGAACCGATGCTATGGTTGAGCCTATTGTTTCTAAACAATGGTTTGTTAAGATGAGACCTCTTGCGGATGCCGTTTTGGAAAATCAAAAAAATAAAGAAACGAAAGTTAAATTTTTACCAGCACGTTATGAAAAAATAATGAATCACTGGATGGAAATTACGTATGACTGGTGTATTTCAAGACAACTTTGGTGGGGACATCAAATACCAGCATGGTATAAAGATGGCAATGTTTACGTTGGTATGGAAGCTCCTAAAGAAGAAGGCTGGGTTCAAGATGAAGATGTTTTAGACACTTGGTTTTCCAGTGCTTTATGGCCTTTTTCAACCCTTGGTTGGCCTTTAAATACAGATTTACTTTCTAAGTATTATCCAACGAATGTTTTAGTAACTGGTTATGACATTATTCCTTTCTGGGTTAATAGAATGACTTTCCAAGGCCTTCATTTTACAAATACTCGTCCTTTTGAATATTGTTATATTCATGGTTTAATTAGGGATAAACAAGGTAGAAAAATGAGTAAAAGTCTTGGCAACGGGGTAGATCCTATGGATGTAATAGATTCTTATGGGGCTGATGCTTTAAGATACTATTTAACTACTTCTACAGCTGGGGGAACTGATTTAAGATATGATGAAGAAAAAGTAAAAAGTACTTGGAATTTCATTAATAAAATCTGGAATGCTTCTCGTTTTGTCATGATGAATTTAGATGGTTTAGATGAAACGGAAGAACTTACTTTAAATAAAGAAGATAAATGGATTTTAACAAAATATAATGAAACCGTGAAAGCTGTAACAAAATATATGGATAAATTTGAATTCCAAAACGTTGGTACTATTTTATATCGTTTTATTTGGGAAGATTTCTGTGATAAATATATAGAAATGGCCAAATTTCATATGAGCGAAAACACAACAAAACTTGTTTTACGTAAAGTTTTAGTAGGTATTTTAAAAATGCTTCATCCATTCATGCCTTTTGTAACAGAAGAAATTTATCAAAAAGTTTTAGAAACAAAAGATACAATCATGTTAAGTGATTATCCAAAATATGACAAAAAAGAAGTGTTTAAAGATGTTTCTTTAGAAGTTGAAGATGAAATGGAATTCATTCGTTTATTTAGAAATATGAAAGCAGAACATAATATTGGTAAAGAATATCACGTTTTATTAAATAATAAAGAAGATTATACCTTTATTATGCAAATGTTAAAAATAACAGATCATATAGCCTCTGAAAGCCAAAGTGAAAATAAATATGAAGTTGTCTATAAAAACTATAATATGACCTTATGTGATGAAAAAGAAGAAAGCAAAGAAGATATTGAAAAAAAAGAAAAAGAAATATCTTTCTTAAAAGCTAGTATTGAAAAAAGAGAAAAATTATTAGCCAATGAAAACTTTGTTAAAAAAGCTCCAGAAAAACTTGTTAAAGAAGAACAAGAAAAATTAGAGGCTGAGAAACTAAAATTAAGTTTATTAGAGAAATAAAAAGAAAGTCAGGTTAAAATCTGGCTTTTTCTTCTTTTCTATGCTACTATTATGATGGTGATAAAAGTGAAGTCTAAAAAGAGATATATTTTATTTATATTGTTTTTCTTCTTGCTTATTTTTGCCACTTATTATTTTATTTTAAAAGATTATTCTTTAGAAGCTTTAAAATTTTCTTTACAAAATTGCCATGTATCCACTTTATTATGGGGCGTTATCTTGATGTTTTTTTATGCTTTTTGGGGGGCTTTTTTCTTAAAAAGAATGTTGTTTCATTTTGGTAAAAAAACAACTTTATCAGCTTCTTTAGGTTATGTTTGTACAGAAAACTATTTCTCAGCCATAACTCCTAGTAGTATGGGAGGACAACCTGTTGAAATGTATGAAATGAATAAAGATAATATTCCTTATCGAATTAATAGTATTATCATTCTTCTTAATACTATCCTTTATAAAATTGCCTTAATATTATTAGCTTTCATTTTGTTTCCTTTTTACTTTCATTCTTTGTTTTCAATTAATAAAGTCTTTACGATTTTAGTAATATTAGGATTGGTAACGACCATTTTGGTTATTTTTCTTTTCTTACTTATGGTATATAGTCATAAAATTTTTCCTAAATTTATGTTAAGATTAATTCATTTAGGAAGTAAGCTTCATTTAGTTAAAGACGAAAAAAAGAAAAAAGAAGAATTTCAGAAAGCTTTGAAAGACTATAAGGCATGTGCTGAACTTACCAAAAAGAAACCACTTATTTTATTAGAAGGTTTATTTTATATGATTCTTCAAAGACTTTCTTTGCTTGGTGTTAGTTACATTATTTATTTAGCATTTGGACTTCATGATTATAGTATCTTTTACTTAATTACCGTTCAAATAGGAATTACGCTTGCCAGTGATTTTGTTCCTTTCCCTGGGGGAGTTGTCGTTAGTGAAAATCTTTTATTAGCCGTTAATGAAGCCGTTTATGGACCGTTACTTGCCACTTCCGCGATGATTTTACTGAGAACATTAAGCTTTTATTTATTTGTTATTTTTTGTGCAATAGTTTATTTAATATTTCATTCCATTAAAAGAAAGAGAGTAGTAGATTTATGATAGGAATTTTTGATTATACAACGTTATTTACGTTTTTAGGAACTTTATGTGGCATATTAAGTATATATTTTTCTATGTCCGGTTCTCTTTTATATAGTTTATTATGCTTGATGGCCTCTGGACTTTTCGATTCTTTAGATGGCACGATTGCAAGGACTAAAAAGAATCGTTCTGATTTTGCTAAAAGATATGGTGTTCAATTAGACTCTTTATCAGATGTTATTTGCTTTGGGGCGGCGCCTTTATTTATTGGCCTTGCGATTGCTAAAGATAACATGTGGCTTCAAGTTTTATGCTTAATTTATCTTTTAACCGCCATTTCTCGTCTTGCCTGGTTTAATGTTGATGAAGAAATTAGAAGAACAAAAGAAACAACGGCAAGAAAGTATTATACTGGTCTTCCTGTGACACCTGCCGCGCTTATTTTTCCTACTGTTTATTTACTTTTTCATAATTTCACAGACGTTTTTGCTTATATTTATATAGCAAGTATGATTATTGTTGCCATAATGCAAATATCAAAACTTAAAGTTCCTCATTTAAAAGGAAAGGGTGAAATCATATGCGTGATTTACGGGATAGTTCTTCTTGGAGCTCTGATACACTTTTGTATGTAAAAGAATATCAGAACAACCAATTTTTATCTTTTCTTTATGAAAATAATTTAGGTCAAAAATTGCTACCATTAATTACTTCAAAAGGTTTAACTACTTTAATGGGAAAGTTTTATGATTCTAAACTATCTAAAAAAATAATTCCAGGTTTTATAAAAAAAAACCAAATGGATATGAAGCCTTATAAGAAAAAAGAGTATACGAGTTTTAATGATTTTTTTACGAGAGAAAAAAAGAAAATAGTTTTTTCTAATCATTCAGGTGATTTTTGTTCACCGTGTGACGCCTATTTAAGTGCCTATCGTATAAATTTTCAAAGTAAATTTAACATCAAAGGGCTAACTTATTCTTTAGAAGATTTAATTTTAAATCATGGTTTAGCTAAAGAATATAATGATGGTTTATTATATGTTTTTCGCCTTATCCCAACACATTATCATCGATATCATTATTTTGATGACGGCAAACTTTTATTTGCCAAAAAAATAAAAGGCGCATTTCATACTGTTCGAGATGTTGCTTTAAAGAAAACGCATGTTTATTTAGAAAATACAAGAGAATATTCTTTTCTTGAAACTAAAAATTTTAAAGATGTGTTATATATCGAGGTTGGTGCTTTAGGTGTAGGAAAAATTGTTAATCATTATCAAAAAGAGTTTAAAAGAGGAGAAGAAAAGGGGATGTTTTTCTTTGGTGGTTCTACGGTGATTCTATGTTTTATGAAAGACACTTTAAAGGAACCTGTAAAGTTACTAGAAAAATCTTTAAATGGTGAAGAGGCTGTGGTAAAATGTGGACAGAAAATAGGTGAACTTAGATGAATAAAAAAGGATTTACATTGGTGGAACTAGTTATTACTATTGCTCTTTTAGGTGTCTTGGGTATGGTTATTGTCTCCAATATGAGTGGTATTTTAAATAAGGAACAAGATAAACAATATGATCTTTTTAAAGCAACTCTTTCGAAGGCTGCTTGTAGTTATATTCATTTAAATGCCGGCAAAACACTTCGAAGTACGTGTATTACTAGGGGCAAATGTGATGTGGCTGTAACAGTCTTATTAGAACAAGGTCTTATTAGTGATGACGATTTAATAGACCCTAGAAAACACGAGAAGATTTCTTCTAAAACATATGTTGAAATCACTTATCAAAATAGTGAATTTACTTGTTCAGTTGATTCTTTAGATTCAAAATAAAAATTAGACATTGCCTTTGACAGATATATTTTATTATGATAGTATCTTTCTTGAGGAGAAAATTATTCTCCTTGAGGCTGTTTATAACCTTTATTTTAAAGGCTATGGCAGTTTATCGTATTCGTGTTTTACGTTCTCTTAAGTAGTAGAAAAGAAGACTTATTCGTCTTCTTTTTCGTTTAATAAATTTTTTTGATATTCATGGTAAGCAGTAATTTCAATTTCATCTTCAAAAGGTTTGTATTCTAATTTTCTTTGCTTTAATATTTCCTTAATTATTTTTTCTGTAAAATAAGGATTACGAATAAATAAAGGACCTAGAAGATAAGTGCCATAAAAATGTTTCTTTAAAATACCATCTTTTGTTTCATTAGGAGCATAACCTGTTCCAGATTTAATCGTAAATAAATTTTTTTCATGCACATTTTTTAAAACAGAATTTCTATTTTCAAAACCAATAACCTCATCTTTTAAATCTTTCATTTCAAATACTTGTTCACCAACAATACGGAAATCTGTTTCATAACTTTGATATTTAAATAAGCCTAATGTTTCATATTTGACATCATCTACGGTTGTGAAACTTTCACCAAAGAAATCTAAGGCATTACCGGTCACAAAGAAAAATTTATTTTTATTATAAGCCTTAATTATATCTTCTTTTCTTTTCATTAAATCATTTAAAGAAAGAAGAAAAGATTCTTTAGAACCACTTCCTATATAAAAAATATCATAATCATCAAATTTGATTTTATCATCAATACTTAAATTGTGAACAATGACACGGACATCATGGCTTTCCAAATGATGAGTTAAACATCTTACATTGCCATGTTCACCATATAAATTCATAAGATCATAATATAAATGCGCTATTTTAATTGTTTCCATTATTGTACTCCTTTATTTTCTTTTTGATGATTTCTGTCATATCAAAGCATACCATTGTATAAATATCACCAATTGATTCTTTTTTTACTGTATCAATTAAATTGTTTAAATCATCAATAAGAACGATTTTTTTAGCCTTAATCTTCGCATATTTAAGCCTTACTAAAACATCCCATTTAAATCGGCCAATTAAAAATATTTTTTCAATACTATCGTCATTTAGAAGTTCAAAATCAACATCCCAAAGCCAACTTAAATCATTAAATTTATATCTTCTTGAAACATTATCAAAACCTAAAATAACACTTTTTTGACCATCTTCATTCACAATATATCGTAAAGACTGATAATAACTCAAAGCATTTTCGTTTTTACTTTCAAGCATTAAAACATGTCGGTTATCAATCATATATTCATGGCCTCTTTTAGATTCAATCATGTCGTCATTTAAAGCATATAAAATTTGTTTTTCTTTAATACCTATAGTATTTGTAAGAGCATAGGCCGCTAAGGTAGCATAGGCTGTAAAAAAGAAATTTTTATTTAAGCAAACCTCATTATTGTTAATTAACATTGTTTTATTTTTTAAATCAACTTTAGTTGCTGTATAATCAGGATTTCCTCTTTTAAAGTCACAGTTTTGGCAATAATAAGAACCAATATGACCATAATGATAATAATAATACACAAGTTTTTTATGACATTTTGGACAGTAAGCATTATCTACTGAAAAGTTTTCTTTTTTAGAATAAGAATCTTTTGTCTTATTAATACCATAAGTAACTATTTTCCCCTTAAAATTAATTTTTTCTTTCATAAGACCTGGGTCATCTGCGTTTAAAATAAGCGTTGTTTGTTCATCTATGGCATTAAAAATAGCATCATAAATAAGATCTGGAGAACCGTTTCTAGCGGGTTGATCACGAGTAATATTAGTTACTACAAGATGGGTCATTTTATTTTTACCAAAAGCTAAATGCAAGTGTCTTTCATCAAGTTCTAAAAGTAAAACATCATGTTTAAACTTACCAGTTAGGGTACAGTTATTTAAAACTAAGGTAGTAATTCCCCGAATACCGTTACTTCCAGAAGCGTTATAACTAACATCTAAACCAGCATCTGTTAAAATATGATAAATCATTTGGGTTGTAGTCCCCTTACCACTAGAACCTGTTACACCAATCACATATTTAGGATATTTAATCTTTTCTAGGACATGTTGATTCATATTGTAACTAATAGCTCCCGGAAATTGACTGCCATTTTTATGAAATAATTTACAAACGAACGTCAATGTTTTGTTAACTATTATTTGTAAAGTTGTCATCATCTTTTCATCACCTAAGAAAATTATAGCAAATACCTTTCCATTTGACAATAAAGATGCTAGAATTAAAACGTGATATAAATGAAAAATAAAGTCGAAGAATTTTTACAATACTTGACAGATGTGAAGATGGTTTCTTCTAATACGGTGTTAGCTTATCAAACAGATTTAGATGAATTTGCCTTATTTTTAAAGGAACATAACTTGTCATATTTATCTTTAACAAAAGAAGATGTACGAACATATTTAAAATTGTTAGATCAAGAAAAATTCAAAAACAAAAGTATTGCTAGACACTTAAGTGCTCTTCGTAGTTTTTATCGTTATTTAGAACAAAAAGGTGTAGTAGAAAATAATGTTTTTGAGAAAATTCATAATCCTAAATTAAATAAACCTTTACCTAACACTTTAAATTATGAGGAAACAGAAAAACTTTTGCATTTTGATAAACTTGACACATCATGGGATATAGAGTGCCATCTTGTTTTAGAACTTCTTTATTCTACAGGACTTCGGGTAAGTGAATTATCAGATATTAAAATAGGAGATATATATAAATCAGATAGAAGAATCACCGTTACAGGTAAAGGTCAAAAAGGCAGGACTGTTTATTATGGTGAATTTGCTCAGGATGCTTTAGATAAATATCTTTCGATACGACCATCATTACTAAAAAAAGAAAACCATGATTATTTATTAGTTAATCAAAGAGGAGGAAAACTAAGTCGTAGTAGTATTTTTAAAATGATTGAAAAAAAAGCTCTTTCTTCCGGAATCAACCATCATTTATCGCCTCATACTTTAAGGCATACTTTTGCAACTCATCTACTTGCCAATGGAGCCGATATTAAGACAGTTCAGGAATTATTAGGACATGAAAACTTGGGAACAACAGAAATATACACTCATCTTTCTAATTCTTATTTACAAGAAGAATATCGTAATAAAATGATGCGAAAATGAGGTCTTTTTGAGAGTCTATTTCAATATAAAATAATCCGGCAGGTTGTTTAGTGTATTTCTAATATATTCTAAAAAAGCAATATAATTAACTATTAAACGTGCTTCTTTAGATGATTGGTGTAAAAAATGTTGACGATTTCTTATAAAAGGGGTTAAAATAAAAGAGGTCTTTTAAGAAAGAGACGAGTAGAAAAGTATATTTATAACAAAGAGAGAGCTAGTGGGTGTAAATGCTTTTATAATGCTTTTTGAAAAACGACTCTTTATATCCTTAAAACGGTTGAACCGATAAAACTATTTTTGAGAGTACCTAGGTAAAATAAGGTGGCACCGCGGCTTTTTAAGTCGTCCTTATAAAATTACTTAGGTTTTTTTGTTAAAAGAAAGGGATGAATAAAAATGTATTTAATGGATATTTATAAAGATGAAGAGAAATTAATGGATAAAGAAATAAAGGTGAGTGGTTGGATTCGTAATCATCGTCATGGCTCTAATTTTGGCTTTATTGATTTAGCAGATGGCACTTCTATTAAAAAACTTCAAGTTGTCTATGATACGACTTTACCAAATTTTAAAGAAGTAGATACGATTAACTTTGGTTCTTCTATTGAAGTAGAAGGTATCTTAAAAAAAGGAGAAGGAACCCAAAGTATTGAATTAAAAGCTACTAAAATCACTTTACTTGGAGAATGTGCGAAAGATTATCCTTTACAGCCTAAAAAACATAGTAAAGAATTTTTAAGAAGTATTGCTCATTTAAGACCAAGAGCGAATTTATTCCAAGCAGTCTTTCGTATTCGTTCTTTAGCAGCCTTTGCCATTCATGAATACTTTCAGACAAGAGGTTATATTTACTTTAATGCCCCTTTAATTACAGCTTCAGACTGTGAAGGAGCTGGTGAAATGTTTCAAGTAACAACAATACCTTTAGATAAAATAAAAGGCGAAGTAGATTATAAAAAAGATTTCTTTGGTAAGCAAACTTCTTTAACAGTATCAGGCCAACTAGAAGCTGAAACTTTTGCCACTGCTTTTTCCAAGGTTTACACCTTTGGCCCTACTTTTAGAGCAGAAAACTCTAATACTAAAACGCATGCGGCAGAATTTTGGATGATAGAACCAGAAATTGCTTTCTGCGATTTAGATGAGTTAATGGACATTGAAGAAGATATGTTAAAACATGTTGTTTCATATGTTTTAGAGCATGGCAAAGATGAATTAGCTTTCTTAGATAAATTCGTTTCTAATGGCTTAATTAACAAACTAGAAACATTAACTAAAAGTACTTTTACCCGTGTTACTCATGAAGAGGTTATTACTATTTTAAAAAATGCTCATCAAAAATGGGAATTTGAGCCAGAATATGGGGAAGATATTCATAAAGAACATGAAACCTTTATTACCGAATATTTCCATGGTCCTGTTTTCATCACCGATTGGCCTAAAGATATTAAAGCCTTTTATATGAAACAAAATGAAGATGGTAAAACCGTTCGTGCTGTAGATTTAGAAGTTCCTTTATCCGGTGAACTTATGGGGGGTAGCCAAAGAGAAGAAGATTATGACAAACTCTTAAAACGTATGGAAGAACTTCATATGAATACAGAAGAGTTAAAATGGTACACCGATTTACGTAAATACGGTACAGTAGTTCATTCTGGTTTTGGTATGGGCTTTGAAAGACTTTTAATTTATCTAACAGGGGTTGATAATATTCGTGATGTTATCGCTTACCCAAGAGTTCCAGGTTCTTGTGAATTCTAGAAAGGATGTTTATGAAAGAAAATATTTATCGTGATTGGGAAATCAAAGATCTAACTAAAGAAGATATTGGTAAGACAATTACCGTTAGTGGTTGGATTGAAAATATTCGTGATCATGGCGGTGTTTTATTCTTAGATCTTCGTGATACCACAGATACATTACAAATTGTTTCTAATGATGATGCGAAGTTTGCTCATCTAAGCAAAGAAAGTGTTATTAAAGTAAGCGGTGTTATTCGCCATCGTAGTGAAGAAACTTATAACCCTAAACTAAAAACTGGGGAAATAGAACTTCTTGTTTCTTCTTTAGAAGTTTTAAGTCGTTCTTTAAGTGTTTTACCATTTGATATTAGAACAAGTAAAAAAGTAAGTGAAGATACGAGATTAAAATATCGTTACTTAGATTTACGTAACAAAGAAGTGCAAAAGAATTTTAAATTACGTAGTGATGTCTTACATTTTCTACGTAACAAAATGTATGATTTAGGTTTTACGGAAGTTCAAACTCCTATTTTAACGGCTTCTAGTCCAGAAGGAGCTAGAGACTTTGTAGTTCCATCAAGAAACTTTAAAGGTAAATTTTATGCCTTACCTCAAGCCCCTCAGATATATAAAGAACTTTTAATGGTTGGTGGCATTTCCAAATATTTTCAAATTGCGCCTTGTTTTCGAGATGAAGATGCAAGACGTGATCGAACGCTAGAATTTTATCAACTGGATATGGAAATGAGTTATGTTACCGAAGAAGATGTTCTTTCTTTAGGAGAAGATGTTTTCTATGATGTCTTTACAAAGTTTTCCGAAAAAGAAGTAAGTCCTAAACCTTTTAGACGCCTAACTTATAAAGAAGCTATGGATAATTATGGAACAGATAAACCTGATTTAAGAAATCCTTTACTTATTAAAGATATTACCAATATTTTAAAAGATACGACTTTTAAACCTTTTCAAAAAAGTTATATTAAGGTTATTTTAGTTTCTGATATTGGGGATAAATCAAATAGTTGGTTTAATGAAATTGTAGATTATGCAAGCTCTATTGGTATGCCTGGTATTGGTTATCTTACTTTAACGAATGATAATACCTTAAAAGGTCCAATTGACAAATTTTTAAGTGAAGAAGAACGAAAAAATTTGATTTCTGAGTGTCAAATGAAACCTAATTCTGTGTTATTTTTCATTGCCAATCGAAACCTTAAATTAGCTTTAAAATACGCTAGTTTAATTCGAATTTATCTTGGTGAAAAATGTAATTTAATTGATAAAAATAAATTAGAACTTTGTATTGTTAAAGATTTTCCAATGTTTGAATATGACGAGGAAAAGAAAAAAATTGATTTTTGTCATAATCCATTTAGTCTTCCTCATCATGGTATTAAAGATTATGAACAGAAAGATGTTTTAGATATCTTAGCTTATCAATATGATTTTGTTTGTAATGGTTTTGAAATGGCTTCTGGGGCAATAAGAAACCACGATTTAGATAGTTTAGTTAAAGGCTTTGAAATTGTTGGTTATACTAAAGAAGAAGTCAAAGAAAAATTTAATTCTATTTATACGGCTTTCCAATATGGTTGTCCTCCTCATGGAGGAATGGCTCCGGGAATTGACCGAATACTAATGCTTCTTTTAGATGAACCAAACTTAAGAGAAGTCCAAGCATTTCCAACAAGTACGACTGGTATGGATAACTTAATGGGTTCCCCAAGTAGTCTTACTGAAACACAATTAAAAGAACTCGGTATCAGAGTAAGAGAGGAGAAGAAAAATGAATAAATTTACGAAAGAAATGATTGATAGTTATGCGGATAAATTACTTATTGGCTTAACGGATGAAGAAAAAGATATGATAACTCTTGAATTTGATAGCATTGATAAGAGTATCCAATCAGTTCTAGAAATACCTAATCTAAGTGAAGTAGAACCTATGACGCATACTTTAGATGATTTTGTTTATGAATTAAGAGAAGATGAACCAGAACAATCGGTTCCAATTGATGATTTATTAAGAAATAGTGGCGATGAAGACGGTGCCTACATCGTCGTGCCAAAGGTGGTGGGATAAATGATGGATAAAAGTATTAGTTTCTTACATGAAAAATTAATTAATAAGGAAGTGACAAGTGATGAACTTGTTAAAGAGGCTTTAGAAAAATCACGTGAAGTCCAAGCTTCATGTAATGCCTTTGTTACCATTTTAGATGGTGCAAAAGGCACTGAAGTAACAGATAACTTATTATCTGGTATTCCTTATGGTGTTAAAGATAATTATTCTACAGCTGGTGTTTTATCAACAGGTTCTTCTAACATCTTAAAAAATTATGTACCATTTTTTGATGCAACTGCTGTTAAAAACTTAAAAAAAGCTGGTGCTATTATGGTTAATAAAACAGCTTTAGATGAATTTGGGATGGGGGGAACTGGAACAACTTGCCATACAGGAATCGTTACAAACCCTTGGGATCACACGAGAATGACAGCAGGATCATCTGCTGGTTCTGCGGCTGCTGTCGCGGCTGGTGTTTATCCTTATGCTCTAGGAAGTGACACAGGAGACTCTATTCGTAAGCCTGCTGCTTATTGTGGTATTGTTGGTTACAAACCTACTTATGGTATGATTAGCCGTTATGGATTATTTCCTTTTGCCTCTAGTTTAGATCACTGTGGTGTTTTAACAAGAAGTGTTTTAGATGCTGCAATTGCTGTGGATGCTATGAAAGGTATCGACAAAAATGATATGACTAGTTTTGATAGTAAAGACATTCATTTAAAAGACGCTCTTCAAAAAGAGATACCTTTAAAAAAAGTTTGTTATATTAAAGAAATATGTGATATGAATCGGTACCCTAATGCTAGTGATGAATTAAAAAGCCATTTAGAAAACTTCCATAATACTTTAAAACATTTTAAAGATTTAGGTATTGAAGTAGAAGAAGTATCTGTTGACGAAAAACTTTTAAAGGCTGTGGCGAGTGTCTATGTTATTATTTCTTGTGCTGAAGCAAGTAGCAATATGTCTAATTTAACTGGTATCATTTTTGGCCCAAGAGGTGAAGGCGATAATTACATTGATATGATGAAAGATGCCCGTACTAAAGGATTCTCAAGTTTAATTAAACGCCGTTTTGTAATCGGTTCTTATGTTTTACAAAAAGAAAATCAAGACCGATATTTCCATAATGCCCAACGTGTTCGTCGTTTAATTGTAGATACTTACAAAAATTTATTTAAAGAATATGATGCGGTTATTTTACCAGTGGGATCAGGACCTGCTAAAAAACTTAGTGAAGCTAAAAATATTTTAGATGAAAATACCCAAGTTCTAGAAGAACATTTACAAATTGGTAACTTTGGTGGTTTCCCATCTATAACCATTCCTGATGGCTTTGTAAATGGTTTACCAGTAGGTGTTAATATTACAGGTAATTGCTATGAAGATGAAAAAGTTTTAAAATTAGCTTCTTTACTAGAAAGCCAAATGAACTATAAAGGACAAATTGCCAAGGAGGTAGAATAATGAGTAAATATATTGCTAAAATCGGTCTAGAAATGCACTGTGAGATATCAAAAACAAAAAGTAAGGTATTCTCAAGTGCTCGAAATACTTATTCAGATGAACCAAACTCTTCTGTAAGACCTTTAGATATGGCTTTTCCAGGAACTTTACCAGTTGTTAATAAAGAAGCGGTAAGACTTTCTTTAATGGCTTCCATGATTATGCATTGTTCTCAACCAGAATATATGTATTTTGAAAGAAAAAACTATTATTATCCTGATTTACCGAAAGGTTTTCAATTAACACAAGAAACAAAACCAATTCCTGTTGGTATTTATGGCTATGTAGATTATGAATGTGACGGGGAAATGAAACGTGTTCGCGTTAATAATATTCACTTAGAAGAAGATGCGGCTAGTCTTGATCACTATGAAACGACATCGACAATTGATTATAATAGAGCAGGAGTCCCTTTACTAGAACTTGTTACCGAGCCAGATTTTCATTCAGCCAATGAGGCAGTGGCTTTCCTAGAACATATGCGTCGTACTTATCAATATGCTGGTATTTCAGATGCCGATACTAAAAAAGGGCAAATTAGATGTGATGTAAACGTATCTATTATGGATAGTAGTCTTGATGAAGAAGATCCAACAAACTGGGGTACTAAAATAGAAATTAAAAATGTTAACTCTTTCGGTGGTGTCAGAGATGCCATTAACTATGAGATCGAAAGACAAACAGAACTTAAAGAAAATGGAACTTATGATGAAATGCCTCAACAAACAAGAAGATGGGATGAGGATACTTTTAGCACTATTTACATGCGTAGTAAAGCCGATGCAGTTGATTACAAATATTTTGTAGAACCTAATATTCCTAAATTTAAAATTAGTCCTTCTTGGTTAGAAGAAATAAGAGCGTCTATTCCAAAACTTGCTCATGAACGTAAAGAAGATTATATGAAAACTTATGGTTTATCTTCTTATGACGCTAATGTCTTAGTGAAAGATAAAGCTATTTCTGATTATTTTGAAGAATGTTTAAGACTTTCTATAGATCCTAAAACAGCGTCTAATTGGATAACTGTTACTATTGTGGGTGAACTTAATAAAGAAAATATAGATATTAGTGACTTTTTTATTACTCCTGTTTATTTAAAACAAATTATTGATGGTATCAAAGATGGGATTTTATCTTCCAAACAAGCCAAAGAAGTTTTTTATAAAGCTCTTGAAGAGAAAAAAGAACCGAAAAACTTTATTAGTAAAGAAAATGGCCAAATTTCAGATACCACTGAACTTACTTCAATTATTGTAAATATTCTTGATAAAAATCAAACTCAAATTGAAGCTTATAAAGCAGGAAAAACAAATTTATTCGATTATTTCGTTGGTCAAGTTATGAAAGAGACGAGAGGAAAAGCCAATCCTGTTTTAACAAAAGAAATTTTAACAACAGAACTTGCTAAAAGATAAAAAAATTAAAAAAATAACGGTGCACCGTTAGTATTTTCTAAAAAAGTGTGATATAATGTTTATAGATGAGAGGGATCTCATCTATAGCCTCGGCTATTAAGTCCTTAGTTTTTACTTAGGATAGGGTTTACGGAAAAATAGATAGACAATAACGTCTATCTATTTTTGTTATGCTAATAATCCTAAATCTTTTAAGAATTAATTTTTGATTTAGGATAAGGTTTGCGGATATCAGTAAGTCCTAATAAATAATCAATACTGACATCATAGAATTTAGCAAGTTTGGCAATTTTATCAACCGGCATGACTCTGATACCGCGTTCATATCTTGAATATTGCACTTGACTTGTTTTCAAAACTTTAGCAATATCAATTTGTTGTAAATCACGATCTTGTCTAATTTCTTTTAATCTATCTATATTCAACTATATCACCCAATACCATTTTTTCATATAACCAAATAGTTATCTTGGATTTATTACCATTCAGTTATATCTTATGAATAGCCTTCTAAATTTTTGATGAAGAGAATGATATTAAAAAGAAAGAGTGCAATGTAAATATTTTGTAAATATCATTGCGTGTATATGCATTTTATTGTATAATTTAATTACCAAGTGTAAGATAGTTACATAAAACCGACTATGGTGATATACGGGAATCAGAACCTTACATGGTGTAGAAAACTAATCCATTAAGTGTATTAGGATCCTAAAATGTAAGAGAGATGCCCACCTGCGAGAAAGCGGGGATTTTATCACGCTGACTTACATTTGGTTTTTTTATGAAATAAAGGTTGTGATGTTATGTTTGAAAGAATTGAAAGACTATTAGAAGAAAATGTTATAAATAAAATAAAAGATACAAAAGTTTTATTAATTGGTTTAGGTGGAGTGGGCGGATATACTTTTGAATCTCTTCTTAGAACTGGTTTTAAAGAAATAACAGTCGTAGACAAAGATGTTTTTGATATTACTAATTTAAATCGTCAGATTTATGCGACAACAGAAACGATCGGTACAAATAAAGTCGAAGCAGCCTTTAAAAGAGCCACTTTAATTCCTTCAAATACACTTGTCACAAAGATAAAAAAAGAATTAACGGAAGAAGATATTAATAAAGAATTTTTGACTAATTATGACTATGTTTTAGATGCTTGTGACTGTGTACCCGTAAAAATAAAACTCATTGAAGTATGTAGTAGGGAAAAAATAAAACTTATTACTTGTATGGGGACAGCTAATAAAACTCATCCTGAAATGTTACAAATTGTCCCTCTTAAAAACACGCAAAGTGACCCTTTAGCTAAAAAAATTCGTAATAAACTAAGTAAAAATCCTAAAGCTATGAAATCTATGTGTGTCTGCAGTTTAGAAGTTCCTAAACATCAAGCTCTTTTAGGTACTATTTGTGCCGTACCTATGGCTGCGGGAGCGATGATGTCTAGTTACGTTATTAATGATATTAAAAAAGAAGCTATCAATTATGAAAAATAGCTTCTTTTAATTTGTCTGAAACTTTATTTAAAGATAAACTTTCATAGATTCCTTCAAAAATAGGTAATGTTATCTTTTTATTTTTTAAAATAAAATTAATTGTTTCCAAATTAGCTAAACCTTCCACTGTATTTTTAAGAAGGTATTTTTTTCTTTTATTTTCCTCATTCATTAAGGTTCCATAAGTGAAATTTCTAGAGTCATTCATAGAACAAGTAAGAAGTAAATCACCTAAGAAAGGATAAATATCTTCACCTAGCAAACTTTGAAGTTCTTTAATCACTTCATTTAAATAGGTAAAATGAGTATTTTGAAAAGGATATAAAGAGTTTATCATCCCTGCTCCTATCGCATAGATATTTTTTAAATTATTACATATTTCCAAAGAAATTGCTTTTGTTATAAAGATAGGTTTGATAAATGATGGCCATAAAGATGATATTTCACTTTTTCTTACCAAACTATTCGTTGAAAAAGTGATCGAAGTAGGGGACATTTTTTCTAACTCTTTAGCTAAATTAGGACCACCAAAAATAGAATAAGCAATTTTTTTATTATCTAAATATTCACTTATAAAATAAGGCTTTTTAGGTAGAAGACCTTTTGTTCCAACAAGCAAAATTTTGTTTGTTAAATCATTTTTTAATACTTGCTCTAATATCTTTTCTAAATAAGGTGTACTTACTAAAATGAAGATAAAATCATTATTTTGGATAGCATCATCTAAAGCATATGTCATATTTAATTTTTTCTTTTTAAAATGGGTGTTAGGACTCCACATAGTGAGTTCATTTTCTTCATTTTCTGTTAAAACTTTGTACAGTGCTTTAGAAAAAGCCCCATCGCCAACAAGTAAGATCTTATTCATTTTATTCTCCCTTCATTTCATGCCAAAGTTTATTTAAATTGTTTTCATATTTATTATCACGTGGATGATAATATTTTTTTCCTTTTAAATTTGCAGGTAAGTACTCTTGTTTTACATAAGAATTTTTATAATTATGAGGATATAAATAAGTTGTACTATTTGTTTTAATATGATCCGGAACATTTCCAGTAGAACCTCTTCTAATGTCATTTAAGGCTTCATCTAAAGCAACATGAGCCGAATTTGATTTAGGAGACAAAGCCATCTCTGTAATAACCGTGCCTAAAGGAATACGTGCTTCGGGAAGGCCAACTAATTCTGCGGCGGAAATAGCTGCCATTACTTTAGGACCAATGGAAGGATTAGCAAGGCCAATATCTTCATAAGCAATTACACTCATACGTCTATAAATACTATCTAAGTCACCTGCCTCAATTAAACGAGCAAGATAGTGTAAGGCAGCATCCACATCGCTTCCCCTGATCGATTTTTGAAAGGCTGATAGCACGTCATAATGACCATCTTCGTTTTTATCATGAAAAAAGACTGGCTTACTTTGAATATTCTTTAATAATTCAAGCGTTAAATGATGATCACTAGAAGCATAATAAGCTGTTTCTAATAAATTTAGAGCACTTCTTACATCGCCACTTGAGTAGGTAGCAATATAGGAAAGGGCGTCATCTTCAATTTGGCAACCTTCTAATTTAGTCACGGCTCTTTTAAGGCCTACTATAATATCTTCTTTTGTTAAATCATGAAGTTCAAAAATTTGCACACGACTTCTAATAGCCGGATTAATTTTATGGTAAGGATTCGAAGTAGTAAGACCAATTAAAGTAATTAAGCCAGATTCAATATGGGGTAATAAAATATCTTGTTTATCTTTGTTCATACGATGTATTTCATCAACAATTAAAATTAAATTACCATGCATTTTGGCTTCTTCAATAGCTATATCAAAATCACTTTTATTATTCATAGTTGCATTTAAAAATCTATAAGGCATTTTTAAATCATGAACAATGGCATTAGCAATTGAGGTTTTGCCAATACCAGGACGGCCATATAAAATCATCGAACATAAATGTTTATTTTTTACTAAATTGGTTATAATCTTATTTTCTCCGACAAGATGTGTTTGACCAATGACTTCTTTTAAAGTTGTTGGCCGCATCTGATTTGCTAATATTTCCATATATATCACCTTTGTTAAGTATATCAGTTTGACAACCTTTTGAAAAGACTTTATACTTATCTTGTGATAAATATGGAACACGAAATTACAAATTATTTGGATTATTTAAAATACGAAAAAAAGTTAAGCGATAACACATTAAAATCTTATGCTAATGACTTAGAAGAATTTTTAAAATTTTTTGGTCCTTGTTCTTCCTCTTTAAAATTAGAAGAAAAAGATATTATTAACTTTCTAAAAACAAAAGGAAATAATGTTCGAACCCATTCTCATTATCTTTCTACTTTAAAAGGATTTTACACTTTTTTAAATGAAGATAAAGATACCGAACATAATCCATGCAAACAAATACCTTTTCCTAAAGTAAATGAAAAGTCTCCTAATTATTTAACATATGAAGAGGTAGATAAATTACTAAATTTTCCTTTAAAAACTGTATATGACTACCGAACAAAAGCTATGTTAGAAGTTTTATACGCTACAGGACTTCGTATTAGTGAACTTGTTTCTTTAAAAGATAAAAATATTGATTTTCAAAATGAATGGCTACGTATTGAAGGAAAAGGGCAAAAAGAAAGAATTGTTCCCTTAAATGAAACTTCGCTTTATTACTTAAAATTATATTTAGATAACTATCGTTCTAAACTTAAAAAGAAAGATAAAAATTACGACGAATTATTTTTAAATAACCGTGGAACTCCTATCACAAGACAAGGAATGAATAAATTATTAGGAGAAATCTCTTTAAAAACAATTGAAAGACAAGTAAATCCTCATATGTTACGTCATTCTTTTGCTACCCATCTTCTTTTAAATGGGGCCAATTTACGTGTTATCCAGACATTTTTAGGCCACAGTAGTATTACTACTACGGAGATATATACGCATTTTACATCGGTTAAAAATAAAGAGGAATATGACTCTTTTCACCCTCATGCCAAAAAATAAGGAAGAATTTGTATCATTCTTCCTTATTAAATTAGTCACAAGATTTTTCTTGATTTCTAGATTCACGTTTTTGATTTTGGTTTTGATTTTTACGTTCTTGTTTTCTAGAATTGTTTTTTTGATTTTTTTTCATATTTTATTTTACCTCCCAGTAGTATTATGGATAAAGATTTAAAAAAGATACGTAAATTAAATAACAAATATTGGTAAAAAAGAGACTTGAGTATTTTTATGGTTTTAGGTAGAATATAGAAGAAGGGGAGGAAGCTTATGAAAAATAGTAAATATTATTTAATCGCGGCAAATGGGGCTATTGGCAAAGTTGTAAAAGTACCTAGTATCGCGACAGAGGGAAAAGGTTTTTTTAAAGATATTTCTATGCTTGATTTAGTATCTATGGATCAATCTAAAGAAGAATTTATAAAATCCATTTCATTATATAATGAAGGTATTTCTCTTAATAATGATACCGATTTATTTGTTTTAAGAATTGCTAATAGTACAGAAAATTTAATAAACTTGCATACATATGAATTGATTTTTGATTATCCATTATCAGAAAGACTAACTTCTTTAAAAAATAAACTTTATTTAGGCTTGAAAAGAGGAGCTCTGGAAAGGCTTTCTAAAGTAAAGAATCCAAAATCAAGAACTATTTCTTTAAAGAAAGATGCAGATTTTAAAAATTATGCTAGAGTAATCATTCGAAATATTACTAGTAATTCAAATGCTTTTACAACACATTTTAATTTTGAAACATGTGCTTGCTTAGATCCTCAAATACTAAAGCAACTTATTGATTATAAGGAATTTAAAGAAGATAGTATATTAACCGAATTACAGTCATATAAAAAACTAAGAGGGTTAACTTTAGAATATTTAAGTTATTTAAATAAAACGCCGTTTGATAAAAATAAGATTAAAAGAAGAATAAATTATTATTATCCCAGAACTATTTTTGGTTTTAGAGATTCTGAGGGAATAATGACTATTAATGATGCTCGAAGAGATTTTAAAGAAAATGCTTTGCATGCTAAGTTAATGAGTCCTAAAGAAAGTGCAGATTTTATAACTTTTGAAAAATTATCACAAATAAAACAAATTAAATTGCAACCATTTGATAATCCAAATTTAGAAAGAGTTTATTATAGTGTTTCAAACAGCAAAGAAAATGGTTTAGAAGCTGTCATGGAGCAAATGGACGCTAATGATATTTATGATTCAAGTCCAGAAGATTTACTTAGAATAGGTTTTTATAGCAATGAACAATATTTAAAAATTAAAAAGAAAAATTCTAAGAATTTGATTTAAGACATACACTTTATTAGGTGATACTATGTCTTTTTTTATTCCTTTTCTGTTATCATCATTAGCAGGATTATCGACTGTATTAGGTACTTTTGTGATTTTTTTTAAATGGCAAAGAGAAAACATTAATAAATTTATAACTTTTTGTTTAAGTCTTTCATTAGTGATAATGATTGGTATATCTGTTTTAGAATTAATACCCGAAGCCAGTTTTATTATCTTAACTAAATTTAAACTTTTTAAAGGAATTTTTCTTTCTTTATTAATCTTTGCTTTTTCTATTTTAGTTATTCGTTTTATAAATCAAAAAATAGAGAAGGGAAGAGGAGATGTTCCTTTATATCGTTTAGGCGTTTTAAGTATGATTACTTTAATGCTTCATAATTTACCAGAGGGAATCCTTACGTTTTTAAGTAGTTATCAAAACATTACCTTAGGGCTTCATATTAGCATAGCAATTATGCTTCATAATATTCCAGAAGGTATTAGTATTGCAGTTCCAATTTATTACGCGACAGGAAGCAAAAAGAAAGCTATTAAAATGACCTTTCTATCAGGAATAGCGGAACCATTAGGTGCCTTATTAGCGTGTACATTTTTAAGAAATTATATTTCATCAGAATTAATTGGGTTTATTTTATTATTTGTGGGTGGCATTATGATTACCTTAGCTATTGAAGAATTATTACCAAAAGCTATATCTTATCATCAAGAAAAATATTTAATTTTTGGAGGCATAATAGGTATTATAATGTTATTGATAAATCATTTTTTATTATGAAATAAATATCACGGTTAACATAATATATATTATGAAACTTTCATGAAGACATAAAATAAAACTTTAAAATTAAATCTTAATAATTATTTTATTTCAATTTAGTTAGCATTTCTTTATTATGGTATTATGATGGTTACTATATCTAAAATATTATTTTAATATAATTGATTTATTGAACTTATTTTTAAATTATTAACAATAATTAATTATCTTAATGTTTTATTAATAATTAGATTAAAAATATATAAATATATCAATTTAGAGCCTTTTCTAATTTGCAACGAAAATATTTAAAATGGATAATTACCCATCTCGTTGCAAATTTTAGCAAAGAAAAAATATCTATTTATTTAGATATTTATTCATCTGTATTCATAATAGATCCACGTGATTCAATTTCTGCAATTTTTTCAATAATCTCTGAAGCATTGGATTCATTCATTTCAGAATAACCAAGTTCTTTTAAAGCCTGTGTTCTTAAAGTGAATAATTGTTGAGTACGACTTAACTTTTCTTCTTTTTGTTTTTCAATTTCTTGAACAAAGCGTTTATGCGATAGGGCAAGCTTGCTACGTGAGGCTCCCCCATTATTATAAAGCGTTAGGGCAGAGTACAAAATTCCTTCAAAAATGAATTGTCTATCTTCATTAAATTTGAATTCTTCTGGATTGGTAAAGCCAGTTGCCTTTGACATATATCCAAAAATGTATTTTATTTCAGGAACATTATCCATAGATTGTAACATATGATATAAATATAAAAAGGCATAATAATTTTCTTGTTTTTTCTTCTCGTCCCCTAGTCTTTCACGCAACAAATTTAAGATATTTGTAATTAATATTTGAGAATCTTTATTAAGATTTTTTAAATCAAAATAATTAGAAATATTGGTAGTACCTTTAACGCTAGTATTAAGACGATTTTCAACACTCATAAGATAATCTGTTGTTACTTTGATAGAATCGATTGTTTGATTATTTTCATCATTAATATCTAATAAACGATATAACAAAATCTTTTTTTCTTTAGGCCATTTATTAATATCATCAAGTTCAAGATAATTATAAACCATTTGTCTTGATACCCCTAAATACTTCGCAAGTCTAACTTTAGAAATTCCTAATTCTTGTAATAATTCATTTAATCTGTTCATTTCATTTGCCTACTCTCTTTTATTTAATTTACATTCTAATTATAAGGCACTAGACACTTTTGTGTCAAGTAAAAGTAAACAATGAAAATAAATCTTCACGCAAAAAAATATGGTACTTTTTAATTATTTAAATACCATATTTTATCGTTATTTTTATAGATTTCTTTAATAATACCACTACCGAAGCAAACATCTCCATCATAGAAAACACAAAATTGTCCTGGCGTTACGGCTTTCACACCTTCTTTATAAGTAACATGTGCCATATTACCATTTAATAATTCTAATTCGATAGGGTACTCTTCTCCACGATAACGAAACTTGGCTTGACATTTTGATGGTGGGTTATCAATGGTAATATTTACATCTTCTAAAAGACAACTATCACTAATTAAATATTTTGAATCATCACCAAAAGCAACATATAATTCGTTTTTAGCTACGTTTTTACCACATACATAATGTCTTTCTTGGAATCCAGAAAGACCCACATTACGTCTTTGACCAATTGTATAGTTCATAAGACCCGTGTGAGTACCAATTACCTTTTTAGTTTCTACATCAATAATATTACCTGGATTTGGTTTTAAGTAATTACGAATAAATTCTTGATAGTTTCTTTCGCCAATAAAACAAATACCCGTGGAATCTTTCTTTTTAGCTACATTTAGACCACACTTTAAAGCAATTTCTCTTACTTGTTCTTTATGAAGATCTCCTACTGGAAATAAAACATCTTCTAGTTGTTCTTTACTTAGTTGAGCTAAAAAATAAGTTTGATCTTTATTTTCATCAACGCCTTTTAAAAGTTTACCATCTTTAAGTCTAGCATAATGACCAGTAGCCATAAAGTCAGCTCCTAGACGTTTGGCCTCTTTTTTAAAGACATCAAATTTAATATATTTATTGCAAAGTAAATCGGGATTAGGTGTTCTCCCTTTTTTTAATTCGTTTAAAAAATAAGTAAAAACGTTATCCCAATATTCTTTGATAAAATCCACACGGTGTAAAGGAATACCAATAATTTCACATGTTTTTAAAGCATCATTATAGTCTTGTTCCTGAGGGCAAATATTATTGTTTAAAGTAGGGTTTCCTAAAATATCATTATTAAGTCCTGCATCCCAATTGCGCATAAATAAGCCCTCTACTTCATAGCCTTGTTGTTTTAATAAATAAGCACTTACTGCAGAGTCTACTCCCCCACTCATACCGACAATCACTTTTTTTGCCATAATACCAGACCTCTTTTTCATTAGCCTATTTTATCATATTTCCAGAAGAAAAGCAAAAACGTTTAAAATTGGCTTATTAAATAAAAGTAAGAAAAAATCGTATAAAGTTTGTAGTAAAATAAGTAAGCCACAACTCTTTGTCATAGAAACAAGATAGTTTGTAGGATTGGTTTTATAAATTATTTTGCCAATTGTCTTTCTAGTAATATTAAAACACTTAATAAAAAAGAAATACAAAATGATTAAATAAAATAATTGGGTAACAGTAAAAAATATAATAGCATATACAAATCCTTTTATTGATAACGTTAGACTAAAAATGCCTAAAAGAAAACCTAAAGATAAGCCTTGGTAAAAGATAAGAGTACAAAGTAAAGGAAGACCTATGATAAAAAATGAACCTATAAAACTAATAACTAAAAAGAAAAAATGAATATATATGTAGTTAAACTGTAAGTTTTGGCGATTATTTATATAATAGTAAACATTATCTTTTAAAATATTTATATTTTTAAAACTTAGGTATAATCCAACCAAAGTACCTATTAAAGTGAGAATGCCCATAAATAAAAAAAGATATTTCTTACGACTTAAAAATTTTTTTAAAATCGTCATCTTATCACCTATCTGATTGTATGCTCTAAAGTAAGTTTTTATGTACTTTTTAAGTAGTTTATGATAAAGTTATAATGAATTTTATTTAGAAGGAGACGATAAGAATGAGTAAAAAGACAAGACAAATTGTTACTTGGATTACTTTAATTATTATGGTATTAGGTATTGCCGGTAGTATTATTGCCTATGCTATTTCATAATTATTAAAATATAGATACTTTAAAAATGGTAATCCAGTTATTACCATTTTTTTATGTTAGTAAACCACCATAATATAAGTGAGGTGATAATTTGAAAAAGTTTTATTTAAGCATGTTCTTATTTCTTTATTTTCTTTTTCCAAGTGTAACACTCGCCTATTCTGATAAAGTAGTACTTGGTGGTGAAAATATAGGCATTCAAATAAAAACACCAGGTGTATTAGTAGTTGGGTTTTATAAAGTAAATGGTTCTTATTTAAAGGGAACGCCAGAAATTAAAATTGGCGACTATATTTTAAAAGTTGGTGATACCGTGATTTCCTCTGTTAATTCTTTAAGTGAAGCTATTTTACAAAATGTTAAAGATGATCAAGTAAAATTAACTTTAAAAAGAAATGAACAAATCATGAATATTACAATGCCTCTTCAAAATGTTGATGGTATTTACAAGACAGGTCTTTATGTCAAAGAAAGTATTACAGGACTTGGCACATTAACTTATATTGATCCTGACAGTAAAATATATGGTGCTTTAGGTCACGAAATCTTAGAAAGTAACAGTCTACAATTAGTAGAAGTGAAAACAGGTCATATTTTTGAAAGTCCCGTGACAAGTATTCGTAAAAGCACAAGAGGTAATGCTGGGGAAAAAAATGCCGAATTTCACTTTAATAAAGTATATGGCTCTTTAAATAATAATACTAGACACGGAATATACGGGATTTATGAAGATACCATCCCTACTAATTTTATGCCTGTAGCTAAAAACGAAGAAATTAAAATTGGTGAAGCCGAAATCTACACTGTTTTAAACGGTCAAGAGAAAAAAAGTTATAAAATTGATATTACCTCTTTGCAAGAATATAATGATGTTAAAAATATTTCTTTTACCGTGACAGACGATAACCTTATTAATACCGCTGGTGGAATTGTTCAAGGAATGAGTGGTTCTCCTATTGTTCAAAATGGGAAAATTATTGGAGCTGTAACCCATGTTATTACAGATAATCCTATTACTGGTTATGGAATATTTATTACAACGATGCTAGAAACAGGAGATAATCTCTTAAAAAATTAGAAAGAAAAAATCAAAGGAAAATAACAACCTTTGATTTTTAATTTGTTAGTATTGTTTACCAAAATAGATTTTATATTTAGCTTTTTCACCACAGTATGTACAAACGCCATCACTA
Organism: uncultured Bacillota bacterium; assembly: GCA_905205665.1. Taxonomy (GTDB): domain Bacteria; phylum Bacillota_I; class Bacilli_A; order RF39; family UBA660; genus Ventrenecus. Next base: position 39,945 of record CAJLEF010000005.1, on the reverse strand, counting down.
ATTTCTTCTTTAATACAACGACTTTTTAAACCTGTTTCTTCTTTAATTTTATCTTCACAAGAAGTATTTCCACACCAAGGAATTAAAATGAAACCTGGTTTATTTTGAGCAATATCTTGAAATTCTTCTTTCGTTTTTGCTTCATAAATCATGCTGTCACGTCTTTTTAAAGCTCTATCATACATATTATTTTGAATTTCAACTAATAGCTTTTCTACTCTTTCTTTAAAAGCAGGAATAGAAATCGTTTCTTTTTCTAAAGTATCTCTTCTTACTAAAGTAATTTCGTTATTTTCTAAATCTCTTTTACCTATTTCCACGCGAATAGGAATACCTTTTACTTCTGCATCTGCAAATTTAAATCCTGGTGATTTTTCAGAATCATCAATTTGATAAGTGATTTCTTCAGGAAGAGTATTTGCTAATTCTTTTACGGTATTTAAAACTTCATCCTCTTTACCAATAGGAATAAACACAATTTTAGTAGGAGCAATATTAGGAGGTAAAACAAGTCCATGATTATCACCATGAGTCATGATAATGGCACCAATCATTCTTGTAGTCACACCCCAGCTTGTTTGATAAGGTGTTTTTAAAGTATTATCAGTATCTAGAAATTGAATACCAAAAGCTTTAGCAAAATGTTGTCCAAAATAATGACTCGTCCCATTTTGAAGTGCTACTCCATCATACATCATGGCTTCAATTGTATAGGTTTCTTCTGCTCCAGCAAATTTTTCTTTTTCTGTTTTACGTCCTGTAATAACGGGTAAAGCAAGGATATTTCTTTGAAAATCTTCATAAACTTTAAACATTCTAAGTGTTTCATTTCTAGCTTCTTCACGAGTTCTATGAAGAGTATGACCTTCTTGCCATAGTATTTCTCTACTTCTTAAAAAAGGTCTTGTTGTTTTTTCCCAACGAACAATCGTACACCACTGATTATATAAAAGTGGCAAATCACGATAGGACTTTACAATATTTTTGAAGTGTTCACAAAATAAAACTTCACTCGTAGGTCTGACACACATTCTTTCATCTAATTTATTTTCTCCACCATAAGTTACCCAGGCTACTTCAGGAGCAAAACCTTTAACATGTTCTTTCTCTACATTTAATAAAGATTCAGGAATAAACATGGGCATTTGGACATTTTGATGACCTAATTTTTTAAATTCTTTATCTAATATTCTTTGCATGTTTTCCCAAATCGCGTAGCCATAAGGACGAATAATCATACTTCCTTTGACACTAGAATAACTTACTAAATCCGCTTGTTTTAAAACATCTGTATACCATGTGGAAAAATCAGTATCTCGATCAGTTATTTTCGTTACTAGTTTGCTCATTTGTCTCATCTTCTTTCATTAAAAAGTCTTTCACTTCACCGTCTGTTCCGATGATTTTATTCACCTGCTCGGTGGCATTATCCAATTTTTCTTGACATATTTTAACTAAATTCATAGCGTCTGTATATTTACTGATGGCATCTTCTAAAGGAATGTTGCCATTTTCTAAATCTTTAATGATGCCATCTAAATTATTTAAAGCGGTCTCAAACGTCATTTCTTTCATAATTTATCTCCTCTACTTTCACTTTTAATGTTCCTTTTGCTAAGGTAACATCTAATTTATCGTTTATATTAATTTTATTAGTATTTTTAACAATTTCGTTATCTTTTTTGACAATAGAATATCCTTGTTCTAAGATATTTAATGGATTAAGTAATTTTAAACTTTGAATCGTATAATAAAGTAATTGCTTCTTATCATTCATGTATTTAATAATTTCTTTTTGTAAAGACTCTTTGATATCTGAATATCTTTCTAAAGATTTTTGATAAAGAACCTTAGGATTGTTCAAAATATAATTATCTTTATACTTATCTAATTTTACTTGTAATGAATTTAAGTAATAGATATAACTTTTATTTAAATTATCTGTCAAATTATCTAATTTCTGCATTTTTACTTCATATAAAACATGCGGATTTTTTAATACATAATGGTTACTTAAAATACTAAGCTGATGTTTAGCCGTTTGAAGTTTAGATAAGAATAAGTGATTAATTTCTTCTTTCTTTTGCGTCAATATTGTCATAACTTCTTCTTTGGTTGGCACGGCCATTTCGGCAGCTCCTGTTGGAGTCGGAGCTCTTCTATCAGCCACATAATCTGCAATTGTAAAATCAATCTCGTGACCAACGGCACTAATAATAGGTATTTTAGAAGCAAAAATAGCTCTTGCAACAATTTCTTCGTTAAAAGCCCATAAATCTTCAATGGAACCTCCACCACGGCCAACGATTAAAACATCTAAATTGTAATGATTGGCTAAGGCAATATTTTTAGCTACATCTTCGGCGGCTGAAACTCCTTGAACTAAACTTGGAAAAAGAAGTGTTTTAGCATATGGAAATCTTCTTTTTAAAGTACTTAAAATATCTTTAATAGCTGCACCTGTTGGAGCGGTAATAATACCTATCTTAGTAGGATATTTCGGAATTGGCTTTTTATATTTTGGGTCAAATAAGCCTTCACTGGCTAGTTTCTTTTTTAACTTTTCAAATTCTATATATAGATTTCCTAAGCCATCCATTTCCATTTTTTCAATATATATTTGGTAGTTTCCACCCATAGGATAGACAGAAATACGACCTGTCACTAAAACATTCATACCATCTTCTGGTTTAAAATTTAAAGTAGAAGCCGCACTTTTAAACATAATAGCACTGATTCTTGATTCGTCATCTTTAAGCGTTAAATAAAGATGCCCAGAAGAATGATGTTTAAAATTACTAATTTCTCCTTTTAAATAAACCTTCTTTAGAAAAGTATTTGTATCAAAAATATTTTTAATATAATTATTAACCTCAGCAACACTTAAATATTTTGGAATCATAACTCACGATCCTTTGCTAAACTACACATTTGCTCATAATGAGGAATGTAAACTTTTAAAATTTGTTCAGCGTATTTTTTTAAGTTATCATTTTGATAAATGTTTATAATACGTTCCATCGCTTCTTGAACATTTTCAGGTGTTAAAATATTCTGTTGACGATAAAATTCTTTTTTAAAATCATCCGATGATGAAGAAAAATATTGTTCAAAGTCTTCATAAATATTTTCGATATTATTTTCATAAGATTTCATAGAATTATTTTTATCTAAATTTGTGAAATTACGATCAAAACTAAGATCAATATCATACAAAGGAGACAAAGTATAATTACCGTAAATATCTATTATTTCCCAATTTTTAAGATGGAAATCTTTATTCATTATCATAAATGAAAACAAATAACGTTTCGTTAAATCTTTGACAATTCTTTCAGTAATAATTTGGCCATTTTCTTTATTTCTGAATTGAAAACTTAAGGCATCCCAAATAAAATTTAAAGAATTACAATTTACATGGCGACAATTAAATGCTTCCATCATTCCTTCTAAGTAGCCATCATGAAAATCCTCTTTTTCTTCCATGGTTAATGGCATATCTAACCACAAATGTAATAGATCATTAGAATATAAGTGTTGTAAGTAATCAATAACAATTTCTTTGCCTGATAAAATGTTGTCGTCATATTTAATGTAGTTTGACGACATCAAACCATAAGTATTTGAGCCAACATCAACAATTTTAGAATGAACCGTTTCAATACCAACCATTCTTGCTAATTCTTCTCCAATAATTTGAATAAATATTTCTTTGGAAATACCTGTTTTTTTAGAAATTTTTAAAAAATAATTTTCTCCTTCAATATCATTTAACCAATAACCTGTATAATAACTGCCACATAGATCATTTGGAATAACTGTGTTATTTTTAATAGCTTTTTGCCAATTTGGAACTATACTTTTAAGACTTACAATTCCATTATCAACTTCCATTAGGACTCCTTAACAAATTTATCTAAAGAAGCATTAATCATATCAGCAAGTTCTTTATCGGTATAAGTCTTAGCAAGTTCCACCGCTTCATTTATAACGACAATAGCAGGAGTATCCATATATTTAAGTTCGTAAAAAGCCATTCTTAAAATATTAGCGCCAGCTTTATCTAAACGATTTATTTTCCAATTGCTCAAATAAGAATTACATAATTTGTCAATCTCGTCTAGGTGGTCAGTGACACCATTAACAATTTCTGATACAAAATCATTTTCAATTTCTAAATTATCTTTTAAAATTTCATCAACATTAATAGGAAGTTTGTTTTGTCTTAAAATATCAATTTGATACAAACATGTCATACAAACTTTACGTGCTTCACTTCTATTAAGCATCTAAATCACCTTCATTCCTAACTATTTTATCAGAAAATGTAACAAGTTACTAGGCTAAATCAACCTTTTTGATAGCATTTCCTAAAACAATAAGACTATATTTTTGTGTAAATTAAGTGTCAATATATTATATTTTATTTTTTTAAAGTTTATTTAAAGGTATAATAAATTCCTGAAAGAGGAAATTATGGATAAAATTGAAATTACAAAGAACGATTTAGAAAAACTTAAAATAATTGGTAAAGGCACCGAAGGAACAATTTATCAATATAGTAATGATGAGTTACTTAAAATTTATCATAGCAGTTCTGATTATATGCAAGTAAATATTCGAAATATCATCGTGGATGAAGATGGTGTCAATATAACTCCTGTCAAAAATGTTACAAATACTGGTGTAAAAGAGCGAGCTATACAATATTTTGATGCAGAAGGTGTTCGTTTAGCTAGAGAAGAATCTATTATTAAAGCTATTGAACTTCAAAAAGATATCCATTTAACTAGACTTCCTCAAAAACCTATCTATTTAGATGGCAAAATAAGAGGATGTTCGTTGCATTATCATAAACCTGCTATAAATATTTATGATGTGATGAATATTCCTATTTATAAATGGCGTCTTAAAATTGTGAAAGAAATCTTAAAAGAAGTAAAAGAATTAACTGATCATAATGTTTATCATATTGATTTGTGTCAACATCCTACTAAAGAAAGTAAAAACACCAATATTTTACTTACCCGAAATTTTCATCCAGAAATTATTGATATTGATGGACATTCAGCCATTTATTCTGCCAAGCCAAACGAAAATTATCAAAGATTAACTGACTTTTCTTTAAGTGTTTTAGTTATTGAATTATTATCTCGGGAATATATTGATAGCTTTTTGGATAATCCTGATGATGTTGATCTTTATGAATTAGTTGGAAGTAAAATTCCAGAGTTTTTAATTGATGATTTTTTAAATGAAACATTAACCTTAGAAAAAATCAATAAACATTTATCCTGAAAAAAACTTAGTAAAACGCTTACTAAGTTTTTTTCAATATATTACTTACTTTCTTTTTTTCTGGAAAGAATAGAAGTGTTTGGTTCTAATTCACTATTCGTTAAAGAAAAGTAAGAAAGGCTCCATCTATAACATGGCATTGATAAAATTAAATCAATATTTTCTTTTAAAAAGGCTTTATCTTGATTTAAAATAGCTTGATTAATTTGACGATAAATTTCTCTTCGGTCTTTATAAATAGCTAGAATTTCTCCATCGGTTTTACCTTCACAAGATATGTAAAAGATATCTGCTTTATAAATTGCTCTTTCTCTTAATGAGCTTCCTACGTCTGCCATACCAACCACAGCATCTATTTTCATAATATTATTAGGATTGAAATCGCGTAATAATTTTTGAATAATAGGCATATCTTTGATTTTGCAATTTCTCATAGGTATATCAAGTATTTGATTTAATCTTTTCATGCTTTTATGGCAAGCATAATATAATTCAATAAATGAATTTAAAGCATTAGTATAATCGCTTGCATATAAGATTTTCAAAATAATTTGTTTTACTTCTAGACCGTTTTTTAACTCACCATACTCATCTGGTAAACCAAAGCGGTTAATATAATAAGTTTTAACATTGTCTTCCATAATAATCACCTTTCTAAATTATATTATATCACACTTATTTTAATTCTTCTTTTAATTCATAAATAAAATTGATAGCTTCTAAAGGCGTCATGTGTAAAATATCGGCATTTTTTAGCTTTTCTTTAATAGGATCTTCTTTTTCTTCAGGAAATTCCATCACAAATTGAATTTGTTCTTCGTTTTTCTTCTTTTTTGTTTGTTTTTCATGTTGAGCTAAGATGTCATTGGCATCACTAATAATTTGTTCGGGAAGTCCAGCTAATTTAGCAACATGAATACCATAACTTTTATCTACGGCACCATTTTTAATTTTATGTAAGAAAATCAAATTGCCATTTTCTTCTACCGCACTTACATGAACGTTTTTTATAGAAGGAATTCTAGTTTCTAGGGCTGTTAATTCGTGATAATGTGTTGAAAAAAGCGTTTTACAACGAATATGTGTTGCCACATAAGAAAGAATACTTTCAGCTAAACTCATACCATCATAAGTCGCGGTTCCTCTTCCTAATTCATCAAATAAGATTAAGCTGTCTTCTGTCGCATTACAAATCGCATTTTTAGCTTCTTTCATTTCAACCATAAAAGTAGATTCCCCACTTACTAAGTCATCACTAGCACCAATACGAGTAAAAATCTTATCGACAATTGGTAAATTAGCGGATGTGGCGGGTACAAAAGAACCCATCTGTGCCATGATTAAAATGATAGCTAATTGTCTCATATAAGTAGATTTACCACTCATATTAGGACCTGTAATTAAAAGAGTATTAATGGATTCATCCATGATACAATCATTAGAAACATATTCTTTGTTGCTTACTTTCTCGATAACCGGATGACGACCATTTTTTATTTCAATTTTATGATTCGTATTTAAAGTAGGTCTTACTAAATGAAGTTCTTCAGCATCTACAGATAAGGCTGTGATAGCATCTAATTCTGCTACTAAGTTAGCTGTATCTGTTAATTTCAAAATTTGCTTTTTGATAGTTTCTTTAATTTCACAGAATAGACGATATTCTAAATCAATAATTTTTTCTTCAGCATTTAAAATAAGGGCTTCCTTTTCTTTCAATTCAGGACTAATATATCTTTCACATCCCGTAAGAGTTTGTCTTCTTTCCCAATGAAGGCTTTCAGGGACATTGTTAATTTGTCCTTTGGTAATTTCAATGTAGTATCCAAACACTTTATTAAAGCCAACTTTTAAATTTTTAATTCCCGTTTCTTCTTTTAAGTTGTTTTCAATACTTGCAATAAATTCTTTGCCACCACTTCTAATTTTCTTTAATTCATCTAATTCCTGATTATACCCTTCTTTAATAAGATATCCCTCTTTAATCGTGACAGGAGGGTCTTCATAAATGGCTTCTTCTAATAAGTTATATAAATCTTCGTGAGTATCAATTTCCATATCAAAATGTAAATTACAAACGATTTCTTTAATTTTAGGTAGTTCTTTTAAACTTTGTTTTAGTTGCAATAAATCACGAGCATTTAAAGAACCACATGAAACTTTACCACATAATCTTTCAATATCATAAATATTGTATAAAGAATTACGAAGTTCATCTTTTAAAATGAATTCTTGATTTAATATTTCAATTTTATTATAACGTTCTTCAATAAGAGCTTGGTTTTTTAAAGGATTCATCAACCAAAATTTTAGTTTTCTAGAACCCATACTGGTTTTAGTTTTATCTAAAAGCCAAATTAAGGAATAGGTTCTTTCTTTAAGACGAAGGGTTTCAACAAGCTCTAAGTTACGAACCGTGTGAACATCCATCATTAAATAATCATCTGGAATAACGACTTCGACGGGTTTAAAGTGAGATAAGTCTTTTAATTCTTTAACAACTAAATAATGCATTAAGTGTTTAATAGCTTCTATATAATGTGGTTCTTCAACATTTTCATAAACAGATTCATAAGCATTTTCTAAAAGTTCATCATCAAAAGACATTTCAATACCATAATTTCCTTTTAAGCTTGCTTGAAGCTCGTAATCTAAATCTCTTTTAATAACAACCTCTAAAATATTTAGATTTAAAATAGTACTTAATAGTTTATCTTTTTGATGAGGTAGAATAGAAACGTAAATACTACCCGTTGATATATCGGCATAGCAAAGAGTATATATATAAGAAAAGTCTAGGATACTGGCAATATAATGGTTGTTGTGTTCATTTAATAATTCTAAATCAACGACGGTTCCTTTACTAATAACCTGAGTAACGCCTCGTTTTACCATACCTTTTGCGTCTTTGGGATCTTCTAGTTGTTCGCATATAGCTACTTTATAGCCTTTGTTAACTAGTTTTTCAATATATGGCTTTACAGAATGAAAAGGTACTCCACACATAGGAACTCTTTCTTTAAGCCCGGCATTTTTACCGGTTAAAGTAAGTTCTAATTCTCTAGATGCTGTAATCCCGTCTTCAAAGAAAAGCTCATAAAAGTCCCCAATACGATAAAAAAGGAGTTCTTCTTCATACTCTTTTTTCGTGTCCATATATTGTTTCATCATAGGACTTAATTCTTCATAATTTACTTCACTACGTTTCATTCTCTACCACCCGTACTAAAGATTATAACATAATAATACACATTTTGTTAAAGAAAAATCAAGGAATGACCCTTGATTTTCACTAATTTGCTAATTTGTCACAGATAAGGCTAGCAAGTTCCGTTGGATTTTCAATAGGAAGACCTTCAATGAGTCTTGCTTCCGCATATAAAATCTTAGTGTAGTCTTTTAAAGCTTCTTTATCGGTTTCATATAATGTTTTTAATTTTTCAGCGATTTTGTGATTAGCATTAATCTCTAATACTTTATTTGCATTTATTTTTTCATCTGTTGGCATGGCATTGATAACTTTTTCCATTTCTATAGAAATATCCCCTTCAGATACTAAGCAAACAGGATGATTTTTTAGACGGTTTGTAAATTTAACACCAGAAATATCTTTTAAAGATTCTTTCATAGTAGCCAGTAAATCTTTACTATCTTCATTTAATTTTTGTAATTCCTCTTTTTCTTCTGGTGTATCCAAATTTAAATCTTCTTTGCAGATGTTTACAAATTTCTTACTTTCATATTCTCTTAAACTTTGGAAAGTAAATTCATCAACATACTCGGTACAATATAATATTTCATAACCTTTATCCGTAACTTGTTCTACTTGAGGCATAAGTTTAATCTTATCTGTTGTTTCCCCACAAGCATAATAAATAGCATCTTGGTTTTCTTTCATTCTAGAAACGTAATCTTTTAAAGAAGTCATTTTATCTTCATAAGAAGAAGCAAAAATGATTAAATCTTGTAATTTATCTTTATGCATACCAAAGTTTTCATAAATACCATATTTAATCGTAGCTCCAAAAGTTTTAAAGAATTTCTCATAATTTTCTTTATCTTCTTTCATCATGCTTGTTAATTCTTTAATAATTTTGGTTTCGATATTTTTAGCAATTAATTTTAAATTTTTATCTTGTTGCAACATTTCCCGAGAAATATTTAAAGATAAGTCTGGAGAATCAACAACGCCTTTGACAAAACTAAAGTAATCAGGAAGTAAATCAGCACAGTTTTCCATGATTAAAACCCCGTTAGAGTAAAGTTGTAAGCCTTTTTCATATGTTTTCGTATAAAAATCATAAGGCGCATGACTTGGGATAAATAGTAAACTATTAAAACTTACTAAACCTTCAGCACTCGTATGAATTACTTTTAAAGGCTTTTCATAGTCCATAAATTTATCACTATAGAAGGTATCATAATCTTCTTCTTTAATTTTTTTCTTATCTCTTTTCCATAAAGGAACCATATCATTTAAGGTTTCAATTTCGGTATGACTTTCATATTCATTTTCAGTTCCTTCTTTTAAATGACTATGAGTAACTTCCATTTTAATAGGATAAGTAATATAGTCAGAGTATTTTTTGATAAGTCCTCTTAAACGATATTCTTCTAAGTATTCCGAATATTTTTCATCCTCGGTATCTTCTTTCAAGGTTAAGATAATGTCGGTTCCATAAGTATCTTTACTTGCTTTTTCAATGGTATAACCATCAATTCCTTCACTTACCCATTTATAAGCTTCTTCACTGCCATAAGCTTTAGAAATGACTTCTATTTTAGAAGCTACCATAAAGGCACTGTAAAAACCAACCCCAAATTGACCAATGATATCAATATCTTTTTGAGGGTCTTTTTCTTCTTTAAACGCAAGAGAACCACTTTTAGCAATCGTACCTAAATTATTTTCTAGTTCTTCTTTTGTCATACCACAACCATTATCTGTGATAGTTAAAGTATGTTTTTCTTTATCAGGTTTTACAAAGATTTCAAAATCTTTCGCATTAACTTTTATATCTTTATTGGTAAGAGATTCATAATGAAGTTTGTCAATCGCATCACTTGCATTGGAAATGATTTCTCTTAAAAATATTTCTTTATTTGTATAAATTGAATTTATCATTAAATCCATTAATTTTTTTGATTCCGCTTTAAATTGCTTTTTAGCCATATTCATTCCTTCTTTCAACACTTAAAGTTATAACACATTTATTTAGCACTGTCAATATATGAGTGCTAAATAAATATTTATGCTTGATATTAAAAATGAATTTATTGTAACGATATCTCTATACTTTTAGCCTTAAAAAATTATATAATAAATCTGACATATAAAAAAATATACAGCATAAATTGGATTAGGTGATCTAGATGAAATTAAAATTAAATAATCAAGAAATAGAAATCAAAAAGGCTACTCACTTTAAGGATCGACTTTTAGGGCTTATGGGCAAAACCAATATTAACTATGGAATTTTATTTCCAGAATGTAATGCCATCCATACTTTTTTTATGAAAGAAAACATTGACGTTATTGGACTAAATGAAAATAATCAAGTCATTTATATTTACCGTGATGTTCCTAAAAATAAAATTGTTAAAGTCAGTGATGAGCCTAAAAAAACTAGTATCTTAGAATTACCTAAAAATACTAGTCAAAAATTATATATTGGTTCTGTTTTAAAATTTATTCCTTAAATTCAAAAATATAATCCATGATTTGAACTTCGTCGCCTCTTTTGGCTCCTAGACGTTCTAATTCATCATCAATCCCCATGCCTTTTAATTTACGTCCAAACCGTAAAACAGCTTCTTTTTCTTCAAAACGAGTCATTTGGAATAATTTAGCAATTTCTTCGCCTCGAATAACCCATATGCCATCTTCTTTAGTAATGGTGTATGGTTTTTCATTTTTAAAACGATAAATCACGGTAGATTCAAAATCATCATTTTTATAAACTTCGCTTTTAGGTAAAGTATCAATTGTCTTTTTTAAATAAAGCATTAATTCATCTAAACCTTCATGAGTAAGGCCACTTATTTCAAAGATGTCTTTATCAGGATATTTTGCTTTAAATTTCTTTAGATTTTCCTCATAAGTGGGTAAATCTTTTTTGTTAGCTAAAATAATTTCTTTTTTATTGGCTAAAGCATCGCTATAACTCACGATTTCCTTACGAATAATTTCATAATCCGAAATAGGATTTCTACCTTCTTCACTTCCCATATCAATCACATGAGCTAAAATAAGGCAACGAGAAGCATGTCTTAGAAAGTCAAGTCCAAGTCCTACTCCTTTACTAGCTCCTTCAATCATACCTGGTAGATCAGCTAAAACAAAAGAAGATTTGTCTTTTAAAGTAACCACACCTAAGTTAGGACTTAATGTTGTAAAGTGATAGCTAGCAATCTTAGGATTCGCACTTGTAACGGCATTTAAAATAGTGCTTTTACCAACACTTGGCATACCAACAAGTCCGACATCTGCCAAAAGTTTTAATTCACACTTAATATAACGGATTTCACCAGGTTCTCCTAATTCTGAAAATTCTGGAGCAGGTTTTTCATGAGTAGCAAAAGCGGTATTTCCTCTTCCCCCACGGCCTCCATGGGCAACAATAACTTCTTCTTTATCTTCTAATAAATCAGCAATTACTAAACCTGTATCATCATCAAAAATAGTCGTGCCAACGGGTACTTTAATAATAATATCTTCCGCATTAGCACCACGTCTATTTTTGCCTTTACCATTTTCACCCTTAGTTGCTTTCACGATTTTATGATATTTTAAATCAACTAGAGTTTTTAGGCTTTCATCACATACAAAGACGATGTCGCCTCCCTTGCCACCAGAACCGCCATCCGGTCCTCCCATAGGAATATATTTTTCTCTTCGAAAAGAGGTACATCCATCTCCTCCTTTGCCAGCAATTAATTTCATTTTTACAATATCCACAAACATAGTAATACTCCTTTCTAAAAGCGTTTTTTTAAATTTGTTGGTAAAAGAATTTCATTTTTAGCATGTTTTTTCATTAAAGGAAAATTTTTAACATCTTCTTCATTAATTAAAATTCCTGGATCTGCTGGAAAAAATCTATTCTCATGAAGAATTAAACCTTGATTTTGATAATAATGATAAACGGTTTTAGGGTCTTCATCATTTGCTAGTACTAAATGAAGATAACCATCTTCATGACCACATTTTACCGCTTTATCGCAAGAATAGCCATAAATATGGGTTTTCAATATTGAAAATTGTTGATAAAATCTTGAAAGACTGTATAATTTTTGTTTTAAAAGTAACTGTTCTAATTTTATAAGCACAGGATTGAGTTCTTCCTGAACAGAAACTTTTCTGGTTTCAATATTAGCAAACTCAGGCATATCAGGTTCCTTGTAACTTTTACGTAGTAAAAAAACGGGTTCTTCATTGATATATAAGTTTTCTCCTTTATAGCTTGTCGCCATTTTAGTATATTGACTATCATTTTCCTTTTTAATAGCTATATCCTCATAAGGTTCTAAAATAATTTCATTTTTTGCAAAATACATCCTATCCCTCCTCATAAATATTTTCGAACTAATAATGAATCATAAGGAGCTTCAAAGCCCCAAGATAAATAAAGATTTTTTAATTTTTCATTCATAGCATACATTTTAGCTATTTCAAAATGTTCTTTATAATGTTTTTCAAATTCAGCTTTTTGCTGTAACGTCTTTAAAAGAATTCTTTTTCCTAAATGATAACCGCAACGTTGATATTCTTTTTTTACAAATAAACTGGAAATGTAAAGAATAGGTGCATGATTACACGCAAAACATCCAGCTACTATTTCATTTTCATAAAGTGCCATTAATCCTGTCATATTTCTTTCTAAAAATTCTCCTAAAGACACCGTTATTTCATCATTTAAAGCATCAAAAGAAGCATATTTTAATCTTTCCAAAGAGGTCACGATTTCCTTATCGCCGGGTATTATCTGAAATCTCAATTTATTTTCATCGAACATAATAGTCCCCCTCTTTTTTTGCAAGTTATATTTTAACATAGTTTTATAAGGAATACAATTGTTTTGTTTTAGAAAAAAACAAAGCTAAATCGCCTTGTTTTCTTTTTTTTCTTGCCATTTTAGGAATAGTTTTTGACATTCTTCTTTATCCATTTCCGGAGTATTAATTAAAGGATTTTTTAAATGTAGTTTTTCATATTTACTAAAACCTAAATGATGAAAAGGTAAAAATTCAATTTTCTCAATATTATCTATTTTATTTAAATATAAAGCTAATCTTTGTAAATAATCATCATTGTCCATCATAGTAGGAACAATTACTTGTCTTATCCAAACAGGTTTGCCGCTTTTATTTAGGGCTTTAATAAATTTTTCAGACTCATCAATAGGATATCCTGTTAATTTTTGATAACCATCTTTATCCGCGTATTTAACATCAAATAAAACTAAATCTACTAAAGATAAAATTTTGTCATAATCACCTATACCAACACCAGCCGTATCAAGAGCAATATGAATATTTTCTTGTTTTAATTTGGTCATAACTTCTATTAAAAAATCTTTTTGTAAGAGAGGTTCCCCTCCTGAAAAAGTGACTCCACCATGATTTCTTTTAAAATAAGGTTTATTTCTTTTTATTTTACTGACAAGTTCATCTGAGCTAATGGTACTACCTTTCATCATCCACATTTCAGGATTGTGACAATATAAACATCTTAATTGACATCCTTTTAAAAAGACAACTGTCCTGATTCCTGGGCCATCAAGAAGTCCAAAAGACTCGATTGAATCAATATATCCATTCATTATAACTTCTCATGGAAAGTTCTTGAAATAACTTCTTCTTGTTGTTTTCTAGTTAAACGATTAAAACGAACCGCATACCCAGAAACTCTAATAGTTAAAAGAGGATACTTTAAAGGATTATTCATGGCATCAATAAGCATATCACGATTTAAAACATTAACATTTAAGTGATGAGCTCCTTGACTAAAATAGCCTTCTAATAATGAAACAAGATTATTTACTTGTTCGTCTAAAGAATGTCCAAGGCTTGTTGGCACAATACTAAAGGTATTTGAAATACCATCTTCACAACATCCTTGATATGGAATCTTAGCAACCGAATTTAAACTTGCTATCGCTCCATTTTCATCACGTTGATGCATAGGATTAGCCCCTGGTGCAAAAGCAACCCCTTTTTTACGTCCATCTGGAGTGGCACCTGTTTTAGAACCATATACCACATTAGATGTTATGGTAAGAACGGATAAAGTAGGATGAGCATCACGATAACATTTATGACTAGAAAGTTCTTCATAAAATTTTTCTAAAACTTCTTTAGCTAAATCATCTACCCGGTCATCGTCATTACCATATTTAGGAAAATCTCCTTCAATTTCAAAATCGATAGCTAAACCATCTTCATCTCTTATAGGTTTTACTTTGGCATATTTGATAGCAGATAAAGAATCAGCCACGACAGAAAGGCCTGCTACTCCATAAGCCATTAAACGTCTTACATGGGTATCATGCAAAGCCATTTGACCTGCTTCATAAGCATATTTATCATGCATATAATGAATAACGTTCATGGCATCACTATAAACAGAAGCAATTTCTTTAAGCATTTTAAAATAGTTTTCTTTCACAGTTTCAAAGTTTAAAATCGCTTCTGTATTTTTAGTAAAGCCATCAATGACCTTTTCTTTTTTGATTTCATCAATACCGCCATTGATAGAATAAAGAAGGGCTTTAGCCAAGTTGCAACGAGCTCCAAAAAATTGCATATCTTTTCCTTCACGCATAGCTGAAACACAGCAAGCAATGGCATAATCACTGCCATATAAAGGTCTCATAACATCATCATTTTCATATTGAATCGCGTCCGTCAAAATAGACATACGAGCACAATATTTTTTGAAATTTTCTGGTAATTTTTCACTCCATAAAACAGTCATGTTAGGTTCTGGAGCAGTATCTAAATTCGTAAGGGTATGTAAAAGTCTTAAAGAAGTCTTTGTTACTAAAGACTCACCTTTTTCGGTAATTCCGCCAATAGATGCTGTTACCCAAGTAGGATCTCCTGAGAATAACTCATCATATTCTGGTGTTCTTAAATGTCTTACTAAACGAAGTTTAATTACAAATTGATCAATAATTTCTTGAACTTCTTCTTCTTTTAAAAGACCATTTTCTAAATCTCTTTCAAAGTAAATATCAAAAAAAGCATCAACTCTACCAAGACTCATCGCGGCCCCATTATTTTCTTTAACCGCGGCTAAATACGCAAAATAGGTCCATTGCACCGCTTCACGAGCACAAGAAGCTGGTTTTGAAATATCAAAGCCATAAGAAAGAGCCATTTTTTTCATATCGTCTAAAGCTTTATATTGCATAGCGACTTCTTCCCGAAGTCTTATTAAATCATCCGTCATTGGACCAATTAAATTATCCCAGTCTTTTTTCTTTTCCTGCATTAAATAATCAATACCATATAAAGCGACTCTTCTATAGTCTCCAATGATACGCCCACGACCATAAGCATCAGGTAGTCCCGTTAAAAGACCAACATGGCGAGCCTTACGAACACTTTCAGGATAAGCATCAAAGACACCATCGTTATGAGTTTTACGAAATTCCTTAAAATATTTAGCGACGGTATCATCTAAATGATAACCATAAGCCTCGAGTTCTTGATGAACCATGCGAATTCCTCCATAAGGATTGACAATTCTTTTTAAAGGTTTATCTGTTTGTAGTCCAACAATCACATCATCTTCATCACAAATATATCCTGGAGCAAAACTATTTATGCCTGACATATGTTTGGTATCAATATCTAAAACATGTTTTTTTAATTCTTCTTTAAGTAAGTTTTCACAGGTACTCCAAACCTTTTTTGTTTTTGCTGATGGAGAAGTTAAAAAAGATTCCTCTCCGTCATAAGCTTTATAATTTTTTAAAATGAAATCTGAAACATTTATTTCCTCTGTCCATATTCCATCTTTAAATCCATTCCATTCTTGTTTCATTTTTTCCTACCTTTCACCTTTCAAGTATATCAAGATAAGTTTATTTTTTAAAGTGTTGTGACATTTATTTGACATGAAAAAAATTGCTGTAGATTTTTATTGAAAGTGCACAATTAATGTGCACTAAGTTTAAGAAACATATATAATATCTTTCTGAGCAATTTGTTTGTCATTAAGAAGTTATTGAAAGTGAAGAATTAAATTTTCTGGGCCTTTAATTTGAATATATTTTATAACTTGTTGGAACAAAATTATAATCCGTATTATTGAATAGATCTTTACCTCTTACTTTTTTTAGATAACGGTCTTTACTTTCACTATTAATTATCCTATACAAATAATAATTATCTATATGTTTTTTTGCAAAATCTATTTCATCAGACGTAATATCAATTGGTGTTCCTTCATTACCCTTTGTTGATTTGACTTCAATATATTTTTCAACATATTCACCATTTTCATTTAATTCAAATGATAAAATATCAAATCCTTCATTCTCTTTTTTATTATTAAAAAAATCTTCCATTTTCCTAACTTGTTCTTGAGCTCCTGCTTCCATTAAGCCCCTGAGTTCGTTTTTATATACAACTTTCTCATTTATAATACCCTGATTTGTTTTTATGATTTCTTCAGCTATATAGTCCGGCTTTTTAGTTCTTTGTATTTTTTTATCTGTTTTCCTATATTTTCTTATATTTATTTTACCTTCCTTATATTCCAAATCATTTTGTTCCTCAATCATATCAGAATATACTTTTCTTTCGATTTCAGTTATTTCATAAACTATTTTGCTAAATTTTTCATCTTTTTCAAAATTATAATCATTTGAATATACAATTGATAAAGGAAATTTCCATACGAGTCTATCGTTTCCATCTATGTCCTTTTCTACAACTTGATATGGTTCAGCACATAGTTTAAATTGTCCTTCGAAAATATATTTTTTATTATTATCTTTAGAGAATAAATACATTGGTAAATCATTTTCGTTTGATTTATAAATTGTTTTATTGTTTTTTGTGATAGTTTGATCTCCTCTTAATCCTTCTCCAGTATATGTAATAAAACCGTTTTCAACTAAACTATCACCATATACACCATTTTTTTCTGATGTTGTTAATACTAAACAGTTTAATGAATTGGTTTTCATTATGCCTGACTGACCACTTATTTTAAAAATTGCCATAAGTTGATCTCGTGTAAATACATCACCAATATTCATATTGTTTATAAATTTTATTTGATCATAATATATTGATTTATATAGGCATGATCCTTTTTCTTTTAAAATGTATTCTTCTGTTCCAGAAAATACTTCTGATAATGCACTATGTGTTTCTAATGCTGCTCTTACTGAAGCGCCACCATTATTTATACCTACGTCTCTATTTTTGTCAACTTCTTCATAGATTTCTTTTAGTGGAATCCACTCTTTTCCAGTTCTTCTATGAATAGCAATAACTGAGTTATAAACAATCTCTCTTAAAGTACTCACAATTATTTCTCCTTAACATATTTAGCAAGTGGAATATCAGCAGGTGCTAAATCATAATTTAATAAATTATTTTTTTCTACCCATTTATATTCTGAATGATCATGAAGATTAAAATCACCAGAAATATATTTACAACTGTATAATCTCAAATCAACAGTTTTTTTAGGGTATTCACATATATTATTCACTAAGTATTTACTAGCCTTTATTTCTAATTCAAATTCTTCTTTTATTTCTCTTTCAATTGCATGTTTTTCGTCTTCATTAGGTTCTACCTTTCCTCCAGGAAATTCCCATTTACCCAAAACATTAGGATCACCAGTTGAACGTTTCGCAATGAGAACTTTATTATCTTTTTCAATCAAACATGCTACTACTTTAATCATCATAAGTAATCACCTATATATAAATTATAACACGTATAATACTGAGTAGTAAATTGATTAGTTTTGACAAGTTGAAACTTTTGATATTTTGTAGATTTTTATTGAAAGTGCACAATTAATGTGCAATAAGTTTAAGAAACATCTATAATATCTTCCTAAGCAATTTGTTTGTCATTAAGGAAGTATTGAAAATGACAAATTATTCTCATTTGTCTTATGAAGATAGAAGAAATATTGAAGACGGATTAAACGAAAATAAATCCATAAATCAAATTGCTAAAGAATTATGTAGAAATCATTCTACAATCTTAAAAGAAATAGATAGAAACAAAAAATATTCTGAACCATCAACCTGGAATAATTATAAAATTAATCATCCAGATTTAAATTTATCTTGTGAAAGATTAAAACATTCTCCTTATGTTTGTAATGGTTGCAAATCTAGAAGTGGCTGTAGAAAAATTAGATGGACTTACTATGCTAGAGAATCTCAAAAATCATATGAAGAATTAATTAAATCTTGTAGACAAGGTGTTAATCTAACTTTAGAAGAAATACATACTATTAATGAAACTATAACTCCTCTTGTAAAAAAAGGTCAGACAACTAATCATTTGTATATTAATCATCCTGATATTTTAGATTTCAGTAAAAGTTCTTTTTATCGTTATATTAAAGATGGAATTTTTGAATTTGGTCCTTTAGATATTTATAAAAGTTTATTTCAAATCATTCTTACTGACAATGGTCACGAATTTTTTGATGTTAGTAATATTGAATGTATCCATTCAACGGGTGAATATGTTACTCATCTATTTTTTTGTGATCCACATGCTTCTAGTCAGAAAGGCTCCATTGAAAAAAATTATGAATTCATTAGTTATATTTTACCTAAAGGTTCCTCTTTCAAAAATATTACTCAAGAAGACTGTAATTTAATTATGAATAATATTAATTCATTATGTAGAGATTCATTGAATAGTAAATCACCTTATGAAGCAATGCTATTTTTATGTAATGAAGATATATTAAAATTATTAAATTGTTATTATATTGAACCTGATAACGTTAATTTATCAAATAATTTATTAAAATAAAAATAACTATAGCTCAAACTATAATTATTTTTACGACAAGCAAATTGCCTCTATTCATTTATTAATTTATAAGGTAGACGTTGTGCACTTTATTTAGAATTCAACGTAAAAAAAATTGCCTTAAATAGCAATCTTTTAGTTTTCTTCAGGTAATTCTTTTTGATAATCACAGCTTAGACAATGAAGTCCATCTTTTTTAATAACAAGAACCTCTCCACAAGAAGGACATTTTTCACTAACTGGTTTATCCCAAGTAGCAAAATCACATTTAGGGTAATGGCTGCAACCATAGAAAATCTTGCCTCTTTTGGTTTTTTTCTCAATGATTTTACCATCACATTTTGGACAATCCATAACTTCTACAACTTGTCTTTCTTCTTTTTTAATATACTTACAATTTGGATAATTAGAACACGCCACAAATTCACCATATCTACCGTGTCTAACAACTAAAGATGAACCACAAAGAGGACAATTTTCACCTGTTTCTTTAGGCTGTGTTTTTTCCATTTTTGAAAAAGCATCCTCGACCATAGGTTCAAATTCATTATAAAAATCTCTTAAGACTTCGACATTATTTATTTTATCTTCCGCGATTTCATCAAGTTCTGTTTCCATGTTAGCCGTATATTCAACATTTATAATGTTACTAAAAAATTCTTGTAATTTATCCGTGATTTCAAAACCCACTTTAGTAGGTACAAACTTTTTATCTTCTAAAGTGACATATTCTCTATCTTTTAAAGTTTGAATCGTTGGAGCATAAGTACTTGGTCTACCAATACCTAAACTTTCCATTGCCTTAATTAAAGAGCCTTCGGTATATCTTGGTTCTGGTTTGGTGAAATGCTGTTCTTTTTTCATTTCTTCTTTTTTAATTTGCCCATTTTGATATGTTTTAAAATCAGGTAAGATGGTATCTTTTTGATCTTCATATTTACCATATACTTTTAAATAACCATCAAATTTTAAAAGACTACCAGTTGTTTTAAATAAGTAATCATTATTAAGAAGTGAAACGGAAGTATTTAAAAGTTTAGCTGGCGCCATGATAGAGGCTAAAGCTCTCATATAAATCATTTCATAAAGTTTATATTCTTCCGAAGTCAAAGATTTTTTGACCATTTCTGGGGTATTTAAAATACTTGTTGGACGAATACCTTCATGAGCATCTTGAATGTTTTCTTTTTTCTTAGGTACTTTAACGTTTCCAACATATTCTTTGCCATAATTTTCTTTAATAAATTCTTTGGTTTCGGCTACAAAAGCAGGAGAAACACGTTCTGAATCTGTTCTCATGTAAGTAATAAGACCTATGCTTTTACCATTTACTTCGACACCTTCATAAAGTTTTTGAGCAATTTTCATTGTTCTTGAAGAGGAATAGCCTAATTTTGTGGAAGCCATCGTTTGCATCGTGGTTGTTTTGAAAACGGGTTTGCTATTTCTTAGTACTTCTTTTTCATTCACATCAACAATGTCAAAATAATCTTTTAAGCTATCTAAAATTTGGTTAGCTTCCGTTTCATTTTTAATCGTTATCTTTTTATCTTTGTATTTTTCCAAAGTGGCACTGAAATCCTTAAATAAAGCTTCAATAGTCCAATATTCTTCAGGCACAAACGCTAGGATTTCTCTTTCTCTATCAACAATAAGCTTTAAAGCAACACTTTGAACACGACCAGCACTTTTACCACCGGTTTTGCTTTGCATTAATTTACTTAAGCGAAAACCAATGATACGGTCTAAAATACGTCTTGTTTCTTGACTCTTAACTAAATTATCATCAATTTTTCGAGGATTATCTAAAGCATTTAAAACAACATCTTTCGTAATCTCATTAAAGGTGACACGAACATAATTATCATCTTTGATATTTAAAGTTTCTTTTAAATGCCAAGAAATAGCTTCTCCTTCGCGGTCGGGGTCGGTTGATAAGATGATTTCATCTGCGTCTTTTACTTCTTTTTTTAATTCTTTTATCAAAGCACTCTTACCTTTAATAGGTACATAACTGGCTTTAAAATCATTTTCGACATCAACCCCTAGACCAAATTTACCAGAGGTAGCAAGGTCCATAATGTGTCCCTTACTAGATACTACTTTATAATCACTACCTAAAAAACCACTGATGGTTTTACTCTTGTGAGGTGATTCCACGATCATTAGTTTCTTCATTTTGTGCTTCTTCCCTTTCTTTTAAGGCTTTTTCTAAATAATCAAAATAATTGGTTGTAATAGCAAGCCTACTCATTTCTTTTTTATTATATATTGTTTGATTGATTTTTTTGATTTCTTCTGTCGTATAAGTTTCATCACCAAGATAAGTGATTTTGCTGTTTAACACGTCATAAAAAGCAATATCATCTATCCACGAAGAATCATTAAAAACGACTCTTCCAACATAATCTTTGCTTAATATATCTTCACCCATGTAAAATCTAGCATCATAATCTAAATCAAACAAATTAGCCAAAGTTGGTAATAAATTAATGTAAGAGGTTTTATCTTCAAATACTTTGGCACTCAGTTTACTATTATATATGACAAAAGGAGTCTTTTCAATGTCATTATAAAGATTCACGTCATAGGAAACGATTTTTGACACATCTTCTTTTGATAAACCATATGGATAATGATCTCCATACATAACAATAACCGTATCATCTAAAATTCCTTCATTTTGTAAAGAATCCAGTAATACGCCTAAAGAATCATCGGTGATTTTAAGTTTAGATAAATAACGTCTTGTTTCTTCGTCATAACCTTCATTCTCAAAAAGACTCATATATTTATCACCTTCGCCACTTTTATAAGCATAAGACATATGCGCACTTACAGTTGTAATAAACGTCATAAATGGTTTTGAAGAATCTTTAGCAAGATTAACGACTTGTCCCATCATTAAGCTATCATTTGGCCACTCCACACCATTACTGACATAAGGGATACCAAGGTCTACCACATTATAAAATTTTTCACTTCCTAAATTATAATGATAAATACTTCTTTGATAATAGGTATCATCGTAATCATGAAAGCTACTTGTTTTATATCCTGAAGCTCGAAAACGATTAAACATAGATTCAAAATAAGTATTATTTAAATATGTATTTGTCGTACAGGTGCTACTTATGGCATAAAGACTTGTAAGGCCAGAAAATTCATTGTCGGCGGTAGCGCAAGTTCCCCTTGGACTATAGTGATTAGTCCAATACCAACTATTTTTTAACATTCTGGTAAAATTAGGAAAGTACTCAGCATTATCAATAGCATAATTAGCCGATTCCATCATAATTACAATGACGTTTTTTCCTTTAAAGTAACCAGTGTAATCGTTTTTTTGAGCTTCTTTGTTTTGGATAAAATAAGAATTTAATTTTTTATATGTAGGATTTTGTTCTTCTTTTATAACTTCTAACCATAAAGCATCTTCATCCTTTTCTTCTTCTAAATTGCCTGCTACTTTGACTTGATGAGGCAAAATAAGTTCTTTAAAATCTAAAAAGAAATAAGTAATTCCCCCAAACTGATTGATAGCAATAGAAGAATTGGTAGGATTTAAAACTAATTCTTTATTAGAAACTAATTGCAAAGGATTTTGAAAAAAAGGAATATAAATCGTTGTAAGCCATAAAAGAATTCCTAAAACAATTCCTATTAAATTAAAGCCAAATTGTTTTCCTTTATTTAATTTTTTTTCTTTTTTAAAAAAGATTAAATAAATAGCATAAATGCATAAAGGTGCATAAAGCATGTAACTTTCAGCAGGAAAGCTTTCTAAAAAAGCCTCAATGTAATCGGTAACAGCACTGGCTTGAGAAGCTGTATTTAAAGAAATAAACATTCCTAAATAATTATGAAAGCCATATTGTCCCCAGTCATAAATACTGACTAAAAATAGACAAACAAGAATAAAAATATTTCTTTGTTTATTGGTTTTAAAAAGCAAAGAAATAAGATTCAAAATAGATACTAAAAAGACACTTGAAAAGAAAATACGAATGGTTGCATAATCTAAAATAGGAAAATTAAGTAAGATGCGGAAAAGAACTTCTACGGAAAAGAAAAAGAAAATAGGTAGCAAATAAGAAAGAACATTAATTTTATTTCTTTGTTTTTTCATTTTTTTCACTACTTTCTAATACTTTTTGGACAGGTTTATAAGTAAAGCGATAATCTTCTGTCACCCCATATTCATTTATTAATTCTAGATGTTTTTTAGTTGGATAACCTTTGTGTTTTTTAAATTCGTACTGAGGGTATTTTTTATCTAATTCGTACATATAATGATCCCTGGTTACTTTAGCAAGAACACTTGCAGCTGCAATAGTAATAGATAAACCATCTCCATGAATAATTGGTTTGACAGGTACGTCCATATCTAAAATAGGCATAGCGTCTGTTAAAATATAATCTGGTTTTATCTGCATGTTAGAAATAGCCTTTTTCATAGCCAAACGACTGGCTTCATAAATATTTATTTCATCAATCGTTTTAGCATCTACAATTCCTATACCATAGGAAACAGCATCTTTTTTGATAATTTCAAAAAATTTTTCTCTTTTCTTTTCACTTAATTTTTTAGAATCGGTTAAGCCCTCTAAATGATAATTTTTAGGTAAAATAACGGCTCCTGCAACGACAGGTCCGACAAGAGGTCCACGTCCTGCTTCATCTGTTCCACAAATAAATTCATATCCTTCTGAATATAAATCTTTTTCATAAGCTAATAAATCATTTGTCATATCTTACTTCCTATCAAAAGTGATTCCTTTTATTTTTTCTAATTTAATATCATTGATGATTTTAGTAGATACCCGTTCATAGTCTACTTCACCATTTCTCATTGCTCCAATTTTCTTACCAATAGTTTCATAAGCTTCCATAATATTTTCATCATCTACTTTTTCTAAACCATAATATTCTTGTAGTTTATCTGGATAATACATAGATAATTTTTTTAAAATATAAACGGCAATATCATCAATTGGTAACACTTCTTCTTTAATCGCCGTAAAAGACGCTAAATTATAAGCCACTTCATTTTGATCCAATTTAGGCCATAAAATACCAGGGGTATCTAATAATAAGATATCACTGTGAGTTCTAAGCCAGCTTATATTTTGAGTGACACCTGGTTTATTTCCAACGTTAGCCACTTTTCTTTTACACAAACGATTGATAAGGGTACTTTTACCAACATTAGGAATACCGACAACTAAAGCTCGAATTTCCTTTTCTTTTAAACCTTTATCCATTCTCTTTTCTTGCGTTTTAGCCATAATTTGGTGTGTTAAAGTTACTATTTTTTCATAATCATTGGTATTATTTAAGTCAACTAATACCACTGGATTACCTAAATTTTCATAATAGTTAACCCAAGCATTTGTGATCTTTTCATCACATAAATCTTTTTTGGTCATAATTAATATTTTAGGTTTATTTCCAATAATATTATAGATATCTTTAATTTTAGAAGAAAAAGGAATACGGGCATCCACAACCTCATAAACAATATCTATTAAAGGATATTTTTCAGCAATCAATCTTCTTGCCTTGGCCATATGACCTGGGTAAAAATTAATATTTGTTGTTTTTAAATTATTATCCATTTTATTCACATCCATTCTTAGTTTATTCTTTAGTTTCTACTTTGCCAAAACGGCTAAAAGGAAAGATAATAAAGTCGGCAACCCCTTTAATATTTTCTTTCTTTTCAGGGCCAAAAATATGACTATCTAAAGAAATTTCTCTATTATCGCCTAAAATGAAATACTCATCATCTTTTAAGGTAACTGCTTCAAAATCTTCTGTTTTACCGTAAGCATAAGGATCATCAATTTTATGATCATTTATATAAATAATACCATTTTCACATTTAATCGTTTCGCCAGGAAGACCATATACTCTTTTGATAATGGTATCAGTTTTTTTCCCATTTTCCATCAAATCTGCCACAACGATATCATATCTTTTAATATCTTTTTGATACCATAGAAGCATAATTTCTTTGCCATTTAAAGTATCATACATACTCATACCATTTACCTTTATGGGAGTTACTATAAAAAAACGTATCCCAATAACGATTAAAACAATAACAACATAAGGTAAAGCTTCTTTTAAGGTTTGTTTCATGATTTATCACCTGCTTTTTCATTTTATCATAGATTTCCAAGAAAAAAAAGTAATCTCACTTGAAAACAGACCGATTTTATTTGACTTTAGCTTTTCTTTTTGATAAGATTTTTAAAGAGAAAAAGCGAGGTGAATGATAAATGGCAAAGAAAGTATCAACAAAAAAACCTTTAACAGTTAATTCAAGAAGTAAAGCACTTAACGCAACTAAAAGAGTTCAAAAGCCAAACCTTCAAAAGAAAACTATCAATGGAGAAAAGGTAGTCATTAGTGCAAGAGAAGCAAAAAAATTAGCTTAATTTAAAAAAGTGAGACATTTAGATGCCTTACTTTTTTTTAGCCTGAAAATTTATAATTCTTTTTAAAGAGTCGCCCAATGTTTTAGATTCTTTTTCATCTAATATAGCCAATCTCTTATTTAAATGTTCTTGGTACTCTTCAAAAGTCATATCTTTACTACGAAGAAAATTAGCAATTGTTTCTTTTTCTGACATCTCAATTTGACTGCCAGATAATTTTTTATCAAAATCACCACAGAATAAAACACGATTATAAGGATTGTTTTCAACGATATATCCCATGTCATGATAAACAATTTGGAAAGCAAATAATCGAGTTTTAAAATTACTATTTGCATAGTAAGCATAAGGCGCTTCGAATGATGGTAATTTTTTATCTAAGTTCCTATAAATATCTAAAGTAACTAATGGTATTTTTTTGCCTGTTATACATTCTCTAACAATACTATTGCTTTTAGTTGGGCTAACTAAAACACTTTCCTGATTTATAAAAATATTTGCATTTTGAAATATCCCTTTACTTGTTTTAAATATTTCGTCTTTTTCTTGTTTGTTTTTATGTAAAACCTCTTCGCTTACTTCACACAATTGTACAATATACTTTTTCTTTGGGTGCATAAAATATCCTCCTTTATAACTATTTATTATATAAAAAAATTTATTTTAAAGAACCTTAAAATGTATATATTGACATTATTTTACATTAAAAGAGTCTCACAATTAGGAGACTCTTGTTTATTTTTCAAATTGAGAATTATATAAATCAGCATAAAAGCCATGTTGTTTCATTAATTCTTCATGATTTCCTGTTTCTATAATATTTCCGTCTTTCATAACTAAAATTAAATCTGCATTTTTAATCGTTGATAAACGGTGAGCAATAATAAATGATGTTTTTCCTTCACAAAGTTTGTCCATAGCTTTTTGAACTAACTCTTCTGTTCTTGTATCTACATTACTTGTTGCTTCATCTAAAATCAAGAATGGAGATGAAGAAAGCATAGCTCTAGCAATCGTTAAAAGTTGTCTTTGGCCAGATGAAACACTGTCATTATCACCTAACTCTGTATCATAACCATCCGATAAAGTTTTAATAAAGTGATCTAGACCAACTACTTTACAAACTCGTTTTACATCGTCATCATTAATATTATCACGACTATAAATGATATTTTCTTTGATACTTCCGTTAAATAACCATGTATCTTGAAGAACCATTGTAAATAAGTCATGAATATTTTCTCTGGTTAAATCTTTAATACTTTTACCATCAATAATAATATCTCCTCCACTGATGTCATAAAACTTCATTAATAAGTTTACCATTGTAGTTTTACCAGCACCCGTTGGACCAACGATTGCCACTTTTTGACCACTTTTTACTTTAGCGCTAAAGTTATGAATTGTTGGTTTTTCATTCCCATCATATTTAAAGACGACATTTTTAAATTCGATATTTCCTTTGGCTTCTTCAAGAGATAAGTGTTCTTTTAAAGAAGATTCATCTTTCATTTCTTCTTCGTCTAAAAATTCAAAGACTCTTTCACTCGCTGCTGCAGTTGATTGTAATGAAGTCATGGCTTGAGCAATTTGAGATAATGGTGAGGTAAACATTCTAACATAAGTAATGAAAGCAATAATAACCCCAAAACTAATTTTGCCATTGATAGTAAGTAATGCTCCCACAATACAAACAGCAACATAGCCAAAGTTACCAATAAAACTCATCATTGGCATCATAAGACCTGATAAGAACTGGCTTTTACGATTAGCATTATAAACTTTTTCATTTAAAGCATCAAATTTTTCATTAGAAATTTTTTGACCATTGTAAGCTTTGACAACATTTAATCCACCATAAACTTCTTCAATATGTCCGTTTAAAGCTCCTAACTCTTCTTGACGAGCTACAAAGTATTTTTGTGATTTACTTAAAACGCCAAACATAAAGACAAAACCCAATAAACTAGATAAAATAGCTGTAAGAGCAAGGATCCAATTTGTTACGAACATCATGATAATGGTACCAAAAAATAAAGTTAAAGCACTTACTAAAGGTGACAAACTCATATTTAATGATTGAGCAATGCTATCAACATCGTTTGTCACACGAGATAAGATATCTCCTGATTGATGAGCGTCAAAATATTTTAAAGGTAATAAATTAATTTTATGAGAAATTTTACCTCTTAATTCTTTAGCAAAACCATTTGAAACATTTGTCATTAAAATTGCTTCAACATAATTAAATAACGCACTAATTAAATAAATTGTTAGTAGAAATAAAGCTATTTTCTTAATGGCATCCATGTCCATGTAAGGTTCAATAAGTAAAAGAACACTTTCTGGAGCTTCATCTAATTTTTGATATATTTCAGAACTATTTGATTCATCTAAAGTAGATAAAATATTTAAAAAGCTTACTTGATCTTTGGAAGAAATCGTAATATTATCAATCGTTATATCAGGTAATAAAACATTTTTAACCTCATCTTTTAAAACAAACTCTTTATTATTCATTCCTTTTAGAAAAGAAATTTTATCTTCTTTAGTTACTGTTATTCCTTTAAAGTTTGAATCTGCAAACAATAAATTTAATAAATCATCAGAAAAAGTAGCTAGATATGTAAAATCTTTTTTACCATCTTTTAAATCACTTAGATATGTTTGAAAATTTTCTTTTTCTTCCGTACTGATAGAAGAAGAAATCATAATTTTCATTAAAGTATTATTATCCAAATTAAAGTTTAAATATTCTGGTAAAGAAGTCATTAAATTATTTTGAATATCTGTAGCAATCTCTGTCATGTTATCCTGATTAATAATTAAGCCCTTTTGAATTTCATCTGTTAAATCAGATAATTTATTTGGAGCGAATAAAGACAAAATAGAACCAAGAGTTGCTAAAACTAAAGCAAGAAAAATAGCTTTTTGATAAGTCTTTAATTCTTTAAATAATCTTTTCATAGAACCGCCAAAATCTTTGGCAGTTTCATTTTGAGGACCTCTATGCATTTTCTAACTCCTCCTTTGACAATTGTGATAAAGCGATTTCTTTATAAACTTCGCAAGTTTTTAATAATTCTTCATGAGTACCCATACCAACACATTCACCGTTTTCTAAAACAAGAATCTTATCTGCATTCATAATGGTACCAATTCTTTGAGCTACAATTAAGCTCGTTGCATCTTTCGTATAATTTTTTAATTCTTTTCTTAAAATCGCGTCTGTTTTATAATCTAGGGCAGAAAAAGAATCGTCAAAAATATAAATTTCAGGATCTCTCGCAATGGCTCTTGCTATAGAAAGCCTTTGTTTTTGACCTCCAGAAACATTGGTTCCACCTTGGGCAATATGTGTTTCATAAGTATTATCCATTTTTGAAACAAATTCTTCTGCTTGAGCTACTTTGATGGCCTCTTTTATTTTTTCTTCGGTAATCTTTTCTTGGCCATTTTCACCATAAGAAACGTTTTCATTTATTGTACCGTTAAAAATAACTGCTTTTTGAGGAACATAACCAATCTTATTATGAAGTGTTTCTTGCTTATAGTCTTTTACGTTTACACCATCCACTAAAACTTCGCCATCTGTTGCATCATAAAAACGTGGTACTAGGTTAATAAGAGAACTCTTACCAGAACCAGTAGAACCGATAAAAGCAACCGTTTCGCCTTGTTTTGCTTTAAAAGAAATATTTTTTAATAAATACTCTTCTGCATCAGGATATTTAAAAGATACATTTTTAAACTCAACAGTCCCTTTTTCTTTTTGGTCATTTGTAGAGATTTCGCCATCCGTAATTGATAAAGAGGTATCCAATACTTCATTAATACGTTTGGCTGAAACTTGAGCTCGAGGTAACATCATAAAGATCATAGCAAGCATTAAAAAAGCCATTATAATTTGCATCGCATAAGATGAGAAAACAACCATATCTCCAAATAAAGTTAATTTATCTCCAAGCATCGCATTTTTAATAAGACTGGCTCCCACAAAATAAATAGCAAGAGTTAACATATACATGACTAAATACATAATAGGAGATAAAATAGACATCGTTCTTTGATTGAATAACTGTGTTTTTGTTAATTCAGAGTTGATTTCATTAAATTTGTCTTCTTGATATTTTTCAGCATTAAAAGCTCTGACAACACGAATACCGGTTAAGTTTTCACGAATAGAATTGTTTACACGATCGGTTAATCTTTGAACAAGTTTGAATTTAGGCATAACTACAAAAACAAGTAAACCAATCGTTAAAAGTAGTACTAAAACAGCAACGGCAGTAATAACACTCCATTCTAAAGATTTATTGACAATTTTTGAAATTGCCCAGATAGCCGTCACAGGTGCTTTAATTAAAAGTTGTAAGCCCATGGCAATTAACATTTCAATTTGCGTAATATCATTCGTTGTTCTCGTAATTAAACTACTTGTTTTAAATTGCTTAACTTCATGCATCCCCATATCTTCTATTTTTCTAAAAAGTAAGCTTCTAGTTTTTTTAGAAAAGGTAGCTGCTAAATAAGAAGCAAAATAACCAACAATAATGGATAAAACAAGACTGCCAAATGTACATAGTAGCATATAACCACCATTCAAAAGAATATCTTTCATTTGGCTACCCTCTGTTTGAACAAGAATTGTTATTTGTGACATATAATCAGGACTTTTTAAATCTAACCATACTTGTCCTAAAATTAAAATAAATGAGACAAAAATTAAAAACCATTCTTTTTTACCAAAATTCTTTAATAATTTTAACATTTTTCTTTCCTTTCTTTTTTCCAAGGTCTTACTTGCATTTTGATGAATCTAAGATTTTTATATTCTGTTGCATTTGAACTAAAACATTAAAAAAAGTTTCTAAATCATTTTCAGAAATATCTTTTTTTAATATTTCTTCAAAATCATGAAAACGATTTTTCTGTATATTGCATCTTTTCTTAACATCCTCATTTAAAATAATCTTTTTGGTTCGAGCATCTTTTAAAGCGGTTTCTCTTTTAATTAAGCCATTTTTTTCCATTGTTTTTAAAACGCCTGAAACGGTAGCTCTTCTTAAATTTAAAACACTTTCTAAATCATTTTGATAAACCTCTTTATTTTCATTTTTCATTAAATATCCCATAATTTGCACTTGAGTAAGTGTGGGCGCCTCTTTCAAATATTCTGGCTTTTCTAAAAATAAATTTCGGATTATTAAATGATCTAACACCTTCATTTCATGTAATATGCTTTTATTTTCCACAACAATTCACCTACTTTGTAAGTTGCCTTACCAAAACAGTTTATGCTTATTTTTTTTATTTGTCAATAACCTTACAATTGTTTTCATCTAAATTTCACAAAAAAAGTGCTTTTGATAAAACACACTTTTATAAATTAATCTGCTTTTTTTAAAATACGTGAAAAATCTTTATCATATTCTCGTACAGACAAATTTTTCTCTAGTTGTAATTCTACTTCATTACGAGATAAATCAATATTTTTTACCTGGAATAAACAAACATTTCCAGTTTTTAAATAAACATTTTTATGAAAATAAATGGCTCCTTTTTCTTGATCAATTGTTAATTCATTAGATAAATTTTGATAGCTAATTCTTCCTTTTATTCCTGTAGAGATAACTATACTAATATAATTTTCTTCTAATTTATCAACATAACCACGATAAATTTTTTCAGGATGGGATTTCATATAACGTAAAACTGTATATTCATCAGCTTCTTTTTCTGCTTGATCAGCAGCTTGCTCCATAAAACTGGCATGACTGCATAATTCTTCCATTTCTTTCTCACCGATTGTATTATCAGGATATGTTTTATCTAAAACAGTATGAATTTGGTAATGTAAAAGTAAATCTGGGAATCTTCTTATAGGACTCGTAAAATGAGCATAATAATTTTCTTTCAAAGCATAATGTCCCTCATTATAATTGCTATACTTTGCCCTTTTCATTGTTTTTAAAATTAAATTAGATATATATGGATAATCAAGACTATTTTGATATTTTCTTAAAATGTTATTTAGAGTTTCATATAAATTTTGGGCTATACAGTCATTAACATCATATTTAGCTAGTTTAAGTTGATTGAAAAGTTCATCTACTTTATATGCATCTGGAACTTCATGAATACGATAAGGAGTGGCCATAGAAAGGAAAGTGCTATAATTAGCCATACATACATTAGCCAAAATCATGAACTCTTCAATAATATTCATTGCATCATTATTTTTTTGTTTATTAATATCAATAATATTTTTGTTTTCATCAAAAGTATATGAAATATCTTTGGAATCAAAAGGAATAGCATTGCGTTTTTCTTTTAAAATACGAGATAATTTATACATATTTTGTAAAGTTTTTACAAATGGTTCATAACCATTAACAACACTACCATCAAGAACTTGTTGAACATCTCGATAATTCATTTTCTTCTTAGAATTAATGACTGTTGGTAAAACTTTATATTCTAAAATTTTTCCTTCGCTATTCAAAGTTATAAAACAAGTAAGTGCTAATCTATCTTCTGATTCATTTAGAGAACAGATACCATTTGATAAAATATGAGGAAACATAGGTATTACTGAATTAACCATATAAAGGGATGTACTTCTTTCTTTTGCCTCATTCCATAAGTGACTGCCTGGTTTTATATAGTGATTAACATCAGCTATAGACACACTTAATTCATAATTACCATCAGAAAGTTCTTTTAAACCAACCGCGTCGTCCATATCTTTTGTATAAATGCCATCGATGGTAAAAATTTCTTCTTGTCGTAAATCAAAACGTCCTATTCTATCTTTTTCTTCTACTTTGGTTGGCATATTATAAGCTTCCTCTAAAGCTTCTTTAGAATGATTTAACAAAAAGCCGTGATTAGAAGCAATAATATTAAGAGCTATATCAGGGTCATCTTTATGTCCTACAAGATCAATCATATTTCCTTCATAATATGAATCATATTTATCCACTGTCAACTCTACTAAAATAATTTCTCCAGGAATTAACTTTTTCATATCACGATGAGCTATTCTAACATTTAAGTAGTCACTTCCTAAAACTCGCAATGGCTTAAGTTTTTTTATACCGTCCTCTAAAATAACTTCGCAATGAATATGATTTATTTTTCTTTTAAGAACTTTTTTTACTATTCTATTTTTTTCATCTAATACAACAATATCTCCTACCATTGCTCCATTTAAACTTTGTTCCTTTATTGGAATAAGTACATTTTTAGCATTTTTAAAGCATGCGGTATGGCCTTCTTT
The DNA here is from genome assembly GCA_905205665.1 of uncultured Bacillota bacterium. GTDB lineage: Bacteria > Bacillota_I > Bacilli_A > RF39 > UBA660 > Ventrenecus. The sequence continues at coordinate 6,897 of CAJLEF010000005.1, read as the reverse complement.
TTTATGATTCATTTCTTCTATAGTTGTTATCAAAAATTTTTTAGGAAATAACTGATATATTCCTTCATTAAAATATATTAAACCCTGAATTTGCATTTTTTCTAATATATTTTCTAAATACAATTTATCAATTTTGGATTTACACCCAAAATAATGGCTTAATTTTTTAAATCTAAATTCACATTTACTTAGTAAATGCATAATTCTATTTTCAATATTTTCTTTTAACATACGCTCTCCTCTTTCAAATAAAAAAGGCACTCTTAAAAAGAGAACCTTATGGACTTACAAAAAAGCAAATGATTTACCCATAACTAATGAAAAAGTATTAATTTTTAATTGTCTCATTTCTTTCATATCATCACGTCCATTACAGTATATATGATATCACTTTTTGAAATTAATGGAAATAGTTTACTTCACTTTACTTTTAATTTCTTCTAATTCAAATCGATATTTTTGAGAAACTTCTGGATATTTTTCATGATCTACTTCAGATAGAAACATACTAAGAGGTCTAACCCATAATAAATTTTCTCCATATAACGCACGATAAATAACATAATCTTCTTTGGTTTCAGAATGTTTAGCAACATCTAAAACTAAATATCTATCTCCTTTAAAATGTTTATATATCCCATTAATTTTTATTTCTCTCATGTCTAATTCCTTTCTTCTTTCAAAAAAAGCTAGCTTTTAGCTAACTTTCAAATATTTTAAATTGGTGCTCGCACCCGGATTTGAACCGGGACTTCTGTTAAAGAAAACAGATTTTGAGTCTGTCGTGTCTACCAATTTCACCATGCGAGCAAATACAAGAAAAGTATATCAAACTTTTCTTTTTAATGCTAGACTTTTTCAGAAGTTTCTTCTAAATTTTCTTTATAAATAGATGTAAATAATTCTGTTTCTTTTGAAGGCTCTTCCTGTTCTTCTAACCTTGGTAAATCATCTAATGAAGCCATGCCAAAATAATCTAAAAATTCATGAGTCGTTTTATATAAGTTAGGGCGACCTGGCATGGTACTTTTTCCTGCTTCTTTTATTAACCCTTTAGCAAGAAGTTTTCTGATAGTATAGTCTGAAGATAGTCCTCGTAGTTCATCAATTTCAATTCTCGTAATAGGTTCATTGTAAGCAATAATAGCTAAAACTTCTAAAGCTTGAGGACTTAATTCTCTATTTTCTGGCACTGTAAATAATCTTTGATAATAAACTTTGTGTTCTTCTTTCGTTGTTAATTTAAATGCGTTACCAAGAAACCGAATACGTAATCCTCTGTTTTTTTCTTCATAATGATTTTTTAAACTTAAAAGAAGAGATTTCGCTTCATCCATATCAATTTCCATAATTTTACAAATGGACTCTAGAGTAATACCCTCATCCCCTTGAACAAAAAGGATACCTTCTAAAATACCTTCTTTTTCCATTTTAAATCATCTCCACTTCTATCGAATCAAAATTTGTTGTTTGCCTTAAAATGATTTCTTTTTTCTTTGTCATTTCTAATAATGCTAAAAAAGTAGCAATCACATAATCCTTCGCGTAATCATCAAAAAATTCTTCAAATAACATTTTCTTTCTTATCTTTAAAACATCTCGAATCTTATTCATTTGCTTTTCAACACTTATTTCTTTTTTGGTTATTCTTGTTTCTACTGGCTCTTTATAATGCATCCGCCTCTGCACATTTAAAAGAGCTTTTTTTAAATCATCTAATGTTAGTCCTTCATTGATTAGTTCTGGCATCACTTGATACTCTTTCATATTTTCAGGACATTTGGTATAAACTTCTTTTCGCTTATCTTCTAAATTTTGTAATTTACTAATAACTTTTTTATATTTTTCATATTCAATAATTTTATTTTTTAAATCTTCTTCACTTGTAATATTAAATTCGTCTTCTGATTCTTCTTCTACTTGTGTTTTGCCAATAAGCATTTTACTTTTTAAATGCAATAAAGAAGAGGCCATCAAAAGAAAATCACTTCCTATATCAATATTTAAGTGTTTTAAGGAATTTATATAATCTAAGTAATTTTCAATAATAGAACTCATTTGAATTTCATAAATATCTAGTTTTGTTTCTTTCACAAAGTGAAGTAATAAATCCATGGGTCCATCAAAGTTTTCTAGGTGAATTTCATAATTCATTTGCTACCATCCCTATGTCATTGTATCAAAATTTTGGCAAAAGAAAAAGGCATAAATGCCTTAATTACAGCTAAATCCACTGGTTTCTAACTCAAAAGCAACAATTTTAGCTTCCGTATCTAAAGAATAATAATATTTATCGGTGAATGTACTCGTATAAGAAGCTGTAGGAATAACGGTTAAATCAATATTAACTTTAAAAGTAAAACCAGTATTAATAGGAATCAATGTAGCTTTTACACCACCTAAAGAATTATAAGATGTGGCATATGTTTCATAACGTGATAGCATTTGCTCATAATCTTTATTTGAAGAAGCATAAGAATAATTTGTTTCTATAGTTTTTAATTTATTAATTTCATCGGAACTAAAAGTATAAATTACTTTAAGGTCTTTATTTTGACAAGTAAGAGTTGGTGTTTCATTTACTGTTTTTAAAACAACATTAGGATAATCTTTAACATCTTTTTCCACAAGAGAAATTTTAGTAAAAGAAGTCACATCTAAACTTAAGGTAATTGTTCTTGTTTTATTAATGGTTACGCCATCAAATTTAATACGTTGTAAAAGAGTTTTATCATTATCAAACAATTCAACAAAATAATTATGTTTTTTAAAATAGTCAACATCGCCACCAACATTTGTTATTTTAAAAGTTAAAGTGTTGTTAGAAACTCCAAAATCACTAAGATTAAATTTATTTTCTGTTATTACTAAGCCATCTTCTAAATTATAAATAGTTTGTTCTTCTGTTGTATCATTTGGGGTATTATTATCAGAAGTGTTGTCTGGTTTTTTAACAGGAGTGTCTGTAATTTGATTATTTTGATAATTTTGAATAAAATCAGCCACATAAGGTAAGGAAATAATACACACGATTAGCAACCCTACCCATAAAATTGCTACTAAAGGTCCATTTTCTTTTGTTTCTAAATTGCCTAAAGATGTCGCTTTTAATGGGGTTTTATCAATAACAATGGGTTCTTTTATTTTTCTTTTAGCCATAATAATCATCCTATCTACCTACTCATTATATCAGAAAAACAAATAATTAAAAAGTACTTTAATTTTGAATGTAAAGAATCATTTTCAGTTCACTTATTTTTCTTTATAGAATTATAGTATTTTGAAATTCTTAATAATTTTTCATCAGGTGTTTCTTTCAGATTAAAATTACTTGGATAAAAGCCTAATTGTCCATCTAATATTTTTAAAACTGGTTTTACATGTTCTAATTGTAATCCTTTATACAAATCTAAGAATACTTGATGTTCTTGTAATTTTTCCCCTATCAAATCATCATCTATAATAACATACTCTTCTACTTCATGTGCATATAAATAATTTTGGATTTCCAAAGTTCGATTATATTCAATGCAAGGAGTCATATCATATATTTCAATACCTAGTTCATTTAACGGTTTAATATATTTTCTATAAAAATTAGAAGCAAAATAAGAAGGATTATCACTCCTTTGCAAACTATATTTGTTAGATGAAGTTACTACGATCTTAGCGTCTGTTTGGGTTATAATTTCTTTTAATATTTTTGCATTATTTAAAGAAACACCATCAAAGTCATACCAATTATTGATGACACCATCAAAATCCAAAAAAATAACTTTCATTTTTTCACCTCCAAATGTCTTTCTAATATTATATCAAACTTATTATTTCTTAAGGTTGATAAGTCTTTATTTGATAGCCCTTTTTATTTAATATAATTTCAATGCTACCATCTAAATCCGTTCTATAAATCTTGCTACTGCTTAATATCTTTAAAACACTATCTTTCGGGTGACCATATCTATTATTTTTTCCAACACTTATTATGCTATATTTAGGATTTATAAAATCCATAAATTCCTTACTACTACTTGTATCTGAGCCATGGTGGCCTACTTTAAGAAAATCTATGTAGTTTAAATTATATTTTTTTAAAAGGTCTTTTTCTCTTTTAACCGATGCATCTCCCATAAATAGAAATTTATAATTATTATAATTTAAATAGATGACACTGCTATTGTCATTTTCATTATCATAAAGAGTCGTGTTTAAAAATTGTAATTTATACTTATCAGTCTTTATTTCATTAGAGCATGATTCATATTTTATTTTTTTCAAGTTTAACACTTGAACTAGTTTATTTTCTAAATCGTTAAAGCTGCCACAATTAAAAAAAACTTTTTCGACTTTTATATTATCTACTAAAGAAATAGCTTCCCCCATATGATCGTAATCCCCATGCGTTAAAATAAGATAAGTTATCTTACTAATTTCCAAGGAATGTATAGAAGTTATTAAATTATCCGTAAGAGTATTTTTGTCACGTACTTTCCATGACTCGCTAGAATACGTCATTTTGCCGCCTGTATCTATTAAAATAACTTCTTTTTGATGGGGAAACACAAGTAAAGTTGCATCCCCTTGCCCGACATCTAAAAAGTATATGTGGAACGAAGAGTCCAGATAAGGAGTTATTTTTAAAATTAATAATAAGAGTATTAATAAGAAACTTGTCAACACCCTCGATTTTTTCTGATATAAAAATAAGCAAATAACAATAGCTAATACAAAATAATATCCTATTGATATTTTAGGAAGTAAAACCATACCTACATTACATGATGCAAAAAAATTATTAATTTTTTCAAATACTTGAACTAAAAGAGAAAAGAGAAAATTTAAAGGTGAAAAAATAGCTGTCAGTAAACAAAGTGGAAAAAGAAGAAAACTTACAAAAGGAATGACCAACAAATTAAAAAAGAAAGAAAATAAATTTACTTGATAAAAATAATAGCCTAAAATAGGAATACTTGCTAATAAAGAAACAGCACTCGTTTTAATTAGCGATGCAAAATAATTTTTAGAAATCTTTATAAAAGACAAACAAAAAGAAATGTAAAAGGAAAAGAGAAAAGAAATATTTTCTATTAAATAAGGATTTATAATTAGAAAAACAATACCAATTAAAATTAAACACCAACGATGAGTTAAACCAATATTATATTTTTGATTAAAATATGTTAAATAATAACTGCAAAGAGAACGTAAAATAGAAATCGGATAATTAGTCAAAAAAGCATAAAAAGAAAAGAAGCTAAAAACTGTGCCAAAAGAAAATTTATTTTTAGGAAGAATAAATCCTAAAATCATGATTAAAAAACTTATATGCATACCTGAAATACTAAATAAATGACTGATACCATTTTTGCTTAAAGTATCTTTATCTAAATGAGAAGTATCTCCTAAAATAAAAGCTTCATAATAATTTTGTAAAGGCAATTTTTTTAAATACTTAATAATCTTATTTTTTATTTTGTAAAGAAATGGTGCTTCTTTTAAAAATTCGATTTTAGAAACAGTAACTGTATAAAATATTTTTTGACTTTTTAAATAATTTTGATAATTAAAGCCATTTGGAAGAGTATTTTTCTTAGGCCTAGTAAAGACCCCTGTTATATGAACTTGTTGCCCTTCCATTAACTTTTCTTCATAAAAATTTTTTTCTTCTTCTGTTTTTAAATAATAAAAGCCAACTATATCTTCTTTGCTATGGATTTTTAAAGTAATTAAATCTCCATCTATTTTAAGACTTTTAATTTGTCCTATTAGTTCAGAAGTGTTCTCATTGTAAACACTTTTTAAAGGGAAAAAATAATTAATAGTCAGTCTTATTCCTAACAAAAGAAAAAGAAAGAGGAAGAAAAATTTAAAGGGCAAGATATGGGACCAGTTTTTCATAAACAGACTCACCAATGCCTTTAATATTTTTTAATTCCTCTAAAGATTTAAAGGGACCGCAAGTACTACGATAATCCAAAATAAGTTTTGCTTTAGCTTCCCCAATATTAGGTAAAGTCATTAATTCTTCTAAGGTTGCCGTATTTAAATGAATTTTGTCATCTTTAGTAGTAACTTCACTATTAGTTTCGTTAACTGCTTTCTTTTGTATTTTTTCTTCTTTAATTTCCTCTTTAGTAAAAACAGTAATAACCATCTCTTTGGTAAGTTGTTTGCTTAGATTTAAATTACTTGTATCAGCACTTTCAAGTAATCCACCCGCCAAGGTAATAACATCATTCACTATCATTTTATTCGTCACTTTATAAACACCAGGACTTACCACAGCACCCTTAATATCGACCATAAACTCTGTTTCTGTTACTTTTTCACTTTCTTTTACAACATCCACAGTAGGACAAGTAAAACTTTCTTCAGCGGTAACATCCTTTAAATAAAAACCTAGGAAACCCACTAAAAAGATGAAAATAAAAAATAAACTACAAAAAATCTTATGCTTACGGCAAAATAATAAAATTTCATTCATTTCGAGTCCTCCTTTCTAAGAAGATAAATAAATTACCTTCTACTTATATATACAAGAAAAATCTCTGATTTCCTTTTTTTTATGTGTAATTTGTCAAAAAAATTTCAATAAATAAAAAATAAGCACATTTAAGGCTTACTTTTCGTGGTTTTACATATTATTTTTAAGATTTAAAATTTCTTCCTTGCTTAGTTTGGAGGCTATCATTATTGTCTCTAGTGGAGTATTTAACTTTAAAAGATCTTTAGCAACTTCAATATTTCTTTCTTTTTTGCCAATATCAATACCAGCTGTTAAACCAGTTTCAGTGGCTTCTTTAAGCTCAGTATTATGGCATTTTTCTTCATCTTCTTCCTTAGTCATATAACTAAAAAATTCTGGGTCTTCATTTACTTTCTTAACTTCGTTCATAA